>CAZXHT010000074.1:0-5697 GCA_964640665.1 uncultured Myxococcales bacterium
CGGCGGCGGGGGCAAGCCATCCGTGGGCGTGCGCCCATCAGCGCGGCCAGTTGTCTTGGAGTCTGGCGGGCACAACGCACCGTCACCGACATCCTCTTTGTCATTGCAGCCGTCGCCGTCAGTGTCGGCCTTCATAGGATCGGTTATGAAACCGTCAATCCCCGGCTCGACTTCCTCGGCGTCATCAAGACCGTCGCCGTCGCCATCCTCATACATCGGATCGCTGATGAAACCATCCTTACCGGTCGTTATTTCCTCTAGATCGTTGATGCCGTCGTTATCTGAATGGTAGCATGCATCGCCTTGACCATCACCCGCGCCGTACGGCACCCAGTCGGTGTTGTCCCTGTCGTAATCGTCCGGACACAAATCGCATTCATCAGGCACGCCGTCCCAATCACCATCGGTCTGTTTGGCACACAGGCCGCCCTGTTCGACATCGCGATCATAAAGGCACTTGAGACCGGAATCGATACAATCCATCGCAGTCGTACATTCCGGCCTCGGATTCCATACCAACGAACAGCCATCACATGCGTCGCCCACGCCGTCACTATCGCCGTCTGCCTGGTTTTCATTTTTTACATTGGGGCAATTGTCTTCGCAATCGACGGTGTTTCCGCCGAGACATGGATTCGAGCCGTAGCCCTGCGGAATTTCGTCGCTGTCGATGTCAGTGTCACAAGCATCGCCATGGCCGTCATTGTCGATGTCACTCTGGTTGTTGTTGAAGGTCAACCAACAATTATCGCACGGATCGCCTATGAAATCACCGTCGGAATCTGTTTGGTTGACACTTGCAACCATGGGGCAGTTGTCACAGGCATTTCCGATAGTGTCTCCGTCGGCATCGAGCTGATCGCTGTTTGCAACTGTCGGGCAGTTATCGCAGGCGTCGCCACGGCTGTCATTGTCATAGTTCTCCTGGTTGGAATTGGCCACATGCGGGCAGTTGTCGTCGCAACCCGTCGTTTCGCCGTAGGCGCAGGGGTTCGTGCCGTCGCCCTGCGGAATGCCGTCACCATCGATGTCATTGTCGCAGACATCCCCCAGGTCATCGCCGTCGGTGTCGATCTGGTCCGAGTTGACAACTGAAGGGCAGTTGTCACAGGCGTTACCAACGCCGTCACTGTCGCCGTCCGCCTGGTCGGGATTGGGTTCTTCAGGGCAGTTGTCCACACCGTCTCCCACGCCGTCTTCGTCGGCGTCTAAAAAAACCACTCTGCGAACCATGTTGTTGCCGCTGTCCGCCACCAGGAACACGTCCGCTTCCGGCGAATAGTCGAGCCCATGCGGCAAATTCATCGTTGCCGTGGCGATGGAGCCGGACAGATGCCCCGGCTCGTCGGTCCGACCCACGAAGGGCGCAGCGCTCAGGTCCTCTAACGATAACGCCAGAAGCTGATGGTGATTGGTATCGGACACCACCAGATACTTGTCGACACAGCCCATGCCCGGCTCGCAGGCCGGCACCACCGCCAGGCCTCTCGGGCATGAAAGCGGCGTGTCTGGACCGTAACCCCCGTAGCTGGCAAGCGCGTCTCTCTCGCAGCCCGCCTCGTAGCCCGCCCCGGTGCCCATGACGGTCTGCATTTCACCGGGTTGCAGCGTGATATCCCCGATAACAGCGGTGATGCCGGGCTTACCGCACTCGCCCGAGACATTCACCGCCCGCACTCGCGAATTGCCCGTGTCCGCTATGAAAAGGACATTTGCGTCGGCGGCAACCAGGCTGGTCTCGGTGTCCTCGGGCAAGGCCAGGGGCACCTGCACGGCACAGGCAGGCGTTTTATCTCCGGCCGAATCGAATCCGGCGACGCCCGTTCCAGCAACCGTTTTGACAAGCAATCCATCCGCGCCCGCATATATCTTCCTCACCCGGTTCGCCTGCAAGGGACTGTCGGGCGGTGTATACAAATCCGACGGTTTCGTCTCCGCGAAGTATATGGTCCCATCCTCCGCGACGTCCATGCCGATGACCACGTTCACCGCAGAATTTTCCGGAGGCACATCATCGTAAGCATCGGTTCCGCCGCCGGCGATAAACACCGGTTTAGGCTCGCGCGGATCGTAACTCCAAATGCTCGAACCCATGTTAACGGGCAACGCGCCCGGCGGGATCAGTATATAATTCTTGGCGTAGTACCAGATAACAACGGGAACACCGGCTTGCTCAACCCGCATGGCGAATGCCGTGTAGCGCGAATGCCAGCCGTTTCCCATATCATCATACGACAACAACGACTCGTACAGGTTGCGTTGAGTGAGCCCGTAGAATTCGTTGTTATTTACAGAGAAGTAATCGAGCGCGCTGCGCCAGTCGTGGTATCCCGCTTGATGGATCTCATTGTAACCGATCTTCAAAACATCGACGCCGGCAAGCTGGAAAGAGACCGAGTCGACCGCAGTGGGGTACTGAATCATGCTGTGATCCACAGGCCCTTCGTACAGTCCCGGCGGGCAAACGCAGCCTGCGGGGTTGCCGAAAGAACAGGTGCCATCAGGCCTGCTTGCGCACATTGTGTATGGCTCGGCCGGATCGGGTTCAACACCTGCGAGCGGCAGCAACTCGAACTCCGGCCCTGGGACGCCGGATTGGAACATCGACAGGCTGTCGGTCCAGCCCTCGACCAGCGTGAGCTTGCCAATCGCGACTGCCCCGGTGCCTTCCAGAAGCTGCCAGTCGGGCTGTGCCGTCTCGCGCTTGAACAACTCTACCCGTGCGCTTTGCGTGCGGAAGAACCGCCGTAGCGAATCGGAATACGGGATGCGCACTTGCACCTGGCCCGTAAGCTCGGCGCCCTCGATATCTATCTCCACCGCCGGTCCGATCTCGACGTAATCTTCAGGCAGCCCCGTGGGCTCTATGGCCTCTTCGATGAAAATATAGCCCGGCCCGTCCACTGCGCCGGCCGGCACCGTTATCGACGCGCCCCTGATATGGCTTTCAGGGTCGCTCACTTCTACTACAGCTTGTTCGGCAGGCTCCACACGGTCGAAGGCGGCCGGCAGGCTTCCCTGCTCACCGCGGTACACGTATACGGATGCCGATGCCGTGTTGCCCCCGCTGTCCGTTACGGTGGCTATCAGCGTGTTCACGCCCATGGTCAAGGGAACACCCGCCCCAAAAGTCTCGCCCGTCCAGGCAGCCTGCACCCCGTTGACCTCTACACCGACGATATCGCCGTTGGCGTCTGATGCCGTGCCGCTCACAATTATCGATGGGCTTGAAGTGATGAACCCGTCCGACGGGCTCGTGATGCTCACTTCCGGCGGCGTCTCGCAGACATCGCCCACACCATCGCCGTCGGTGTCTGCCTGCCCGGGGTTGAACACTTCGGGACAGTTGTCGAGCGCGTCGGGCAAACCGTCTTTGTCGGCGTCGGGTTCCAGACACATGTAGTAGCTCACTGTATCCCAGGCCGTGTCGCTGTGATCGCCTCCCAGGGCGAAAACGTTCGGCTCGACATCCTGCGGGTGCGTGGCCAGATCCTCGTACGGCACAGACAACACTGGTTCATCGTCCAATAGAAGCACTGCCTGCCAGCTATCGGGTGCGACCCCCGACTTGTCGACTTCTATGGCCAGCGACAGAAGCTGCGACCAGTCAACCTGCACGCCTTCGGCCTCATACCACTGGAAGGCGTCTCCCATTATGTACACCTTCCCCTGGTCCGGAAGCCCGGGCGCTATGGCCGCGGTCTTCTCGCCGTCTCCGGCGCCGAAGGAAAGGTAAATGCAAGGAAGCCATGTCGGGCGGAAGCGGTCGAGACGGGCACGCGCGCTTATCCGGTAGCGGATGGCCCGCGAGAGATCATTTTCCATCCTGAAAAACGCCGCATTCCCGTACAGCTCGTAGGCCTCTATGTAGAGAAGCTCGCCGTCAGAATGCCAATCTGCATCATGCGTCTGCTCGTACACCTCCCAGGCCCCTCCGGGGGCCAACTCGGGAATCTCCGAGCAGTCGTAGCCGTAATATACCTCCTGCTCGCAGGGATGTCCGTCCAGCTCCACGCCGGGTACGATGAAGGAAAAGCCGCGGGTGAAAAACGTCACCGTGTCGGATGTGACGTCTACCTCGCCGCCCATATCTTGCCATGTATTCGATTCGGCGAGGTAGACCCGGACATTTTCCTCGGAGGACCACCCGGGCACCGCCTGCTCGCGATACGGAATCGTCACCCGCACATCGGCGGCGAAGGAAAGCCCCGGCGGCCGCAGCTCGAAAATCGGCCCCACCGGCACGAAACCCCGGATGGCCGGCGCGCCCGAACCCGCCTCTATCGTTATCACCTGCTTGTCTTCGAGCGCTCCCGCGGGGATCTCCACGGAAGCACCGGCGAAGGGATCGCCGGGCATGCTCGCGGCCAGCGTGCCACCCTCGGGGCCTACTACACCGAAGCCGCTCGGCGGATACTCGCCTGCTGACGGGCGGTAGATCGCCACCGCGTCACGGCCGGTGTTGCCGGCCGCGTCGATCGCCGTGGCCTCGATGACGTTCATGCCGGTGGCTACGGGCAAACTGTCCAGTTGAAACGAGCTTCCCGTGATTTGAGCCTGCATGCCGTTCACGGTCAGTGTGACAGCCGCGGCGTCTGTGACGTTCCCGAGCACCGGCGTCGAATCGGCATCTACCAACGTGCCGTCTTCCGGGCTGGTTATCGTCACAATCGGTGAAAGGTTGTCGTGTACGATCACGAGCTGGGCGGGGTCGGAGACGTTGCCCGCGCGATCCGTCGCCGTCGCAAGAAGCTCGTTGGCCGCGTTCTCGTATAAAAGAACATCGAGAGTGAAAGCGCCGTTCTCGTCGCTCCAACTCGATGCGGCCTGGGCGCCTCCGGTGACGTCCACGAGGCTTATTGCCTCGGTTGTACCAGTGAGTATGACTGGATTGATTGCGGTCGGCGAAGGAACTGGATTTACAGCAGGCGCGGCAGGCGGCTGGTGATCTCCCAGCAGGTGCATCAGCAGGTTCAGCTCTTCTTCGTTCTCGACAAGCCACAGGCGCCTGGGCACATGGCAATCACCTTGTACATGCTTCATGCGCAGGCCGGCCCGAAAAGCTACCAGCCACTGGATCACCGGGCTTGCTACTTGCGTTTCTGCATTCGCCCGACACTGCTTCTTGTGGCAGCCGGATACCTTGTCGTAGGCTCTGGCCACCTCGTACACCGGCGCGTGGGCGCGGAAGGGAAGGTCTTCGATCTCCTGGCTCGTCAGGGGGCTTCCGTTCGCCTCGTTGAGCGCCAGGGCGACTTCGAGAACCGTCTTCGAATCGCCGTAGACCAGTCTCACGATCTCGGCCCAGTCGCCTTCGAAAAATGGAGTCAGTTCGAGTGTTGCCAAGACCACCGTCGCCGCCTGGTCATTCGCTTCCAGATCCGCAAGCGAGGGGTAGACATCCGTATCGACTGCGCCGGATTCGATGTCGCTCATCAACTCGTAGCTCGATACGTCCAGCCGGCCGAGGGCGTGGCGCAATCCTACGAGCAATTTAACCAACCAACGGGGCAAGTGAGAAGTATCGTGGTGGTAGTGCAGCACGAACCAGTCGTCGATCAGGGCTTCTACGGGCAACGCCCCGGGGTCATCCTGGAAGGTCAGCGCTTCTTGCGCCGCGGCAATTGGTGGAGCGCGGCGGGGCGCGCGGGCGGGGCCCGGCGGGGGGGCGGGGGGGGGGGGGGGGGGGGGGGAGCC
>CAZXHT010000074.1:5707-30910 GCA_964640665.1 uncultured Myxococcales bacterium
GGGTTTTTCGGGGCAACGCCCGGGGGTATTCCTGGATGTTCCGGGCTTTTGGCCCGGCGTAATTGGGTGGCGCGCCCCCCCCCCCCCCCCCCGATATCCATGAAGCAGCTTGCGGCTATGCCCGTGCCGATCAGCAGCACGGCAAGAAACGTGATTCCCCGATGCTCCCTGATCACTCTCGCCATCATGCCCTCCCGCGAAAGAGTTGCCCGTCTTCTATTTGACTGCCAGATCATACTCCCGCGGCTATGTAGGCTGTCAAGTGGTGCATGTGGGGGGAGGTGGGAGATGCTCAGGGGATGCGCACCTGGGTTTAATATGCTAATACTCATTTCATGCGCTCCAGGATGTTAGTTCCACTACTGCTGTCTTTGCTGGCCGCGGGATCGGCGGTTGGGCAGGGGTTGAGCGGCCGGGCCCGGGTTCAGATCGGGCAGGAGTACGATACCAATTCATGGAGGATCTACTCGCCGAACGAGCCTGATGAGTTGGCCCGCATCGTAATCGAGGGCTCGCTGCGTTACGACGCGGGTTCGCAGCGTCTTTCGCTCAGCTACCACGGAGGATTCAAGGCGTTCTATCACCAGACGGCGGAGAGCCTGGTGGCTACCAGGTTTGCCGCGGGCTACCGCTGGAAATCGGGAAAAAACTGGTTAGTGGGCGCGAGGATCAATCTGCACGACACGACCATGAAGGTCCACGACCGCGACTACTTTTTGGCCCGGGGCGAGTTGTTTGCCAGAACGAGGATCTCGCGCTGGCTGGAACTGGAGTGTTTCCTGGGAGGGCGTTACTTCCTGTTCAAACCGGATGACAGCATGGACTACAGCCTCAAGCTTACCCACGCGGGCCCCCTGGCCGGAGCGCGGCTGTACATCAAAGGAAGCCGGGACGTTACCGCTATATTTCAATATGGAGTGGACCTACGCCTCTTCGGCGCCACGGCCCGGATGCTGAAGGCCGGGGCCATCGTGCCGGCGGACATGTCGCGGATGGATATTCGCCACAGCGGAAGCATCCGGGTGCGCCAGCGGATCCGCTACGCTGAAAGGCTGCACCTGATCATCGAGGCGGCCTACACGCTCTCGGTCAACGACACCAACTCCTACGGCTCGGCGGCACACTGGCATCGCCTGAGCCTGCTGCTTTCGGCCCAACTGCCGTTTGATTTCACCCTGCACCTGATGGGGACGCTGCAGTTTTCGGGTTACTTAGACGGCATTTACGTCGAAGGGGACTTGTACGATCCGGACGCCGACGAGAACGAGAACTCAGTGATCGTCCGCCTGAGCTATTCGCTCTGGCGCGATCTGAGCATCTTCGTCCACGGGGCCGTCTATCGCAACGACTTCCAGTCACATGAACTCGACCTGCCCTCGTTCAGGCGCGAGACGGTCATGGCCGGCCTGGCCTATGACCTGTCATTCTGAATGGATCCCGGGTTGATTTGTTGACATCCGGCCATTCTGGTGTTTATATGTATGTAGAATATACTAATTTACGTACAGCTAAATGTTCGTGAATCGAAAAAAAGAGCTCGATTTTCTGAAAGGCCACTACAAGGGTCGCCAGGCCGAATTCCTGGTGATCTGGGGGCGGCGTCGGGTCGGAAAGACGGTCCTGCTCCAACGCTTCGCAGACGGCCTGCCCGTGATCTACCACATGGCGGTGCGGACCACTCCGACCGATGAGCTACGCAGATTATCGGGGCAACTGGCGGAATTTTTCGACGATGCCCTGCTGCGCTCTCAGCCGCTGATTTCATGGGAAGCCCTGTTTGCATACCTGGCTTCCAGAAAAGAAAAGTTCGGGCTGATCCTCGATGAGTTTCCGTACATGGTAGAGGCCTCACCGCAACTGCCCTCCTTGCTCCAGGAAGCCTGGGACCTGCGCCTGTCGTCTAATCCGATCAAGCTGATAGTTTGCGGTTCGAGCATTACCATGATGGAGCGGACGCTGTTTGCTCCCCGTGCCCCCCTGTTCGGCCGGAGAACCGGACAATGGAAGGTTGAACCGTTTGGTCCAATTGAGTTGGGCAAAATAACCGGCGGCTCGCTGGTAGAGCGCCTAGAGACCTTTGCGGTGATCGGCGGTGTGCCCATGTATGCACGCCTGTTCGACCCACGGGCAAGTCTTGCCGAGAACATCCGCGATCGCATCCTGTCCAAGGGGGAGGTTCTCTACCAGGAAGTGCCTTTCCTGTTGCGCCAGGAGCTTCGTGAGCCGCGTGTATATCAGGCTATTTTAGCGGCCATCTCGGCCGGGGCCGAGAAGTTCGGCGAACTCTCTTCAAAAACGGGTCTTGAACGTGCAAATCTGACCCGCTACCTGGCGCAACTAATGGAAATCGGGCTGGTCAGGCGCGAGGTGCCCGTCACACAAGACAAGCCTCACAAGAGTCGCAAGGGTCTCTACCGGGTGGCGGATCTCTTCGTGCGCTTCTGGTATCATTTTGTCTACCCCAACCTGGACCTGCTCGAGATGCAAGACACACAGGCGGTGCTTCAGGAGCGGGTGCTGCCCAACCTGCACGACTACATCGCGACCTGCATCGAACCGGTGGTAGCCGGCCTGTTCAGGCGCGGGCCGTTGGCGCGGCAGGTGCCATTCGAGGTTCGATACAGCGGACGTCACTGGAGCAAAACAGAAGAGTTCGACCTGGTACTTTTCGACAAAGACCGCAAGCGCGCCATGGTAGGCGAGATCAAGTGGAGCAGAAAGCCGATCCATCCCGGTCTAATGCTCGACCTTTGCCGGCGAGTGAAGGCAACCCCGGTGTTCAAGCAAGTCCGCCTGACCCACGCGCTAATCAGCCGCAGCGGCTTCCGTCCCGAACCGACGGCCGGGCGCGGCGAGCGCTATATAGACCTGTCGGCCATCAAGATATGAAACTAGTCATTCTGACGACAAAGCAAAACCGCGCGCCTGTATGCCGCTGACGCGCGGTATTGCCTGTGTCTCGAATCGGGAAGACAGGATTTGAACCTGCGACCCCCTGGTCCCGAACCAGGTGCTCTACCAGGCTGAGCCACTTCCCGAAATAGTATTTCAAACAACGCGTGCCTATTGCGCCGCTGCCCCGGCAATCCCGTCGCGCAAATCGCCGATGGCCCGCTTGACGTCGCGCTCGCCGAAGATGGCGCTGCCGGCAACGAAAGCGTTGGCGCCGGCCGCGACGACCCGGCCGATGGTCGCCTTATTTATCCCACCATCCACCTGAATGTCAACCGGCAACTGGCGTTCGGCAATCAGACGTGCAACAGCGGATACCTTGGCCGTCGCGGAATTCAAGAAAGATTGGCCGGAAAAGCCCGGTTCGACGCTCATGATAAGCACCATGTCGAGCTCGTCGAAAACATGTTCGATGGCGCAAAGCGGTGTGGCCGGGTTGAGCGCCACGGACGATTTGGCACCCAGGTCGCGGATCGAGCGCAGCGTCCGCTGCAGGTGATAAGTGGCCTCGGCCTGGACCGAAATGATATCGGCACCGGCCTTGACGAAATCCTCGATGTAGCGCTCCGGCTCGACGATCATCAGGTGGACATCCAACGGCAGGCGCGTGCGGGCCCGCAGTGCCCGCACCACCGGGATGCCGATGGTGATGTTGGGCACGAACCGTCCGTCCATTACATCGACGTGTATCCAGTCGGCGCCGGCATCTTCCACGCGCCCGATTTCATCCGCCAGCGCGGCCATGTCGGCGGAGAGAATGGAGGGCGAAATGATGAAGGGCCTATCTGTCATTGCCGCGATCCTTTCAGCTTTTGGCGCGCACCAGGCGTATGGCGAAGAAGGCGTCCATGTCGTGCAGATCCGGCCGGGTGGCCAGGCACCCCTCGCGGTCGAGGAGCTTGTGCCAGGCCGCCCGTTTTCCCTCGCGGGGATCCATGATCGAGAATTCGGGATGTGCCGGCAACCACTCGTCGAGCAGACCCGCGCCCTCCTCGCGGCTGAATGTGCAGATGCTGTAAACCAGGTAACC
Source organism: uncultured Myxococcales bacterium (assembly GCA_964640665.1). Classification (GTDB taxonomy): domain Bacteria; phylum Myxococcota; class B64-G9; order B64-G9; family B64-G9; genus DATKYQ01. Next base: position 9,690 of record CAZXHT010000074.1, read on the forward strand.
GCCCGGTTTGACAGCCTGCGAAACATTGTCGAGTAGCTTTTTCTGGATTTGTGAAATGCGCGGCAAGTCGGCCGGGAAGAGTCTCCATTTGCTTTCCGGGTGGCGCCGCATGACGCCGAGCGATGAACAGGGAGCGTCCAGCAGTACGCGGTCGAAGTCGCCGACGCCTTGCGGGAACGACTCTGAAAGATCGTGGGCCAGACGCTCGACACAGCCGATGCCCAGGCGCTCGATGAGCTTTTTAGTCAGGGCCAAACGGGCGGGATTGACATCGACGGAGAGAATCTCTCCTTTGTCCTTCATCAACTGTGCGACGGTCGCCGTCTTGCCGCCCGGGGCCCCGCAAGCGTCAAGGACGCGTTGCCCTGGGCGTGGATCCAGCAGATGACAGACGGCCTGGGCTGCCGCGTCCTGGACGTGAAAAAGTCCCGTCTCGTGGGCGGCCAGGCTGCTGATGTCGCCGGCTCCTGCGAGTTTCACGGTTCCTGGAACCGACCCGCCTTCCGTCGCTTCGTAACCCGAGGCGGCCAGCAGCCCGCAAAGGCCCTCGGGAGTGATGCGCAGCGAATTGGCCCGTACCCACAAAGGCGCAGGGCGGTTGCATGCCTCCATGATGGCCACGGCCCGTTCGCTGTCGTAATCATCCAACCAGCGTCGTACCATCCAATCGGGGAATGAATGGATGATGCCAAGCGCCCGAACCGGGTCGAGCGACGGATCCGGCCACTCGATCTGGTCGCGGTGCGCGGCCAGCGCGCGCAGGACCCCGTTTACGAAGCCGGATGCTCTTCTGCCGCGGATGCTCCCGGCAAGTTCGGTTCCCTGGTCGACCGCCGCCCAGGGCGGGATCTTGTCGAGCATCAGCAGTTGGTAGGCCGAGAGCCGCAGAACGCGCAACAGGAGCGGCTCGATTTTTTCCAAGGGACGGCTGCTATACGCCGCAAGGCCGAAGTCCAGGCGCCTGCGAAAACGCAAAGTGCCGTAGACCAACTCGGTGGCCAACGCCCGATCCTGCCGCGAAAGCTTGCCATGACGCCTAAGGGAATGGTTAAGGCTGAGCTGAGTGTAAGCTCCCTCCGCCTCGACCCGGCGCAGCACCTCCAGGGCGATTCTCCTGGCGGCCGCGATCTTGGTACCCTTGCGCGCCTGCATGCTGTCCCCGTCTTACCCCGAACAAGGCCGGCTTTCAAGTTCCTATAGAAACAGAAGGAACATACTGGAAAGGAACACTACCAGCGTGAGCAGCATTCTTAGCAGCAAGGATCGATCTCCTCGTCGAGGTAAAGTCGGCCAGGCCATGGGGGCCGTGAACAGGTTCACCAGGAAGGCTCCCTTGAGCGCCGAGAAGACCTGCGCGGCCCCAAAAGCCAGAAGCACTCCCAACCCGGCACCGACCAGGCACCAGACCAGCCCGGATCGCTCCCGACGCAAGGGAAGTCCGGACATGAGTGCCAGGGCGCATCCACTGGCAATTCCCATGGGCAGGCCCATGATCACCCCGGCGAAAACCTGAGTCCAGCCGTGGAACCCGAAGTGGCATAAAGAGATCGCCGCCGGCTGGGCGGGAAGCACGGCCAGCGGCAGCAGAACCAGGGCCAGAATCACGGGCAACAGCCGATCGGCCTCGCTAGTCAGCCGGCCGTCAAGCCAACGTCCCAGCGCCAGCCCGGCCAGTCCGCCGATAGCCAATCCCATGAACGACAGCGTAGCTCCCGCGACCGCCGGGCCACCGCCGAACAAGGCGCTTACAAGCAGCGCTATCGTCGCGCCGGGGACGAGACCGCCCAGGGCGGCAATCAGTCTCGATACGGTTTGTGCCCCGAATGCCAAGACTGATCTTTCTCCCATTGGATTAACGGATGCTAATTCGGCCCGTGGAGATCAGGCCGCCTGCAATCATTCGTCCGTCAAGTGTCAATTTGTCGATTTTCGCCAATACCTGCTGCGCAAGAGGCCAGACCGTCAATCTGAAACCGGTGCCGGCCTGTCCGCCCGCGCCCCGCGCCACGGCCGACGAGAGACCTTCGCCGAGTGCGGCGAAATCCAGCACGGCGGCAGCGACGCTTCCGGTCGAGGTTTCAGCGGCCCAGGGATGATCGGGGAGAATCTTGACCAAAGAGCGGGCCGTGTTCTTGCCGAAGGCGAAAAAGACGCTATCGCCCTTGATACCCCAGGCCATGTCGATACCCGCCTTGGGGCTGACTACGCTCAGCCGTGTCCCGGAGACCGTCTCGGTCTCGATATGTTTTCCGCTTCGGGAGACGAAGGCGGAGAAACGATCGAGGAACGAGCGCGCCTTGGCTTGCCCGCCGATCTCGGCCATGACGGCAAAACGTATCAACCCGACTATTTGCAAGAATGGATCCCCTCCGGGATCCAACTTGCCGTCCGGGGGAGGCAGCAGGTAGGCGGCCATAGGTCCCTTTAATGCAGTCAGTCCATCCTTGAACGGATCGACGCCGATTTCCTTCCGGGAACTTTCGCCTTCGCGCTCGATGGCGTTTGCCAGGCTGAAGCCGTGGTAGAGTTCCAGGGAGCCGAAGTGCCGCAAGACCGCGCGGATTTCCAAAGACGTCCAACCGCCGGCCACGGAGGACTCCATCAAGGGAGCGTGAAATGTGGGCGCTGCCGAAAGCGCGGGGAGCATTGCCGAAAAAGTTTTGCGAGCGCACGGCCGGGTTCCCAAGAACAAGGTCTGGTTGATGGCCTTGTCCTCGATTCTCCAGCCGGCTATGAAACTCTCAGCAAAGTTAAGCAGGCGGAAGGAGTTCTTCAACTGCTTGCGCTCCTGCTGGAAATACTTCTTCAGGCGGCGCCTCTGCTTGAGAGGAACCTCCTTGCCGATTGCGGTTGACCGGGCGGCCAGGTCCTGGTCGAGACCGGCCGCCAGCGCCTTGGGATTGACGTAGTATGCGGCATGCAGCAGGGCGGGCAGCTGCGTCCAGGCGCGGGTGAAGACTTTGTCGGCCGCGAGCTTGCGGCCTTTTCCGAAGAAAGCCAGGAGCGGACCGTCTCGCTGTCCTTTTCTGGCCGCCTTGGGTTGCAGCACACACCACGATCCTTTCAATCCGATGAAGCCGCCGTCCGCGGTGTAGATCTCTATCCCAGCCTTGCGCTTCGGTTTGCGGTCGAAGTGGCTAGCCTTGCGGGAGAGAAGATCCAGCATCTTTGTCTTGAACAAGCCGGGATCGGCGAGCGGCAAGGCCACGACTTGCCCATTGAGCCCGCCGATCTCGAAAAACGCCGCGCTGCCCGAAGTGTCGATGCCAAACGAGGACAAGCCCTCGCCGGTCAACGGGTTGAAGCCGATTTCCGTGCCGATTTTCGCGCCCAGGCGGGCCGGGTCGATCTCCGGGCTGATTGAAGAGAACGGCTTCAACAGATGATTGAGAGAGGAAAGCGCCTGGCCGGCATTGGAGACGAAGAAGACGTAGGCGACGTTTTGGGGAACACGGGACGCAACTGTCGGGACATCCGCGGCACCGGCCGGCGCAGCCAAGAGCAGCCCGGCCGGCAAGAATGCCCACAAGGCGCCGATCGTCGATTGTCTTTGAGGTGATTTCATATTTTCTCCCGCTTACAGGTGATACAGGAAGGTCAGTCGTCGAAGCGCATCTGCCGCCCTTTTTCTTCCCACCATTTCTCGATCTGCCGAATCGACCTTTCGCGGTCACTCTTGCTCGAGTCGTAGTAGTAACCGAAATACTCGCCCGTGAGCTGGTTCAATTCCTGGGCCGACGAGAAACGGATGTTGCGGTTCTTCGAGGACAGGCCGGCGATCAGCCACTGCACGCGGCGCTGGCCCTTGTGCGTCTTCCACCACTTGATCCACTTGCGTTCGCTGGTGCCGAAATCCTGCTTGGTGATGTAGCTCAAAGACTCACACGCCGCCCGGGAGATCATCTTCTGGGATGCCTTGACCAGCGGTGCCAGGATGGGCAACGCGTCGCAGTCCTTGAAGTTGCCCAAAAGCGCCGCCGCGATGGCCTTCTGGTTGGGATCTGTATCTCTCAACTTGGAGCGCAGGTTGGCGAGCAGTTTGTCGAAGGCGGTTGTCTTGCGATATTCGAGCAGTGTGTCGACGGCCGTGAGCCTTATCAGTGCGTCGCGATCGTAGAGGCGCAGCGACAACTGGGGCACGAACCCGGGGCAATGGATCTCGGCCAGCAGCCTGACCGCGTAGAAGCGGGCAAGCGGATCGGGATCTTCGAGCCTGGCCGCGATGGTCGAACCGGCCCCGGTTCCGATCTCGATCAGGCTACGTAGCAAGAAGCCGTGTTCCTTCAGCGGAGGCATGGAATCGTAAGAGCCCCTGACATCGAAGAGCAGCTTGCCGGGAAAGTGCTTCATGATTGCACCCACGGCCTCCTGGCCGATAGCAACCAGCGCGTCACAGGCGCTCTCCGCCTTGTGTTGTTCTTGGTCGACAAGATCCTGACACAGTTTGTCGACAAAGTCGGCCGCGGGTATCTCGGGCTGGGTGGTGACTGACTGGGAAAAGGCGTCCTCGGCAAACTGGACGCTGGGATGTTCTGTAAGTGCCGGCGGCTTTTCCGGAATCGGCCCCGCCAGGCTGGGTGCAAACTCTGTCTCGGTGTCCATTACCACCACAACGGCATCGTCGTCGCCGGCCACCTGGATCCGAGCACCCTCCTGGTTTGCGCCGTCCAGGAAGCTCTCATCGACTACAACCGGTTCTTCCTCGGCATGAAACACGGGGGCCGGGGCCGGCAGGGGAAAAGAGTCGAGAGAAGGCGGCCCAGCCCGGCTTGGCGCCGGGTGCGGTGTAGATCTGGCGGCAATCGAGTTCATTGCCGCGGCCTCGGCGAGTTGCAGGGCTCCGTGGCTTGGTTCCGGAAGCGGCGATTCATCCGCCGCTTCTTCCCGGGAGAGGTTGTTGACCTTCTTGCGCTTGAGGATCAGCTGCTCGAAGGCTGCCGACAGACGGCTGGTGAAGACCAGCAGTTCTACCAGGCGATTACCGCGAATGGATCTGCTGCCGGCATCCCCGTACAAAAGACCGATCAGGCGATCCTTCAGGGTCAGCGGAACAACGAACGCATTGGGGGGGCGCGATCTTCCCATGGCCTTCAGGAGTTCATTGTTCCCCAATGACTCGGGTATGGGGCCCAGGTAGTAGGCTCTTGTCTGGATAACGGTGCTGAGCACGGAGGAAGTGCCGACAGACAAACGGATCTTCTTGATCTGTTCGGTGACGTTGTCGGCGCCGATTCCGTCCCAGCCGAGGATCGAGTCGTTGTTGATGACGAACAGGGATACGAAGGGACTTATCTGGCGCGCAAAACGCAAGGTGGTGTCTATGATCATATCACGGTCAGACGCTTGCATGCAGGTGCGTGTTGCCGCTTCGATCGAGATCCTGCCGGTCCTGGCCTGCTCGCGCCTGGCGGATTCGTCGCGCTCGGCTCGCTCGATGTCATCGAGGACCTTCTCCACCCTGGCCTTGTCGACCGAGGCGGCAGGCATCTCCGTCGTCAGCGTTGCTTCAGGGATCTTCAGCTCTGTTGCCCCTGGGCCCTGACCAGGCGTCCCTAGTCTGAATTTCCCCAGGCGATCGAGTAAAACCGCATAGCGTGGCTCGATCTCAACGTCAAACCATGATCGCAAGAAACCCTGCAGCCTGGCTTCGCAGACTATATGAGATTTGACAGCCAGACTGAGCATAAAACCAATTTCCTCGGCCACCAGCGGATGAATCCTCGAAGACGTCAGCACGAAGACCGACCTGCCGCCCATGGCAATCGGCACGACCTGGTGTTTCTTGGTCAGGCGGGAAGGAAAAAGGTTCAGCATGCGGGGATCGCGCCTGGCCAGCAGTTCGCGCGAGGCCAACGGCAGGCCGTGTACCCGGCCAAGGGCCTCGGTCAGGATCTGCTCGTCGAGCAGACCCAACTCGAGGATGTTGGTGTCAAGCGAACCCCCAAAAATGACTTGTCGCTGAAGAATGTCGTCCATCAGATCGGGGTTGATCTGTTTATTTTCCACCAGGAACTTGGCCAGGGCAAGGGTCACGTCGATGCTCCCCGTCAAGTAATGGCTTGTGCAGGTGTGTCTTGCCGAGAGAGACGCACGACCAGGGTTCCCCCGATGTAGTCGTGCCAGCCGCGCCGCTCGAGATCGAAGGCCGCCCAAAAGAACCCCGCCAGTCCAGGCAAGGCGGCGATTAACATTCCCCCGGCCCGGCGCAACGCACGGGATGTCGTCAGCGAATGACCGTCGAGTTGAACCACGCGGATTCTCAGAAGCATTTTCCCGGCCGACTGCCCGCCATAGGCGGAAAACAACGTCAGGTACACCAGCAGGAAGCCGATGTAGATAAGGAAGGCCGCCATTACCAGCGATAGTTTCTGAGTAAAAAACGAAAAAGCTCCAGCGGCGCCATCCCCTTGCAACAGCGAGGACATCAACATCATGGTGACGACCACTGCGCCGACGATCAATGAATCCAGGGCGAGGGCGGCAAGCCGGGTCCAGAAACCGGCAACCCGGACGAGCTTGCCATCGCCGACCGGGGCCGCGGCTGGTTCGGCGGGCGATTGCTGCGCACTTGGCTCCTGTTGCGTTTCCTGCACTACATTCGGGGACTGCTCCTCCCGCCCGCCGGCTGCGTCTTCCACGGCCCTGGAAATGGCCTTTTCGATGGATGAGGATGGAGCGGCCCTGTGTTGCGTGGGCGGTCTGCCGGTGAGCGACTCGGCCTTACGCATGTACTTCTTCGCTCGCTCGGATTTTCCCTGCAGCCTGCTGACCCTGCCCATGTAGCCGTAGAGCGAGGCAAGGGCTTCCTTGGGGATGTCGCCGTACAGGTCGATCAGTAACGACTGGCAGACCAGGAAGGCGCCGCGCAGATCTCCGTTTTTTTCTTTCAGGCGAGCATCAGCCAGGCAAGCGGAAACCCTATCGAGGATGCCCGCCGGCTGTCCGGCAACAGCCCGGTTGTCTTCATCGGACGGGGTTGGCAGATCGTCGGACATCGGCGCTACGGGATCGGCGGACAATATCGCCGGCGAGGAGGGAGAGCCGGCCTCGTCGCCCAGAGGCCGCTTGCATTTTCTGCAAACGCGCGCCCCGGGATTGTTGGGAAACGCGCAATGGGGACAGATCATGGGCTTTTCCTTTTCGCTTCACCAATATCCGACCGTGCGCCGTGTGTCAAGATGGCATGGGCGGCGGCGGCAACGCATGCCGTCTCCGTTTTCAGGACCGGCAAACCCAGTGACGCGGCGCTAAATGCCGCCCGGCACGCCCTTTGGATCTCCTCCTCGGTGAAGCCGCCTTCCGGCCCGATCAGAAGAATTCGATCTCCGGCAGGCTTGTCCGCAAGCAGGCGGGGTAGTTCAGGCAGGTTTTGCCCGGTGTCCAGGATTACCCGCTGAGATTCGTTGCGTGCCTCGAGAATTGCCCCAAACGGACGGACGGGAAGAATACCGGGTACGGAGCACCTGCCCGACTGACGGGTCGCCTCACGGGCAATGTTCTGCCAGCGCTCGATTCTCGCTGCCAGCCTGGTCCCGGCCGGGCGAGTGACAGAGCGCGTACAGCTGAACGGCTCGATGGTCTCCACGCCCATCTCGGTCAGCATGCGCACCGCAATATCGAGCTTCCTGCCCTTTGTAAGCGCGACGCCGATCCGAACCGGGCAATGGTCCAACTGTGCCACGCGCCGCTCACCCATACTGAGCCGCCAGCGTCTGCCGTCTCGGCAAAGCCTGGCTTCGCAGGCCGCGCCGCGTCCGTCGAAGGCTTCGACAAGGCATCCTTCACTCAGCCGCAAGACGTCTACCAGGTAATGTCGTTCAGCCGGGAGCAGCAAGGTGCTGCCGCTCCAGCGTTCGGGCGGGATGAAGATGCGTCTCTTTGTCTGCGCCGACAAGCCGGGCATGTCAAGATGCGGGATCCGTCGACCCGGCATTCATGGCCGTATTGATGCTATTCACCAGGGAGTCGATATCGAAGGGCTTCAGCAAGTAGTCGTCGGCCCCGGCCGACAACGCCCGCAGCCGCGACTCGTCGTCGTCACGCGCGGTCAGCACCACAACCGGCAGACCGCCGGTCTTGCCTTGTGATTTCAAGGCCTGGATCGCCTGGAAGCCGTTCATGCCCGGCATCATCAGATCGAGCACGATGCAGTCGAAATTTCCATTCAGGGCGGCCTCGATTCCCTTGTCACCGCTCCATACCGTCTCGACCTGCATGCCGGCGGCCTCGAGACTCTTCTTCAACAGAATCCGCGTCTCCGCATCATCCTCGATACATAAAATTATGGGCACGACGACCTCCCATCTCCCGTGGAACGAGTACAATGGTAGCTGTCTTGCAGGACTCGCGTCAAGATCCATTCGGAGGTTTGCCTGGCCGCACTACGGCCAGGGTATACGCGTCCAGTTTGAAATACTTTTTCGCTATCCGACTGAGATCACCGGTGTTCACTTCGAGAATTCGCGCGGGGTACTTTTGATATGACAGGTAGCCCAACCCATACAGTTCACAAAAAGCCAAGGCCGCCGAGCGGGAGGAGGCACGTTGCAACGATATGGCCTGATTGCCGACAAGGTAGCGCTGGGCGCGCTTCAACTCCGTCTGGCTTGCGGGTTTTTCGATCAAGCGCCCGAGTTCGCGCTTGACGGCGGTAACTGCCTGGTCGGCCTTGCCCGGGTCGCAGGCCAGGTAGACGGCGATGTATCCCGGCTCTATGCCGTCCATCGAGAACGCCGAAACCGTGTACGCCAGAGAAAGGCGATCGCGCAGCTCGACGAAAAGGCGTCCCCCCTGACCGGCCAGAACCGCCAGCAAGACTTCCAGCGGGTAGCGATCGGCCGATGACATGGTGGTGCCCCTGAAACCCAGCACCAGGTGTGTCTGGGCGCGGGTGCGGATCTTGACCGCCGTACGAATCTTCTTGGCCGGCGGCTCCAGTGGAAACGACCCGCGGATCACGCTTGGCGCACCTTTGGCCTTGCTTGTGCATCGGTCGCGAACCATGGAGACAACGCGCTCGCTGTCGACGTCTCCGACCACTGACAACACCATTCGCCGCGCCGAGAAATGCTTCGACCAGTATTCAACCAGCTTGCGTTGCTTTAGACCGGCTACACTCTGGAGGGTTCCCAGGGTCGGCAGCCGGTAGGGGTGTTTTCGGTACAAGGTGCTCGTGAACAGGTCGAAGGCGGTCCCCGCCGGATTATCGTCTCGGGCACGGATCTCCTCGAGAGCCAGTTGCCGCTCGCGCTTGACCTCTCGATCTGGAAAAGTCGGGTTGAGCAGGCAGTCGCACAACAACTCGAGAGCACGTTCGAAGTGGCGCGCGGGAATATCGGCCCGCAGGCCGATTGTATTGCGCCCCGAAAAACCCTCCAGGATTCCCGCCATGCGATCCATTTCTTCGGCAAGCTCACGTGCGTCGTGACTCTGTGTGCCGCGTGTCAACATGGCTGCCAGGAGATTGTTTATACCGTTGTCGGCATCGGTTTCGTATCGCACTCCGCCCGGCAAGACGGCATGCATCGATACCAGGGCGTTGGAGTGGTCCTCCTGGATGATGACCATCGGGCCATTATCGATAGCGACTCTCTTGATGTGGCTTTTCTGGGTATGGCCTGTTTTCCCGGCTGTCTTGGTTGTGCTGCGGTCCTCGAGAATACCGCGAATCAGCCGCGCGTCGAACTCGGGAGCCGCCTTTTGGGGCACTAACAATACTCCGCTGGCCCTGTGCATCTCGAGGTAGGCGGCCGCCACTCGCCTTACATCCTCGGGGGTCTGGGCGAGGATCCGTTGCAGGTAAATCTCACCGTAGGACGGATCGCCGCCCACCACCTGGTGGTAGCCCAGCCTGCGGGCCAGGCCCTCGACGGTTTCGCGGCTGTAAATGGCCTCGCTTTCTATAATCGCCTTGGCCTTGGCCATCTCCGAGAGGGTGACGCCGCCGCCCGAAAGGCGTCCGATCTGCTTGGTCAGGGCGGCCAGCGCCCGGCGGGTCTTGCCGGGCGGGCAGGAGCCGCCCACCACGAACAGTCCCGGATCCTTGGGGGTGTAAGCGTAGGCATATATTTCGTTGACCAGATTGAGACCCCGCTTGAGGCCCAGGCTAAGACGCGAACTTTCTCCCTGGCCCATGATGACGGCCAGCAAGTCGAGAGCCGGAGCATCGGCGGCGGTAACCTCGGGGATGTGCCAGGCAATGCTGAAATGCGTCTCCTTGATGTCGTCTTTGACCAGGCGCAACCTGAGTTTTCGCTGCCGGGGCTCATGCGGGCGCGCCCTGGCCGGCTTCTTTTTGCCGGCAGGCGCCGAGAAGAATTTCTTGACCCTGGCAAGCGCCGTGCCTGTCTTGAAGTCACCGGTGATTACCAGTGTGATGTTGGCCGGTACGTAGTTGCGCCGGTAGAAATTTATGAGTTCCTTACGCGTCACCCGTGATACCGACCCGCGCGTACCCAGGATTGGATGCCGGTAGGGATGCACCCGGTAGGCAAGGCCGAAGAGAAGATCTCCCAGCCGACGTCCGGGCAGGTCACGTGTGCGCTTGATCTCCTCCAGCACCACCAGTTTCTCGCGCTCGAGCTCGCCGGCATCGAAGGTTGCGTTGAAGACGGTGTCGGCCAGCACATCGAGTCCCAGATCGAGATAGCGGGATGCCAGAACGACGTGGTAGACCGTCTCGTCGAAAGAAGTCCAGGCATTGATCTCACCGCCGGCACCTTCGATGGCCTTGGCGATCTCACCCACGGCGCGCTTGCGAGTGCCCTTGAAGAGCATGTGCTCATGAAGATGGGCCAGCCCCAACTCGTTTTCCACTTCGTCGGCGCTTCCCGTCTCGACCCAGACCTGGATGGCCACGACCGGGGCGGAATGGTTCTCCTCTAGCACGACGGTCAGACCGTTTTCCAGATGAGCTCTTGTGACCGGGCCGATCTGTTCGGTTTTCAAGTTTGTCTCCTCGGGAGTGGGGGCGATTAGAGCAGGCGGTTTGTCAGCCGAGCGACGAGGAACGGGGCCGGGGCAGCCGCCGACGAAAAAAGCCAGGCAGGCGCAGACGGCCATCTTGCTGATTGTCCGCAGGTTGCCGATCAAGATCTTGTGCCGGGTGGTCGATTTCTTCTGCCGGCGCCCAGTGGCGTTCATGAGTAACCCTCGTCTTACGGGTTACATGATTATCCCGGGATCGGGGGGCGGGACAAGCGAAAACCTTACGTTCAGGCTACTTTACTACCTTGACCTTGACAACCAGCCCGGGCTTGCCCCGGCGCTTTACCGTGATCGTGGTCTTGCCCTTGCCGATGGCCTTGACATTGAACTTGTCTGTACCCGCCGGTTGGACGTCGGCCACGTCGGGATCTGCCACGTTAATTCGCGTGATTCCCTCGAACCCCAGGGTTCTCTTCTCGCCTATCTTCATCCGCAGACGCACTTTTTTGGTTATGGCCTTTCCTTTGTGTTCCTCGACGGCCTTGTTTAAAAGTTCGGCCGGCAGGGTGGCGGAGACCGATACCTGTAGATCCTTGGTGGCCACGCCTATGCTGCGCACGGCTTTTTTAACCAGCGGCTCGTCGATCGGCGCGAGTTGGGCCAATGCGGCCAGGCCGCGCAGCAGGTCGCCGAGCAGGCCGGCCGACTGGGCGTCGGCGGCCCAGGCGGTGGCGGAGATGGCCAGATCTTTTTCCAGAGAGCCGGTCAGCAGCAGGCCTTCGATCTGGGGAAGCTTATCGGGCATCATGGGCAGCTTGCCGAGTTTTTCTTTTAACTTCTTGAGAATGCTTTCGACGTTGCCGGCCAGCCAGAAGCTCGTACCGCCCGGCAGGCGCGAGACCATGCGCATCAGCTTGGCGTTGGCCCGCAGTCCGGGAGCCTTGCCGGCCCAGGCGGCAAGCGTCCGTTTGATCGAGCGCAGGTCGCCGGCCAGGATGGTGTCGCCGGCCGGCCGCGCGATTCCAACGGTTTGCATGTGCTTGGGATCCTGGTCGAGCGGAATGCGCAAGACCGTCACCTCGACTCCCTGGATGGTCCGCGACTTGAGCAGGAAGTTTTCCAACTCTTTCTTTTTCGCCTTGACCAGATCCGGCAGATTGAAGTGGCCGAATTTGCCCGAGATGCGCACAATCCAATGTTCGACCGGCATCGCTTCGTTGTCGGAAAGGCTGAACCCGACCGTCAGCGTGTGCAGGTCGTTGAGCGGATCGAAACCCAGCAGTGACTTGATCTTGCTCAGATCCTGGTTTTCGATCTCGATCTGTGTCTTGAGATCGATCTTCGAAAGCAGGGGCGAAGCCAGCAGTTTCTGCAGATCGACATGCAGCACGAAATCGCACTCGGGAGGAAAAATAGTCGCCGGGCCGAGTTTGGCGTCGTCGGCCCCCGACTTCTTTCGCAAAGCGGCGATGGTTGTCTGCAGTTCCTCCGGACGGCCCAGCAGCTTGAAGATCTCGCCCCGGCGCAGCAGCACGGCCTCGACCAGATCTCCGTCCTCGGCGTCGGTAGCCGCCTCGAGTGCCCGATCGTAGGCGGACAAGGCCTTGTGCAGATCACCGGTTGTGCGCTGCAGGAAAATGCCTTGCTGGTAAGCCCTCTGGGCGGTGACCAGGTGGGAAGTGGCCGCGGATGCGGTCATCGGCAGTGTCAGCAGCACGAACAAGCAAAGAAAACGTTTCATGGTACTCCTCCTTTCGTGCCGCCCATTATAATAGTCCTTGTTCACGCCCCAATCACCCTTTTGTCACCGGAGTGTCATTTCAAATTTCATCTTACCCTGTTGCGACAATATCACACCATTGTGTGAAATAGTATTGACTATTTTATACAAAAGTGTAATATTGTCTTCATGCGTCGCTATCTTCATGAGCAGATCGTCTCTGATCTCAACCGCAAAATGGTCTTCCTTTCAGGACCCAGGCAGGTAGGAAAGACGACGCTGGCAGTTGAAATCCTTGGGGAATTGGTTCCGGACGACGGGGTTTACCTGAACTGGGATCGACCGGAACATCGCAAGATCATCCGTGATTTGAACTGGAGCCACGAAGGCCGGGTAGCCGTTCTTGACGAGATTCACAAGTACGCTCGCTGGAAAACGCTGGTCAAGGGGTTTCACGACACCGAGGGGGATATTCAGCGACTGCTCGTCACCGGCAGCGGCAAGTTCGAGTTCTACAGGAGGGGAGGCGATTCAATCGCCGGACGCTACCAGCGCTTCAGATTGCATCCTTTAACTCTCGGCGAGCTCGGCCGCGACGGCGGCCCACCGGACGGCGCGTTGCTGGAAGAGCCCGGGCTATGGCCATCGGCCCCGCCCGCGCCCGGTGACACTCTCGGGTCTCTTTCCGAACTGGGCGGGTTCCCCGAGCCTTTCCTGGGCGGCTCGGCCCGCCAGGCCAGGCGCTGGCGGCTCGCGTTTCACGAGCAGGTGCTCAGGCAGGATCTGCGCGACCTTTCGCGTGTAAGGGAAGTTTCTCTGGTTGAGCAGCTCGTCGACATGTTGGCCGAGCGCGTGGCCAATCCGCTTTCGATCAACTCCTTGCGTGAAGATCTGCAGTTGAATCACAAGACCGTCGCCGACTGGATAGAAACGCTCGAACGACTTCAGCTCATCTTTCGCGTGCGACCGCATGCGGGTTCGCTGGCACGCTCGATTCGCAAGGGAAGCAAGGCCTACTTCTGGGATTGGGCCGCGGCGCCGCCCGGCGGGCAACGCTTCGAGAACCTGGTGGCGGTTCACCTTTTGAAGCTATGTCACTGGATGCAGGACGTCGAGGGCCGCATGGTAGAGCTTCGTTACGTGCGCGATCGCGAGAAACGCGAGGTTGATTTCCTGCTGCTCAGGGAAGGCAAGCCCTGGGTACTGATCGAGGCCAAGGCCGGCGCCGCCGGGCTGGACAGGTCGCTGGATTATTTCAAGACCCGCCTGGGGGTGCCTCATGCCTTCCAGGTCAGCGGCGCCGATCACTCGGCGCGCGACATAGTGCCGGCCACGCGCCTGCTCGCCGCTCTTCCCTGATTTCACGAAGAGATAGAAAGAGGAAGATCCGGGCGGCGGGCGCAGTACAAGCTATTCTCTTGTTACCAAGTAAATGACGAGGGGAGGGACGGCCTCAACTTTCGCCGCCGCTGAAGCGGTAGCCGATGCCGCGCACGGTTTGGAAATGGCGCGGGTTCTCGGGATCTGCCTCGATCTTCTGGCGCAGGCGGTTGATGAAGTTGTCTACCGTGCGGTCGGTGCCGAAGTAGTCGAAGCCCCAGACGCGGTTGAGAATCTCCTGGCGTTCGAGCGCCGTGCCTTCGCGGGTCATGAAAAAGCGCAGCAGGTCGAGTTCGCGTGTCGTCAAGGTTACCGGAACATCGGCCACCCAGACCGCGCGGGCCGAGAAATCGACCCGCACCTTGCCGAACGAAGCCTGCTCGACCGATTTCTCGTGCCGGCGCTTCCTGCGCAGCACGGCCTGGATGCGGGCCAGCAACTCGGGCAGGCCGAAGGGCTTGGTGACGTAGTCGTCGGCTCCCATGTCCAGGCCGCGCACCTTGTCGAGCTGTTCGCCCTTGGCCGTCAGCATGATTACCGGCATCTCGAGCTGCCGGCGCCTTATTTCCCTGAGCACCTCGAACCCGTTCAGCTTGGGCAGCATCACGTCGAGCAGGATCAGATCGGGCTGCTTGTCGACCGCCAGTTCGAGACCGCGCTCGCCGTCGGGCGCTATGAATACCGAAAATCCCTCGTAGCGCAGGTTCTGGTCGAGCCCCTTGGCTATCGATGGATCGTCTTCGACCACCAGGATGCTTTCCATTATTCTTCTTCCTCATGCTTGGCATTCTTCAAGGGCAGCCGGATGGTGAACGTGCTTCCCCGGCCGGGGGAGCTGTCTACGGTTATCTGGCCGTTGTGTGCCTGGATAATATAGTGCACCAGGCTCAGGCCCATGCCGCTGCCCGCCACTTCGGAAGCCAGCCGGTTGTCCACCCGATAGAATTTTTCGAAGATACGCTTGTGCAAGGCGCGTTCGATACCGATGCCGCGATCGCTCACTCCCAACTCCAGGACATCGTCGACCCGGCGTGCGAAGACTTCGATGCTGTGCCGGTCGGGGCTGTACTTGACGGCGTTAGAGAGCAGGTTGATCAACACCTCGACCATGGCGTCCCGGTCGAGTTCGACGGCCGGAAGCTCGGCCGCAAGCGAGCGAGTGACTTCGAAGCCGCCGGCTTCGAGCATCGGGCCGCAGGCTGCCAAAGCCTGGTCAACCAGTTCCTTGACGTCTTCGGGCTTGAAGTGGAAGGCCTTGCGGCCAGCCTCCATGCGCGAGAAGTCGAGGATGCGCTCGACCAGGCGGGTCAAGCGCTCGCTCTCGCGATCGATGGTCTCCAGGCAGTCGCGTGCCTCGGCTTCGTTGCGCGTGCGCCCGAGCAGCAGGGTCTGGGTGAACATGCGAATCGAGGTCAGCGGGGTTCTGAGCTCGTGGGAGACGCTGGAGACGAAGTCTGTTTTCAGGCGCGTCAGGCGGGCCTCGCGGATCATGACCTGCAAGG
This sequence comes from uncultured Myxococcales bacterium, assembly GCA_964640665.1. Lineage (GTDB taxonomy): Bacteria > Myxococcota > B64-G9 > B64-G9 > B64-G9 > DATKYQ01. Next base: position 25,218 of record CAZXHT010000074.1, read on the forward strand.
TGCGACCGATACCCAGAACCAGCGTGACCACGGCCAAAAGCAGCGCCCAGAAGTAAATGCGGGTGCGTGATTCGGCAAGCGCGTCGATCGAACCCGAGTCTTTGAGAAACAGATTGAGTTTCCAGGCCAGATCGGTGGCTTTGAGATATTCCGCGGCCGCGAGAATGCCTGCCCCGTCTTCGCATTGCTCCTCGCTCGAAGTCAGGCAGGCTTGCAAGCTGCCCGACAGGCCCATTTGGTCCAGAGCAGCCTCAGGGCCGTGTTGGCGCCCGGCGGGCAGGAGCAGACAGCCTGTCAGTTCCGGGCCGACCCGGGCCAGAACCAGCCTTCGCCTTCCTCCCGCCCGGACGGTCAGCAGTCGCGCTTGGCCGGGCGCAAGCCCGGGCAGGGCGGAGAGCAACTCCGCCTGGTGGCTTATGGCATCGAGTGTTTCCACGGCCATGGGTTGTACGCGACCGGTCTCGTCTCCGAGAAGCTCGATGGCTCGGGCGGCGGCGAAGCCGGTTTGTTCGGACGATGCCCGGAGCGTGGGAAGCCCGGGACCGAGCAGCGCTGCCAGCGCTTCGATTTCTTTTGCAAAGCGTGTCTCGTCCTTACCGCGCAGCAAAGCCAGGCGTCGCAGCCGCGCTCCGACGGCCAGGTTGTATCCGCTGTGATCGACGTGTTTTGGACATGCGGAAATCAGCTCATCCAGGGTGGCCAGGGCATCCTGCCTTCGTCCGGCGCGCACAAGAGCCCGGGCCAGGGCGTTTAGGACGGGGCAACGCGCGGGATCGTCTTTGGTCAGTTCGGAAAGTGCAGCACGATATTTAACCACGGCCGCTGACGGATCACGCTCGGCGAATTCGAGTTGCTGTCCAGCAGAGAAAGAGTCGGGCAGGTAACCCTGCCAGGTCGGCAGCGGCGGTTCGGGACGCGGGTAGAGCACGCGCCCGTTTGTTCCTACCACGAAACATGCGACCGCGCCGGCCTCTGTCGCGAATTTCGTGAAACGCTCACCGGGCGCTGGGATTTCCCGCCTGGCGAAGGCGGCCAGATCGTCGAGCGCGGCAGTGCTGGTTTGCGGCAAAGCGGACAGCCAGGCATTCAGCCGATCGGCAAGCTTTCCGAGCACCGGCTTGTAGAGATCCTCGATCCGGCGCATGGCGGCCGCGCGCTCATTGTCGATGGCGATCAGCCCGAAGCCGGTCAGCAGCAAGCTGGGCACGGCCACCGCGAAGATGGTAAGCAATACGAAGTTGCGCAGCCTGCGCGCCACCGGATCCGACGGGCGCCGTCTCATGGGAAGCTGTATAGCATGATTATTGTCACAAGAATATCACCCGCTCTGCGTATCGGCGCTTCACTCGTCAAGGGCCCTGTTTATCAGAACCTCTTCGAGATCGCGCCGGGCGTCGAGGATCCCGACGATAGCGACGGATTTACGCTCGAGTCGAAAAAAGACGCGGTAGGGCATGAGCAGCAGTTCGCGGTAGTCCCGGATGCCGTTTTCCTTCAACTCGGGGACTATCCTGCAACGCAGCGGCTGGGACGAAAGCGTGCCGATACGTTCGACCATCCTCGAAAACACGCGCATGGCGACATCGGGACCGGAGTGAGCTGCAATGTAGTCCAGGATTCCATCGAGATCGCCGGCGGCCGTCGGGGTCCAGACGATCCGGTATTTATCAGCCAATTTTCAGATCCTTGATTTTCTTTGAAAGACGATCGACGACCTTGGAGTGGCTTATAGTCCGACCCGCGCGCAGATCCTGGCTTCCCGGGGCCAGGAATTTCAAGAGCAGCAAGGCTTCTCTCTGGCGCTGAAAACTCTCGACATCCTGGAGCACCGCGGTGGCCTTGCCGTTCTGGGTGATGATGATTGGTTGACACGACTCACGCGCCCTGCGGATCAACTCGGCGCTCTTCGTTTTCAAGACCGTAACGGGTTCTATCGCCTTGCCGTAATCCATTTATCCCTCCGTCAATTATGTACCCTAATATAGTCCATAATTTGGGTCCAGTCAACCAGGGGCCGGATTTGTAATCACTTAATCGTGGTCGTACTTGCGGCGCAGGTTAAAAGCTGGTTCAATCTCTGCGGATATGAGCGGATTTGCAGGAAAAGGCAAGCTCGAGTGCAACATGGATAGCTCCTGGATGCGACCGCTTGCGCGAAGGTTGCCGGCGTTGATTGCACGGCTCGGGCCGCTGAGGCTTGCCGATTTGCCGACGCCTGTTGCGCGGCTCGATGGAATGTCGGAATACCTCGGTCGCGACGACCTGTATATAAAGCACGACGATCTATCGTCGCCTTTGTATGGCGGCAACAAGGTTCGCAAGATCGAGTTCCTGCTGGGCGAGGCGCGGCGACGGGGAGTTTCCACCTTGTTGACCATGGGCGGGCTGGGCTCGAACCACCTTTTGGCCACCGCGCTGCACGGCGACAGCCTTGGCTTCAAAACCGTCGGCGTTGTCTTCCCGCAGCCTGTCAACGTCGGCGTCAGGCGTAACATGGCGGCCGACCGCGGGGTCGGGGTCGAGCTGGTTCCGATCCGCTCGAAATACTTATTGCCTGTCAGCGTGGCAGCGACATTGGCCCGAGTGACCGTCAGGGAGGGGAGGGCGCCGCTTGTGATCCCCGGTGGCGGTTCCTCACCGCTGGGTGCGCTGGGATTCGTAAACGCCGGGTTCGAACTGGCCGAACAGGTGCGCCGGGGCGAGTTGCCCGAGCCGGCGGCAATCTTTTTGCCTTACGGTACGGGCGGCACGGCGGTCGGGTTGGCTTTGGGGCTTCGGCTTGCGGGCCTTTCGACCAAGGTGCTGGCGGTGCGGGTGATAGACCGACTGCTGGCCAACCGGCCGCGCATGCTGTTGTTCATGCGCTCGCTTACAAAGTTTGTGGCCAGCGCGGGAGACACGCTCGATCTTGGTGCGGGTCCTGCAGACAACCTGAAAATCGTCCCCGGTTATATCGGCCGGGGTTACGGGCATCGAACCCGGGCGGCCGAGAGAGCGGTCGAGTTGTTCGGCCGGAGCGAAGGCATCAAGCTGGAGTTCACCTATACCGGCAAGGCGGCCGCTGCTTTGCTCGACTACGCCGCCTGGATGCGCGGGCCGCTGCTCTTCTGGAATACTTACTCGTCTGCTAATATCGACAGTTGGGTTGCCGCGGGCAGTCAGCAGACAGGGAAAGAGTGAGGACGAATGGAAAATGACGTGATCGAATTGATGCTGGTAGACGCCTTCACCGACGAGGCCTTCAGCGGCTCGCCGGTCGGAGTTGTTCTTGAAGCCGACCGGTTGAACGACGAACAGATGCAGAAGGTGGCCTCCGAGCTGGTTGTGCCGGCTACGGCCTTCGTGGTCGGGCCTGCTGACGAGAGCGTCAAGATGCGCTTCTACACGCGCAGCACCGCAGTCGAGATCGACGGGCAAGCGGCCCTGGCCGCCGTCGCCGCTTTAGCCTGGGCCGGCAAGCTGGGATCGCCGGACGAATCGCCAACCATAACGCTCGATACCCCGGCCGGGAATTTTGCCGTGGAAATCGGTCCCCACCCGGTTTGCGGGGTGGAGGTCGGGCTTACCTTCGAAGACATCGGCTTCGAGCCCTTCGGCTACAGCCACGATCTGTTGGCCGGAGCGCTGGGTACCAGCCGTCATCTGATTCCCGATCACTGGCCGCTGTCTGTCGTCCGGGCCGGCGCGCGGACGCTGGCGGTGCCCGTCTCGACCCGCGAGGGGCTCGATGCCGCCCGTCCCGACCACGAGGCCTTGGTGCAGCTATCGGCCAAGACAGGTGTCAGCCGCATCATGCTCTACACCTGGCAGGGACCGACGGATTTGTATTGCCGCGGCTTTGCCCCGGCCATCGGGGTGCCCGAGGAGCCGGTCAGCGCTTGCGGGATCGCGGCCGTGGCCGCCCTGGTCGCCCGTGAGCACGCTCTGCAGCTAAGTCCGCCGCTTTCGCGCCTGACCGCCGAGCAGGGAGTTATTCTGGGTCGCCGCGGCCAGGCCAGGATCGAAGTGGCCCATGAGGATCGCGAGATCGGCAGCGTTCGCATGCGCGGCACGGCGGTCAAGACAATGGATGCCAGGATGCTCAGGCCGTGATCGGGCCCCGATCTGGATGGGCACCTAGTTTGGGTCAGCCGTGAAACTTGTGATGCGTGTCACCTCGGCCCGCAGGGATCGACAGCGTCCATTACCCAACTGGTGAAGTCGACCGCGTCGGTGCGATTCATCGAGATGCGCTGGAACACGTCCGCCCCCTGGCCCCAGTAGTTCTGGTGGGCGATCACCTGACCGCTCGAGGTGGCCGTGGTCAGTTCGATCTGATCGTTGGGATCGGCCAGATCCAGGTACTCGACCGAGGTTACCTCTGCCAAGTTGGTATCGTTGCTGGAGGTGCTGTAGCTCTGGTTGAGGCCGACCCGCAGGTTGTTGGTGTTGCTTCCGTCCGCCCAGACCCAGCCTTCCCAGGTGCTGGAGTGAGAGGCGATGTTCGAGCCGCCGCCGGTCTGCAGGTAGCCGGTCGCGTAATAGTTATAGTTGAAGTGGAAGTAGGCCCTGACGACCCTGCGCCCGTTGGGCGTGGCCCAACTGATCGAGTAAGAAGTGCCCGATGAGTAGGGCCCGGTCAGGGACAAGGTGCTGGAAGGATCCGTTGCGGCCGTCTCCAGCGAGTTGACAAGCGAGTTGCCGAAGATGTTGCAGTTGGATATGTCCGGCACAGGGTAGGGGCTGCCGCGGCTTTCGACCACGATGCCCGGCAGGTTGTTGAACTTGACGTTGGTGTAGGTCATGGTCCCGCTCGAGCTGCCCAGGTAGCGCACGCCTTCCGCCCCATTGTAGAGCAAGGCGCAGTGATCGATGTCCCAACTCGTGTTCTCCAGCACCAGCCCCGCGCTGCCGTTGTCGTGGATGTCGGAGTCGGTCAGGCTGCAGTTGCCGTTGCCTGTCGCCTGCATCGCGTCGCCCGGGTTGTTCTGGATCTCGATGTAAGTCAGTGTGGCGCCCGCAGTGCCTGCGGCTTTCATGCCCACATCCATGTTGTTCTGTACCAGGATCTGGTCGACCATGCAGTTGTCGGCGTTGTTCAGGTACAGCCCGTAGAGGTTGTTGCTTTCGAAGGCACAGTGCTGAACGCTGGAGGCGTCCTGCAGTTCGAGACCGATATGGCCGTGGGTGAAGTCGGCGTAAGAGATCGAACTCGTGCCGGAGCCGGCCACGCGCACACGATCGAACGAGGAGGTAGTCGGCGACGAGCCGTGGGGCATGAACTTGACGGTATTTCCGGCGGCGCCGGACACTGTCAGCGTGCCTGCCACGTACAGACCGTAGTCCCCGATGCCGTCGTAATCCTGGTCGATCGGCACGAACTGCACCTGGGTGCCGGCATCGATTGTAAGTGTCTGTGCAGAAGGCACGTTGGTATCTCCGGTGATGTAGATCGTGCCCGTCCAGGTTTCAGTCGTGAGATCGCCTGCCTTGTATGGCCCGGTGTCCCAGGTGGCGTCGAAGGGCACGCCGACGAATCCCTGGATGTCGACGGCGGCCGGGGAGTTGTAATCTATGTGATCGAGTATGTTGGGAAAGGCGCCCCAGTAGTTGTAACGGGCGTTGACCTGCCCGGAATGGACCGAGACCGACATCTCGAGACCGACGCCCACCTGGGCGCTATACTCGACCTGGGTGACCTTGACCAGGTTCGA
>CAZXHT010000075.1:0-30092 GCA_964640665.1 uncultured Myxococcales bacterium
CGGTCTGGAGGCTGGCATGCCCGTCGAAAAGTTTCATTCCGTAGAGCAAATGAGCCAAGCCCGGCAGCCAAAACTTCCGGCAAACGACCGGGAACTGCTCCTGCGAATTGAGATTGTGTGGCGCAGGGCTGCCAGGCTGGCACCACCACTCTCCTTTTCACCAGGGGTAGTGAAATTTCGCAGCCTGGAGCAGGCCCAGCGCGCCAGAACAGAGGCAAGACGCACAGGCCCCGCCCATCCAGTTCGCCCCCCGCCACGTTGACAATTGGACGAAAACCTGATAATCACAGCCCGCTGTTTGAGTGATTCCAGGCGGGTTACGCCTGGCCTGGCACGGAGGAATTCGCGATGGAAATCAAGAAGATCGGTGTCGTGGGGGCCGGACAGATGGGGGCCGGGATCGCCCAGGTTTCGGCCGCCTGCGGGCTCGATGCCTGGCTTAGCGATATCAGCGATGAGTTGATACAGAAGGGAATCGACGGTATCGGAAAACGCCTCGAACGCGCCGTCGCCAAGGGCAAACTGGGCTCCGACGAGGCCGGGGCGATTGGCGCCAGGTTGCACAAGGCTCCCGATCTCGACGATCTGGCACAGTGCGATTTCGTGGTCGAGGCCGCTACCGAGCGCGAGTCGTTGAAGCTCGAGATTTTCGGCAAGCTGGACAAGATCGTACCCAAGCAAGCCATCTTGGCCAGTAACACTTCGTCGATCTCGATCACCCGTATCGGGGCGGCCAGCGGGCGGCCCGACAGGGTTATCGGCATGCATTTCATGAACCCCGTCCCGGTCATGAAACTGGTGGAGATCATCCGCGGGTTGCCGACTTCGGACGAGACGGCGCAAACCACGATCGCCTTGGCAAAAAGGATGGGGAAAACTTGCACGCAGTCCAAGGATTTTCCCGGCTTCATCGTCAACCGCATCCTGATGCCGATGATCAACGAGGCCACATACGCTTTAGCCGAGGGAATCGGCAGCGTCGAGGACATTGACACCGGCATGAAGTTGGGCACCAACCAGCCCATGGGTCCGCTGGAACTGGCCGATCTGATCGGCCTGGATACCTGCCTGGCCATCATGCAGGTGCTGCACACCGGCCTCGGAGACGATAAGTACCGTCCCTGCCCATTGCTGCGCCAGTATGTGGACGCGGGTTGGCTTGGTAGAAAATCGGGACGAGGTTTTTACAACTACTGATTCACGGGCGAGAGCATGGAATTCGAACTCAGCGAAACCGAGAAGCTTATTCAGCAGACGGCCCGCGACTACGCCACCCGCGAACTCGAGCCGGGCGCGTCCGAGCGCGAGGCCAAGGGCAGCTTTCCGTTCGACAAGCTTTCGCAGATGGCCGGCCTTGGGTTGATGGGCGTCAACGTCCCCGAGAAATGGGGCGGCGTCGAGGCCGGCGTTGTGGCATACACTCTGGCGATGATGGAGGTTTCCCGGGCCTGTGCCTCCACTGCGGTCACCATGGCGGTGACCAACATGGTGGCAGAAGTCATCTGCAAGTTCGGAAGCGTTGAACAAATCAGCCGGCACGTTCCCAGGATCACCTCTGGCGAGTACGCAGCCGGCGCCTTCGCCCTCTCGGAGCCGCATTGCGGCTCCGACGCCACGGCCTTGAAAACCAGCGCCCGGCGCACCGATGACGGTTGGCTGCTGAACGGCACCAAGCAATTCATCACCTCGGGCGCCCACGCCGGGGTGATCGTCTGCTGGGCGCGAACCGGCAAACCGGGAGGGCGGGGGATCTCCGCGTTCCTGGTGCCCAAAGATACTCCCGGGCTGAGCGCCGGCCCGGAGGAAAAGAAGATGGGGCTGATGGCCTCCAACACGGTCTCGCTCATCTTCGAAGACGCCAGGCTGCCGCCGGATGCGCTTCTGGGAGAAGAGAATCATGGATTCCCAATCGCCATGGTGGCGCTGGACGGCGGACGCATCGGCGTGGCCTCGCAGGCTACGGGAATCGCCCGGGCGGCGCTCGATCAGGCCATCCAGTATTCCCAGAATCGAAATGCTTTCGGGAAGCCGCTCTCGGAGCATCAGGCCATCCAGTGGATGATCGCCGACAGCGCAACCGAGCTGGACGCGGCGCGGCTGCTGGTGCTCAGGGCCGCCGATCTGAAGAGCAGGCAGAAACCCTTCACGCGCGAGGCGGCGATGGCCAAGTTGTTCGCTACCGAAGCGGCCAACAGGATCTGCGCGCGTTCTTTCCAGATTCACGGCGGCTACGGCTATATCAAGGATTATCCGATCGAGCGCCTGGTCAGAGACAGCCGGGTCACCACGATCTACGAGGGCACCAGCGAGATCCAGCGCCTGGTAATCGCCAGGTCATTGCTCAGGAGTTGAAGCATGTACGAGCGCAAACATCTGGACAAGGGTTTCGTCCAGCTTTACACGGGCGACGGCAAGGGAAAGACAACCGCCGCCCTGGGGCAGGCTTTCAGGGCCGTGGGGCACAACCTGAAGGTGTTCATGATTCTCTTCATGAAGGGCAACCTGGAATATGGAGAGTTGGAAACCGCCCGCCGCCTGGCTCCCTTCATCGAGATCCGCGAGATGGGCAGGGAAACCTTCGTCTCCAAGGAAAACCCGGAACAGATCGACATCAAGTGGGCCAAGGACGGTGTTCAGCTGGCACATAAAATTATCTCGTCGGGAGAGTATGACATGGTAATCCTCGACGAGATCAACGTGGCGCTCGATTTCGGCCTGATCGAGTTATCCGACGTTCTCGATCTGATTCGTACCAAGAAACCGTCGCTGGAACTGATTCTCACCGGACGCTATGCCCACAAGGATGTGATTGCGGCCGCCGACCTGGTCACCGAGATGAAGAAGATCAAGCACTACTACGACGCGGGCGTGATTGCCCGGGTCGGAATCGAACGCTGAAGGGACAGGCAAGCATGCTTTTCGACAGCGACTCTTTCGATCAGATCATTCAGAGCCAGGAGAATTGGACAAGAGAAGAGCTTCAGGCTGTGTTGCAGCGATCACCCGAGCGGCTGGAGCGTTTCAGCACCATCTCCGACATGGAGATTCCGCGCTTGTGTACTCCAACGGATCTTCCCGGCTACGATTACTCGATTAGCCTGGGCCTGCCCGGGCGCTATCCATACACTCGCGGCGTCTATCCCACGATGTACCGCGGCCGACTGTGGACGATGCGCCAGTTCGCGGGGTTCGGCACTCCCGAGGACACCAACAAGCGTTTCCGTTACTTGCTCGATCAGGGCCAGACAGGTCTTTCGGTTGCCTTTCACTACCCAACCTTGATGGGTTACGACTCCGACCACCCGCGCTCGCTGGGAGAGGTGGGCAAGTGCGGCGTGGCCGTTGACAGCCTGAGGGACATGGAGGTCATGTTCGAGGGAATTCCGCTCGATCGCGTGACCACTTCCATGACCATAAACGGACCGGCCGGCATCCTGCTGGCCATGTACATCGTGGTGGCCGAGAAGCAGGGCATCCCGGCGGACAAGATCGGCGGCACCATCCAGAACGACATCCTCAAGGAGTACATCGCGCAGAAATCCTGGATCTTCCCGCCGCGGCCCTCGATGCGCATCATCACCGACATCCTGGCCTACTGCACCAGGAAAGTACCCCTCTGGAACACGATATCCGTTTCCGGCTACCACATTCGCGAGGCGGGCTCCACGGCGGTGCAGGAATTGGCCTTCACGCTGGCCGACGGCATCGGCTACGTGAAAGCGGGAATCGACGCCGGCCTGGAAGTCGACGCCTTCGCCCCGCGTCTCAGCTTTTTCTTCAACGCTCACAGCGACTTCTTCGAGGAAATAGCCAAGTACCGCGCGGCGCGCCGTATTTGGGCACGGGTGATGAAGGAACGCTTCGGGGCGAAAAAGGAAAGCTCTTGCAAACTTCGCTTTCACACGCAGACAGCCGGTTGCTCGCTGACGGCGCAACAACCGATGAACAACGTCGTCAGGACGGCCCTGCAGGCGCTCGGCGCCGTCATGGGCGGAACCCAGAGCCTGCACACCAACTCGCTGGACGAAACGCTGGCCCTGCCCACGGAGGCAGCGGTTACGGTCGCCCTGCGAACCCAGCAGATCATCGCCGAGGAAACCGGTGTGGCGAACACGATCGATCCCTTGGCCGGCTCGTATTTCGTCGAGTGGCTGACCGACAAAATAGAAGCCGACGCGATGCGCTACATCGACAAGATCGATGAGCTGGGAGGAATCATCAGGGCCATCGAGCTGGGATATCCCCAGAAGGAAATCGGCGACGCCGCTTATCGTTACCAGGGCCAGATCGAGAAGAATGAGAAAGTCATCGTTGGATTGAACAAGTTCAGCATGGCAGATGAAGTGCCAATTCCCATTCTCAAGATCGACGAAGAGGTCACGCGGCGCCAGGTGAGCAACCTGCAAGAGGTGAAGCGCAAGCGGAATGCAGGCAAGGTAAAAGCGCAACTTTCTCGCATCGAGCAAGCCGCCCGGGATGGCGGCAACCTGATGGATTGCTTCGTGGACGCGGTGCGCGAGTACTGCACGCTGGGCGAGATCATCGGCGTGTTGCGGGGGATATTTGGAGAGTACCAGGACCCTGGAATGTTGTAAGGGCTTCGGGCTAATTCCGCTCAGGGAGTGTAAAACATGTCAGACGAGAGAAAATTGAGAATTTTAGTTGCCAAACCCGGGTTGGACGGGCACGACAGGGGAGCGAAGATCGTGGCCCGCAGCCTGCGTGACGCCGGTATGGAAGTCATCTACACCGGCCTTCATCAGACACCGGAGATGATAGTTTCCACGGCCATCCAGGAAGACGTCGACGCTGTCGGGTTGAGCATCATGAGCGGCGCGCACAACGTGCTGATGCCCGCCGTTATCGATGGGCTGGCCGGAAAGGGAGCCGGGGACATCATTGTTTTCGGCGGCGGAATAATTTCAGATGAAGACATCTCCACGCTCAAAGAGAAGGGTGTCAGGGCGGTTTTCACGCCCGGTACGCCGACAACCGAGATCGTGCAGTGGATTCGGGAAAACGTCACCCCCAGATATCCGACGGGAAGAGGACACCTTGAAAAACCCGCATGACAAATCGAAAGGCGGAGAAAAAGCGGCCTACCGCCAAAAAAGTGCCCGCTCGGACGGAAAGGACAAGGCAGCCAAGGGCTGGGTGAAACAAAAGAGCGTCTGGCGCAACGAACGCCCCCGGCCGCGTCCCGCAGGCAATCCGAGCGACGAGGACGAGCGGCTGCGAGCGGCCGCCCGGGCGTCTCCCGGTCCCGGGGGATTCGTCAAATTCGGTGACATCCCCGCCCACAAGCTGGGCCGGGCGCTCCGCGGCCGGATCTACAAGATTGCCGCTTCGCTGGACGGGTCCGAGGCCGGCAACCTGGCCGGCCGGATGAAACACGCTGCCACAACGGTGACGGCGGCGTTGGCAACCGGCTTCGGAGAGGGCACATTCCGTTCAGGCACGAGTCATACGCTCAAGAGTCGCGGGGCGCTTTTCGCGCTCCAGGATCATCTTGAACAGCTGACCGATGAGGGTATGCTCAAAAAACTGGTCTTCGACGAGCTGAGGGCCGAAGTGGACGAGGTCGTGGTCGCCGTCAACGAGTACCTGGGTCTCCTGGTAAAGGAGAACAACAGGGCGCTCCGGGCGGCAGCGGAACATAGATGACACTCCTCGACGATGTCCTCAGACGTGACATCCGTGCCTGCGCCCGCCTGCTGCGCTGGATTGACGACGGCCTTCCCGAGGCGCGATCCATTCTCAAGCAACTCTACCGCCACACGGGTAAGGCTTTCATCATCGGCATCACCGGAAACCCCGGGGCCGGCAAGAGCACACTCACCGACCGCTTGATCGGCAACTTTCGCTCGGCCGGCAAGACCGTGGCCGTTGTGGCAGTCGATCCGTCCAGTCCTTTCTCAGGGGGCGCCATCCTGGGTGATAGGATCCGCATGCAGCAACATGCCACAGATGAAGGCGTGTTCATCCGCAGCTTCGCCACCCGGGGCCATCTGGGGGGCTTGACCAGCACGACTGGCGACGTGGTTCACGCTTTAGATGCCATGGGCTGGGACTTGGTCCTGGTTGAGACTGTCGGGGTAGGGCAAGACGAGGTCGAGGTCCAGCGCCTGGCGCAGACGACCATGGTCGTCATGGCGCCGGGCATGGGAGACGAGATCCAGGCCATCAAGGCGGGTATCCTGGAGATTGCCGATATTTTCGTGGTCAATAAGGCCGACCGTGAAGGCGCGGGGCGCACGGTCAACGAGCTCAAGATGATGCTCAACATGGGTTTCGTGCCCGCCGCGGAATTGCAGCACCACGGACCGGTGGCTGTGGCCGCCGACAGCAAGCAGCCTCGGGTCACGCCCGGCGACTGGGTTCCCCACATTGTCAAGACGATTGCCACAACCGGAGAGGGCCTCGACGAAGTGGTAGTGGCAATCGCTGAGCACCGCAAGGCATACGAACGGGCCGCGGCCGACCCCGAGTTCGTCCGCTCCAGGCTGCGGCAGGAGTTCATCGACATCTACAGGCGCACCCTTTTCACTCACGGCTGGTCGTACCTGATGCATGAGGACCACCTGAACCAGGTAATCGATCGCCTGGTCGATCGGAGTTCAGATCCTTACAGCCTGGCCGAACAGACAGTAACAGCCCTGGGCCACGGCAAGACTGCGCCGTAACCTCGATTGACAGCCTCTCATATCCGACAGTAGTATGGGAAAGCACGAGGGATTTATTTCAACGGAGGTAATGAGATGAAAAAAATGCATGCACTTTCTGCCGTATTGTTGGTGGCTCTGACCGCGCTCGGCTTCTCCTCCTGCGGGCTCCTCGGCGGAGATATCGGGATCGACATGCCCGACCAGACTTTTCCCTTCTCGCTCGATGCCGGCCTGCTCAGGCAGTCTCTGGAACAACAGTTGGAGATAAGCCTGGATGGCCTAACCGAAATCCCGGTCGGCTATCCTGTCAATCAGACTTTTCCCTTCGAATTGGATCCGCAGAAGGTCGATTTTTCAGACAATGCAGATCTCAAGAAGTATATCGATGCCGGCAAGGTCAGCGGGGTTACCGTCAAGTACGTCCAGTACACGATCTCCACCAACAGTCTCAACTTCGCCCTGCCGTCTTTGGAAATGTGGCTGGACGGTTACGATGCGACCGGCATCACGGCCTCTTCGAAGGAGGTGGCCGTGAGCGGTTCGATCGCGGCCGGCTGGATGGGCACCGATGAGGTCCAGTTCATGACCGACGGCCGCCAGATCCTGAGCGACTTCCTGATGTCTTTGAAATTCGCCTTCATCGGCAAGACCGACATCACGGTCGACACCAGCGTGACCCGCACGATCCCGACCGGCCTGATAGAGGGGCAGGTGACGGTGGGCATCCGTTTCACGGTTTCCCCCCTGTAGTAAATGACGCCTAAAGCTATCATAGCGGCGATTGTGGTAGTGGTCGCCGGGGTCTTGGGGGTGGTGCTGTTTCTCTCGTCGGGGACGGGTCACACGGTTTTCGTTCCGGACGATGCCGCCCGTCATCGCGAGAAGGGGGAGTTCCTGATCAACAAGCGACGCCACACGAACGATCGCCAGAAGAAGGCCGAGCTGTTGAGCCAGGCAATCGGCGAGTTCAAAAAGGCCATCGAGTCAAAACCCGACTTCGAAGTCGCCTACAACATGCTGGGCCACTGCTATATTGAGAAGGGCCAGTGGGAATCGTCTTTAAAAAACCTCAACCAGGCCATTAAGCTGCGTTCGGATTACCCGGCGGCCCTATACAACCGGGGCCATGTCTACCAGCGCCTGAGCGTGGGCCGGCGCGACCACGAATTCGTCGACAAGGCCATCGCCGACTACAAGGCGGCTCTGAAATCGGAGCTGGCCGCACCTATCGTCGGCGACATCCACAAGGCCCTGGCCGACGCCTACAATCAGAAGGGTGAGACCGACAAGGCCATCGCCGAACTCAAGACCTATTTGAAAAAAGCGCCCCATGCGCAGGACGCTGTCCTGGTGCGACGCAAGATCCGCGGCCTGACTTTAATGCAAAAGGGCAAGGCTCCGGACCTGAGCGCACCGATCGAGTAGCTCTCAGGGGATGTACTGGAATTCCAGCGTGTATGCCTGGCAGATGGCGTTTGACGTGCTGGCGTAGACGCAGACCAGGAAGTCGTTTGTGTTGCCCAACTGGCAGTCGCCGCCGGTGCTCGAGCAATTCGACACGAAGGACACGTCTCCACCGCACACCTGCGTCGAGCAGTTGTTGCGCCACACCACGAACGACAGGTTGCCGGGATCCGGGTTGAGCCGGATGCGGAAAGTTCCGCTGCCCGGAGACGCGCGCGAATACGTCACCTTGTAGCAGTCGTAGTCATCCCGGTATGAGGTGCGGTGCACGATCACGCGGTTCAATGTAATCAGGGTATTGGAGGGACTAACCGTACCGACGCTCGATGACACTGCAGCGCAGGTCTCCACATTGTCGGACGTGTCCCCACACTCGCACCCGTCTCCGTCCGAGGCGTTGACGTTCCACCAGTCAGTGTCACAACTGCTTATCAGGCAGTTGCCCAAAGTGCAGTTCTCGATGGCGTGGGCGAGGTTGCAGACCGACCCGCAGCTACCGCAATTGGCCAGGTCGCCGTCCGTGTAGGTCTCGCAACCGGCCCCGGCGTTGCAGTCGTCCCAGCCCGAATCGCAACTCGTGATCTGGCATGTTCCGAGATCGCAGTTTTCTTGCGCATTCGGCAGACTACATGACACACCGCAGTTGCCACAGTCGCTGAGCGTGTTGGTGGGCGTCTCGCAGCCGTCGTCGGGATCCCCGTCACAATTGCCCCACAAGCTGCTGCAGCTCGGACTGCAAGTCCCCGAGTTGCACTGCGTTGTGCCGTGCGCGTTGGTGCACTGGTTTGAACAAGCGCCGCAGTTGGAGACATCCGAGGCGGTGTTAATCTCGCAGCCGTCAATGTCGAGACCGTTGCAGTTGTCATATCCCGAGTTGCAAGAGGTAATCTGGCAGCTTCCTGTCGCACAGCTCTCGGCGGCATTTTGCAGGTTGCATGGCTGGCCGCAGGAGCCGCAGTCGCTGAGAGTATTTATCGGTGTCTCGCAACCGTTGTCGGGATCGAAGTCGCAGCTTAACCAGAGAGGATCGCAACTTGGAAAGCAACCGCCTGACAGGCACTGGGTCGTCCCGTGAGCATTGCTGCAAATGTTGCCGCAGGAACCGCAGTTGCTGGTGTCCGAGTCGCTATGCACCTCGCAGCCGTTCGAATGGTTCGCATCGCAATTGTCGTAACCCGAATCGCAACTCGTTATCAGGCAGCTCCCGGTCGAGCAACTCTCGCCGGCGTTGGGCAGACTGCAGCCCTGACCGCACGTTCCGCAGTTGGCCAGAGTATCGAGCGCCGTCTCACAGCCGTCGTCAGGGTCACCGTCGCAGTCGCCCCATAACCCGACACAGGACGGGTTGCAGCTTCCAGAAGAACACTGGGTGGTGCCATGCGCGTTGGTGCAGGTGTTGCCGCAACTACCGCAGTTGTTGACGTCAGCTGCCGTGTTGGTCTCGCAGCCGGCCGCGGCCGTGCAATCGGAGTAGCCGCTGTCACAGCCGGCCACCAGGCAGTTTCCCGAGGCACAGGTTTCGCTGGCGTGCGGCAGGCTGCAACCTGAATTGCATGCACCGCAGTCCGACAAGGTGTTGAGTGGGGTCTCGCAGCCGTTGTCCGGATTTCCGTCGCAGTCGCCCCACAGGCCGCCGCATGCAGGCGAGCAAACGCCGGAAACGCATTGAGTGGTACCATGCACGTTGGTGCACATGTGCCCGCAGGAGCCGCAGTTGTTCACATCGTTGCCTGTGTCAATCTCGCATCCGTCCGCGTCAGTTGAATTGCAATCGGCGAATCCCGCGTTACAGCTCGAAATCAGGCAGCTTCCGGTGGCGCAGCTCTCGCTGGCGTTCGGCAGGACACACGCCAAACCGCACGTGCCGCAATCTGTAAGCGTATTTACCGGCGTCTCGCATCCGTTGTCGGGGTCACTGTCGCAGTCACCCCATAGTCCTGAGCAAGTCGGACTGCAGTTGCCCGACTGGCACTGGGTGGATCCGTGGAGGTTGGTGCAGGCGTTGTCGCAGGTGCCGCAATTATCGACGTCGACGTCGGTGTGCGTCTCGCAGCCTGGAGCGGCCGTGCAATCGGAATAGCCCGGCTCGCAGCCCGATATCTCGCAGCTACCGGTCACGCAGGTTTCGTTGCTTCCCGGAAGATCGCACACGACTCCACAATCGCCGCAGTCCGTAAGCGTGTTCAACGGTTCTTCGCAGCCGTTGTCCGGGTCGCTGTCGCAGTCGCCCCACAGTACGGCACAGGTCGGGGAGCAGGTTCCGCCCGAGCACAACGTCGTGCCGTGGGCGTTGGAGCAGATGTTGCCGCAGGTTCCGCAGTTTGCGATATCCACGGAGGTATGCACCTCGCATCCGTCAGCGGGCACCGAATTGCAGTCAGTGTAGCCGGAAGCACAGTTGGTGATCACGCACATCCCGGTCGAGCAGCTTTCGCTGGCATTGGGCAAACTGCAGGCCTGGCCGCAGGTTCCGCAGTTGACCAGTGTGTCGAGCTGGGTTTCGCAGCCGTTGTCCGGGTTGGAGTCGCAATCGCCCCACAGGCTATCGCAGACCGGGGCACAGGCTCCCGCTGAACACTGGGTGCTGCCATGAGCATTGGAACACACATTCCCGCATGTACCGCAATTGTTTAGATCGATTGCGGTGTGAACCTCACAGCCGTCGGCGGCAACCGAGTTGCAATCGGTATAGCCGGCGTTGCAACTCGATATCACACAACTGCCCGTCGAGCAGCTCTCGGTGGCGTTTGGCAGGCTGCAGGCCAGGCTGCAATCCCCGCAATCGGTCAGGGTGTCGAGCGGCCGCTCGCAGCCGTTATCCGGGTTCGAGTCGCAGTCGCCCCATAGGATTTCGCAACCCGGTGAACAAGCCCCGGAAAGGCACTGGGTCGTCCCATGAGCGTTGACACAGGTGTTGTCGCACGATCCGCAGTTGTCGACGTCGGCGCTGGTATGCACCTCGCAGCCGTCGGCGTCGAGGGTGTTGCAGTCAGTGTAACCGCTGTCACAACTAGTAATCGAGCAACTGCCCGAAGAACAGCTTTCACTGGCGTTGGCCAGGTCACATGCCTGGCCGCATGTTCCGCAGTTAGCCAATGTGTCGAGCGCTGTTTCACAGCCGTCGTCCGGATCGAAGTCGCAGTCGCCCCACAGCAGCTGGCAGGTTGGATCGCAACCACCGGCGACACACTGTGTTGTCCCATGCGCGTTTGTGCAGCCGTTGCTGCACGAGCCGCAGTTATTGACGTCTGAATCCGTATGTATCTCGCAGCCGTCCGGGTCGCTCATGTTGCAATCGGCATAACCCGTGTTGCACGAGCTGATTTCACACGACCCCGTGGCACATGTTTGACTGGCGTTGGGCAGGCTGCAGCCGCTGCCGCAGGTTCCGCAGTTGGCTAAAGTGTCCAGGGGCGTCTCGCAACCATCATCGGGGTCGGAGTCGCAGTCGCCCCACCAGCCGGTACAGTTTGGATCGCATGCGCCAGCAGCACACTGGGTGCTTCCATGAGCGTTGGTGCAATGATTTGAACACGATCCGCAGTTGTCGACATCTCCTGCAGTGTAGGTTTCGCAGCCCGGTTGCGAGTTGCAGTCCGAGTACCCGCTGTCGCAACCGGTCACCACGCAACTGCCGCCCGAGCAACTCTCGCTGGCGTTGGGCAGATCGCACGGGGTGGCGCATGTTTCACAGTCTGTCAGCGTGTTCAGCGCCGTCTCGCAACCGTTGTCTGTGTTCGAGTCGCAATCACCCCACAGTTCCGCGCAGGTCGGCACGCAGTTGCCGAAGAGGCACTGTGTGCCTCCATGATCATTGGTGCACTGCTTGCCGCACGTCCCGCAGTTGGCAGTGTCCCCGCTGATGTTTATCTCGCACCCGTCGGGAGTACTCGTGTTGCAGTTCGCGTAACCCGACTCGCAGCTCAATATCTCGCAGTTGCCGCTCTGGCACTGATTGACCGCGTGTGCCAAATTGCAGACGTTGCCGCAGACACCGCAGTTTTGCTCGTCGCCTTGCATGTCCACGCACGAGTTTCCGCAGCAGGACAGGGGCAGCGAGCAGTCGGGACCGACGCCGCCGCAACTGCAGTTTCCCATACTGCACAACTCGTTGGCATCGCAGGTGTTGTCGCAATCGCCGCAGTGCAGCCCGGAGGAAAGTGGATCGAAGCATGCTCCCGAGCAACAGATCTCGTCCTGGGCGCAGTCCGGTCCTGTGCCTGAGCAGCTACAGGATCCGTTTATACACTGTTCGCCCTGCTGGCAGACGGTGTTGCATCCACCGCAGTGGTTGTCGTCGCTCTGCATGTCGACGCACTCGATACCGCAGCAGGTCTCGCTGGCCGTGCAGTTCGGGCCGATCGAGCCACAGTGGCACTCGCCGCTTACACAAACCTCGTCCTGGTCGCACAAATTGCCGCAACCGCCGCAATTCAGTTCGTCGGTGTTGGTGTTCACTTCGCAGCCGTTGTCGGGGTTCAGATCGCAATCGACGAAGCTGCCGCTGCAGTCGCCCTGGACGCAGCCACCATCGACGCATAGCGCCGGCGCATTCTCGAAATGGCAGACAATGCCGCAGCCGTTGCAGTTGTCAGGATCGTTCATGATGTCTATCTCACAACCGTTGATATCCACAAAGTCGCAGTTTTCGAAGCCCGCCAGGCACGATGAAACCACGCAGTTGTAGTTCGAGCAGGCCGGCAGCGCGTTGAACAGGTCGCACACGTTGCCGCAGGATCCGCAGTTGATCACGTCCGTGGCCAGGTCAAAATCCTCGTCGGTGAACGAATCGCAGTCATTGTCGATGTGGTCGCATGCCTCGACGCCGTTGTTGCTGGTCGTGCAGGCATATTCGCAACCGTCGCCCGGATCGCCGTTGATGTCCCCGTAGCCGCTGTCACAGGCGCCCAGGGCGCAACTTCCGCTGTTGCAGACTCCCGCGGCGTGATTGTAGACGCACCCGACATTGCACAATCCGCAGTTATCGGGATCGCTGTCCAGGTCGAAATCCTCGTCGATCTGGGCGTCGCAGTCGTTGTCTATGTAGTCGCAGGCTTCCGTGGCCCCGTTCGTCTGCACGCAGGCATATTCGCAACCGTTGGCAGGATCGCCGTCTATGTCCCAGAAACCGCTGGGGCAACCGATGGCGCTGCCCAGCACGGTGAGCATCAGCGAGGGATTGTCGAGATCGGAGCTGTCGATCTTCAGAGCAGCAGAATCGGCCCCTTCAGCCGGGGGCGCGTACTGCAGAAGAAAAGAGAGCGGCTGGCCGGAGTTCTGCACCGTGGCCGGAAGCTGTGGCAGGTTGATCAGGCTGAAATCGGAAGACGAGGGGATCAACTCGATGTTGGTCACTTCCAGCGGTCCCATGCCGGCGGCGTAGATCTCAATGGTCTTCTGGTTAACCGTACCGCGGTAAACTTGCCCGAAATTGATCGGCGCGGGCGGCCAGACGAAAATATCGGGATCGATCGACTGGCCGCTCAAGGGCAGGCTGACCTGTGGATTGGCGGGATCGTTGCTGGTGAAGGCCAGGTTGGCCTGGTGCGACCCTGTGGTCAGGGGAGCGAAGGTGACCTGCATTGAAGCCTCCTCGCCGGCGCCCAGGTTGGGCAGCCCCGCCGGCAAGAAGGAAAACGAGTTGATACCGCTTATCTGGATGTCGCTGACTGTCAGGAAGCGCTGGCCTCCGTTCCTTACGACCAGCGGCAGGGTGAGCATGCCGTTGACGTGTAGCTGGCCGAAATCCAGCGCCGCGGGTTGAAACTCGATAGCGGGCGGGATGTATCCCGTGGCCCGGACCGCCACCTGGCGTGGCGATGGATTGATATCCGGGCTGTCGATCAGCAAAGTCCCCTCGTCGAGGCCGTCGTCTTGCGGCGTGTATTCGATAGTGATCTTGCGTTCCTCGTTGGGTGCCAGCACCTGGGGATGGGACGCGTCGAGATTCGCCAGATCGAACCCGCCGGCCGGATCTGAGGAAAGTGTGAATTCAACGGAACCAGCCTGGAGCGTTATCCCGGTAACCGACAACAGCGCGCCGCCGTCGTTGCGCAGGCCGACTTCGGTCGAGATGGTAATCGACACGGGTGTCTCGCCCATGTCCACGGGCGACGGATCGACCGTCAGGTTCGGCTCGACGCCGCGCCCGTCGACCGGGACCTCGATCTGGGGGTTGTTCTCATCATTGGAGACGATCACCACCCGGTCCAGGGCATCACCAACTGCGACCGGATGGAACCCAACGCTGATATCGGCGACGTCTCCACGGTTGAGGTAGTAGGGGAACTCCGGCAAGTTCTCCAGTTCATAATTGTCATTCACCAGGCTGGCAAGTTGAATACCCTGCAGAACGATCACGGCGTTGCCGCTGCCCTGGTTGGAAATGCTCAGCCCCAGGCGCCCGGTGTCTCCGAGCACGACGTCGCCGAAGGACAACGTATCGGGAGCGACCGCGATCTTCGCCGTGCCCTTGAACTCGCTGACCAGTTGAATCGGCACCCGGGCCTCGTCGGGATCGTTGCTGATGATGCTCAGGACTCCCAGGTCACTGAGGCCGTCCGAGGCGCGGTAGAGAACATCGAACCCGGTCTCTTCCCCGGGAGCCACCACGATAGGCAGGCTGTCGAGGACAGCCTGGTCGATGAAGAAATCGTCCACCGTTCCGAGTTCCCGAACCAGGTCGATAATGCGCAAATCAGCCGTGCCGTCATTGCGCAAGCGAACGCCCTGCGAGGTCGTCTGGCCGACCATGACGGATCCGAAGTTGAGAGCGTAGGCCGGGGGATCTCCGCTGAGGAGAGGCGCCAGGATTTCGATGTCCGGCGCATCGGAGGCATCGCCACCGTCCGTCCCGCCGTCGGTCTGCTCGACGCAATGATTGCTAACGCAAATCCACCCGGAAGGGCAATCGGCGTCGCCAACGCAGAAAATATCCTCGTCGCCGCCCGGAGTCTGGCAGACACCCTCGGCACAGACCTGGCCGACCGGACAGTCGCCGTCCTCCGTACAGGTCACCGAACTGTCGCCCGGGCCGATGGTGCTGCTACCACAAGAGCCCAGCAAGAACCCGCTTGCAAGCAGCATCAACAAAAAATAAAACGATCCCATACGCTTAATCATCATGACAACCTCCAGCACCAGTAGGAGTGCGGGTCTAATTAGATATTAGCACAAGATCATCTTTCTCGACAATCCACTGCGTGCTTTAGTAATGTTGTTGTCTGTCAACCCTGAAGCAGGAGAGATAAATGTCGAAGTTGTTGTGGAAGCCCTCGGACGAGCGCGTCAGAAACACCAACATGTACAATTTCATTAACGAAGTGAAGCGGCTGTACGGCAAGGACTTTTCCGATTACGGCCAATTGTACCGCTGGTCTGTCGAAAACATATCCGATTTCTGGGCCACCATCTGGGATTTCGTTCAGATCAAAGCTTCCCGATCTTACGATGGCGTAGTTGACGACCTGAACAAATTTCCCGGCGCCGACTGGTTTCCCGGGGCGCGGCTCAACTTCGCCGAGAACCTGCTGCGCTTTCGCGATGATCGCGTGGCGGTGATCTTCAGGGGAGAGGACACGGTGTCCGAGAGGCTGACTTACAATCAACTCTACGATGAGGTGGCGCGTTTGGCCCTCTCGCTACGGGAGATGGGTGTGCGAAAGGGAGATCGCGTCGCCGGGTTCATTCCCAACATGCCCCAGGCCATTGTCGCCATGCTGGCCACCGCCAGCATCGGGGCCATTTGGTCTTCTTGCTCGCCCGACTTCGGCATTAAAGGGGTTCTGGATCGTTTCGGACAAATCCAGCCCAAGGTGCTCTTCGCAGCGGACGGCTACCGCTTCAAGGGCAAGCAGTTCGACTCGCTCTCACGCGTGGCCCAGATCATCAAGGATCTGCCGTCGATCGAAAAGGTGGTCGTTGTCGGCTATCTCACGGACCGGCCGAAAATTGAACTGCCCAACGGCGTCCATTATGAAGACTTCAAATCCAAGGCTGCGCACCCCTCGCTCGAATTCGAACAGCTCCCGTTTTTGCACCCGCTGTACATCATGTTCACCTCGGGAACCACGGGCCTGCCGAAGTGTATGGTGCAGGGTGCCGGCGGCGTGCTGATCAACCACTTGAAAGAACTCGTGCTGCATTGTGATCTGAAAAAGGACGAGGCGATCTTCTACTTCACCA
This sequence comes from uncultured Myxococcales bacterium, assembly GCA_964640665.1. Classification (GTDB taxonomy): domain Bacteria; phylum Myxococcota; class B64-G9; order B64-G9; family B64-G9; genus DATKYQ01. The sequence goes on from CAZXHT010000075.1 coordinate 16,314, forward strand.
CCTGCGGCTGGATGATGTGGAACTGGCTGGTATCGTCTCTGGCCGTGGGCGGCAGAGTGGTTCTCTACGATGGCAACCCCTTTCATCCCGATCCGCAGACGCTCTGGCAAATGGCCGCTGACGAGAAGATATCCATCTTCGGAACGAGCGCCGGCTATCTCTCGGCACTGCAAGTCGCGGGCGCAAAACCCAAAGAGTCTTTCGACCTATCAGCGCTCAAAGCGGTTCTCTCGACAGGTTCGCCGCTTTCCGAGGAGAGTTTCGAGTACGTCTACCGTGACATCAAGAAGGACATTCAACTGGCATCGATTTCAGGCGGTTCGGACATCAACGGGTGTTTCGTCGGCGGTAATCCGATCGGCCCGGTCTACTCCGGCGAGATCCAGTGCCGCGGCCTGGGCATGAAGGTCGATGCCTTTGGTGAGAATGGAAAGCCCGTCGTCGGCCGGGATGGCGAGTTGGTCTGCCTGGCCCCGTCGCCGTCGATGCCGATCCACTTCTGGAACGACCCGGATGGACAGAAATACCTTGACGCATATTTCCGGCGCTACCCGGGGGTATGGCTGCACGGCGACTTCATATCCATCAACGAGCGCGGCGGCGTGGTGATCCACGGTCGTTCGGACGCCACGCTCAACCCCGGCGGCGTGCGTATCGGAACCGCCGAAATCTACCGGCAGATGGAAAACCTGGATGAGATCGATGACAGCCTGGTTATCGGGCAAGAGTGGAAGAATGACGTCAGGGTGATCCTGTTCGTCAAGCTGGCCGCGGGAGTCGAGCCGAGCGATGAGTTGGAGAAGAAGATAAAAAAGACGCTCCGGGAAAACGCCTCCCCGCGACACGTCCCGGCCAAGATCATTCCCGTGCCGGACATCCCTTACACGCTCAACATGAAAAAGGTGGAATTGGCCGTCAAGAAGATCATCGAAGGCAAGGCCGTCCTCAACCGTGACGCCCTGCGCAATCCGGAAGTCCTCGATCATTTTGCAAAGATCGCCGAACTGAAACGAGACTGACGCCAACTTCTTGTCCTCGTAGAGGAATTCATCTAAGATTAAGCCGTGAGCGACGACCAGCGCAGAAAGACTCGGGTTCCATTCGAGGTCAAGATAGAGTACCGCACCGTGGGCAGCTTTCTGTCTGATTGGTCCGCCAACATCTCGCAGGGCGGACTTTTCATCCAGACATCCAATCCGCTCAATGAAGGAACCTCGGTGCGCATGATTTTCTCGTTGCCCGGAATCCCCTTGCTATTCGACCTGAACGGAAAAGTCAGGTGGATCCAGGACGGCTCCGAGAAAGGGCAAGAACCGGGAATGGGAATCGAGTTCATCCATATCGACGACCGCATCCGCAAGCGCATCGAGGGCTACATCAAGCGTCTCGACGAAGAGATGCCCCACTCGCTGGGAGGCCGAAAAAAACCTGTAGCTGGAAACGGTATTTCTCTTTCCGGCTCGGCCTCGGGAAGGGAAGACATCACCCAGCCGAACGTCAAGATAATCGAAATCGACAAGAAATCGCGATAGCCCGCCAGGATACGAAATGTCTGCCCGCCAAGCGATCAAGACTTTTCATATCAGGACCTTCGGCTGCCAGATGAACGAGCACGACTCGCGCCGCATGGCCCAGCTGCTGGAGGGGTTGGGAATGAGGCCGGCTCGCTCCGAGCGGGACGCCGACCTGGTGATCATCAACTCGTGCAGCGTAAGGGCAAAGCCGGAACATAAGGCGTTGAGCGAAGCGGGAAGGTATCGCCGCGGTCACGACAACCGTGGTGTTAAAGTGATCCTGGCCGGATGCGTCGCCCAGCAAGGCGGTGCCGGGCTGATCGAGAAGGCGCCCTATATCGATGTGGTGCTGGGGCCGGACGCCATTGGTCACCTGCCGGATATATTAAAACAGCTGCGGGATCAAGACGGCCCCATCGTCGATGTCACAGAGCACGACGAAGACAATCCTTGTTTCGTCCCGTTGGCTCCCGCGGCCTGTGTGGGCATCAGCGCTCTCGTCACCATCATGAAGGGTTGCAACAACTTCTGTTCCTATTGCATCGTGCCGCACGTGCGCGGCCGGGAGGTAAGCCGTCCCCGGGACGAGATCTTATCAGAGATTGAGATCCTGGCTCGCTCAGGCTGTCGCGAAGTGACTCTGCTGGGGCAAAACGTGAACTCGTATCGTGATGCATCCGGCCTGGGCTTTCCGGAGTTGCTTCATGAAATTGACGAACAGGGCGCTGTCGAGCGCATACGTTTCACCACCAGCCATCCGAAAGATCTCTCCGACGAGCTGATATCCGCGGTTGCAGGGCTAAAACGAGTATGCGAGCACGTTCACCTTGCTCTCCAGTCCGGCTCGGCAAACGTATTGCAACGTATGAAGCGCGGGTACAGCCCCGAGAATTTCGTGGAGTTGGCCGCCAAGCTGCGCCGGGCGGTCCCGGAAATAAGCATCACCACCGACATCATCGTCGGCTTTCCGGGCGAGCGCGATGAAGATTTCGAAGACACGCTGGAGGTCGTCCGCCAAGTGGCTTTCGACCAGGCTTTTTCCTTCAAGTACTCGCCGCGCCCGAAGACAACGGCGGCCGGCATGGCCGATGATGTGCCAGCACAGGTCAAGGCCGACCGGCTAAAAACCCTGCAGGCCTTGCTGTCAGAGATCGAGGCGGAAAGCCTGGGGCGGCTCGAGGGAAGAACGCTGGACGTGCTCGTAAGCGGCCCCAGCAAGCGTGACGCGCAGATTTCAAGCGGCAGAACCCGTTGCAACCGGGTGGTCAACTTCGAGGCCGCAAAACACAGCCAGCCTGGATCACTCGTAGACGTTCTGATCCTGCAGGCCCGCGGCCATACTCTCTGGGGACGTGCTCCCGCGACATCCCGGTAAGCTAGGGAAATTACGGGGTTGACAAGGGGGCCATGAGAGCGGATAGACTCTGTGTCGGAGGGCATGATGCCAGGGAACGGTTCAGCGAATGGTGAGGCGTCGGACAAAATACCGATGAAGGTCGCCGGTATCACCCTGGATTCCACCAACAACATGCCGATAATCATCCTAAAGGGAGTTGACGACGAGGTCGCGATTCCAATCTGGATCGGCCTGATCGAGGCCAGCGCCATCGCCACAGAGCTCGAGGGCATCAAGCTTGCCAGGCCGATGACGCATGATCTTCTGAAGAACGTTCTCGAAAGCCTCGGGGGCAGCCTGCAAAAGATCGAGATCTGCGATCTCAAGGATAATACTTTCTACGCCATGCTGTACGTAAAAAGCGAAGGGACGGACATCCAGATCGACTCGCGCCCGTCGGACGCCATAGCCTTGGCTCTCAGGACCGGCTCGGAGATCCTGGTAGCCAAGAAGGTTATCGAGAAGTCCCAGCGAGTGGACTTGGCGGTGCTCAAAAAGGTCCTGAAGACGTCCGGGGCCGGCGATGAACAGATTAGTGATAAGGACAAATGGGCGGAGATTCTGGAAAATCTCAACCCGGAGGACTTTGGCAAGTACAAGATGTAGCCAACCCGGCACACGAGGCACCGATATTGCGATCCTTTCTGAGGTACTGGCTTCCTATATTTGCCTACATAGCCGCTATCTTCTTGATGTCCTCGTTTTCTCGAGTTCCATTGTTCTCCTCGCTGGGGATCTGGGACAAGCTGCTGCACTTCATCGAGTATGCCCTGCTGGCAACCCTGACCGTAAGAGCACTGCGTGCCATGCCGTGGCCGCAGACGCAATGGAGCGCCTGGCTGATGGGCCTGTTTGCCGTCGCCCTTTTGGGAGCGCTGGACGAGATATTCCAGAGCACTGTCCCGGGGCGTAGCAGCGACATTTTCGATTTTCTTGCAGACGTTCTGGGCGGTGCAACGGGCGGCGGCGTTTACCTGCTGCTCAAGTGGCTCTTCACTCGCCGGGAAAAAGCTCCCGAAGTGTTATCCGTGCCTTGATCAGTTTTCTTGCAGAATGGAATCGAGGCGGGCAAGAACTTCCCTGGTCTGCTCCTCTGTACCCAGGCCGACCCTGATCATGCCGGGAATCTGCTTCGATCGATCTCGCACGTGCACACCGTTTTCGGCGAGCTTCTTGGCCATCGAGACGGCATCATCGAAGCGCAGCAAGATGAAGTTGGCATAAGTCGGCCAGCAGGGAATCTCACGTTCGTTGCAAAACCTCTCCACCATGATTGCCGAACGCTTGACCGAGCGAATGTAGCTCTTGTAGTAGGGAAGGTCGTCCAGGGCGGCGATTGCCGCTATCTGCGCCAGCATGTTGACGCTCTTGGGATTGTGCACCCGCCGCAGGTTGCCGATGACACTATCGGAGGCAACCAGATATCCAATTCGCATCCCGGCCAGGCCAAAGCACTTCGAGAAAGAACGGGTGACGACAACGTTGTCGATCTCGTCGACCAGGCGGGCGCAACTGATGCCGGCGAACTCGAAGTATGCCTCGTCGGAGACGATTAGGCACTGTGGATGTCGCAGCGCGAGTTGGAGCACTTCGGCGGGAGAGTAAAGGTTGCCGGTCGGGTTGTTGGGGTTGACCAGGTAGATAACCTTGGTATTGCCGTCCACCGAGCGCGAGACGTCTTTCAGGGACGGAACCAGCGGATTGTCCCCAAGGACCTTCTTCACCCTGGCTCCTGTCCTCTCGGCGAACTGGATGAAGTGATTGTATGTCGGGACGGGAGTGACCACGTTGTCATCGGCATCCAGGTAAGTCTGGCAGATGAGATCCAGAGCGTCGTCGGAGCCGTTGGTGACGATCAGCTGAGACGCCTGGCAGCCGACATAATCGGCTATCTTCTCGAAGAGGGCCTTGTCGTGCATCTTGGGGTACCACTGCAGCTTGGAACCGTTGTTGAGATAGCCGACCAGTGCCTCGGTCACCCGCGGCGAGGGCGGAACGGTGGTTTCGTTCCAGTCGAGCTTGAAATGCGAGATCTCGGGGTGCTGGTTTATCGTGTCCAGTGAAGAGACCGGATCGTACGGCTTCAGGTGCTTGATCCGGTTGGACATCACAGGCATGGGATCGAGGAGAGGATGGTTTTTCCTGGCTTCCATTTTCTTGTTCTCCCTTCTTTGTCGTGCTCGCATCTTGCGAGTAACTTCTGTCAGTGCAATCCTCGCGCCAGATAAAACTTCCAGACCATGATGCAAATACCATGCCACAAAACCCCGTTATTTCAGATAGTTCCAGGGAATATAGGCGTCATCGGCATAGCGCCCTACATTGTCCTACCTTACCGTAATAACTCCGGAATCCAAGCCAGCCAGGACTGCTGTTTTTGCTGGCGTTTCTCACGGGCTGTCTTTTTTTGGATACTAAGGGTGTGAATTCCGTCAATAGTATTGCAAGAATAATACAGTGTGACGTTCATACGTCAGGTCTGGGTCCCTGCCTGACGCACCTTCTGGGCCTTCTTTTTTTGCTTGCGCTGTTCTATCAGGCGAACGACGAGAGGCACCATGAACACGGCTGCGGCCAGGCTGGCTATTTCGCCGATGTCAGCCAGGATCCCGAACGACACCAGGGCCTGGTTGTCGGCGATCAACAGCGATGAGTAGCCGATCAGGGTCGTCAGCGAGCAGAGGATGACCGCGCCCCCGGTGCTGCCGATTACCTTTTTGATCGATCCCGGTCCCTCGATACGATAACGGTTGAGGATATTTACTGTGTAGTCGATGCCAATTCCGAAAGTGATCGGCAGGGCGATGAAGTTGAGAAAATTCAGGCGCATATCCATCATGGCCACCGGACCGATCATCCAAATGATGCTGTAGAAAAGCGCCAGCATTATCAAGATGATGAAGCGCCAGCTGCGATAGGCGATCAGCACCAGCAGCATGATGCCCAGAAGAGAGGCCAACACCGCCCGCGGGCCGTCTCTCTCTATCGCGGCAATCATGTCTGCGAAAACCGTAGATGTGCCCGCCGAGGTGACCTGCTCGCCGTCGGGCAGGGTGACCACCCGGGAGGCCTCGGCCAGTTGCATCAGGAAATGACCGTCCCAAATCGAGAATCCGTGACGCGGATAGAGCGCGATCGGCATCCCACGCGTGCCGTCCAACTCGGTAAACATGCGCGTCAGCGCGAAGGGAAGATCACCGATGGTGACCGGTTTCATACTCTTTGGAGGCAGGTATTCCTCGACGTCCCGGCGCTCTTCTTCGGTCATCCAGCTGAGAGCGCTCTTGCTCAATAGCTTTCTTAACTTATTGAGAACCCTAATCTTTTCCGGCTGCTGGTCCGGCAGGAAGGAGTATATCGAGACTATCGACTGGAAAAGCTTCTCACGCGGTCCAGATAAGTTCTCGCGGTGCATGACGGAGGTGATCAGCGGGACCTGGTCGTGACGATCGGCCAGGATGAAGACGGGGTTGAGCCTCTTTTTGAAGATCCGGTCGACCCGGTTGGTGAGTGCGCCGGAGCCGGTCATGCGCGCCGACTGGTTCCTGAGGTTGCGGAAATCGTACTCGAAAGGATCTTTCAGGTATGGCACGGCCACCAGGATACAGACTATGGCGAAGATTGCGCCCAAGATATGCAAGGGCAACCCGTAGCGCAGCACGAATTCCGCATAGGGCCTGGCGAACAGGCCCGAGCGCAGCCGTTGCCCACGGGACTTGATTCTGGCTGGCAATATTTTTTCGAGCATTACCATCAAGGCCGGCTGGACGCTGAACGCGGACAGCCAGCACAACACCATTCCCAGTCCACCCATGTAGCCAAAACCGTTGAACCCCCTGAACCTGGTGATGATCAACGACCCATAGGCGATGCTCGCGGCCAGGGCCGCGGTCGAGGTGGCCTTGGCGGTGCGCGACATGGCATTGGTGATGGAACTCGCGAGGTCGCCTCCGTCGCGACGCTCCTCGACGTAGCGCGCCAGTTGTATCAGCCCAAAATTGATGCCGTTGCCTACAATAATGGCCGCCAAAAAAGCCGTCGAGGTGTTCAAGTGCCCAACTATGTAGATGGATATACCGAAGGTCCAGGTAGTGCCCATAACCAGCGGGATACCGATTATCGGCAACGAGCGGATGGTGCGGAAATAGAGTAGCACCACCAGGGCCACGAAAAACAGGCAGATGCTGGTAACCAACACCAGGTCGTCTACGATGGCCTTTTCCTCGTCGATGGCGGTAACCACCGATCCCGCGAACCCCACCTCGATTGACGGACCGTAGCGCCGGCGACAACTTTCGCGAATGAAGCCATCGAGCCCGTCTGTCTCCGGTGTGGCGGCACCGCCGGCGCACACCTCGGCAACGGTTTTCTTGATAGTGTTTAGCATCCGCCCACCGAAATCGACGCTGGTGGACGCACCGGGCGGGTAAACCAGTATGGCGTACAGGTGTCCCTTTTCGCCGGTGAAGTAGCCGTCGATGTAGCGATCGTATGACTTGCCCTTCTTCTTGTACTTCTTCTTGATATCGGAGATCTCGAACTCGACCGGCTCGAGTTCCTCGCCGTCGAAGTCGATGTCGAGCACGGGGTTGTTCTTGATGCGCTCGTACCTGATTTTCTCATGCAGGCGTCGGTACAACTCACGGAGATCCACAAGATCGACGTACAGGTGTTTGTGCTTCTCGTAGAAAGACTTCTCAGTCTTATAGTTATACTTTATATATACTACATAATCCTTCGGTAATAACGATAGTTTTTCTACTATGTCGTCAGTCAGTCTCCGATTGGCCTTCAGATCGTCTCCGCTTACAGTGACTATCAAGTTTGACAGGCCGCCCATGCGTTTCTTGGCCCGATCGAGATCCTTCACGGACGGCTCGTCCTGGGGAAGCAACTCGGCGAAATCGGTCTTGAGCGTGAAGTTGGATGCCGAAATCGCAGCCAGAACGGTCACAACCAGGGCAACCGCCAGGATCAGCCAGTAACGGCGGATCACGAAATCCACGTAGCGTTCTGCGAATTTTCCAAGGAGTTTTCTCAAGAGCCGCCCCCGAGAGCGCCGGGCTCGGCCAACCATGTCTGGCCGCTGACTTCGGCCCGGTAAGCTCCGCCGAAGCAAATCCAGCCTGAGGGCCGTATCGCATCCGGGGTGCAAACGAGCCCCTCCGGCGTCGTGGGTCCATCCGCCATTTCATGCCGCAGCCATTTTCCGTCCGGTTGCCTACCACACCATGCCACTCGCGAGATGTCCTCATCGTCGCGCGTTATTTCGACGACGCACAGTCTTTTCGACTTCGCGTCCGCCATCGAGATGCTGTATGCCGGATCGGGCTCGCCCTTTGCGGCCATGATTGTCCACTTGTCCGCCGCGCTGTCCAACACCCAGCGCCGCGAGACTTTGGGTTTGAAGGTTCCAACTCTTCCGAACACCAGCAGCCTGTCTGCTTTCTCGAGCGGCAGCAGGGTGGGGCGCCCGTTCATCTTGGGCCCGCCGTCGGTCGCGGCACGTTCGAACGACAGATTGTCCAAATCCAGTCGCCAGACGTCGTTCAAAAAGGGATGCGGTCCGCCCGAGTATCCCCCGAAGATCACAAGCTTTCCCCCGAGCATCGCCGCCCCGTGCCAGGCTCGCCCACTCGGCCCCAGCTTGAAATACTCCCGGTTCCAGCCGTCCGCGTCCGAATAGATCCAGAGTTGCCTGAAGAACTTGATCTGACCGAGTTCGGTCGTCGTGAACCCACCGTAGAGGATCAGCCGTCTGGATTTCTGGTCGTACACCAGGCTGCTGCCGCTTCGCCGGCTAGGGCCCTGCCCAATCTCGATCTTGCTCCAGGACATCTTCTTTTGATCGAGCACCCACAGATCGTTGAAAAATCTCTTCCCGTCGCGGCCGCCGAAGAGGAAGACACGCCCCCCTTCACGATCGGTGGCCATTGCCTGGTCGAACCTGGGCGGCGGCGCCTGCGTGGTTTTCACGGGCAAAAAACGCAACTCTCCCGCCGAGACCCCCTCGCCAGTGGCGAAAAGGCAACACCCGAAGAGAAGCAAGATGATAAGACGTTTTGTCGACATCACGACTCGATACCAATTTTATGAAAGTGGATGCAAAAACCGTTCCTCAGTCAAGCTTCCGGCGAGAAAGCAACATCTCGGCGTTCGAGAGCATCTCCGGGGTATCCACGTCTTGCCAGAAAGACCGGCCGATATCAACGACCCTGGCCTTGCCCGCCCCGGCCATTTTACGAACCCCGTCCGAAAGGCTGCAATCACCATCCACCACGGCCGCCCGCAGGTGCTCGAAAATTGCGTCCGGACATACGAACAGGCCGGTATCGACCGCGTCGAAGTCGGCAAGCTCTTTATGGATATCGACGATGCGCCCATCGTCGATCTTGACCTTGGTGGCGTCGTCCATGTCGAAGATCGTATCTATCTTGGCGTCCACGGCCAGGTAGAGGCTGTCTAAGTCGCTGGCACCACTCTTTAGCGCTGCGATCATGCCGGGATCGAAGATGTGGTCGGACATCGAGAGAAAGAAACGCCCATCGACACGACCATTGGCCTTGAGCAGCGAGACACCGTTGCTCAGCCGCCAGTCGGGATTGTCGATGAAGCGCAGCTCGGCGCCGTCGGGCAGCGCCTCTTTGATACCGGGCATCAGCTCCTCGGCCTCGAAGCCGACCACCACGAAGAATCTCCTGACTCCATGTTTGTAAAAAGCGTTCATGACATACGAGATCAGCGGCCGATCGAAAAGAGGGTAGAGGGGTTTCAGATAGTCGCGATTGTCCTTCCTGAGACGAATGCCCTGTCCCGCCGCAAGAATGACTGCCTGGTCGACTGGTTGCGCCATCGATTTTTCTCTCCTGTGCACCTTCCCCCTGCCTTGCTTCGTAAAATACGGCAAGCGGGGTGTCATCACAAGGGCAAATTTGATTTTTACGTAAGATCCCGGTACTCGCAGGAGCCGAAGCGCTCGGCCGGCCCTTTGTCGGCGACAAAGCGGTCTGCGCTGTCAAGGCCATGGATATATACCGCAACGTCCTTCAACACATTGAGGAAGCGGCGGAGGAGCATGGCAGCAGATCTCAAGAAAGTATTGTGAACATTGTGGATTATGATAACTTAATTGCATCTCCAGTGCGTACCATATTCCAACATTCGCGTTCATCGAGATATAGCTGTTACAGCACGCGTTTTCTACCAAATTCACATAGTCAGTTATTGTTTTACAGTCGAACTCGTCGGTGCAGAGAGAATTCGCTGCATGGAATTCCAACATATCATTGGCTATTTCTTCGCAGGTTCGATTCGTATCCACGCATTCTACGGGTTCTTGCGCGCATTCGCAGTATGGCGGATGGTCTTTTGAACAAACAACCCCGTAAGGGCAGTCGGGCTCCCTCACGCATTTCCTGTTCCCGTCCCCGTTCACACAGGCGCAATCCGGAGGATATGCACAGTTCTCAATGAACGAAATATAATCGCATCCCCCTTCAACGGGACACGTGCAGAAATCGGGGTACCCAGAAAGCATCGGGGAACATTCGAACGTGCCTGTGGCGGGACAGTAGTGGGTTGTGCAAAGAGCAATATCAAAAAAACTGTAGCACTGATTCGTCTCGCATTTACCGTCCACGCAAATCTCGTCCGATGCACAGTTTTCGTTGTTGCAACATTCAACACAAGTGACTTCGCCGCAGTTCCTAAGACCTTCCGGGCACCCCCTGTAGTCTTGGCAGGAGTAAATATTTACAGCAAACAACAGGATAAAATATCTTGTATGTAAAACCATTTCTTACCTCGTTGTCCGACAATAACACTATCCATTTTTTTATTGTAGGAACAGAAATGTACGGCTTAGATCGACCTCAATTCCACCATAAGCTGATACTAGAATATCAGGGACAGAATTTCCGTTGACATCTACACCACCATCGACAGAGCGACCAAAGCAGTAGACACCAAACATCTCGTTCGAAGTTCCAGGCACAGGTGGAAAAGGAGGCACCAGTAACTCATAATCAAAAGTTTGGGATCCATTGAAAGGCTCAGCCGCCCCGAAGTACAGGAAAGCCGTTCCAAAATCAGGAAGTGAGTATAAATAGCCCCGCAGATCACCTATAAGTATGTCTTCCTTTCCGTCTAAATTAACATCTCCTGCATTCTTAATAGACCATCCGAATGATGTTTGAGCCCTGTAATCAAATTCGTACTCTGTAGTCATCGCTTAATCCTTGACCAAAATTTCGATTTAATTGGTGGACTAATTCGCCTCCTTCGGATTGAAAGTAACCCGCACGCGACGAGCGCAAACCCGATTGCCTGGCGCATCGCCGCCGCGCGATCCCGATTGTTGAGATCTTCTCCCTTTTCTTCCTTGCTCTCCTCCTGGATTTCTCTGTAGCGTCGATCGGTAAGTCGACGGAATGAACTTCTCTCGGCCGAACCGATCGTTCTCCTGCTCTCCCACGTCTCGGCGGGGGTTGGACCGCACAGGCCATGGGGCCGCGATAATTCGTTGGCTCTGAGCCTTGCAGCTTCGACATCATCACAAGTCCACTCCCCAGGCCTGTTGTTCCGGGCCGATTCGTGATGTGCGTATGTTTTCAGGGTGCCGATCCCGGATTCTGCAGAACCATTATACTCCGGATAGTAGGGAGGCGACATCAAAAAGATCACGCCCCATCTTTTCAGAAGCTCACGGAACTCGTCGGTCTTGAATGCGCTGCCGTTATCCTCCTTGATTATCATCGGTGCACCGTGTTGAACAAACAGCGCCTCGATTGCCAGGCACATCTCTCCGCTCGTCTCGCCAGTCACCGGCAGCCACATCAGCGGACTGCCGCTGCCAAGATCACGCACCACGAACAAGCGCTTGAAGATCCCGTCGATTGGATTCGGGGGATGGGCGAAGTCCATCGCCCAGACCGAGCCGCTACGCAGCCATTTCAAGGCCATCACATCCACGTGGTTCTTGCCGATGAACTCATCTCGGTACAATCGCAACCGATGATCGAGCTCCGCCCGGGGCACTTCCGGGAACATGTCCCGCAAGACCGGCAACCCCTCGAAGGGCCCCAGAAGGTGCAAGACCTCCTCGATCTGCTCTTTCTTCTCTCGGTCCAGGCACTCGATCGGCCGGCCCCGGGCCTTGGCCTGTAGACGATCTGTGAACCAGCGCCTGCGCCAGTCGGCCAGCGTCCCCGGGGATACCCCAAGCTGTCCGGCCACCCAGCGGCGCGGATACCCGGCTTTCTTCAGCTTGCCGGCCAGTGCCACCGCCCTGATTCTCAAGACCCGCTCCATCCGTCGCCTTTCTCGCTGCACCTCGTAGCCACGGAGCTTTTTCCGCTTCTTTTCAGACGCCTTCACCATCATGATGCACACCAGCATCTCCATGTGACTAGATTCCAGATCATCGAGACTCACTTCCTCTTCGACTTCTTCTTCATCTCCTTGCGCTTCTTCCTCTTTTTCCTCTGCTCCGTCTTCTGCCTTCCCCGGACGCCCGTCGTTTTTTTTTCTGAGGCCGGCTCGAACACCTCGGGCATCGCCAGTATCAGTTCCTCGCGAACATGCGCGATCTCGAGCTTGGCCAGAAGTTTGTCGTTCATTCTCTTCAGTTTTTCGATCTCGACCTGCTCTGCGGGGATCTCTGTCCGGGGCCGACCCGCCGGCTTCGGCTCTAGATCCGAAAGCGTCGCCTGCAGCGCTCTGGCTCTCAGCTCGTAAAATGCGCTCCGGCCGATTCCAAGCTTTTCGCAGGCCTCGTCCACGTCCCGCTCCCCGGTGACCGTCTCAAGTATCACCCTCAGCCTGTCCTTGGCCTGCTTGGATCCTTCAAGATTCTCAACCACGCTCGGCCCTTTTGCCGGTCGGCCCCTTTTCATGGCGTATCCCTCCCTGGTTTAGTTTTTCTGCGGCAACGCAATAGCCACCCTCTTGCCCTCGATTCTTTCAATACCTTCAGGCTCGCCTTGCTTGAGTCGCTCGGCAAGCTTCAACGCTCGCACCGTCGGCTTGCGCCTGCGCTTGCCTTTCTTGGCTCCGGACCTCTTAGGCAACCTCAACCCCACCGCCCGGCGAGACGCCCGGGCCAGGGCCTGGTACCTCGCACATTCCCGCTCGAGTCGCGCATGGCTCTTCTTCAGCAACTCCAGTTCCCTCTCGGCCGTCCGCACGTAGCCCCTCTTCCTCGGCTCGCAGCCCGCAACCATCCCGTCCAAGGCCCTCGATTCTACCATGTAGTACTTCGGTACCGACATCCCCATTGCTTCCGCCGCCTCCGTCGGCGTCATCGATCCGGACATTACTTCCAGGATCACTCCCGCCAGCCTGCGCGCCTGTAAACTGCCCACGGGCTTCCGGGCAGCCGCCTTTCGCGATTCATCTTTCTTTTTTGCGATTGCTTCGCTCATGTCTCGCCTCCCTTCAGACTCTCTTCGATTTGTGTAAGCCCATCGTCCAGCGAAGATACGCCTGGCGCAGGCGGCTGTTCGCACCCCGCCTCCCCCTCGACCGAAAGCCCCACGCCCGGCGTAACCGCCGCCGGCAACTGCTCCTCTTGTTTTTCATCTTCCGGACTCACCAGCTCGATCTCCTCCCGCTCCTTGCCCGAAGATGTCATGAACACCCGCTCGCCTGCAGCGTGCACGCTGAACGACTTTCCGCCCACCTGGCCGGTCAGGTAAAAAGGCTTCTTCGGCAACCCGTTGCGCGCCAACTCGAGCGCGTTCGCGGCCACACGTTCCCTCAACGTCTTCAGCACCTCGGGCGCCGCATGAAAAAACCTGTCCGCCGGTACCAGGCCCTCTATCCCCTGGTGCGGCCTGTGAAAGTTGTACAACTCGGCGACACACTGCCCAA
>CAZXHT010000076.1:0-30072 GCA_964640665.1 uncultured Myxococcales bacterium
ACCAAGCCTTCAGGAAACACCAAGGTCGCGACACGGACACGATCAGCGTGGATGCAGTGGACTACAGCGAGTTCGACTGCATGGATGAGCCGGTTGCAATACATTGATTGTTCTATAAAATGGAGTCTTGTCAAAAATTCCTATGTTGCGTCTCCCAGGAACCACAGGAACGCACCCAAGAGGAAGATCCCGCCTCCCATGTAGAGCGGGTAACTGGCCTCGGCGTAACCCACGGCGGCCAGATCCTCGCGCAAGCTATCCACGTCCCTGGTGTCGCCAGGCGCGTACTTGCCGGCGACCTGCACGGATTCGGACGACACGGATTCGATGGCCGCGGTGACGTTGCCGCGGCGAGCTGCTCCAACGATGGTCCACCTCCGACAGCGGCGACACCGATCACGGCATCTACGCCTTCGAGCGGGTCCACCCGGAGGAGCGGGTGCTGGTGGTCCTCAACCTGGACGGCGCGGATCCTGGTGGGGCCTTAGCTTGCTCCTCGGACTGCACCCGCCCGGGGGGCCGTCCGCCGCTCGGGCGCGAGAGCCCCCGGCCCCGGTTGACTCTGCCGCGCTTGCTTTGCTACATTGAGAACGTCCATGCGGGGCTGATAGACGGAGGGCAGGCGTGACACAGGCAGCAGGCGAATCCCGGATCTGGACCCGCGATTCCTGGCGGGTTCCGATCCCTTTCGAGCATGCGAGGCCCGGCCTAACCCACCGCGCTCGATCGAGTGTTCCCCAACGCGCCCGTCCAGGAGTTCCTGGGCCACGCCGACGTCAAGACCACCAAGATCTACACCCACGTCCTCGACCGCGGCCCATCAGCCGTCCGCAGTCCCCTCGACAACCTCGAACCCCGGGGACCCGACTATGCTTACCCGTATAATTACTGTTGGCCGACAGGGCGGATAGCAATGCATAGAAATGTTGTAGAGAAAATCATTGGTTCAATCTGGATTGTTCTCGGAGTCCTGGGTCTTCTATATTTTTCCTTCGAGGTCTCACGATTGGTGATACCTTTCAACTACCCCTGGATTGCAATTCTTTTCCTTTTCCTTTTCTGGTCAGTTCTTTGCTGTTCATTTGGTATTAGGTTTTTCAAGTCTAGATATAAAACATACCTGGGCATAGTCGTTTCACTGGTATTAATACTCATTTGTGTTTTGTTTGTATTCACTGGGGGTCTGAACCTCGGTTTCTTGTGGCTTTTTTTCGCAGCGGTTTTATTTGGGTTTGGTGTACTAACATTGGTTTTGTTGTTGCGACAAACCAATTCATCGGTTGTGCGGGAGAAGGAGAACATTAGCGTCTGACCCAAAAATGCAGCGGACGTAAATACAGCGCCGCTGATCGGCAAAGCGTTAGGGCTAGAGGTTCGTATGAAAAATATCTCTATCTTTCTTTTCTCTGTAATGATGTTGGCGTTATCAGCGTGCACGGCCCCTACATTTATGATGAAGCAATTACAAGGAGCTTGGTGGTCAGATATGAATAATCCAACGGCCGATTTCGGAATTCAAGGAGATCGGGTTTGGCTTGATTTCGACTCACAGTATCATCCATGTCGAATTAAGGGAAATATCCTTAGCCTGGGTCTTCGTCGGCACCTCGAGGTGGCGATTCGGCTTACTCCGCCCATCGCCCAGACTGAGGATAGAATGCAGATGACTCATCTCGTCCATCACGGATGAGAACCAGATCCAGGTGGGCCCCAACAAGACGGCAAACCGTCAAAGGGCCCACCGGCACTGAAGGGACGATCTGAGCCGTAGTCCAGTCTGTGTTGTCGGTGATGATGATATTGCGGCCGAAGCCGGCCCGCTTGCGAGCCACACGATTGTTAATGACAACGATCTCCCGCACGACTGAATATCTCAGATGCCGATATGGAAATCTGCGTCGGTGTGGCCCCATGGCGCTTCACTCTGTCTGAATTGCAACCAATGAAGGGGAGTCGTTGACCCAGGTGTCCGAATGGCGTACTATCTATGGATGGAGCGAGTAATGGATAAGGCACTTCTTGACAGCGTGTTGCAGCTCAAGCCAGCCGAACGTATGCGGCTACTGAATGTCATCTATGGCAGTCTTGAACGGCCGGATACGGCCATCGACGAGATCTGGTACGACGAAGCCGAGAGGCGGTTGGCTGCATACAAGGCGGGTGACGTCCAGGGCATTCCGGGCGAGAAGGTGCTTGGCAAGCGACCATGATCCCGATCTTCGATCCCCTTGCCAAGAGGGAATACGAGGATGCCTTCGAGTACTTCGAGGCCCAGGAAAAGGGGCTCGGCGAGAAGCTCCGAAGAGCAATGTGGGCGGCGATTGCGATCCTTGAGCGATTTCCAGAGATTGGCGAAGAGGTTCGGCCTGGAATCCGCAAGATCCTCTTGCGGCGATTTCC
This sequence comes from uncultured Myxococcales bacterium, assembly GCA_964640665.1. GTDB lineage: Bacteria > Myxococcota > B64-G9 > B64-G9 > B64-G9 > DATKYQ01. The sequence goes on from CAZXHT010000076.1 coordinate 2,401, forward strand.
GTACAAGCTGATCTATTCGGTCACCGATGATGCCGTATATATCATCGCCGTAGCCCACGGTCATCGTGAACCGGATTACTGGTTGGGCCGAGCCTAACAAAAACAGAGTAGAAGAGTACAGCAAACGGTCTAACAACAGCATGCAAACGGACGGCGCTTCGCGCCGCCGCTGATGCTGAGCGTTAGGCAGGCAGATGACAAACGAATCCAGAGCCCAAAAGGTCATTGATGAGGCTCGGCCCATGTTGACCTATGTGCTCTAGACGGACGACCGGAGTTTCAGGCCCTTCGAGGCTACTCCGTCCCTGCTCTCTACCAGCCCCAGCCGTGCAGGTGCTGCACTTCACGGTAGGTGATCGGAATGAAATCCATGCGGAGCAGCCGGAAATCACTGATGTCGTAGAAGATGCGCAGCGGGTGGAGGTAATCGATCAAGAGAACCCCGGTGGCGCCGCTCTGACGCTCGTCCTCGGTCGCGTCTTCGAAGTAGCGTCTGAGTTCGAGCCCGTTGAACCGGGGCCAGGGAGAGTCGCTGTCGTACACCCAGATGGTCTCGTCCCAGTTCCTGGCCGTGTCGTTCTCGTATTCGTAGCGCCACGCGATCCGGATCCAGCCGCGATCATCGACCGTCTGGCTGGTGTCGTCGAGCCCGGTCAGCACGACGGTGGCTTCCCGGTCCACCCGGATGGACTGTGGGAAGGGTGTGTCTTCATAGAGGGAAGCAAGATGTTCCTCCGGCCAGATGGTCACCCGGTCGTTGAAGCCGTCGAAAGTGTAGGCCGGAACCAGGCGTACGCTGATGCGCGCAACTTCGTCCGCGGAAGGGATGGTTGCACGTGCCCTGGCAAAATGGGTGGGCGCGCCCGAAGCGGACAGACCGACGAGATCCAACTCGAGTTCCTGATCGAGAGGCAACCGCTCGATACTGACCGGTATCGAATCGTCGAACCGGTGAGTCGCGATGATAGCCTCGTCGAGGCTGACCTCGACGCGAAGACCCGAGTATTCGTAGGGCGCTTCGTTGATGCGCTCGGCAAAGGTCAGCCCGATAGAAAGGCTGCCGGTCGGGACGATTTCCGGTTCCGGCAACGGCACGTCGAAGGGACTGTAACTGGCACAGCCTGCACCGGCCAGCCAACCGAGTACAAGGACGACGGCGGACAAACGTATCAGCCTCATGATCATTCCTCCCTTTTCGTTCGATCGCACTAATTCGCAAGATGCGTGCCACCGATCGGCAGGAGTCAACTTCCCGAAAGCAGGGTTGATTTCTGATTCCGCCTGACCCCCGCATACCTGGAAAACTGACTCGATCCACAGGATTTCGAGGAAACCACGGAAGATCGGTTCTGGGAAATAATCCATTGCCAAGATTGGAAAATTGGGTTGACAGAAGAGTCGAGCAAGGCAAGACTTCGTAACGTAGGCACCACAGGATGTTGAAACCAACTCCCTTTTGCACGGAGACTCCATGGACGACGAACTGGCCAGCCAGTTCTGTGTTCTGTACGAGAAGTGGTATTTCCACGTTTGCAAGCGGGCTTACTACTTCTTCGGCAATGAAGAAGTCTCCCGCGACGTGGCCCAGGAGGTGTTCTACAAGGTAGTGGTTGAGCTCGAGAAGGGCAATCGCAGGGTGCTGGATATCCGCTACCTGACCCGCATCGCCACTAACCTGTGCATCGACAGGCTGCGGCGCGAGGGCCGGCAGTCGCCGCTGCTTCTCGACCAGGCCCTTTTGGAGACGCTTGGAGAAAGCGACGGCGTCTCGCGCCTGCACGCCGCCATCCAGCTCCGCGCCCTGCTCGAAAGACTCCCCGCTGCTCTGCGCGAGTTGGCCGTCTACCGGCTGGTGGACGGCTATTCTCTCGATGAGATGGTCGAGCTGACCGGCACGCCCAAACGCACGTTAAGAAGGAAGCTGGACAAGATCAAAAGGCGCCTGAACGCACTGGCTGCTCGCAAGCCCCGATCCCGCTGATATTGCAAATGAAAAAAAGTGGCCGGTTTTGGCGGGTTGTATCGTTTACATTAGTGTACACAAGAGGTGAGGCGTGAAGGAGTCTTTGCATCCAACGCATCCAACGGACACCCAGCTGCTCAACCACAGCATGGGATTGCCCATTGAAGAGACGCTCTCTCGGCACATCGTAGGCTGCCGGGCGTGCAGGCACAGGCTCGAGCAACTTGCGGCAGAACGGGTGGCTTTGGGCCGGCAGCTGAACGCACGACAACGGCTGGCGGAGCACCTCGACCGCCGCCATGCAGCCGGTTCGCCCAGGCGCCCGGCGATTCTGCGCTGGCTGCCGGTGACGGGCGCCTTGTTGATCCTGACCGTCGGACTGGTCTTCGTGTTTCTCGATCATTCCTCGACCAGCCGGCTGAAAGGCGCGGTTGGAGTCCAGGTCTACGTCAAACGCGACGGGCAGGTGCTGCGGGCCGACAACACCTTTCGCTACCGCAGCAGTGACAGGATCAGGCTGGGGGTGCTGGCCCCGCGGCCGGTGCGGATTACGGTGCTCGCCCTGCAGCCGAAGGGCTACTCGGCCGTCACCGGCCTGGAGAACATTCTCGTTCCGGCCGGCGAAGAAAAGATACTTCCGGGCAGCCTGTCGCTCGACTGCGGCCAGGGCACTGAAACGCTGCGGCTTCGGGTGCGCGACACCGCGAGCGACGTGCCTGCCCGCATCCGGAACCTCGTCATGAGGTGCGAAAAACCATGAAACCCGCTTACATCGCCGGCATTTTCATCCTGTTGCTCTGTCTTCCCGACCGGCCGGCGGCCAGGACGGTGCGGGCGGGCCTGTTTGCCGGAAACAACCGGGGTTCTTTTGCCGAAGACGTCTTGTTTTACGCCGCCGAGGACGCTATGAAGATGTTCCTCACCTTCCAGAGCTACGGCGGGCTCGACCGCAACCTATCGTTGCTGGTCCAGGGTGCCGACCGCGACGAGCTCGAGTCCCGGCTCGGCGAGCTCGGACAGCGCATCCAGTTGCTTCAAAACCACGGCGACGATCACGTAGAGTGCATCTTCTACTACTCGGGCCACGGTGGAACAGAAGGGCTGCACATCGAGGGCAGGACCTACGCCTACCGCGACCTGCACGCAGACCTGGAAGCGCTTTCCTGCGACCTGCTGATCGTGGTGCTCGACGCCTGCAACTCGGGCAACGCCCTGGGAGTCAAGGGCGTCAAGTTTCACGAGGATGAATTCAGGGTCAAGATCTACGACTCGCGCAAGGGCGAGGTGTTCATGACCTCCAGCGCCGATTCCGAGTACTCCCAGGAGCGCGACGAGTTCAAGGGATCTGTTTTTACCTATTACCTTGTCAACGGATTGGTGGGGGCCGCGGATGCCAACCGGGACGGCCTGGTAACCCTTAGCGAAGCCTACAACTTTGCTTCCAAGAAGACGGTCCGGGAAACTTTCGGTTCCGCGCGAGGGTTCCAGATGCCTACCTACCGTTACGAGGTCGAGGGCCGGCAGGACACCGTACTGACCGAGCTGCGGGGCAAGCAGGCGGTCGCCGCCCCTCCGGGCAGGCGCGGGATCATGACCTTCATGGACGTGGACAGGGGCATCATCTGGGGCGACTTCAGCATCGAGGGCGACAAGGGCGGTATAGTCCTGCCCCCGGGCAATTACCTGGTCAGGCTGCGCGAGCCGGGGGGGAAACTGCTGATGAGCCGCTGCCGGGTGGGTACGCGGGAAGAGCCGCCGAGCTGGGAGAAATTCGAAGTCATCACGCCCGCGCGGGATCCCCTCAAGGGGGAGCGAATCCTGCACCACTGGACGATACGCATGACCGGCGATGTGCTGCTGTCGCCCGACGACACCGTCATCCGTAACACTGGCTGGGGGGGCAGCCTGTCTTTCCTGGTCGACAACATCTTCCTTCCCCCGCTGTACGCGGGCGTGTCGCTGGGCTTAGTCGGCGGTTCAAGTAGCCAGAAGGTGTTCGGCACCGACGTGAGCCGCTCGTCGCTGCTTACCACTGTCGACGGCATCCTGGGCATCGGCTGGCGCGTAAACGAGTTTTTCGAGGCGGGCGGCGAACTGCGCATGGGCGGCGGCTACGTAGTGGCCGAACGCGACTTGCCCGGCAATCACCGACGTATCAGCGGTTACGTACTGCACTGCGGGCTCGGCGTGCAGGCGCTGTGGTGGGTATCGAGGGATATCGGCCTGGTGGTTCCCGCGCTGCAGGCGGCTCTGCTGACCTACGAGAAACAGGGTTCCTTGCAAAACACGTTCGATTTCGGAATCAGGGCTGGATTGCAGCTTCGTTTCTGAGGGATCGAAAAACATATGGGAGGATGAGATGAATCGATGCAAGCTGCTGGTACTATGGACATGCCTGGCGAGCGTCGCCGCGTGCGGCGACCTGGACGAAGGCAAGTTGAACGAGGGCATGGGCGCTATCCGGGGCACGGTGCTCGACTCCGAAAATCAGGAGGTCGAGGACGCCCGGGTACTGCTTCGCTCCGACCTGTCGGCCTACGTGCAGACCGACGCCGCGGGGAAATTCCTGCTGGAAGAGGTTCCCGCCGGCATTCACGAGGTGCTCGCTTACAGCGAGGCCGGCACGGGAGCGTCGGCCGAGGCCATCGTCTACGGCGACGAAACGACGGTGGTCGAACTGCGGCTCGCGCCGACCGGCCGCATCGGCGGCAAGGTGACCCTGGCGGGCGAGACGGATCACGTGGGCACTCTGATATATCTTCCCGGCACCTCGTTCGGCGGCTTCACCGACCACGACGGGAGCTTCGAATTCACCCACGTGGTGCCCGGTTGCTACCGTCTCAGGGCCGAGCATGCCGACTTCTTCCCCAAGGAAGTGGACCGTGTCTGCGTTCAGGAGGCGGTTTTAACCTCCATCAAGGAGATCAGCCTGGTGCCTCGCGGCACGGAATGTACCGTCGACGGGGATTGTGAAGAACACCAGGCCTGCAAGGACGGTGAGTGTGTTTTCGACGAGGGCTACGGCCGGGAAACCTGCGACGGGGCCGACAACGACGGGGACGGCCTGGTGGACGAGGGCGTCGTGGTTGCCTGCGGACAGAGCCAGGGTGAGTGCAAGCTGGGAATTTCAATTTGCCTGGGCGGCTCCATGAGCGATTGCATCGGCGGCCTCGGGCCGGTGGACGAGGTATGCGGCGATGGGCTGGACAACGACTGCGACGGTGTGATTGACGGCGGAGAGTGTCGACCCGATTGCGGAAACGGCACATGCGATTCCAACGAGGATGCCTGCACCTGCCCCGAGGATTGTCACCAGCAAGTCGAGTGCTGCCTGGACGAGGACTGTCCCCCCTATGACTGCGGGCCTTGCTGCCTGTCGGTCTGCGATCGGGCCTTGCGTGTCTGCCGGCCGGAGTGGTTGCTGGATTGCTGCTGGAACGGAAGCTGCGAGCAGGGCGAGACACCGGACTCCTGCCCCCAGGACTGCGGGGAGCCCTTCTGTGGCAATGGGTACTGCGATGCCGACGAAGACCAGCAGACGTGCCCCGGGGACTGCGGTTGCGACAACATCTCCTGCTCCTGCCCGGAAGGGGCGTTGACCTCCGACGACCACCTGTTTTGCAAGGACGGCGACGTGGTGCGCTGCATCGCCAACTGGATCGAGGAGTGTAAGGAATGGTCGTGCTCGGTGGTCACGGAGGAAAACTGCCTGCACGGCTGCGGGGAACCCTCCGGCATGCTGTCTCCGAGCGCCTATTGCTGCCCGGATATGAGCGATGCCTGCAGCCGGGCGGGCTGGATCCCGGGAGATCCCGCCTCCTTCTGCGTGGGGCCCGACCTCTACAACTGTGCCCTGGCCTGCATGGATGGCTGCGGTTGCGACGAGGAACTGGTGCTACTGGAGGCCGGCTCCGAGCAGTGCACCACCTGTACCCCCGACGGCATGCCGCTGCCTGAAGACGGCGTGTGCTGCGGGGATTCGAGCATGCTCAACTCCAGTTTCATCCCCGATAACGGCACCTGCAACGGCTCTTATTGCTGGGAACCGATGTGTGCCGCTTGCGGCGACGGCACCTGCGGCGCGGGCGAGAACTACTGCTCGTGCCCCGAAGACTGCGGCGGGCTGACCTGCGTCCAGGAACACGGCGTGGCCATGGAGGATTTGGGAATCTACGACTGCTGCGATGGCCTGATCCCCGTCTCGCTGCCCGGCGTCTCCGGCTGCAGCCAGTATATGTGCGTAGATTGCGGTGACGGGATCTGCGGCCTGGGCGAGACCAGCCAAAACTGCCTGGCCGATTGCGGGTCCTGCGCCGAGGAGGGCGACTGGTTTGATGCCGGCCAACAGGGGGAATGCTGTCCCGGACTGACCCTGCTTCAGGTATCCGAAGGGATCTCCAATGGGCAGTGCGCTCCGCTGGACTGCGGCGTCTACGGCGTGTGCACCAAATGCGGAGACGGCGAATGCGGCATCGGCGAGAGTTTCTGTTCTTGCCCCGAGGATTGCCAGGGCGACTGCGTGCAGGCGGGCGGCGTGATGGTGGCCGATCAGGGTTGCTGTGACGGCAACCCGCTGGTCACGGCGCTGCCGCTGGACGGACAGGGCTGCAGCCTGTATGTCTGTACGGAGTGCGGAAACGGGAGCTGTGACTACGGCGAGCGCGCCGAGACCTGCCCCGCGGACTGCTCGCTGGACTGCGTGCAGGAGGGCTTCGTACCGGGAGTCGAAGAGAAGTGCTGCGATGGTTTGAGTATCCTCAACTCCAACTTCGCCCCCGGCGCCGGGAGCTGCTCGGGAGCCTGGTGCTGGTATCCCGTCTGCGCCAACTGCGGCGACGGCAGCTGCGGCATCGGTGAGAATTACTGCTCCTGCCCCGAAGACTGCGGCGATCAGACCTGCGTCCAGGAACACGGCCTGGCCATGGATGAACAAGGACTCTACGACTGCTGCATCGGCCTCACCCCGGTCGAGTTTCCGGAGTGCGACGGCTGCCACCAGTACATGTGCGTCGATTGCGGCGACGGCGACTGCGGCCTGGGCGAGACCACGGACAACTGCCCCGATGATTGCAGCTAAGGGCCCTCGTGGGGGCGGGGAACTCCACTAATCATCCGGGTGAAATCCGCGGATGATGTACCCGCCGGATTTCTCGTCCAGTTCCAGTTCCAGCAGGCCGTGGGAGGCGGCTTCTTCCAGGAGGCGGTTGAAGCTGCGGAAGCCGTAGTAGGATTCGTTGAAGCCGGGACGCCGGCGCTTTAAAGTCTGCTTGACCATCGAGCCCCAGATCTTCTCTTCGGCGCCGCGCTCCTCGGCCAGGGCAGCCAAGGTGCCCATCAGCAAATCCAGGGCTTCCTGTAGACGTTTCTCCTGCTCCGCGTCTTCCTTGTCGGCTTTCTTGGCGGCCGTACCTTTGGGGGAAGACTTGGCCGTTTTTGACGGCGCGGGGGCGCTGGGCCGGGCGGTCGTCTTCTTGGCACTGGCCTTGCGGGGTTTCTTCTTGCGGACCAGGTCGTCGTAGTAGATGAATTCGTCGCAATTGGCCACCAGCAGGTCGCTGCTCGAGTTCTTGACTCCCACCCCGATCACGAACTTGTTATTCTCGCGTAACTTGCTGACTAAAGGCGAAAAATCCGAGTCTCCGCTGATGATCACGAAGGTATCCACGTGGGACTTGGTGTAACACAGGTCCAAAGCGTCCACCACCATGCGGATATCGGCCGAGTTCTTGCCGGCTTGGCGCACGTGTGGGATTTCGATAAGCTCAAAGGCCGCCTCGTGCATGGCCGCGCGGAACTCCTTGTAACGCCCCCAATCGCAGTAGGCTTTCTTGACCACGATGCTGCCTTTCAGCAGCAGGCGCTCCAGCACCTTGGAGGCATCGAATTTTTCATAGTGTGCATCCCGCACACCCAGGGCGACATTCTCGAAATCACAGAAAATCGCCAGCCGTTTGCTTTCTGAAAGTTGACTCATGATCTCTTCCTTTTGTGTTGAATGAACATACCTCGGGGCCCCGCCATAAGCAATGACCTTGTATGATGCGGCATTTGGTGAAAGAGTCGCCCCGGGATGGAAACATGACGGAACTGGGATTCGAGAGTATTGAGGGGCTCAGGATCAGCGATGCCCTAACCCGAGGGTTTGCCGCGGATGGCATCATCTGCCCCACCGAAGTGCAACGCGCGGCCATACCCTCCATTCTGGCCGGCGCCACCATGGGGCCCCAGGCCGAAGCACTGAGCCGCAGGTTGATGGGCGTAGATCCGATACGCACGCGGACCAACGACGCTCCCCTGCTCACCCACATCATCCATTCTGTGGAGATTGTCAGCACTGGGGCCGCCTCCGACATCTGCCTGGCCCGGTACCTGAAAAGGCACAAATGCCGGCGGGCGTTGGTGTTCGTGAACCGGCCTAACCTGATCCGGCACCTCTACCGCCATCTGCTAAAGTGCGATCTGAACCCCGTCAGCCTGAGTCCCGAGCGCTCCAAACAGCAACGCCGGCAGGCCATCGCCGGCTTCCGCAAGGACAAGACCAGCGTGCTGCTTGCCACCGACAGCGCAGCCAGGGGGCTGGACCTTCCAGAGTTGGAGTGGGTGCTGCACTACGAGTTGCCCCCGTCTGCCGAGGCCTACCTGCACCGGGCCGGGCGCACCGGCCGGGCCGGCAGGCGCGGCCACTCGGTGGTGCTGGTATCCGCGTCGAAACGCTACCTGGTGGAGCGCTACGCCAAGGAACTAGGGATCAAATTTTTCTGAAGATCCTGCAGGAAGCCGCAGCGCCCTTGTTCGTTTACTTCCAGGACGGGGCATGCTAGTCATGCCGGGAAATTCGGTGGAAGCAACATCACACGGCCTGACAACCAGACCCACAGAAAGATCCTATATGACCAGTTTCAAGCAACTCGAGTTGATCGATCCCTTACTGCGCGCGGTGGCGCGGGAAAACTACCTGCAACCCACTCCGATCCAGGTTCAATCCATTCCCTTGCTGCTGGCCGGCAGGGACATCCTGGGTTGTGCCCAAACCGGCACCGGGAAAACCGCGGCCTTTGCGCTGCCCTTGCTGCAAATGCTTACCCAAAGCAATGCCGCCCAGGGCAAACCGATCATCCGCGTCCTGGTTCTTTCTCCCACCAGGGAGCTGGCGGCCCAGATCGATGAGAGCTTCCAGGCCTATGCGCACTTTCTGAAACTGCGCCACCTGGTGGTCTTCGGCGGGGTTAAGCAGAATGCCCAGGTCAGCGCCTTGCGCAAGGGCGTTCACATCCTGGTGGCCACCCCCGGCCGGCTTCTGGACCTCGTGGGTCAGGGCTACATTCACCTGGATCGTGTGCAATTCTTTGTGTTGGACGAGGCCGATCGCATGCTGGACATGGGCTTCATCAACGATATCCGCAAGATCTTGAAAGTCTTGCCCGACAAGAGACAAAACCTGCTGTTTTCGGCGACGCTGCCCCCGGACATCACCCGGCTGGCCGGATCGTTTCTCAGAAATCCAGCCCGGGTGGAAGTCAGCCCGCCCTCGTCGACCGTCGAGCAGATCGAACAACGGGTGATGTTCGCAGACCGCCTGGACAAGCCCAATCTCCTGATCGATCAAGTCTCCCTCCCCAACATGTCCCGGGTGCTGGTTTTTACCCGCACCAAGCACGGCGCCAATCGTCTGGTCAAGCAACTCGCCAAGGCCGGGATCCAGGCCTCGGCGATTCACGGCAACAAGTCACAGAACAACCGGCGCAAGGCGCTGGCCGGATTTCACTCGGGAGAAATCGGCATCCTGGTGGCCACCGACCTGGCTTCGCGGGGTATAGACGTCGAGAACATCAGCCACGTATTCAACTTCGACCTGCCCCACGAACCGGAAGTCTACATACACCGCATCGGCCGCACCGGCCGCGCGGGACTCAGCGGTGTGGCCGTCTCTTTTTGCGATGCTACCGAAGTCGCTGATCTGAAAAGCATCGAAAGGCTGATCGGCTACAAAATCCCGGTGGATACGAACCATCCCTGGCACAGCCCCGCGGCCATGAGCGCATCCCCCATAAAGGCGCCGGCCGGCCCCAGACCCGGATCCCGGCGCGGCGCCAAGCCGGGCAGACCCCGATCGAGAACCAGGCCCCGCCCGAAGCCAATACCGGCGCTGAAATCAGGTCGTAAATCCGGACAAGCGGCCGGCAATTCCCGGAAGAAACCCGCCCCTGCCCGCCGCCACCCCCGGCAAGTTCGAAGGTGATACCCGTCCAGTTTTCCCCCGATCGCCTCCAGCGCTATGCGGATGCCCTAAGGCGGGGCACGATCAGCCCGCCGTCCAGCAGGAACAACACCCGGGCTGATTCTCCCTTTTCACGAAACGCGTCGTCTACTGCCTGCTGCAGCGAGCCGCAGGAGCGGATGAATATCTTCTCCAGCAAGCCGGGTTCCAGATCGGTCACCGCCCATATTTTTGCCCAGCGCTCGATCTCGGCTAGCTTGGCCGCAATGTGGTAGCTGAGCAGGTAGCCCTTTTCAATCTTGGCAAATACTTCGTCGGGTGAGCCGACCGATCCAAACAATTCGAAGAAGTTGGTCTCGCCGATGCCCTCGCGGCAGCTCGATACCAGGATCAGAATGCCGCCTTGTTTGAGCGCGTGCTTGGCGTTTTGGATTCCCTTGTGAGACTGGTAGAAGTTGATGTCGCCCGGGGACTCGATCACGGAGACGACGATATCCGCCTTGGCCTCGATCGGGACGGTGAAAACCTCGTCGGCCTTGCTTGCGGCCTTTTCGAACGATGCCTGGATGTCGCCGGCCAGGGCGGCGTAGATACGACGCCGGCTGTCGAGCACGGTGTTGATGGCGAAGATCTCCGTCTTGATGGTCGAAAGCGCGTCGATCATGTCCTGGTGCACCGGGTTGCCCTCGAGTTTGAGCGCCCGCGCCTCCGGTCTCATGGCCAGCTTGTGGTTCTGGGTAATCGTATCGTGGCCGGCGATGCCCGGCAGGAAAGACTTGCGCCCGCCGGTGTAACCGGCGAAGTAGTGCGGCTCGACCGAACTGATAATTAAGATCTTGTGCGCCTCGACGGCGAGCCGGTTGACGCGTATCTCGGTGCCGTTGGCCGACTTGCCGAGTAGCACCATATCGTCTTTCTTCTTGGCGTCGTGTGCGAAAATGCGATCGCGAAAGCGCTCGAGGTGGCCGCCGAAGATACGGCGATACTCCTCACGGCTGGGGGCGCGATGGTTGCCGGTGGCCACCAGGAAGCTGACCTCGCGGCCGTCGAGATCGCCTGCCAGGACGTCCAGCACCCGGCTGGTAGGTGTCGGGCGCGTTGCGTCGTTGACCAGGATCAGCACGTTGCGCGCGTCCGAGAGGAAATCCGCGAAGCTCGGCGAGCCTGTCGGGTAATCGACGGCTCGCCTGATAGTTTCGTACTCGTTGCCGATGTCAACCCGCCCGGGCTTCAGCACTCCGGCCAGACGGTCTTCGGGGAGGTCGACGCTGATCTTTCCGTGTTGGCCGTAAGGCACCTCGATGATCATGCGGCGCTATTCGGCGAAGAACTGCGGATTGGAAGCGCGGTAGGCCTCGAAGGTACCCAGTTCGTCCCGCGTGTGAATCGCATCCCACATCATGCTTTGCCGCAGGGCTTCGAGCTCGGCCTTGGTCGGCGGTGGAGGGGTTTGCTCGATCAGCAGGCCGCGCCTGTCTCCGCGGATGGTCAGCAGGGGATCTCCCAGGATTACTATTCCCAGGTACCACTCGTCGTCCCACTTGCCGGTGCCGTTATACCACCGGCGGAACGATTCGCCCCAGCAGTCGCCGGCTGCCAGGCGGCCGTGGAAGGTCCAGGGGCTGTGGATGCCGCCGGTCTTGGTCGAGCCTATTGTGGCGAGGCCTGTGTCGGTGCGCGTCAGGTAGGTCATGCCCAGGTTCTCCTGGGTGAAGCGACAGGCCGAGCAATCGAACATGTTGTAAAACGAGCCGATGAAGTTGTTGCTGGCAATTTGAGCCGTGCTGATGTTGCCGCCGCCGGTGCCGGCTACGTGGAGCGCGTTGGGGCTCGAGTGGATCCACTGGTAGACGAACTCGGCGCCGGTGGATGTCATCTTGGCGATGTAGGCGGCGCGGGTGGTCAGCGCCAGGTCGGAGAGCACATCGACCACGCTGTAGATGGCCTCGAGCCCGTAGGTTCCGGCATATGGTTGCCAGTCGTCGTCGATGAAGTTGAAGGCCGCGACATCCACCAGCGAGCCCGTAGTGCGGTAGGCGTGGTTCTTTGCGAAATAGTTTACCAACTGGGTCGAGCTGCCGGTCAGGCGTGAGACGTAGATTGCGAGATTCAGATTCGTGTGAGCGTCGAAGCGCCCGTTGGAATTCGCGTCGCTCCAGCTGGCGTTACGGTCTTCGAGGTACAGGTCGCAGGGGAACTGCTCGAAGGTGCTGAAGGCCGTCTGCTCGTACCAGGCGGCGGGAAGGTCGCCGACCAGCAGGGCGCCTTCGACAGCGTAGGAGTCTACCTGGTCATAGAGCCGGGCCTTAAGGTCGCCGACCGTGCCGCCGGTCCAATATTCGATTCGGGCCTTTTGGCCCATGGCGGCCAAGTCGTCCTGGTAGACGCCCAGGCTGGTGGAAAGATTGGCCGAGAGCGTGTCCTGGATGACGACGACGATGTCGAAATCGCAGTCCTGCGGGCAGGACTGATAATCTTCGTCCTGTTCGCAAGTTCCGTTGTCACAGACCTGCTCGGGGACGCAGCTGAACCCGTCGCCGATCCAGTCTGCGTTGCAGGCGCAGTCGTATCCGCCTGGTGTGTTTGTGCAATAGGCGTTTGGATCGCACAGGTCTGTGCCCTGGGAGCATTCGTCAATGTCCGTGCAAGTCTGGCCGTCGCCCGTGTAACCCGTGTTGCACTGGCAGGCATCGTTTACGCAACTTGCATCTGCGGCGCACAGGTTGGCGTTCAGACAGCCGGTCTGCGAATCACAGCTGTCCGCCGTGCAGTCGCTGCCGTCGTCGCACGATACGGCAGTGCCCGAGCAGGCGCCGTCCGCGCAGGCGTCGTTTTCGGTGCAGGCGTCGCCATCGTCGCAGGCGGTGGTGTTGTCCGAAAATACGCAGCCCGTAAGCGAGTCGCAGGAGTCGTCGGTGCAAACCCTGCCGTCGTCGCACGAGACAGCCGTGCCGCCGCAGGCGCCGTCCGCGCAGATATCGTTTTCGGTGCAGGCGTCGCTGTCGTCGCAGGCGAATGTATTGTCGGCATGTGCGCAGCCCGTGGCCGAGTCGCAGGAGTCATCGGTGCACGTATTACCGTCGTCGCAGGAGACCGCAGCCCCGGAACAGGCGCCGTCCGAGCAGGCGTCGTTTTCGGTACAGGCGTCGCCGTCGTCGCAGGCAGCAGTGTTGTCCGAAAAGACGCAGCCCGCGACAGAGTCGCAGGAGTCGTCGGTGCAGACTTTGTCGTCGTTACAAGAGATGGCCGTGCCGGAGCAGGCGCCTGCCGCACAGGCATCATTTTCGGTGCAGGCGTCGCCGTCATCGCAGGCGAGCGTGTTGTCGGCATGCGCGCAGCCGGTAACCGAATCGCAGGAGTCGTCGCTGCAGATGTTGCCGTCGTCGCAGTCCGTGGTCGGGCCGGCCCGGCAAGAACCGCCCGAACAGGCGTCGCCGTCGTCGCAGGCGGCCGTGTTGTTAACAAAGGCGCAACCCGTGAGAGAATCGCACGAGTCATCGGTACACAAATTGCCGTCGTCGCAGGCGGCCGCGTTGTTCTCGTGTACGCAGGTCGCATTACTGCAGGTATCCGTGGTGCACAGGTTGAAATCGTCGCAATCCTCCGGGCCTGTGCAGATCGTGCCGCCGATATTACCCGCGCCGCAGCCCGTCAGGGCCAGTGCAACCAGGGCTAGGCAGGACACCCAGAATGACTTGAAAGCGACGCTTCGCATGTTGGCTCCTTTTCGTCTTCGGACGGAACAAAACCACTAATTTTATCATTAACTGTACCTTCAGTTCCACGCTAATCCCGCACTTTGCTTGACGTTGAAAAATAGTGCACGTAGACTTCCTGCAACGAATCGGGAGAGACAAGCATGACCGCCAGGATTACGATTGCCTCTTTGTTGTCTTTGTGTTTGCTGTCCGCAGGTTGCGCCGGGTTGGATCTCGAACTGCGTAACGCCAGCGTGCAGAAGCCCAGCAACGTCGCGCTGTATTTCTCGGTCGAGACCGGCGACGGTCTCCCTGTTGCGGAGCTGACCGCCGAGAGCTTCCATATCTTCGAGGACGACCAGTTGATCTCGCCTTTCGAGAGCAAACAGACCATTCTTAATCCCAAGGTGGCGGTCGTCTCGTACATCGTGCTGCTGATGGACCTGTCGGGCAGCATCACCGAGTCGGGTTCGCTGCCCGCGCTGATTACGGCGGCCAGCGCCTTCGCCGAGCGGGTGGCCAGAACACATCGGGTCGCCGTCTTCGGCTTCGACGGCGGACCAAAGCTGATTCCGGTGGTCGATTTCACCACCAACTCCCAGGCGGTCCAGGCCGGCCTCAAGCGCCTGGCGCACCGCAAGGTGAAAGATCCCTCGACCAACTTGAACGGCGCAGTTGTTGAATCGGTAAATGTGATCGAGCAACGCATGACCAGGTCTTCCCAGCCGCTGCGCTTCGGCACATTGGTAATCTTCACCGACGGCACCGACCGGGCCCACAGGGTCAGCGAGGACGCCATGTACGATGTCCTCGACGAATCGAAAACAAACGTCTTCGTCATCGGTCTGGGACCGGAGATCTCGGAGGATCAGCTTGCTCGCCTGGGTCGTACCGGATTCGTCAAGGCCGCCGCCGTCGATACCCTCGGCCTGGCTTTCGACAAAGTAGCCGCCCAGATAGAAGCGGCCGGGAAAAAGTTCTACCTGCTCTCCTACTGCAGTCCTTCGAGGGCCGGCCTGCACACGCTCAGGGTGGAAGCCGACTCGGCAGGGCTGGGTGGCGCGCTGGAGCACGACTTTACCGCAGACGGCTTCGGACCCAAGTGCAATCCCAAAAAGAACCCGGTTTTTTCGGTGGGTCGCATCCGCATCAAGTAACCAGCCTCTCTGATTCAGATAATTCATTTGACATCATTTGACATCATTTGTTATCTTTAGGTTATGTCCTCTTCCGCGTGGAGGTGCTCGATGAAGGCAGCCGAGGTTCCGCTGGGGGCGCGAATTCCCAACGGGTTGAAGAAGAAGTTGAACCGTTTTTGCAAAGAGCACGGACTCAAGATGAGCCACGTGGTAACCACGGCCCTTGAAGACAAGCTAGGCGAACTGGAAGAAGAACTACAGGATATCGCCATGGTCAAAAAGCGGCTTGAAGACGCCGAGTTCGTATCCGGGGATGAATACGACGCATATCTGAAGCACCGCCTTTCCGGGCATTGATGTACACCATCCTTTACGAAAAGCGGGTTTTCAAGGATCTCGACAAGATTCCAGACATGTACGTGATACGTATCGACCGCAGCATCCGGGCTCTTGGGCAAAATCCGCTTCCGCCGGGGACCAAGAAATTGGTTGGCCAGAAAAATTTCTACCGCCTCAGACAGGGGGTCTACCGCATCGTTTATTCAATCGATCATTGCGCCAAAGAGGTAAGAATCATCGGCGTCCGTCACCGGCGCGAGTCCTACCGCTGAGCAGGCTGGCTTCATGCAGGCGTTTTTCTTTGCAAAGAGCCTTTAGGCCGGTTACTATGCTTTACTTTCTGCCGCCCGGAGCCAGATTATCAGTGTCCGGGCAATTCGGCGCACGAAAGCCACGGCTGTGCCGGAATTATTGTCAATCTGCGTTTGTTCACTGAAAGATGCACATGCGAAAGCTCCTGAAAGCCCTTCTTGTCCTGGCCATCGTCGGGATCGGTGTGCTCGCTTTTTGGTACCTGGTAAGCAACAAGCACGAGCCGCCGCGGGTCGCGGTCGAGGAAAAACCGGTTTTAGTCGAAACCATCGCTGCTGCCGCCTCCGATGAACCGATGGTCATCGGCGCCACGGGAACGGTCGTGCCGGCCCGCTCGGTGACGGTCTTTCCCGAGGTGACCGGGCGGGTGGTGTATGTCAGCCCGCAGCTCACGCCCGGTGGGCGCCTGCGCCGTGGACAGGTGCTGACGCGCATAGATCCCCGTGATTACGACCTTTCCATCAAGCAGCAGGAGGCCCGGGTGATCCAGGCCGAGATGGAGCTGGCCCGCGAACAGGGCCTCAAATCGGTGGCCGAGAGGGAATGGAGCATGATTCGCGACCGGGTCCAACCCACCGCCGAGGGCAAGAAGCTGGCGCTGCACGAGGTTCAGCTGAAAGCCGCTCAGGCGGTGCTGGCCTCGGCCCAAAGCACGCTCGATCAGGCCCGATTGCGTCGCGAGCGCACCGTCATCAGGGCGCCATTCAATGCCCTGGTAACCGAGGAACTCGTCGACGTGGGCCAGGTCGTGGCGGGCGCCTCGCGCATCGCGACCCTGGTCGACAGCGATGTTTTCTGGGTGCGCGTCGAGCTGCCGGTCGACCGCATCGAGTCGATTGCCTTTCCGGGCCTGCGCGGCGCGACCCAAGGCTCGCCGGTTATTATCGATCAACAAACCGCTCACGGTCGCGTCGTCGAGCACAGCGGCCGCGTGATTCGGCTGCTTTCCGATCTCGACCCGCGCGGCAAGATGGCGCGCTTGCTGGTCGAGGTGGATAACCCGCTCGGCTTCGGCAAGAGCAACGGACAGAGCATACCGCTTCTGCTTGGCTCATATGTGGCGGTCAAGATCCGAGGTCCAAGGGTTACTGAAATCATTGCCTTGCCGCGCCGGGCTCTACGCGAGAGCGGGCAGGTTTGGGTTCTCGATTCCGATAACAAGCTGCAAATCCGCCATGTCGCCGTTGTCTGGGCCAGGGACCAGGACGTCTTCGTGCGCGGCGAGCTGCAGCCGGGCGAACAGGTGATCGTAAGCCGCATCGCGGCGCCGGTGGCCGGCATGCGCCTGCGCTCATTGCCCGACAAGGAAAAAGGCAAACCCACTCCCAGCGGAGCGGAGCGGCCTTCATGAGTGAAGGGTCCGACTCCACGCAGATTTCCGGGGCACCGGAGGTCGACGAGGGCGGATCCATAGGCTGGATGGCCCGCAACCCGGTTGCGGCCAACCTGCTGATGGTGGCCTTCGTGGTCGGCGGGCTTCTGATGTCTTTCAGGATAAAGAAGGAGGTATTCCCGCAGATCGAGCCCGATCGGGTCGAGATAAGCGTTCCCTACCCGGGGGCCAGCCCGGCCGAAGTCGAACAGGGCATCCTGTTGTCAATCGAGGAAGCGGTCAGATCGCTGGACGGCGTCAAGGAGGTGACTTCCAGGGCCAACGAGGGCCTCGGTTCGGTCACGGTCGAACTCGAAGTGGGCAGCAATCACAACAAGGCGCTTTCGGACGTCAAGAACGCAATCGATCGCATCACCACGTTTCCGGAGGAGGCCGAGCGCCCGATTGTCAACTTGCCCGAGTGGCGTGCCAACGCCATCAGCGTGGTCATCTACGGTGACCAGCCCGAGAAAGTTCTGGCCGCCCTGGGCGAGCAGATGCGTGACGATGTGTTGCGACTGCCCGAGGTCACCATCGCGGAGCTCGTCGGAGTGCGTCCGATCGAGATCGACGTCGAGGTTCCGTCGGACACCCTGCGCGCCTACGGCCTGACCTTGGCCCAGATCGCGGCCGTGATACATCGCACCTCGCTCGAGCTTCCGGCCGGGGGGGTCAAGACGGATGCCGGGGAAGTCCTGCTGCGCACCAACGAGAGGCGCGATCTGGGCTCGGAATTTGCCAACATCCCGGTCTTGACCGGTGCCGACGGAAGCCCGGTGCACCTCGGTAAGATAGCCGATATCAAGGATGGTTACGCCGAAACCGACGTGCAGGCATTCTTCAACGGCAAGCTGGCGGTGATGGTGCAGGCTTACAGCGTCGGCCAGCAGTCGCCCACGGACGTGGCTTTGGCAGTCAAGCGTTACGCGGGTGAGCTGGCCGGGCGACTGCCGCCCGGCGTGCATGTCGCCACCTGGAACGACAACGCCAAGCTATACAACGAACGGCTCGACCTGTTGCTTCGCAACGCCATGCTGGGCCTGGTACTGGTGCTGGTCATTTTGGGATTGTTTTTGGAGCCCAAGCTGGCCTTTTGGGTGACCATGGGCATCCCGATCTCTTTCTTGGGCTCGTTGATGTTGCTGCCCGTCATGGATGTCTCGATCAACATGATGTCGCTGTTCGCCTTCATCGTCACGCTGGGAATGGTGGTGGACGACGCCATAGTCGTCGGCGAAAACAGTTTTCGCTTCCGCCGCCAGGGCATGCCTTTCCTGCAGGCCTCCATCCGCGGAGCCAAACAGGTGGCCATGCCGGTCTTTTTCTCGGTGGCCACCACGGTGGCCGCCTTCTCTCCCCTGCTGTTCATCCCCGGAAACCGCGGTAAGTTTATGTACGGCATCCCGGTGGTGGTCATCGTCGTCTTGCTGATCTCGCTTGCCGAGTGTTTCTTCATTTTACCGGCCCACCTGGGCCACCTGGCACCGAGGCGCGAGCAAGGCATCTTTGGGCGGTTCACCTCGATCCAGGGACGTTTTTCGCGGGGTGTCGAGAAATTCGTCGAGCGCGTCTACCTGCCGCTCGTGCACGCAGCCATCCGCCAGCGTTGGATCACTTTAGCCTGCGGTATAGCAATTTTTATTGGCGCCGTCGGGCTGATCTCCGGAGGACATGTCAAGTTCATCGATTTTCCCAAGGAAGAATCCGATTGGGTGGTTGCCCAGGCCGACTTGCCCTTCGGTTCACCCGTCGAGAAAACCCGCGCGGTCATGGATCGCATGGTGGCCTCGGCCGGGGAAGTAATCGGCGAAAACGGCGGCGAACGCATCAGCAACGGCATTTTTTCGATGCTGGGTGTTTCTTTTCACCGGCATCACACCCGGGGTTCCGGCTCACATGTTGCCTCGGTGATCGTCACCTTGGTGCCAACCGACCAGCGCTCCATCGGGTCGGGTGCCTTCGCAGACAAGTGGCGGGAAAAAATAGGCCCCGTCCCGGGTCTGGAGTCGCTGGAGTTCGACTCGTCAACCGGGCACGGCAGTTCGAAGCCGATAGACATCGAGCTGAGTCACTCGAACATCGGCGTGCTGGAAGACGCCGCCCATGAGTTGGCCGCAAAGATCACAACTTTTGACGGCATTCGCGACGTCGATGACGGGATCGATTTGGGCAAGCCGCAACTCGACTTTACCCTCTCGCCTGCGGGTATCGCCGCCGGGTTGACCAGTCTCGATTTGGCCTCCCAGGTTCGGGCGGCATTCTATGGCGCCGAGGCTTTCCGCCAGCAGCGCGGCCGGCACGAGTTGAAGGTGTTGGTGCGCCTGCCGCGCGCCGAGCGCAAAACGTTGCACAGCGTCGAGGAGATGATGATCCGCACGCCCGCGGGCGGCGAGATGCCATTGCGCCAGGCGGCCAAGGTTCGTTGGGGTCGCGCCTATACCACCATTAATCGCACAAACGGCAAGCGCACGGTCAGGGTCAAGGCCGACGTCGTCGAGGGCAAGGCCAATCCGCAGCAGATCATGGGCTCGGTTTTTCGCAAGGTAATGCCCCGCCTGCAGGCTAAACACCAGGGGCTGGGCTTCGGCTCGGCCGGACGGCAGAAGGAGATGCGCGAATTCTTCGATTTCCTAAAGCTCGGCTTCGCCATGGCGCTGATAGCCATGTTCGGCCTGATCGCCATCCCGTTGCGCAGCTACCTGCAACCCTTGTTCGTGGTCATGATGGCCATTCCCTTCGGGTTCGTCGGCGCGCTTATAGGGCACCTGCTGATGGGTTTGTCGCTCAGCCTGATCAGCCTGATGGGCATCGTGGCCCTGTCTGGAGTTGTGGTCAACGACTCGATCGTCTTGACCACGGCGGCCAACCGCTTTCGCGGCCGCGGCCAGAGCGCGTTAGAGGCTGCTCTGTCCGCGGGCCGGCAGCGCTTCCGGCCGGTGGTTTTGACCTCGCTGACGACATTCGGCGGGCTGGCCCCGATGATCTTCGAGACCTCGTTGCAGGCCCGGCTCTTGATTCCAATGGCTGTCTCTCTGGGTTTCGGCGTGATATTCTCGACGCTGGTCACCTTGGTGCTGGTTCCGTCCCTGTTTGTGATGATCGAGAACCTGCGAGACACGATAAAATCCTGGCGCGGTCAGGCTGTTTCAAAGTCCGCTGGTGTTTAGCGGGAGGTCAAACCTTGAAATACAGAATAACGGGCCTGGTGTTTTTCCTCTCGCTTCCGGCCGTGTTTGCCCCGGCGGAAGCGAATGATGACTGGCAGGAGATCCGTGCTCCGGGGCCGGGCAAGAAGATCTCACTGGCCGAGGCGCTGCATTTGGCAGACCTGCACAACCTGTCTGTGGCCGTGGCCCGCGAGGACGTCATCAAGGCCCAGGCCAAGTTAAAGGCGGCCTGGTCTGCCTTGTTGCCGCAGGTCTCCGGCAACCTGACCTTCACTCACAACGATCACTCCGACTTCGTGGGCTTAGGAACTCAGAGCTTCATTGCCCGTCGCCAGGACGACCTGGCGGCTAGTCTGAAGGTTGACCTGCCGCTGGTCGACGCGCGTTCCTTTCTGGGAATCAGCCTGGCAAATCTCTCAGGGCAGGTAGCGGAGTTGAGCTTCGAGAAACTTCGCCAGGCGCTCTTGCTCTCCGTGGCGCAGGCCTACTTTCAGGCACTGACGGCCAGTTCGTTGGTCGATGTGCACCGCAGCCAGATTGCGAGCCTGCGCAAGCACCTGGCGGTGGCTACAATCCGTCACCGCTCGGGCACCGGCAGCCGCCTGGACGTGATCCGGGCCAAAAGCGACCTGCTGACCGCCCGAGAGGACATCATCGCCGCCGTGGCCGCGCTAGAGAACACGCGCGACGCGCTGGCCGTCTTGACGGGTGCCGAGGGACTTCCGTTGCCCGAGCAAGTGCCCGCGCTGAGCCCGCCCGAGGGGTCTACAGACGATCTGGCCACGCGCGCCCGGACGCGGCGCGAAGATCTGAGACTGGCCCGGACTTCTTTACGCCTGGCCGACAAGTATCTGACGACTTCCTGGATGCAGTTTTTGCCCAGCCTGTATGCCTCCTGGCAGTTCTCCTATCAGGTGAACGAGCCGTCGTCGTTAAGGTCCGAAGACAAGTCGCGTTGGTTCTACGCCATTACCCTCTCGGTGCCTCTGTACGACCATACTCGTTACGCCGACCTGGACGAGAAGCGGGCCGCGTTACGCCAGGCCGAGTTGCAGGCCAAGGACACGGAACGCCGGGCCCTGCTCGAAGTGCGCCAGGCACGCCGCGACTACGAGAAGGCCATGGCCCAGGTGGCAACGGCCCAAGAAAAGGCCCGCCTGTCGACCCAGGCGCTGACTCTTTCCGAGACCGCCTACGAGAACGGCACCGGCAACTCGCTTGACGTGACCGACGCCTATCGCGGCAAGCGGGCCGCCGAGATCGATCTGGCGGTCAAGCGCTTCGAGTCCCAGTTGACGCTGCTGATGTTGCTGCGCGCCGTCGGCGACGACATGAGCAAGATCGGCTTTTGATGCTTGCCTACAAGAGACGAAGATCTCATCCGACAAAGAAGCATAGCTCTCGACCCTTGACGTAAGCTCTCAAACTGTGGTAATGTCTGCTGAATTCACGACGTGATGGGGGTCTGTCGGGATGAGCAGCCGGAGAGCAGCTAGTGTGAAGTTGTCGCTGTTGTTTTTTCTGTTGCTCGGGATCCCGGCTATTGCCGTATGGGGATCCGGTTGCTCGAGCTCGCAAGCCGGTAGTGACGGCGGAGCCGGGGACGCCGATGCGGGCGGCACAGACGGCGATTCAATGGTCGGGCCCGACCTGAATCCAAACGAGGACGATTGGGACGGCGACGGCATTCCCAACGACAAGGAAGACAAGAACGAAAACGGCGTGATTGACTCCGGCGAGACCGACCCGCACAACCCGGACAGTGACTCGGACGGCATAATCGACGGCGTCGAGGACGGCAATCACAACGGACAGATCGACTGGGCCGAGACCGATCCGCTCAATCCCGACTCAGACTCCGACGGTATCCCCGATGGAGTCGAAGATGCCAACAAGAACGGCAGGGTTGATCCCGGCGAGAGCGATCCCCTGAAAGCAGACAGCGACCGCGACGGCATTCCCGATGGGCAGGAAGATCACAACCATGACGGCAATCTCGATCCGGGCGAGACAGATCCCGCCCTGGCCGATACCGATGCCGACGGGCTGACGGACGCCCAGGAAGACAGAAACGGCAACGGACAGGTCGATGCAGATGAAACCGATCCGACCAATCCCGACTGTGACTCCGACGGCGTGCTCGACGGCGACGAAGACCGCGACGGGGACGGCCAACTCGGCGATTGCGCTACGCCTTGCGTAAACAGCGGACAATGCGCCGCCGACGAGGTCTGCGCCGCGCGCCTGAAAGTATGCTACTCGTCGGCATGCTCCAGGGGCGAGAGCGATCCGCTCGATCCAGACACAGACGGCGACGGCGTTTCTGATGCCGACGAGGCCAGTACATTGGTGTGCGCGGATGATTCCCTGAAGCAGGTCGATTTCCATTCGTCAGAAACCGCCGACTTTCGTATCGCCCTCGAGACTTTTTTCGCAAACACTTCTTTTCTCGAGTTGGGCGGAGTCGAGATCGGTTTCATGTTCTATGACGAGATCCACCAGATTGCGGGCTTCGTCCTATCGCGCAATCCCGCTGTCTCGGGAGCGGCCCAGCAAGAGGCCGCCGACCGGGCCGTTGTCGGCACGCTGGCGACAGTCGCCGCCGCCAGTTCGAGGGCGCTGGTCACCTTCGACGGTTACGGGGCCGTCATCGCCGACTATGACCTGAACCTGGCCGCGACCACCCCGGCCGAGTTGGCCAACTCGCTGGTCGGCGCTTTCGCGCCCGGGGCGCCAGTCGGTTTGCTGCCGCCCGGCGGCGCGCAGGGTACTTCCTTTCACCTGTCGACTGAGACGGCATTTCGCGACTCGTCCCAGGTGCTGGTCGTCGGAGCGCTTTCGTCCGCCTCTTTGCTCACGGACGATCAGACAATCCGACTGAACGACGTAAGTAACTCGACCGCCTTGGCCGGGCACACCGACCAGACCGACATCGCCTGCGATTCTTTCCTGTCGGTCGGGGTCAACCCGGTCGACTTCATCTGGGTGGTGGACAACTCCTCTTCGATGGAGAACGAGCAGAACGCGGTCTCCGCGGCAGGGGACGCCATGGCGGCCTTGCTTTCCAACACAACCCTCGACTGGCGCATCGGGGTGGCCAATAGCGACGCCGTTTTTGACGGGTTGCTTTTCAGCGGATTCATCCGCGACATCAGCCGCTTCAAGTCCGACATTCGCCAGGGAACCGGCGGCTCGCCGCTGGAACGCAGCCTCGAGATGGGACTAAAGGCCATTGACCACTCGCTCGAGGGCGGCTGCACAGCGGCGGGCCAGCCCGAAAATCAGTACAGGCTGCGCTGTGACGCTACCCGCATCGTGATTTTGTTGACCGACGAGGAGGATGAGACGATCGAGGAAAAGTCGGGAGGAGAGAACTATCCGGGGTCGCCCGACGCCGTGATTGTCTCTCAGTTCGTGCGTGCCTACCAGGATCACGACGCCGTCCTTTTCGCCATCGCCGGCGGCGATCCGCGCTGCCCGACGGCACTGAACGCCTCGAAGGGAATAAACGCGGTGGTCAACGGTGTCGGCGGTGGGACGGTCGGCTCGATCTGCGATGGTGACCAGAGCGCCAACGTCGAGAATATCATCCGCGCCGCCTCGGGAGTTTCGAGCACCTTCAGACTGAGCCGGCCGGCCGTTTCGGCGACTCTCAAGGTGGCCGAAGTGCTCGAGCCCGGACAGGCGCCCCGCGAGGTGCCGCGCAGCCGCACGGACGGTTTCGATTACGACGGCGTCTCCAACGCCGTGGTATTCTACGGCGGCTTCCGGCCGCTGCACGACGACCTGGACGTGGTCGCCTCGTATCGCTACTTCATCGAGTGCCAGCCCATCCTGGAGGAATGCGACGGGTTGGACAACGACTGCGACGGGTTGACAGACGAGGACTTCGACGTGGACGCTGACGGCTGGTCGCAGTGCGGCGGAGATTGCGACGATAACAACGCCTCCGTCCATCCGGGCGCCGACGAATTGTGCGACGGAATAGACAACGATTGCGACGGGGAAATCGACGAAGGCTTCGACCAGGACGGCGACGGGTTCAGAACCTGTGACGGCGACTGCGACGACAACGATGACACGGTTTTTCCCGGGGCGCCCGAGCTGTGCGACGGGCTGGACAATGACTGTGACGGAATAATCGACCCGGACTGGGCTTGTGGTTGATAAAATCGAAATAGGCCTTGAGGATTGGGCCGCCTTGGGCAAGAGGGAGGACAGACCATGGTAAAAGCCGAGTTGGTAGCCAAAGTGGCGCAGGAGCACGGGCTGAAGGTGACGATTACACAGAGGGCGGTGGACACGATGTTCAGCGCGATGACCAGGGCGCTAGTCGCCGGCGAGGGGATAGAGGTACGCGGATTCGCCTCGTTCAGGGTCAAGCGCTACGAAGGATACCAGGGCCGCAACCCGCGCACGGGCGAGCCCATCAAGGTCAGCCCCAAGACGGGGGTGATCTTCAAGCCCGGGTCCGAGCTGCGCCGGCGGGTGGACGGTGACGCTTGATGGCTGAGCATAAAGATTTCTCTTGAATGTTGGCGGAGTTTGTTCTAACTAAATGATCCAACACACGAAGTGATTCCGGGAAAACGGGACAAGGAGAGCCCACGATGGCGATGACCAAGGCGAACATTGTCGAGGAGGTCTATAAAAAGGTCGGGTTTTCGAAGAGCCAGGCCGCGGAGATCGTCGAGACGGTTTTCGAGACGATGAAGCAGGTACTCGAGCGCGGCGAGAAGCTCAAGATCTCCGGGTTCGGAAATTTCACTCCTCGGGACAAGAAGACCCGCATCGGCCGCAACCCCAAGACGGGCGAGGCGATAGAGATTTCAGCCCGCCGCGTGGTCACTTTCAAGGCCAGCCCGGTGCTCAAGACGAAGATGAACGAGCAGGCTTCCTGATCTCGTTATCTGTCTGAATTAAAGTCTCTTTTATCAGAAGCGGGTCGAAAAGCCTAGCTCGCAACCCGTTCCGCTGCAGGCCAGCGATGGCAATGCCGCAGGCTCGTCGCCGGTTACATCCAGGATGAATATCAGCGCCGCCGCGCACAGCGCCGCGCCTCCCAGGCCATAGGCGATGTTGGCGCCCAATGCCATACTCCTGGCTTCGTCGTAAAGACCATAGGCCGTGGGTTGATCGATCCCCGGGGTCTTGGCGTCATTCAACTTCTGCTTGCTTATAACACCCATGATCACGGCCGCGCTCACGGCCGCCACCCCGGCCCCAGCCGCGCTCCACGTCCAGGCATTAGTCCAGGGGCTTTTTGCCCCGGGCGCCGGCGGTTTCGCCCGGGTCGCTACGGGTTTTTGGATCTCGGTTTTCTCGCCCGGCGATTTCTTCACGGCTGGCGTTTCCGGCCCGGGTTTTGCCTGTGGTGTCAGATCGAGCGCCAGCTCGGGCTGGGCCTTTTTGGCCTCGATACCCAAAAGCCCGCGCAGCAGGGCCGCGGCATCCGTGACAAGATCTTCCTGCTTGGAAAGCTGGCCGAACTTCTCGGCCGCGATCTTCTTGCCCGGGACATCGACCAGCACGAGGTGCATCAGGATCTTCTTGCCGTCGAATGAGTTCTTGATGTCGCCGTAGACTATCCAACGGGCCTTGCGCCCGCTGCCGAGGTCGGCGATGCACTCGATCTCGCCTTTGCAAAAGGCCAGCGATTCGGCCGGGGGCATGAGCATTTCGTCAGCCAGGTCCGAAGACTTGACCAACTCGTACTTGCCGGTCTCGGTCAGGGTCCAGGCGAGTTGGACATCGAGCTGCTCAAGATGCTCGGCCGTGGCTTGGTCAGAGGTTAGCTTGAAAACTATCAGTACATCTTGCTTGTCTTCAGCGGAGGCTGTGGTCGCCAGCATGGCAAGCAGCATTGCAACCAGCTTTTTCATGGGCGCACAATCCTCAATAGGTTGTTGTGTGTGTCGGCGATTAACAGGCTCCCGTCTTCGAGAAAAGCCAAAGAGCTGGGTTGATTAAAAGTCGCATGCAGGGCGGGGCCGTTTGCAGTACCCGTCATCCCCGAACCCAGCAGGGTCGTAACCTGGCCGCCGATTGTGAAGGTGCGGACCCGGTTGTTGCCGCTGTCGGCCGTCAGGATCTGCGCCCCCGCCTCGTCCCAAATGCAGCCTGCGGGCTTACGGAACTGCGCAGCCAGCGGATCGCCGTCGGCAAAACCCGCGCTGCCGGTACCGGCCAGGGTGACAACCGAGCCGTCGGCCGAAAGCTGTCTTAAAGTGTGCGACGACTCATCCGAGACTATCAGCAGGTCGTCGCTGAGGAGCAAGATATCGGTCGGGCCGTTGAAACGGGCGTCGCCGGCCGCGCCGTCCTGGTTGCCGGGAACCTGGCACTTTCCCGAGAAGGTGGAAACCTGCCCGCCTGAAATCTTGCGGATGCAGTTGTTGCCCGTGTCGACCACGAAGATCGTGCCGTCGGACGCCACGGCCAGCGAGTTGGGCAGGGCGAAGCGCGCCTGGTCGAGTGGACCGTCCAGGTAATCCGCGAAGCCGGTGCCGGCGAAGGTCGTGACCGTGTCACTCGCAAGCAGCCGGACACGGTTGTTGAGGCGATCGGCAATGTATATCGCGCCGGCACCGTCTATGGCCGCACCGCTGGGGTCATTGAAGGTGGCCTCCAGGGCCGGCCCGTCGTGATCGCCGTAGGAACCCGTTCCCGCTAAAGTGCTGACGCTGCCGTCGGCCAGCACGCGCCGCAGGGCATGGTTGCCCGAGTCGACCACCACGAGACCGCCTCCCGGATACGGCAGCAGGCCGCGCGGACCATTGAAACGCGCCGACATGCCTTGCCCGTCCTGAAAGCCGGCTTGGCCGTTCCCCGCCAGGCTGCAGACCAGTTCCTCGTCGGTGTCGCCGTCGCAGTCGTTGTCCAGCCCGTCGCAGCTTGCCTCCACAGGCTCCCAGCCGGTTTCGCAAACCCAGCTTCCATCGTCGCAGCGGGGCTGGGTGTCCTCGCACTCCGGGATGGTCTTGCAGGTCGGCGGTTGCTGGTTGCAGTCAGCCGGCCGGTCGCCGGCATCGCCGCCGTCGCCGCCGTCGCCGGTGTCGCCGCCGTCAATACCGCCGTCGTCGGGAGGTGCCTTGCGACAGACATTACACAGGTAGCCGGGATTGTCCGGGCAGGCCTCTCTTCGGCAGAAATAGCCGCCGGCGCAAGCGCCGGAGTCGTCGCAGGGCTTTCCGTCCAGGAAAGCGCCGTCGACGGTGCAGGCAGCGGAGCCGAACAACACGATTAGTCCAAGGCTAAAGAAGTAACGAGGGATATGCATAGGGAATAGTTTGCCACCAGTAGCCGATAGTTGTAAAGCATAGGCTTGTAAACGTGTGATTTGATTCTGGCAGCGATAGAGGAGAGCGAGACATGGCGACTTCCCGCAAGACCAAGGAAGGCAAGGGGCCGAAGAGCTTCGAGGCCTTGATGGAAGAGTTCGAGAAGATCGTCGCGCGGCTCGAA
>CAZXHT010000077.1:0-29803 GCA_964640665.1 uncultured Myxococcales bacterium
TCCCGTCGCAGGTGTTGTCTATCCCGTCGCATATTTCCGTGTTGTCGGGGTGCACATCGGAGCGCGAGTCGTTGCAGTCGCTTCCCGGATGGCATCCGCGCAGGATCGAGCCGTAGCCGTCGCCGTCAAGGTCGTCATCGGGCGTCTCCGGGTTGCAGTCGTCATCCTTGCAGTTGTAGACGCTCTCTGAGCGGCTGGGGTTGATGGAGGCATCGTCGTCGTGATTTTCGTAAATGCAGTCGCAGCACTCGCCCCAGCCGTCGTGGTCGCGATCGCGCCCCTGGGAGATATCGGGCACCTCGATCTGGGGGACGCTGCAATCGAGTAGCGGATTGAGGCACGCCTCGGGAAGTTCGTCGCCACCGCTGTCGCCGTCGGGTGGCCCGCCGTCATCGCCGTCGCTGGGCTCGCCGCCGTCGAGTTGGTCGCGCGGCACGCATTTGCCGTCCTGACACCTCTCCTGAAGGGGGTCGCAGTCGGCGTCTGTTTGGCACTTGCCCAAGACGGTGTTTTCGCAGGCGGGATCGTTGGTGCACTTGTGAGCCGTCGTGTTGCAGATCTTGCAGGGCCCCATGCAGTCGGTGTCGTAGGTGCACTCTCCCTGATCGCTCGAGCAGGCCCCGAAGACAGCACTTAGAAAGGTAAGAAATAACACGGTTGACGATGTTCTACAAGCCATGGCAAGTCCTCCCGAATTCTTATCCAGTATTAGCACAATATGGCCGAACGGTCCAGCGCAGTGCTTGACTCACGCTACAGGCTGAGTAAACTTGGCAATACGAGGGATAGAAAAGGAGAACTATGATGAGTCTCGAATGGCTGCTGGTATCGATTGGCCTGGTCTTGGGGACACCGTCCTTGGAACCGGCCGCCTTATCCGGACCCGTCGTTGCCCAGGCAACGCCGCAGCGGGAGCAGGCCAGGCGACAGAAGGTCTCGGGTGACGGACTGCTCAAGAGCGGCAAGCGCAAGCAGGCCCTGCAGGCATACAAAAAGGCCGCCGAGATCGATCCATCCTGGTACGAACCGCACGAGGCGATCGGCAACATGCACTTTTCGACCAAGCAGTACCTCGAGGCGGTTGAGGCGTTCAAGAAGGCCTTAGCGGTCGAGCCGCGCTATGCGACCGGCTACTACAACATCGCCTTCGCCTATCGCAAGGCCCGGCGCCACAAGGAAGCCGCCGAGTACTACCGAAAGTACATCGAGCGCAAGCCGGACGATCCCGATGCCTACTACGGCTTGGCTGCGACTTTCGAAGCCATGGGCAAGATCCAGCAGGCGGTCGATAACTACCTGCTCTATGCCGCCAAGGAAAAGCGTCCATCGGAGAGGCAATACGTCGTCAAGGCACGCAACAAGGCGCAGGCGTTGCGAAAGTCGCAGGATATACCGGCTGCTGCGCCCAAACCAGCAGCCACCGTAGCGCCCGTCTCGACGACGGCCGGCAGACCCGCGATCAAGCCTGCGGCAACGGAAAAACCGGCCGTCGCCGTCGTCGCTCCGCCCAAACCCGCCGCCAAGCCGGACAAAGATCGCGAAGTTGCGGATCTCCTGGCCAGGGGCGACACCGCCATGCGCACCAAGTCGTACACACTGGCCATGCAGTCCTATTTCAAAGCGGTCAAGCTGGCGCCGCGCAACGCCGAGGCCCTTTACCGGTTGGGGCTGGTATACGATGCCACCGGAAACGCAAAAGCCGCCCGGCTGAAATGGAAAGATGCGCTATCCATCAATCCCCAGCATGCCGGGGCGAGACAGGCGATTACCCGGGCCGAGAAAGCAGCCAGCCGGCCGAAGTCCACACAGCCCGTCGCCTCCCGTCCCGCCGGGCGTCCGGCCTTGAAAGGGCAGACTGAGCCGGCCGCAGCGGCCGCATCACCGGTAGCCAAGACGGCGCCGGCTGCTGCCTCTAGCTCCCAGCGGGTCGGCAAGCTGATTAGCGAAGGTGACGCCTACTTCAGAAAAAAGAGCCTCAGCAGGGCCATCGCGGCCTACACACACGCGACCCAACTGGATGACAGAAACGAGGAGGCCCTGTTCAAACTGGGCATGGCCTATGCACTCAGCGGCAACTACAAGGTCGCCGTTTTCAAGTGGCAGAAGGTTCTCAAGATCAATCCGCACAACGTTTCGGCCCTGCGCAACATTGAGCGTGCCAAGACGAAGTTTGCCGGCAAAACGATCCCGAAGGCGGCACTTGTACCCTTGCGCCAGCCCAAACCCACCGGCTACGAGGCATTGATGGCCCGGGCCAGGCAACTGAAGAAAAAGGGAGACGCGCGAGGTGTGCTCGAGGTGGTAACCAAGGCGCTGTCAAAGAAAAAAAACGATGCGCACGCCCTGCTGTTGCGCGGGGAGGCGCTGGTAGTCCTCAGGCGCTATGCCGAGGCCAAGCGGGCGTTTTCCGCGGCCATGATTGCGGACGCCGGCCTGGCGGCTCCTTTATATGGCCTGGGCGAGGCCAGTCGACTGGCCGGTGATAAAGACCGCGCCAAGTACTATTTCAAGATGTACCTGCAGTCGAAGGCCAAGGATGTCTCTCCGGCCAAGCTTACGAGAGTCAAGGCCTTTTTGGGTCAATGAACCCGATCGAAAAGCACGCCATCATCGCCGTCGTAAACGACGCGCCAGCCATTTTCAGTACGCAACGCCTCGGTCAGCCGGGCGTGCCGGGGATAGGCGACGGCGTCGATCTTCCAGCGCTCGAGCACCTCGCGCCAGTCGCGTTCGAGCCGGTGAACGGCGAAGTAATCTTTAAAGACCTGCATGGGATAGCAGTCGTTGCGCTGATCGATGAAAACCTTGATGCGCGGATAGAGACGCCAGATGAAGGCGCCGCCCCAGTTGAAATAGTTGAATACCCGCACGTCGCCGTCCTTTTCGGCCAGCTTGTCCATCAACTTGCCGGGGTGAAAGCCTGGTGACAGGTCGGACAGGCGGGATATGCCGCTAAGGGCGGTATAGCCGGCCGGGAACGTGGGAGGCAGTATGAAGACGAACGCCAAAAGCGCCGCGGCGACCGAAGGCAGCAACAGGCCCCGGGAGCGGCGGTCTAACGAGATCGACCTGTCGTGCAACTGTTCGGAGAGTTTCAAAAGCCGCGTCCGGCTGGTGATGGCGCGCCAGGCGCGTCCCAGCGCCGGCGGGAGGTGGCGGGCCAGCACCGGCGTGGCGGCAATTCCCAGAAGCGGAATGTTGCGGATGGAACCGTAGGCGAAGGTGGCGAAGGCCACCAGCAGCCCGATGTGTATCGGCCGCGGCGAGCGGCGCGAACCCGCCAAGGCGAAGCCGCAGAACAGTAGGTAGAACGTTATCATCTGTCCCAAAGGCGTCGATAAGCCCGCCGGCTGCCATTCCGATATGTTCGTCAGGTAGTTGACGTTGGAACTGAAGGCTTTCTGGATGTAGATCAGCGGGAAGATCAAGCCGAAAACGTGGTTGGGAGTAACCACGCAGGCGACCAGAGCCACTCCGAAGTCGAACAGGTAAGACTTGGCCGAGCGCAACGTGGCCCTACCATCCAGCCAGCGACTCGAGAGGGTGGCCGCGAAGTACAGCAGTATCAAGGCCAGCCCGATGATGAAGCTGCCGTGGAAGTTGGCCCAGCCGGCGAAGAGCAGAAACACAAGAACCGGTCTCAGCCTGCCCCCGGCCGAGGGTTCTTCCATGGCGTGCAGGGTGGCCACGAAGAAGATATTGCCGAACAGGTAAGGCCTGAGCGAGAAGTTGCCCATCATCATCAGGCCCGCAAGCAGCGTGATCAATGACGAGACGTAGGGAGAGCGCGAGTAGCGCACAGTCAGCTTGTACACCAGCGCGCAGGCGACGGTGTTGGCGGCGATTCCGAAGGCAATCAGTCCCAGTGCTCCGAGGTGATGATAAAGCCAGTAGAAAACGACCTCGGAGAGCCATTCGTGAGGCAACCACTCGTGATGCGGCGAGGTGAAACTGAAGATGTTCTCCTGGGGCAGACTGAGCATGTTCAGGATGTACTGGCCGGTCTTGAGGTGCCACCAGATGTCGTCCGCTTTGATATTCAGCAGGAAGGTGGTCACCAAGAGGATGGTGACCAGGGTGGCGCCGAAAACGGAAGGAATCCAGAATGATCGCCCCGCCGGCTCGCCGACCGGTCCCGTCTCCGAGACAGTCTCTACCATACACGTCTTATAGATTAGACGGCGCGGCCTGGCAACCGGAAAACCAAGACACTACTTATTGAGATCGGCCATGTACTTGCGAGCCGCCTCGGCCCAGCCGCTGGAAGCGTCCCTTTCCAGGAAGGCCAGCCAGGCCTTGCGGGCCTCGCCTTTCTTGCCGCTCCTGGTCAAGGCCAGCGCCAGGTCGTAGAGGGCGTCCGCGAAGGCGGGATGTTTCTTTATTGTCTCGCGGAGCATCTCGATGCCCTTTTCACGCTCATCGGCCATCAAGTAGGTGACGGCCAGGTTGGTACGGGCCTCCGGCGAGTCGGGCATCTTGGTCAGCACGCCTTGGAAAATAACGCGGGCCTTGTCTTTCTCGTCGAGAGCCACGAGACACGAACCCAGGTTCAAACAA
Organism: uncultured Myxococcales bacterium; assembly: GCA_964640665.1. Classification (GTDB taxonomy): domain Bacteria; phylum Myxococcota; class B64-G9; order B64-G9; family B64-G9; genus DATKYQ01. Next base: position 4,558 of record CAZXHT010000077.1, read on the forward strand.
GCCGACTGGTAGTCGGGGTTTCGCCGAACCAGTTCGCCGAACACATGGGCGGCCTCGATCATCAGGGCCTTGTCGAAGTCGCTGTCGGCCCCGCGCAGGCGGATGGGACGGACGTGCGCCCGGGGATCTATGTCGCTGCTCAACTTGTAGCCCCGCTTTTTTTTCTGAATCGAGAGAGCCAGGCGCTGCATGGCCACGCCCAGGTTGTTGCGGGCCGACAGGCTTTGCGGAAACATCCCCAGGAACACCTCGAAATGGAGAATTGCCGATTCGTAGTCACGATTGTCGAGATCCTTGAGCCCCGCATCGAAGTGACGCGCCTTGGTCCTGAGGCTGAGAAGGTACTCCTTCATTCGCTCGGCGCGCTCCGCATGGGTGGGGTGGTCGAGGCCGCCCGGGATTTCCTTGCCTAAAGCGATTAATCGGCGATGAAAGCGGTAGGCAGCGGCCGGGTCGAAGCCCGCGCGATAGGCGTAGAGACTGCCGATCTGGTCGGCCTCGAACTCATGCTTGCGGCTCAGGCCCAGCATGAGTTTGTTGAGGCCTCGTACGTCGAAGGAGTGTCCCCCGGTCAAGGCGCGGGTTCCTCCGACCAGGTCCAGCATGCCCAGGCCGTGGCGCATCACCAAGTGAACGACCTCGTGGCCGATGACGGCCGCGTAGATGTCGTCCGAGTCTCCCATGTCGCGCCGGATGAAGTCGGTAAGCCCCTTGTAGAGGTAGACTGTTCCACCGACGAATGCCAAAGCGTTTATGCCGTCGACGTTGAGGATCTTGACCCGGTAGGGCAGGGCGCTAGGCGGGCGGTCGGAGTGGGCGGCGACCTTTCTGATGATCGCGTTCAGGCGCTGCTGCAGTTTCTGGTCGTTCACCAATCCAAAATGTTTTTCGATCTGCTCGGTCAACTTCCGGCCCAGGCCGATCTCCGACGAGGTGTCGATTATCTCGCCTTCGGTGAGGTATTGCAGCTTGCCGGTTATCAACTGCAGCTTCGAATTGGCCCTTTCGGAGAGCGCCGTGCCGGGAGCGAGCGAGACGACCCGGCTGAAAGCGTCCGCGGCCTCTTTGTTTTTCAACTGGTCGCGATAAGCCAGACCCAGTTGGTAGTAGGCTTCGGCGTAGCGCGGGTCAACCTTGATGGCCTGCTTGAGAAGGTCTTGGCAATCTTCGAAATCCTCATCCTCGAAAGCCGCGATTCCAAGCTGCAACAGGGCTTGCTTCATGCCCGGAGCCTTCTTCCATTCTTGCTGCGCCTCGGCGACCTTGTTGATTACCGGGCTCGATAGCGTCATGCCCAGGAGATAGTGAGCTTGCTCGATATCCGGCCGTTCTTTTACCACGCCTCTGAGCAGCTTCTCCGCCAGTCTGTACTTTCCCTTGGCAAAGGCGTCCTTGGCTAAAGCCAGGGATTTTCCGGCATTGCCGAGCAACAGCTTGTCGATCGCCTCGCGGGCGGGAATGGCATGCGGCCCCTTGGGAAACTTGGACAAGTAAAGCCGGAAGGCATCCAGGGCGCTCTTTTTCTGGTTAGGCTTACCCGTCGTGGCATACAGGGCATGGTGGCATTGACCGAGGCCGTACACCGAGCGAGCATGACCGGGGTCGAGTTTCACAGCGTGTGCGAAACTGCGACACGCCTTTTTGGCCTTGTGCTCGTCGAGTTGGATCACTCCGATGGCTCCCGCTACCGCCGCCGAAGGATGTTCTTTCTGCAGCCTGGCAAGCTCGGAAAGAGCGCCTTTCTTGTCGCCTAAACGGAACAAGCCGTTTGCCAGGCGCAGGCGGGCGGCGGCGAGCTTTGGATTGCCCTTGACGGCCTTACGATAGTGTTCGACGGCCCGTTTCCAGTTGCCCAGTTCGGCCCAGGCATCGCCGTACTCTTGCTCGGCCCGGCCGCCGCCGGTCAAGGCAAAGCTTTTCGGGCCGGCCGCACAGGTCAACACGAGGCACAGACCCATGATTATGTTCTTCATTTTCGGCCTTTCCTTTTCTTTGTTCTGTTTCATCTCTACATCACATCTTACGGAAAAAAGCCATGATCTTGGGAAATGAAGGTGTTATAAATGTCGGCGATCCAAAATGGGAACTGGTTAGTGGAAAAACGCTTCGGAAAATACGTGCTTACCGAGCGCCTCGGCGGGGGCGGCATGGCCGAGGTCTTCCGGGCCAGGTTGCGTGGACCGGGCGGGTTCGAAAAAGACCTGGCCGTCAAGCTGATTCTGCCCCAGTTTTCCGACGAGCCCGAGTTCGTGGAAATGTTCATCCGTGAGGCCACCCTGGCCGCCCGCCTCGATCATGCCGCCATAGTAAGGATACACGAGTTCGACCAGATCGACGGCACCTATTACATTGCAATGGAACTGGTGGACGGCAAGGACCTGCGCACAATCATGGCCCGTGCTCGGAAGAGGAATAGGCCCGCCCAGGTCGCCGAGGTGTTGATGGTTGCCTTGGAGGTTTGCCGCGGGCTGGCCTTTGCCCACGGTGAACTCACTACACTCAGCACGCCGATAATCCACCGCGACATCAGCCCGCACAATATAATCATCTCGCGGGCAGGCGAGGTGAAAATAACCGACTTCGGCATTGCCAAGATAGTCTCGGCGGCCAGCATAACACGCACCGGCGTCATCAAGGGTAAGGCGTCTTACATGTCGCCAGAACAGGCTCGCGGGGGCACCGTCGATCCGCGTAGCGACCTGTTTTCGCTGGGTTGTGTCATCTGGGAAATGCTTACCGGCCAGAGGCTTTTTGCCGGGGAAAACGACCTGGTCGTGCTCGAAAAGCTGCAGCACGGAAAAATCGATCCGCCCGGTAGATACAATTCCGAGGTGCCGGGTGAAGTCGACAAGCTGGTTCTCAAACTACTCGCCAGGGATTCCGCCGGGCGCTATGGCTCGGCCGGCGAGTTGTCAAGTGAACTGGAGCAATTGCTGGTCGCGGCCGGAGTTGAACGCGGCAGCATTCTTTCCGAAATGTACCGCGAATTGTTTGAATCAGAGCGGGTCGGGACGGGCCTGTTGCCGGTGGCGGCCGCGGAAACACCTGATGCCGCCGAAAGCCGGGAAGGGGCGGGAGAGCCTGCTCCGGCTCCTGCCGCGGCACAAGCCGAGGGCGATGCGGTTCGGCCCGTGGGTCCCCACGTTCCCACGTTGGTCGCGGCCGAAGAAAACGGCTCGCCGGCCACGGCGATGATCAGGCCCGGCTGGCCGCCGTCCGCCTGGCTGATGAGTCGCCCGACGGCCCTGTGGGTTGCCGGTGTGATATCACTGGCGCTCATTGCCGTATTTGTCTCGACACTTGATTGGGGATCCAGCCCCGACTCGGTCGATGCAGGCATGCCGGCAGCTACTGGTTCCGCCCCCGCGGCCCCGGGGCATCTCTTTCTGCGACACGGCCTGGAAACGGGTGACGGAGAGGCAAGGAGTCCCGGGGACAAGCCCTTGGAAAAGCCCGCCAGTCTGGAGCCTGAGAAAAGCACTGCAACCGTCGCCCACGGTACGCTGTATCTGAACGTGATTCCCTGGGCCAAGGTGTACTGGAGAAAGCGCCTGCTGGGCGAAACACCCCTGGAGCACAAACGCTTGCCGGTCGGTGAGCAGCGCTTGCTGCTTGTGAACAAGGACCTGCAGATAAAGAAGATTATCAAGGTAAAAATCAACGAAAACAACGTGACTCGCCGGGTTGTGAACCTGAAGCCTCAAAAGTAGCCCTGACCGTTTCCCCATTTCTTTCGCAACAGGTCCGGGCCTGTTTTTTAACTTGACAAGATATTTTCAATGTAATACACAGCGTATACGAAAGTTAGAGGAGAATATATATTAGTGAATCTTAATAATATTACAAAGAAGATAATATACTAAATATATGCCACTGGCTATACGCATACAAGCAGGTCTTTTCAATGCCCGGGAGCTCGAGGAGATCGAGCGTCGCCTACCGCTGGGCATTTCTTCCCAGCAGGTCATCACGCTCTTCCAGGACCGGGGCATCAAGTTCTCGGAGGCGACTCTTCGCAAGTACGTACAACTCGGTCTCCTGCCCACCTCGAAGAGGATAGGAAGCAAGGGTAAACACCGCGGATCGCGGGGGATATATCCCATAACGGTGGTTCGCAGGATCAACCTGATCAAGGGCATGATGACCCAGGACATGACCCTTGAGGAGATTCGCGACTCCTTCCTCTCCGTTCACAACGGTGTCATCCGGGCTTCCGATGCGCTCGATGCATTGTCTGACCGAATTGCAGATCGTCTCGGACAACTGGAGGCCGGAGGACATTCTGTCTCCGGACTCTCCCGGGACGCGAGTGAAGTCCGCAAGCTGGCTATGGACCTGATGAAGAAGATCGACAAGCTCTCGAGCCGATTGGCAGTTATCGGCTCTACAAATGTTTCAAGGGATCAAGGAGGCTCGACATGAACAATCGCGGGGCGAGTTTGACGGGCGAACACGAGAAGCGCAAGGGCAGGCGGCGCTCAAAGACAATCGCCCGGAAACAGATGATGCGCGAACGAAAGACGATGAGCATCGATCCAGAGCTTCTCAGGCTGGCGGACCAGGAACGGCCCAGGACGAGGCGGGAGTGCCTGCAGAAGGGACGTCCCTGCCTGTTCGTCTCGTGCAAGCATCATCTTTACCTGGACGTCAACCCCGAGACAGGGTCGATCAAGCTCAACTTTCCCGACAAAGAGGTGTGGGAACTGCGTGAGACCTGCGCCCTTGATGTCGCCGAGCGAGGCGGCCTGACGCTCGAGGAAGTTGGTGAGATTCTCAACCTGACTCGCGAGCGAATTCGCCAGGTCGAGGCGGCCGGGCTCAAGAAGCTCCTGGAGAACAACGACGAACAAGAGCTGAAGGATCTGCTCGCCTGAAGGCAGAGATCGAGATATGATCCTTTGCTGGCAGGGAGCTAACTGCGAACGCTTCTTCGTTACGCTCGCAAGAATATTTGAGCTTGACAGCCCGAAGATTGCAGAATAATCGACACGAATTGAGTTATGAGGTGAGTCGTTGAAACTGACATGCACGCAATGCTCGGCGTTGTTTTCCATTAACGACTCTCTTCTGGTGGGCAGAGGCATCAAGGCCCAATGCCCAGCCTGCGGCGCAATACAGGTTATAAAGGGCCCGCCCGATTCCGCGGCACCTTCCCCGGAACCTGTAAGCGCAAAGACCAGACCGCCGCCGTTGCCATCCTTGCCGCCCTTGGCCGCCCAAGAGAAACAAGAGCCCCCTCCGATGGTTGGCTCTTCGAGCGAACCTGTCCGGCCGCCGGATCGTTGCGAGCGCTGTGGGGCCATCATCGAGCCCGGAAGCGGCGCTGGCGGTTTGTGTCCCAGGTGCCGGGGTCAGTCGCAGCGGGTGACGCTGGGACAGGGAGGGGGGCGTGAGTGGCGGGTCAGGAAACCGGATGGTATCGTGCTCGGGCCCCTCGTTCTGCAAGAGGTCAAAACCAAGTTCCAAGCAGGAGAAGTGAACGCCGAGGACATGGTGGCCCAGGGGGAGGGGGACTTCAGGCTGATCTCCAGCTTTCCGGAATTCTCCTCGTTTTTCAGGCGCCCGGGAGAAGCGATCGAGATGTCCTTCAAGCATCCGCCTCCCTCGCACAGGGGTCGCAACCTGGCTATCTCGATAGTGATCCTGCTCGCACTGGGAGGGGCGGCAGGCTGGTATTACTTTGTGCACCTGCACGGGGGCGACAAGAGCGCGCCCGACGTGCTCGACGAGATTCTCCAGAGATTTGCCAAGGATATCCCCAATCCCAGCGGAAAAATCGATGCCCTGCTGGCCGAGGGAAACAAGTTGATGCTGCGTGATGATCGCCTGAGTTACATCCGGGCGGGCAAGGCTTTCAAGACCGCCATGCTGGTCTCTCACGGCAACATTCGAGCCTGTGCCGGCTGGGTGCAAAACAGGGCGATGCTCGACAGTCACGATCCCGACATTGTCCAACGCAAGATGGCTCTCGATCTGATCGACTACCAGCTCGGACGTCACCCGGATCAACCCGATCTGCTCAGGGCCAAGGCCTACCTGCATTATGGCCTGGGCAGGGTTTCCGAGGCCCGTGCACTGGCCAATAAGGCCCTGGCGAAGAACGACGAAGATGCCGGCGCCAGGTTGATCCTCGGCGTCAGCTACATCGATTCGAACTCCGAGCAGGCCATAGAGCAGATCAATGCGGCACTGAAGCAAAACCCGGATCTGAACGCAGCCGCTCGTTTCCTGGGAGAAGCTTACATTCGCCTGGGAAAGTTCAATCGTGCGCTGGGATACTTCCACAAGAGGCTGAAAAAAGATCCGGGGCAGCAAGAAATCCTGCGGGCGTCAGCCCGGCTGTATCTCGAGGTGGGCCAGTTTGCGAAAGCCAGAGAGCATTACGAGATGATCCTGGCTGCCAGCCCCGGCAATGCCGATGCGCTGGTGGCCATCTCGAGAATCTATACCCAGGTTTTCGCAAAGCCCAAAAGAGCGCTGGCTATAATTGACAGTGCTCTCGATGGCAAGGCCGAAATGTCTGAGGCGAAAAGGGCCCAGGTTCTCAGCGAGCGGTCAATTGCCTGCCGGATGCTGGGAAAGACTGATGAGGCCAGGAAATCCGTCGAGCGCGCACTGAAGAACGATCCCATCCTGGTTCCGGCTTTGTACGCCCGCGCCGTACTCGGTCAGAGCAGCTCAGACGTCTCCTCCTCGCTGCGGCAACTGTCCGATCTTCTGACCCACATGCCGCGCTCGGCCAGCCTGCGTGCCAGGCTGGCGGAAGTTCGTTCGCAATCCGTTGATTTGCAGAAAGCGCTTCAGGAGATGAAAGATGCCGTCGACCTGGGCGGCAATGACCTGGATATTGTCTTGATGATGGCCGTGATGAGTGTTTTCCTGGACGACGCCAACCAGGCTTATGCCTGGCTAAAGAGATCGACCGACATCGATCCATTCTACGCTGAAAATCATTTTGTGCTGACCGCCTTCTACGATAAACCTTCCCTGTTACGCCTGTCCGTAAAACGAGCCGCCGAGGCGGACAAGAACTTCGGTGATGATCCGCTGATTACGACTCTTCATGGGGCGGTGCTGTTGCGCTTCGGAAACCTGGACAGGGCGCGAACGATTCTCGCTAAAGCGCTTGCGGCAGATAATGAATGCTTTGCCGCGAACTTCTTCATGGGTATGTTCTGGCTCACCAAGAATCGCCCCGCGCAGGCGCTGCCTTTCCTCGAGCGGGCACACGAATCGAACTCGCTGCAGCGGACGGCGGCCAGGTTGTTGGCCATGACACTTGCCGAGGTCGGCAAGAGCAAGAAGGCGCTTGAGATCTATACGAACATTCTCCAGTCCGCGCCGGGCGATCTCGACGCCCACTTGGGCCTGGCCGAGGTCTACCTGAAATTGAGAAAGAAGAAAAAAGCCATCTCCGAACTGCTGTTGGTCTACCAGAGGGACGTAGACAACCTGGCAGCCAAGAAGCTCCTGTTTCAACTCGGGCGTTGACAGAGCCGCCCTTTGTGTCGAAGACTGCGGGCATGGCAGATGGTGCCATCGGCACCGGCTGCCAATCTACCCAAAGGAGGCGCCCATGCGTATACTGTTGATTGGGCAAGGAGGCCGTGAACATGCCCTGGCCTGGAAGATCGCAAACAGCCGCGAGGTCGATCAGGTGCTTTGCGCGCCGGGTAACGCCGGCATCGCGCTCGAACCCAAGGTTTCCTGCATTCCGGTGGCTGCCGACGATCTTCCAGGGCTTGTCAAACTGGCACGTGAAAGGCGGCCCGACCTGGTGGTTGTAGGGCCCGAACAACCGCTGGTCGCTGGGCTAGTCGACCAGTTGGCCGGGATCGGTATAGCGGCGCTGGGACCGCTCGAAAAGGGCGCCATGCTCGAGGGGAGCAAGGTGTTCTCCAAGCAACTCATGCAGCGCCACGGCATCCCATCGGCGGAGTTCGAGGTCTTCTCGATGTTCGACGAGGCGCAAGGGTTCATCAAATCGCATCCCGGGAACTGGGTTGTCAAGGCGGACGGTCTGGCGGCGGGCAAGGGCGTATTTCCCTGCACCAGCCAGGATGAAGCCCTGCGAGCGATCGAGAAGATCATGATCGAGCGCGCATACGGCGCGGCCGGCGATCGGGTCGTGATCGAATCATTCCTGGTGGGCGAGGAGGCCTCGTGCATCGCCTTGACCGACGGCGAGAGGATTCTCATGTTGGCCTCGTCGCAGGATCATAAGCGGGCCCGCGACGGAGACCAGGGGCCGAACACCGGCGGCATGGGAGCCTATTCGCCGGCGCCCGTGCTGGACGAGGAAATGCAAAGACGCGTGGTCGGCGAGGTCTTCGAGCCGCTCGTTCTCGGGATGGCGTCCGAGGGGATTCGCTATCGCGGCATTCTCTACGCCGGCCTGATGATAACTCCGAACGGCCCGCAAGTGCTGGAGTTCAACGCCCGCCTGGGTGATCCGGAATGCCAGCCGTTGCTGTTCAGGTTGCGTTCCGACCCCTTGCCGGTGTTTCTGGCGGCGGCTAAAGGCAGCTTGGCCGGAGTTTCGCTCGACTGGGATGAGCGGCCGGCGGTATGCGTGGTCATGGCCTCGGGCGGCTATCCGGGAAATTACGAGAAGGGCAAGCCGATATCCGGCCTCGGCCGGGCAGCGGAAATGGACGACGTGAAAGTTTTCCATGCCGGCACCACAAGCGCGGATGGACGCATCATGACCGCCGGAGGGCGGGTGCTCTCGGTCTGCGCCCTGGGCGCGGACATCGGCGCAGCCGTCGAGAGGGCTTACGCGGCTGTCGCGGCGATCGAGTTCGAGGGAGTTCACTACCGTAAGGACATCGCCCACCGGGCGATTTCGAGGTTGTCATGAGCGTAAAGAAAGTCTTGATACTGATGGGTTCCACGAGCGACCTGGACGTGATGCGCAACGCGGCCGAGGCTCTCGGCCTGTTTGGAATCGACTGCGATCTGCACATCGCCTCGGCCCACCGCACGCCGCAGAAGGTGATCGAACTGGTCAGCGGAGCCCGCCGGAACGGCTACGGGGTCGTCATCGCCGGGGCGGGCATGGCCGCGCACCTGGGCGGAGTGGCGGCGGCGCACACCACCTTGCCGGTGATCGGGGTTCCGCTGGCGGTTGGAAAACTTGCCGGCGTCGACGCTTTAATCTCATCTGTGCAGATGCCGCGGGGAGTTCCCTTGGCTTCGATGGGCATCGGCGCGGCCGGGGCCTTCAATGCCGGCCTGATGGCCGCGGCCATGCTGTCAATTGCCGACCAGGATATTGCCGAAAAGCTTGCAAGCTACAGGGAAAAGATGGCCAGGAAGGTCGAGGAGAAAGACTTAGTCCTGTCCCGGGAAAAGTGATCGTTTATAAATACATAGCCCGCGAGATTTTCTGGCCGGTTCTGGTAGCCTTTTTTTTCCTGAACATCTTGTTCCTGGTAGTCCAGATTCTGAAAATTGCCACGCTGGCGGTCGGCGTGGGCCTCGGGCTGATGGACATGCTGCACATTGTCTTGTATTCGCTGCCCAGCTTCGCCGTATTTACCATTCCCATTGCGGTTCTGACCGGGGTGCTCTTGGGTCTGGGGCGCATGACAGCCGATGGCGAGTTGGTTGCCCTGGCGGGAGCCGGTGTATCCAACCTGGGGTTGTCCGCTGTGCCTGCGGTCATCGGCGTTGCTGCAAGTCTTATGGCCTTCTGTTTTGCATCCTGGGTGGCTCCCGCCGCCAACATGGCGTTACGACGAACATTCGTGGATCTCAGCAAAAGACACATCGCGGCGAGCCTCGACCCCGGACGATTCTTCGATGATATCCCCGGAGTGGTGCTCTTCCCTCGGCGGACTGCCGGAGCGCCGGGAGAGTTCGATGGCTTGATGATGTTCGATCGTCGTCCGGGACGCGCACGGCACTTGCTTTTTGCGGCACGGGCGAAGGTCAAACCCGGGCGGACCGGGAACTTCCTCGATCTGAATCTCGCAGGCGGAGAGGTACATGTTCTGGACAGGAGGCGTAAGCTATACTCGCTTGCCATGTTCGAGAAGGCCAGCGTAGCGATCGACATTGACCGCCTGGTAGACGAGAGAACGCGTTTCATCTCACCGGCCGACAGCCTCGATCTCTCCGAACTGGCCGCGGTCGCGGGGGAGCGGAGCCGCAGCCCGCGCGAGCAAGCCGTTTACTCCGCAGCTTGGCAGCGTCGCTTCGCCTTTCCGGCGGCGGCGTTTTTCTTTTCGCTTCTGGCCTGCGCCCTGGGTGCGACGGGCAAGCTGCGCGGGCGGCGGCGCACGTTGCCTTACTCGGCAGGCGTTGTCGCCGCCTACTACCTGCTGTCGCGCGCCGGCGACGCCGTCGCCGGCAAGGCTTGGCTGCATCCGGCATTGGTCGCCTGGCTACCGGATATTATTATTTTTGGATTGGCGTGTTGGCTGTTGGTGCTGCGCGGGAGGCGAGCGGGATGACTCTCGAGCGCATGCTGTTCGGATTGCACTTGCGGGTTCTCTTGGCCTCGCTTGGCGTGCTCTTGCTGCTATCCGTTGTGATGGAGTTCTTCGAATCGGCCCACGCCTTGCTGTCCGGCCGTGGCAGCGCCTGTGACGTATTGCTCTTCTGCCTGTACCGGGTTCCCGATCTTTTCGTGTTGCTCGTGCCGATCGCCCTGGTGGCCGCAAGCTGCGTGACCTTTGCTTTACTGAGCGGCGGCAACGAACTGCGGGCACTGGCGGCCGCGGGAATCGGACCGGCCAGGATCGCCCTGCCGGTGTTTGCAATAGCCGCACTGGCCGTTGTGACTGCGATCCTGACTGCCGAATTCGTCGTGCCCCCGGCGCTCGATCGCCTTGACCAGCTGATGCTTGCCAAGTTCGGGCGCATCGATTCGTCGTGGCGATTCTACCATGTGCGTCACTGGTACAAGGGCGACGACGACCGCATCTTTCACGTGATAGGGCGCTCGGGCGACCTGCACCGGATCGAAGTGTTCGAGCTGTTCGAGGTAGACGATAATTTTCACTTGCGGCGGCGCACACGGGTAAACCGGGCCACCTGGAAAAGCGATCATTGGGAGGGAGAATGGGTTGAGACATGGCGGTTTTCCGACGCTGCCATGATTGCCCACTCTTGTGACAGGCACAAGAAACTCGACTGGCCCGAGAGGCCAGAACGCTTCAAGAATCTGCAAGGTAGGCCGAAACAGAAGACGTTCACCGAGCTTTCAGGCACGATCGACGAGATGCGGGCCCGGGGGTTCCCACAGGCTCCCTACCGGCTGGAGTTGCACAACCGCATTGCCTTTCCCATATTGGGAGTTTGCCTGGTCTTTTTCTTCTTTCCCTGGTTGTCCGCGCCGGGCCGCCGGCGCTCGCTGGCAGGCGCCCTGAGCGAATCGATCGGGCTGATCTTCGCCGCCTACTTCGTCGTGGCCGTCTGCACCGCGGCGGTCGGGGGAGGGTTGATTGGCGCTGCCGCGGGAGCCTGGATTCCTCCGATCTTGTTTCTCATTGCCGCCTTGCCCGGCTGGCTGCGAGCGGAGGCATGAATGGGGACGGAAGCGCTAGCGGACGACAGGCCGGCCTGGCTGAGATACTCACGACCACTGGCTCTTGTGATCTTCGCCTGGTCGCTGCCGGTATCTCTTTTCGGTATGCAGGCCGGCGTTATCGTGGGTGGTGTGGTTCTTGCGGCCTGGAGCATCACCTCCCGGGGGCGAAATCTTTCTCCGACGCCGCTCGACCGTGGCATGTTGGCATTGATCCTGGCGATTCTTTTATCGCTGCTGATGGCGCCGCACGGGGTGCTGTCGTTCCACCGCGCGGCCGGCTTCTGGGTGCTTTCATCTTTCTATGTCACCTGGTTCATGCTCGACAGCCAAAAAACCCTGCGCCGTGCACTGACGGGCATCTTCGTACTGGCCTGCGCCGCCGCGATCTTCGCCGTCTACCAGAGCATCAGCGGTCACTACCCCCTGGGACACCTGCTTCATCCGCATGCTGAGCGGTTGTTGCAGCGGGTTCCGGGCATGAGCAATCGTATCGGCGGATCGGGTTTCTTCTACAGTCGCCTCAGTTTGGCCCATGTCCTGTTGTTTCCCTTGTGCTGGTCGGTCTCGCTGGCCATCGAGCCGCAAAAGCTCTCCAGGCGCTTGCTGCTGTTGTTGGTGGCGGCGGTGATCGGAATGGGTATCCTGTTCACCTGGACCCGCGCGGCGCTGGCCGTCTCTGCAGTGGCGCTATTGGTGATCGTCTTCAGCGGGCTGCGCGGGGGGCATAAAAAGGCGCTGATACTGGGTGTCCTGGCGCTGGCAATGCTTCTGGCAGCTTCCATTTGCGTGCCGCGTATGTTCGGGCGCCTGGCTCACAGTTTCAGCGGCGCCAACGATTGGGGACGACTGACCATCTGGCAGACGGCGCTGGATCTTGCCAGCGACAATCCGGTGGCCGGCGTGGGGTTTGGCAATTTCGTACGTGACTCGCGCGTACGCATTGCCGAGCAGGCGCGGGCGGTCAAGGGGCGAAAATTTTCCGCTAGCATCGACTGGGCGCACAGCAACCTGCTTACCCTCATGGCCGAGTGCGGCATGCTGGGAGCCTTCGCCTTGTGCCTGCTGTGTCTGCTCTATTTCAGGGCCTGTGCGGCGATTTTGAAGACGCTTCCGCCCGATGCCCGCGAACTTCGCGGCTTCGTGCGGGGCGCCTTGGTGTCGGTGGCGGCGTTTCTGGCCGTCGGCTTTTTTCACGACACGCTTTTCCACGCCGAGAGCGCTTTCATCTTCTGGTTTACCACGGCGGCCTCGTTGGCGGCCGGCCGTATGGCGAAGCCTGATTCGGGTGAGCCGCGATGATTGTGCTTGCCTCGGATCTGCTGCTCGTTGTGGTCTTGTTGAACATAGGCCTGCGAGGCGTTTTTCCGACTCCCGGCCTGTGGGCCGTCGTTGGAGTGCTGGTCCTCTCGTCTCTGTTGCCTGTGATGGCGCGGCCTTCGCCGCCCGGATCGCTGCGTCGCGATCGCATGCTTTTTGTCGGCGGGCTGTTTTTACTACTCATGCCGGGTGCTCTCTCCGTCGATCTGTGGCTGGCGCTGCCCGCCTGCGGTTTTTTGATCCTCGGTTCGCTGAGCGCCATGTCCGACGGTTGGAAGCGCGAGCGTACCGAAATGCTGCTTGCCGGTGTGATTACCATTATTGCGGTCGCCGCGGTCGCGGGAGAGAATCGCGCCATCATGGCCTACCTGGCGACGGCCCCCAAGTTTCCCGGACGGGTGGAGTTCCTCGTGCCCATGGTGGTTTGGGGTTGCTTGTGGTTCGGCCTCGACGCCCACTTGCGATCGCTGCCCGGCAAGACCGGGCCGGGTCTTGCGGGTTGGGTATGGGATCGACGTCATTTACTCGGGCTGTGCCTTGCGGCCGCGGCGCTTTTTGCCCGGCAATTCGTGTTTTGACTTTCGAAAAGTCTTGGCAAAGCAGTTCTGCCTGAGTAGTCTTTGTTCGTCGCGGAGGTCTTATATGAAGGGAATCATCCTGGCCGGAGGTTCGGGCACACGCCTGTATCCGCTCACCAAGGCGGTCTCGAAGCAGATGCTGCCGCTTTACGACAAGCCGATGATCTACTACCCGCTCTCAGTGCTGATGCTGGCGGGGATTCGCGAGATCCTGGTGATATCCACTCCCCGGGACCTTCCATTTTACCGCGACCTGCTGGGAGACGGGAGTCAGATCGGCCTTTCTTTCAGCTACCGCGAGCAGGACAAGCCCCGCGGCCTGGCCGACGCCTTCGTCGTCGGCCGAGACTTCATCGGCGATGACCAGGTGGCCTTGATTCTGGGCGACAATATATTTTTCGGCCAGCGGCTGACAGAGATCTTGAGAAAGGCGTCCGGCCTGACCGAAGGAGCGATGATCTTCGGCTACTACGTCAAGAATCCTACCTCGTTCGGTGTAGTCGAGGTCGACGAGCGGAGCCTGGCCGTCACGCTCGAAGAAAAGCCTAAAAAGCCGCGCTCGAACTATGCCGTGCCCGGGCTGTATTTTTACGACCGGCAAGTCGCGGACATCGCAGCCAGACTCGAGCCGTCGGCCCGCGGCGAACTCGAGATCACCGATCTGAACCTCAAATACCTTGAGGCCGGCAAACTGCATGTCGAGCTTTTCGGGCGCGGCATGGCCTGGCTGGACACCGGTACTTACGAGGGCATGCTCGAGGCGAGCAACTTCGTGCACACCATCCAGAAGCGCCAGGGTTTCTACATCGCCTGTATAGAAGAAATTGCCTTCAGGCTGGGATACATCGACGCCGGCAGGCTCGTCGAACTGGCCGGGCCGCTCGGTAAGACCCCTTACGGAGCCTACCTCGAGGATATCGCCCGCGAGGGGCGTTAGCGATGGAGTTTCGTGCTCACAGGACGCCCATCGACGGTCTGTTGATCATCGAGCCCAAGCTCCATGTAGACGAGCGCGGTTACTTCATGGAGTCGTATCGCAAGGCCGACTACGCCGAAATGGGTATAGACGTCGACTTCGTTCAGGACAACCAGTCGTGCTCGCGCCGGGGGACGCTGCGCGGGCTGCACTTTCAAAAAACCCGGCCCCAGGCCAAACTGGTCAGGGCCTTGCAAGGCAAGGTTTTCGACGTGGCGGTCGACCTGCGCGGGAAGTCGCCGACTTTCGGAAAGTGGCACGCGGTGACGCTTGACGCGGACAGTAAGAAGCAGTTCTACATCCCGGCCGGATTCGCCCATGGTTTTTTAGCCCTGACGGACGACACCGAGTTCGCCTATAAGTGCTCGGCCTATTACGACGCCGCGGACGAGGGCGGGATCCTGTTCAACGACCCGGATATCGGCATCGACTGGCCGCTGCAACAGGTCGGCGAGCCGCTCCTGAGCGACAAGGACAGACACCTGCCGCGCCTATGCGATCTTAATTTCTCTTTCTGAAGGTGAGCTTACGTGAAACTGATGATTACCGGGGCCAACGGCCAACTTGGCCGGGATCTGGTCCGTGAATGCGCCCGCCGGGGCATCGCCGTGGCTGCTTCAGATCTACCGCGCTTGGACATCTGCGATCTTGCCGCGGTGCGAGAGGCGCTGGCCGCCGAGCGTCCCGATGCGCTGGTAAACTGTTCCGCCTACAACGCGGTCGACCGGGCCGAGAGCGATTTCGAACAAGCCCGCCTGGTGAACGCCGCCGGCCCGGGCAACCTGGCCCTGGCGGCCGAGGAATCCGGCATCCCGCTGATGCACTTCTCGACCGATTTCGTCTTCGACGGCGAGAAGGGCGAGCCTTACACGATTGACGACCAGCCGCATCCGGTTAACCGTTATGGAGAGAGCAAGCTGCTCGGCGAGCGGGCCGTCGCAAAAGCCTGCGGCCGGGCCTTCGTTGTGCGCCTGAGCTGGGTGTTCGGCTCGGGCAACGTAAATTTTGTAAAAAAGATCCTGCACTGGGCCGCGGGACGCGACGTGCTCAGGGTAGTGGACGACCAGATCTCGCGCCCGGCCTACACGGTCGATCTGGCGCCGCTGATTCTCGACCTGCTCGACAGCCGGGCCTTCGGGCTGTATCACCTGGCCAACAGCGGCATCTGCAGCCGCTACGAGTGGGCCTGTCGGATCGTGAGGCTTTCCGGGTTGAGCACCAAAGTCGAGCAGGCCAAGAGCGCCGAGTTCGAAACAGCGGCCCGCCGGCCGCGTTTTTCGGCCCTGGATCTGTCCTCGATCGAGGCCGTCCTGGGTCGCCGGCCTCCCGACTGGAAAGACGCAACCAAAAGATTCCTTACGGAAATTGGAGCAGACGAATGACAATTCTAATCACCGGCGCCGCCGGTTTCATCGGCTCGAACTTCGTCTACCACATGCTGCGGGAGCATTCCGGCAGGCGCCTGGTGGCTCTCGACAAGTTGACATATGCCGGCAACCTGGACAACTTTTCCGCCCTGACGGCCGAGCAGCGTGCCCGTCTTCGCTTCGTCAAGGGTGACATCAACGATGGTGCCCTGGTCGATCGTTTGTTCGACGAGGAGGACTTCGAGGCCGTTGTGAACTTCGCGGCCGAGACACATGTCGACCGCTCGATCCACGAACCGGAGATTTTTCTCACCACTAACATCCTGGGCACTCACAGCTTGCTGCGGGTGTGCAAGGATCGCTGGTACAAGAACGGCAAATGGGAGGAGGGCAAGCGCTTCGTCCAGATCTCGACCGACGAGGTCTACGGATCGCTCGGCCTCGAGGGTTTCTTCTCGGAGACGACGCCTCTCGATCCCCACAGCCCCTACTCGGCTTCCAAGGCCGCGGCCGACATGATGGTCAAGGCCTACCACGACACCTACGGCATGCCGGCACTGATCACCCGGTGCTCCAACAACTACGGCCCCTACCAGTTCCCGGAGAAGCTGATTCCCTTGATGATCATCAACGCCTTGGCCCACAAGGAGTTGCCGGTATACGGGGACGGGCGCCAGGTGCGCGACTGGATCCACGTAGCCGATCACTGCCGGGCGATCGAGATGGTGCTTTCCAGGGGAACGCCGGGGTCGGTCTACAACATCGGCGGCGGCAACGAACGTGAGAACGTCTTCATCGTCGGCAAGCTGATAGACATCCTGCGCGAGATGACAGATGACACGGCGATCTGTGCCGATCTGATCCGTCACGTCGAGGACCGCCCCGGTCACGACCGGCGCTATGCCATAGAAGCGGGCAAGATAGAGAGTGAACTGGGCTGGATGCCCGAGGTAGCCTTCGAGGAGGGTCTCGAACGCACAAGCCGCTGGTATCTCGATAACCGCGCCTGGACCGAGAAGGTCATCTCGGGGGAATACATCGAGTTCTACGAGAAGAACTACAATAACAGGTAATCGACAAGCCCTGCCTTGAAGTAAACTTCAGCTTGTCCTTGTCTGAAAAAAAATGAATAATGGCAGCCATGCAAAGACGGCTGGTAGAATATATGGGGTTGTGCGTCTTTATGCTTTTTTCCTTGCCGGTGTATGGCCAACAGGGCGAAGACGGCGAAGATCTGGAGATGGAGATGTTCTTCTCCCCGGCCGAGACCGTCTCCAGCGCAACCAAGCACGCCCAACCGCTCGAGGAAAGCCCCTCGTCGGTCACCGTCCTCACCAGGGAGGACATCGAAGCATCCGGCGCCCGGACGTTGCCCGAGGTTTTACGCCTGGTTCCCAACATGGACGTGCTGATGGTCAAGCCCATGTGGTACGGTCTCGGAGTTCGCGGCCGAACCACCGAGGCGTCGGACACCATGCTGCTGCTGGTCGACGGTCGCGATGTCACGCTCGAGTTCTTTGGGTTTCCGCTCTGGAGCCTTTATCCATACTCCATGGACGACGTCGAGCGGATCGAGGTTATCCGTGGCCCGGGTTCGGCTCTCTACGGAGCCAATGCCCTCACCGGCGTGGTGCAGATCATCACCCGCGAGCCGGGTAGCGGCCCGCGCTTGTCCTTTTCCGCTCGAGGTGGCGAGCATGGTCAACTGGAGTTGCACGGGCGGGGCACCTTCAAGACGGGTCCGTTGGCCCTGGCCGTATCGCTGAGCAAGGTTCGCGACGATCTATGGAGCGCGCGGGACACCGCCGGTCGCTCGCTGTTGTTGGGCAGGCTGGAAGGGAAGGTCGATCTGGGCTCGAAAAGCGCTTTTACTGTCGAGACGGGAATATTTTCTGGAAATGGAATCCTGTATGCCGACTTCGGCCCGGTGCGCCTGGACGACGGATTGAATGTCTATGCCCGGGCCCGTTTCGACTACGAAGATCTGGAGCTTCAGGCCGTATACGATCGAAGCAGTTATGATCTCGATCTGGGCGTGAAGCTCTACTTGGCAAGCGCCGATCTCAACCTGGCCAGCATTCCGGTCTTCGCTGCCCATACCGACAAGGTCAACCTCCAGGCACAGCATTTCATCGAGGTGTTCTTCAACCGCCTGACCTACGGGGCCGAGTACGTGTTCAACCACAACTATGGCGCGGCGCTCAGCCCCACCGACTACGATGAGCATCGTATGGGTTTGTATGTCCAGGACGAGTTTGACCTGGCTGGGCTGCTTGCAAAACTCGCCGAACTCAGGATTGTTACGCTCAGTCTCACGACCGGCCTGCGCTTCGACTACAACTCGGTGACGGAGAACGCGGAGTTCAGCCCGCGGGCGGCGATAGTCTACAAGCCTTGGCAACATCATAGTTTTCGGCTTGGCTACGCCCATGCGTTCTTGAAGCCCACCCTGCTGGAGTCGGCGGTCGCCTTCAGGCTGGAGCCGGGGGATATCGAAGTTTTTGACAAGATGAAGTTGTCAAATCCCGATCTGAAAAACCAGGTGATCGATTCTTTGGAACTGGGTTATTCGGGCGGCTTTTTCGATCAGCGGCTCATTTTACGCGTCGACTTCGCCTACAACTGGTACAAGAACCAGGTCTGGTTCGAATACGACCCAGATAGGATCCACTACAGGGTCGTCGGTCCGATTTCTGTTCCCGACATTTCGGGTGGAATGGGATTCGGGTACACAAACGATGCCAGCGGCCACTATGGGCATGATCTCGAACTGCAGATAATCGCCCGGCCCCTGGATGTGCTGCGTTTGTTCTTCCAGGTTGGTTACAGGCAGATCTTCGGCAGCCGAAGCAAGGCATTTTCGGACCGTGAACCGGTTTGGCGCCTGGCCGCGGGAGCCGATCTGCGCGGATCCTCTGACTGGAGCGCCTCGCTGCGCGCCTTTTATGTGACGCCCTACTGGCGTGATTTGCCGAACTACCAAAGCATTCTCGAACCGACAATACCGTTTCGTGTGCCGGCGGCATTGCTACTCAACGCGCGAGTTGCCAGGGAACTCGATCTAGGCATCCTGCGCCTCAGCGCCGGGATCGAGGCCTTCAACCTGCTGGGTGCGCGATTCCGTGAGAACGCCGGGAGCGATTCGCCGAACGGCCCGGATCCAGGTACCGAGCGGCTGGATCGCCGCATCGTCGTGTTTCTGCGGGGCGATCTATGGTAACGGGTTTTGGTCGCGAAAATACCTATTCAAGATGGGAACTATTTTGCCCAATTTTCGATCTTCAAAGACGGGACGCGCCTGAACTCGCGTTCGTTGTTGGTGATAAGAGTGCAATCGAGAGCAAGCGCATGGGCAGCGATGAGCATGTCCATCGATCCTATGGGAGTCCCTTGACGTTCCAGATGCGCACGTACCCCGCCGTAGCGCCTGGCGGCCATGTCGTTGTATGAGAGAATCTCGAAGGGGGCAAGGAACTCGATCAGTGCGATTCGGTTCCGGTCGGGTCGCGAACTCCTTTCCGCTCCGTATTCGAGTTCGCTTATGACGATTGTGGAAATTCCGATCTTGGAGACAGGCGAGTTTTTCAAACGTTCGAGCACATGATCGGGCTTTTTCTTGATGATGTAGATACAGATGTTGGTGTCGAGCATGAAGGAGATCACATCGGTTCCCTGGATAGAAGCTCCGGCTGCTCTCGATCTGTCATGAAGTCGTCGGAAAAATTGTCGAGGCTGTCTATCAGCGATGCCCAGGGATCATCTTTGGGAATGAGCAAGACGATCCCATTAAGCTTCTTGATATAAACGTCTGATCCCAAAAAGCGGCAGTCCTTGGGCAGGCGCACCGCCTGGCTGCGGCCATTTATGAAAAGCCGTGCTGTTTTCATGTCATCCTCCTATTATTACTGATCATCTACCAAGATATATACCACAGTATATATCTTGGGTCAATAGAAAACTCAGTCAGTCAGCCGATCGCGCAGGTTTTCTGACAGGAACATGATCGATTCGATGTCGAGGTGCGAGTAGATGGTCTCGTCGAAGAGCAGCTTGACCCGGGCGTCGAAGCCGTCTTCAGGGTCTTCGTCCCAGAAAAGCAGGAGCAGCGGGAGGCGGGGGAGGGGTTGAAAGCGGACGGCCAGGTCGGCCGTCTCGGCCTGCCCGGGAACCTCGACGCCGCCCACTTGATCGGCCGCAGAGCGCAGTTGGTCGAGATGTCCGGCGAAGCGGGACGCCAGCGGGACCTCGACGTGGGCCTGCATCGACTTGAGTTTCGATCCGCTGTTGGGTATCTGTTCGAAGCCCAGCCAGACGCCGCTGGGAGGGGCGCTGCCGCCCTGGGCCATGTGGTTGTAGATCAGCACCTGTTCCCAGTGGTCGAGGGGCCGACCGTCAGCCAGAGACAGGCCGTCGGGGCGAACCTGCAAAATGTCTTTGTAGTAGGGAATCTCAAGGTATTCCACGTCGTCGTTATTCTTCAACTCGCCGCCGATACGGGCCGGCAGATCGACTATTTCCATGGAGGTGGCTCGCTGTTTGGCCCAGGCCATGGCGTCCGCCGCCGGGTCGGGCTTGAGGTATTTACCGTCGGCGTGCTGGCCTGTAAGTTCGATCTGCGTGGCTTCGAGAAGCCCATGCTCGATATAAGGGCACAACTCGAGCGCCTTCTGCTCTTGCACCACGGCAAAGGCGAAAGCCATGCAGGTGGGGTAGCCGCACTCTTTGCAGTTGGTTTTCGGAAGCACGCGCTTGTACAGGTCTAACGGAGTCAGGGGCATTTATTTCCTCGGAATGAACATAAAGCGCCGAACCAGGCTTGTCTACCTCCGTGGCGGAGCCGCTATTTTTCTACTGCTGATTGGCGTCCTACGTGACCTTGTTTTTTTGAAATTTTTCCTGTGGATTTTTATCCGCCGCCGGAGCAGAGTGTAACCAAGAGCGTTTTGAACTAGGGAGGGAACTGTCATGTTGCTCAGGGCAATATTGTCCATCTTGTTGCTGTTGCCGGCCTTCCAGGCGATGGCCGACGGAATGAGTTTTCAGGTAATCGGGGCGACCGCGGACGTGAAAGCCAGTGGGCAGCGGGCGGTGTTGTGGCTTCGGGACGGCAACTGGGAGCTGCATATCCAGCCCGTGTTCGACAGGCAAGCAGGCGCGGCCGCCTGGGTGGTGCCTTTTCCCGTGCGGCCCGAGGTGCATCCAGGCGACGCGGATTTCTTCGACGAACTCGAGATACTGACCGCGCCGGTCTTTCTGAAGGTCTGCGAGGCGAGCGCCGGCGGCTCTTGGTGCTTCGGCTGCATGGGCGCCGCTGGGGACTTAGGAACGGAGCAGCACGGAGAAGCCTTCGTGCAGGTCTGGGAAAGCGGGACGGTAGGAGATCTCGACTACTCAATAGTCTCGGCGGCCGACGGCGAGAGCCTGGTGGCCTGGCTGCAGGACGAGGGTTACGCGGCGCCGGATGGGCTGGCGGCGATTCTCGTCGACTACGAAACCGAGGGAGAGTTTTTCTTTGCCGCGCGTCTGTCGTCCGAGGCCGACCCGGCCAAGCCGCTGGCCCCGGTCAGGTTCGTCTTGCCGGGAATGGCCGATCCGGCCTATCCCCTGCGCATGACCGCCCTGGGGGTAGCCGCGGGACAGGGCCTGGAACTGACATTGTGGGTGATCTTCCCGGGGCTGACGGGAAACGTTGCCTACCTGCCCGCGAACAGGAACGTAGTGGTAATCGACGGCAACCCGGAGGATGCTACCGCCTTCGAGGCGGCACTAGACAAGCTCTACGAGTCGCACCCAGATTCTCTGGTGGCGCTTTTCGGCAATGTGCTCAACGGCGGTAGCGAGCAACAGTGGGGGATGGTGTGCGGAGATGGTATGGCGTGCGTTTCGTTCAAGGAGCTGGGCATCAAGGCCCCGGCCGCATGGTCGCCACCCACGCAGACGGTTCTCGACAATCCGTACTGGGTCTCACGCTACCAGGC
Organism: uncultured Myxococcales bacterium; assembly: GCA_964640665.1. Taxonomy (GTDB): domain Bacteria; phylum Myxococcota; class B64-G9; order B64-G9; family B64-G9; genus DATKYQ01. Next base: position 26,310 of record CAZXHT010000077.1, read on the forward strand.
CCGCCTGTCGTCCGCAGCCATGGCCAGCGACCTGATCTTCGAAAAGGGAGATCGAACCGACCTGCAGTATCTGGAACGCGTCTACGTGAAATACACCTGCGACGAGGAACTGGCCGGAATAGGCTGGCTACTGGTCCTGGCCGCGGGTCTGGGACTGCTCAGGCGCATGGTGTGCAATAGGAAAAAGAGGGCACTGTCCGCCTGAAGAATGCTTATCCGCTCTTTTGTTCGATAAGCCCCAGGATGTCTGCGACTCTGGCGTCCCAGGAATTTATAAAGAGAAGTTGGGACGCTCCTTCCTTGGTTTTAGTTGAATGTACAGACAGGCATTTCTCCACAGCGGCGCAGAATTCTTCAGGGGTGCGGCCGATAGTTACGAGATCGCGGAACTCGCCGAGGTTGTCGATGTTGGTCGAGACGATCGGCACGGAAAGGGCTGCGTAGATCAGCAATTTCATCGGATGCATGCTGTCGGTCATAGCGTTCTTCAGGTGCGGGATGATGGCCACGTCGAAATGACGGATGTAACTGCGTACCTCGGGGTAAGTGCGGACTCCCAGCAGGTGAACGTTCTTGTAGCGGGTAAGCTCAAGGATCCTGCGGTTCAAATGCGCGGAGCCGATCAGTACCAGGTTCCAGCGGGGATGTTGTCGTGCCAGGTAGTCGAGCAGGTCGATATCGATCCGCGAGGAGAGATTGCCCGCGTAGCCGATTCGCGGCGAGGGGATGGCGTCGAGATCGCGCGGAATGCCGGCAAGATCGGCCGGGTCGTCGAGATCGACGCCGTTTGGAACAAGATCAGCATGTCCGCCCAATTCCCGCACGGTGTCAACCAGCTTCTGACAGTTGGCCAGGACGATGTCGCTGCGAGAAATTATTTCATCGTAGTTATTAGTAATTTCATCGATCTTCGATGAAGAAGGACTGTAGAAAGTGCGCTGGTCGTCGATCATGTCGGTTACGGTCAGGGCCGGCCTGAAGTAGTCGTGGATCTCCGGGAAATAGTAGTTCAGCGGCCAGTTGTAGAAAACAGCTCCGGCCGGCGATATGCCCGCCGAAGACAGCTTGCGCTCCACGAACTTGCGAAAACTTCTGGCCTCTGTGACCAGGCGGCTAACGGGTTGCGGTAACTGCCGGGTGACACTTTGGCCGGCCAGGTAGACGAAAGCATGTTTTCTCACCTTGCCGTCGTGACTCTGGCCAAGCATCCTGGAAATGGTGTTTTTCAGCACCAGCCTGGAATGATCTGCCCGTGATACGCGCAGCGAGGGAAATGCCAGGCGCAGCGCGTTAATCGGCGCGTCGAAATGCACGATACGCCCGACGCGCTCAGATCGAGCCAAATGCTTTACCAACATGTCCTGGCGTCGCCCGTAGATGTCGCTGTCGTTCTGTTTCCAGAAGAACACGATGTCGAGCTTCTTCTCTTTGCCCGAAGGTGGCTCTGGGCGGGGAGAACGATTTCGGAGGGTTTTTCCGAAACAATCCTTGTGAAACGATAGAAGCTCGATCTGATCGTTCGAAGTCTTTGGGGGAGTTGCAATCACCCGCTCGATGATAGCCGAAAGGCGCGGGAGGACTGCGGAATAAGAGTAGTCTGAAAGGAATGTCTTGCGGTTGCGCATCGCCAATTCGCGCTGGTGCGGCAGGTCTTGCAGGATCGAGTCGATCAACTCGCCCAAGGGCTGCTTGCCCGTCAAAGATACCAGGCCCTTGTCTGCAACATCGATCATCGGTGCGGCCGGGCTCGCTATCACGGGTATGCCCATCGCCAATGCGTCTGTGAATTTCGCAGGCATCTGGTATTTTGACACCCGACTGCTCGGATCCTGCAGCAGGCAGATCAGGTCGCCGAGCATCAGGTTGGCCGGCAGGTCGCCAAACGGCTGGCTCGGGACGAGTCGCACGGTGTCCCGGGGGCCTTTATACAATCCGATCAACAGCTTGCGGTCGGTAATGTTACCGACGACGCACAGCTTGTAGTCGGGATTGTCGATCTGCCGTAAAGCGTCGAGGACTTCCAGAATGCCCTTGTGACTCCTTGGCGTGCCGAGAAACAGAATCACCTTGTCGGTGGGCGAGAATCCGAACTTTCTTCTTACTTGCACACGGTCGTAGAGGGCCGGATCGAAACGCCTCTCGTCACGGGCGTGAGGAATGATCCGGCCGCCGAATTTTCGCTGCAAGTGGACGTTGCTTGTCGTGATGGCGTCGAACGAGGGGATCAACGACTCGCTGTAGCGTGTCCAGAGCGAGCCGTAGGGCACTTTGAAGTCCGGCTCATCTGCCAGCTTTTGTACCTTGGCGAGTGTTAACGGCTCGTCCTGCTCGAAAAACGCCGGCTCGTAATCGTCCACGTCGATGATGATCGGCCTTTTACGCATGGATGACGCCAGGATCGCGAGTTCGACAGAAGGCAGGCGGGGCTTCGAGATCAGCAGCACATCGCCGTCGATACGCTCTGCGATCTTGCGCATTCGGCCGAAGTGTCCGGGAAAATCAGTGCCCTCGAAGGAAGTAATCTTGATGTTCGTGTCTTTGATTGGCGGCCAGACGGATCCTCCGTAGCGCGGAAAATGGGCGCCGACAATCTCGACGGCATAGCGGCGGCTGAGCATGTCCGCAAGCGTGAAGGCCCTGCCGACCGCGTTGTGGCAAACGTCCCAGGTCAGGATGGAAATTTTCTTGTCCATCTGTCTCATGGCACAAAAAGCGTCCTAGTTCTGCACTTCCCAGTTAAAATAAGTTGTATTTCAGTATGCACCAAAACGCCTCTAATCCGTCCAGTACTCCAATCTTCTTCCCTTCCCGATAGGTTCTTCCGTAGTAGCTGATCCCTACCTCATACACTCGACAGCGGCCGGCCTTGGCCAGTTTGGAGCACCAGGCGGTTACCTCGGGCTCAAAACCGAAGCGGTCGGAATTCAGCCTGGGAAGGATTTCCCGTACGATCTCGGCCCGGAAGACCTTGTAGCAGGTCTCCATGTCTGTGAGGTTCAAGTCGGTGAACATGTTGGAAAGGAGCGTGAGGAATCTGTTTACTACGAAGTGCCAAAAATACAGAACACGGTGGGGCTCAGAACCAATGAAACGCGACCCGAATACCACATCGGCCACGCCTTCGATGATGGGGCCGAGAAGCTTGGGATACTCTTGGGGATCGTATTCGAGATCCGCATCCTGAATGATGACTACATCGCCGGTCACATTTGAAAAACCAGTGCGTAACGCCGCGCCCTTTCCTCGGTTGCTACTGTGAGTGTATACCGACTCTCCTTGTTGAACGACACGATCGAGAATAGAGGAGGTTTCGTCCGTACTGCCGTCGTCAACTATGATGATCTCACGCTCTAAACCAGAGGTTGGAGCCTTGCGGATCCGGTCCAAGATAAGCTCCAATGTGGTAGCCTCGTTATATACCGGGACCACAATGGACACTGTGTGCACGTTTTTCATGAGCGATCCTCTCCGGCTAAACTCAAATTCCGTTCACG
>CAZXHT010000078.1:0-28519 GCA_964640665.1 uncultured Myxococcales bacterium
GATCCACTTCTCGCTTCCATCCGGATTAATGGCATGGATGCCTCCGTCATCAGAGCCGATGTAAATGGTTCCGTCTCCGGCGATTGCAGCTGACGAAAAAACAGTATCACCCGTGCTATAGCGCCATTGTTCGACACCGGCTGGACTAATCGAGTAAACATCGCCGCTGTAGTCGGCTACGCACAGGGTTCCATCAGCGGCTATGGCCGGAGTGACATTAATAGTGTCAGAACCGCTGAACTCCCATTTTTTTGTTCCTACGGGATTGAGGGCCAATAATTTTTCATCCAAGGGTGCTACGTAAATTGTGCCGTCCGTCCCTACTGCCGGGCTTTCATAGACGGTCGATTCCGTGTCAAAGCTCCACTTCAAAGATCCATCTGGATTGAGAGCATATAAGTTATGATCATCTGAGCCAAAATATATTGTTCCATCCGCAGCAAGCGCTGGTGAGGAACGAATAAAATCTGCCGCTTGGAATGACCAGTTTTCCACTTTGGCTACATCCATGCAGCCTGGACCACCCCAGCCACTGACGCAGTACAAGCAGTTTCGGTCAGGATCCCAGTTGCCGATACAGGCATTACAATCCTGTCCAGGATCCCAGTAGTCGGGGCAGGTCCCGCAATCATTTGAATCGTCTTCCCAATGGTTTTTGCACTCGAGGCAGCCGCTGGAACTGTCCCAATTGCCGACGCACGAGCAAAATGGAACATTGTTGCCGTCCAGCAGACACTGAGAATTCGCATCCGGGCAATCCGTGATGGTTTCTTCCGGGTTGCCGCAAGAGTTGAACCAGACAACATCTGCGCCTTCTGCCTGGCCGGGATAACAGCCGCTGTATGCATGGCTGGTGCACTCTTCTACGCACTTTCCCTGTATGTCGCATTCAAAGCCTGGATTGCATTCGCCGCAGCTTCCATTGCAGCCGTCATTTCCGCATTGCTTGCCGCTACAGTCGGGCTCGCAAGCGGTTTCACACATCCCGGTCGTTTGATTGCATGTTCCTTGTGTGCATGTTCCGCAAGACTCGCCGCAGCCATTGGGAACCGGCCCGCACTCACGAGCGCCGCAGTCTGCGGTGCACGAGCAATCGGTTTTGCATTCCAGCATGTCCTCGGCGCACCCGCAGGCACAGTCCGATATCCAGTCTTCGATGTTGTCGCAGTTGTCCTGCCAATACAGCTTATCTTCGATGCAGAATTTGCGAAAATGGCTTATGCAATCGCTTTGGACAACGCAACAACCAAAAAGAAATGAACATGATGTCAGGATTAAAATTTTTGCTATGATCTTCATCCAGCACTCCACCTAGAAAAAACTTCAAAAGCTTTGATCACTAAACCTGAACAAGTAGTAATGTGGATTTGTTTGAGGATTAATAACAATCGCTCCGTCCGAAAAATAGTTATTCCGATGGACATTGTGTCCGCCACTATTATCAAAAGCCTCCATAAAAACCGATATGCGGCCACCTGCAACGATCTCGTTTTCAAACATGGCCGACAATTCTTCAAGTGTTGCCCCGCTGAAACTACTGCTGGTTACTCCGAGATCGTAATAATAGTCGAGATCAACCCCGGTTGTATGCCAGCCTTCATTCCATTGTTCTCCATAGAGATCGGCATATAGATCATAATGATAGATCTTGGGATCTAGGTTCCCAGTTGCCTCGATATTTACCGGAACATCATAATATTGGCCGTTCATCCTTACTTGTAGGCGCACATGATTGTCGTCGTTGGGACATTGATAGTCATCCGGCAATACAACGTAATGCAAAAACCCGTCCAGGCGGCCAAATGTTTGGGTCAAGCTGCCGCCAAAGCCGTGAACGCATTCAGATAAAGGCTGACATCGCCCGTTAACATCGCAAATCTCTCCATATTGACAATCATCACAATCGAGATCGCCGCCACAGCCGTCGGCTTTTGGCCAATAGCCGCATTCCTTGTTAATGTCGGCGCAGCTTTCAGGCACGCAAGCAGGTTCACACAGCCCTTCTGCATTGCAGTCTTCGCCTGCATCACATCCGGGAGGGCAGTTGCTAAAACACCCGTCTGATCCACACTCTTTGCCGGTACAATCAGGGGTACATGTGCAATCAGACCTGCAGGTTAAAAAATCATCAGCACAGCCACAAGCACAAACTGAAATAATTTCTTCATAGTCTGCGCAACTGTTTTGCCAGTACAACCTGCCTTCAACACAATACTTTCGGTAATGACTGGTACAGTCTTGATTCTGACTGGCGCAAGCACAAACCGACGTTAGTAAGTATAAAGACAGCATTGGCACTACTACTAACCAGACATTGCCCATATTGATATTCACCACCTTAGACCGCACCAATTTATCGCCAATGATGATCGCCTATAATCGCACAACAGGATGTTCCCATGGCCGGTCAACGGGAAGCAATCCACGTGCCCGAACGGGAACCCAACCGATTTCCCGGCTGTATTCAGCGACTTGACCACAGATTCACGACCTTGATTCAAACGACCGTGTGCCCGGATTTCGTACACCGTGTACGGTATCCGGACACTATGAATCCTCAAACACCAGGCTGGGAATGTCAAGGGCTATATCGGGTTTGATCGATCCCCGTTGGTGTTCCGGCAGAAGAGCCAGAACATGCGGTTATTGGTAACTGGCGGGGGCGGGACTCGGCTGGATGAGCCAGACAAGGCCCTGGCGGGAAGGCTTCGCTCGAGCGAGTGGGGCACCTGGAAATCCTGCGGTTGGTCGGCACGCCTTACGAGATTGGCCTGCAGTACGACAGGCTGATGGCGGACGAGCTTGAGGAGGGGTAGGAGAGCAGGGATGGAGTAGCCTCGAAGGGCCTGAAACTCCGGTCGTCCGTCTAGAGCACGTAGAATAGGAACCCGAAGAAGTGGCAGGCGCTGCCGCCCAGGACGAACAGGTGCCAGATGGCGTGGTTGTAGGGCAGCTTCTCCCACAGGTAAAAAACCACCCCGCCGGTGTAGGCGAGCCCGCCGGCCCCGAGCCAGATCAGCGCGCCCAGCGGTAAGGCCTCGGCCACCGGTTTTCCGGCCACCACCACCAGCCAGCCCATCCCGAGGTAAACCGTCATGGTCAGCCACCGGACGCGATCCATGAAGAACACCTCGAGCAGGATCCCGAAGACGGCCAGGCCCCAGATCAGGCCGAACAGGGTCCAGCCCCAGCCGCCCCCCAGGCTCACCAGGGCCACCGGGGTGTAGGTGCCGGCGATCAGCAGGAAGATGGCCACGTGGTCGAAGACCCGGAAGATGCGTTTCAGCCTCGGGGAGTGGAAGACGTGGTAGAAGGTGGACGCCAGGTAGAGTGCCACCAGGCACGCTCCGTAGATGCTGAAACTGACCACTCGCCAGGGGTCGCCGGCCACGGCCGAGAAGGTCACCAGGACGACCAGCGCGGCGACGCTCAGGCCCGCGCCTATCCCGTGGGTGAGGGAGTTTGCGATCTCCTCGCCGGTGGTGTAGCGCTCGCTCGCTTGCTGCAAAGCTACCATGGGCAAGAGAAACTACTCTCTCGGCCTCCCCCGGGGAAGGAAATTATTCCGAATCACCTGGCACCTCACAGGCACCTCGGTGAAACCGTCCCGGACGGTTTGAGACCGGCGCTATCCAGCTATACATATTTCCTCGGCCCATGGAATCAAAAGAAGAAAGGAGAGTATTGCGGCCTTTCTTTCATTCTTGTAAAGTCCGTCCCCGGTGACAACGATTGCCGGAAAACAGGCGCGGGGCGTTGCGGCACATGAGGATGGGCCACGGAAGCGGTCGTCCCTTGCTCGCTCTTCCGACTCCTCTACGACGCTGGTCTGCTCTTTAACGCCGCGTGGTCGTATCGTACTTTCGCCCGGCGGCCAGGAAGACGGCCCTGCGCTGCGGGCTGAGGCGGCCGGGCGCATCGAGGCCGCCTTCGGCAAGGGACGCGGCCATGGAGTCTTGCAACTGGGGGCGGCCGAGCCGGGCAGCGAGTTGCATCCCTCGCTGTCGTTCTTGCGCGACCTGGGCCAGGCCTTCGTCGCCAGGGTGTGCGCCGCGCTGGATCCCGACGACGCGCAAGCGGTTTCGGTCCCCGAGCCGGAGCCGGGCGAGCTGGCCGCGTTGGCCCAAGCCGTGCCGCCCATGCGGGGCGCCGAACTGGTGACAACCTCGCTGCTCGAAGAGATATGGGAGGACATGGGAGCCGCGATCGCGGTCGAGGCGGCCGGCTACCGGGACGGCGTTCAGGGTTTCATGAGGGCCGGCAACTCGCTGTGGAACGTCGTCGGCCGGGTGTGCCTCAACCTGGCCGAGAACAAGCGAGATCGCGACTATCCCTTCGCCTTCATCGCCACCTACGTCCACAAGATCACCCGGCAGGCGCGGCCGCGGCACCTGCCGCTGGGGCAGGCGCTTTCAGAGTACGCCGGCGCCAAGAACAACAAGAAGCTGCTGGCCCTGCTTTCGCCGCTCGCGCGCGCGGCCGAGAGAAGCGAATTCATCCGCGAGCTGGTCGATTCGGGCGACGTCTATCACCCGCTGTCCTGGACGCCGAAGGATGCACACCGCTTCCTCGGCGAGGTCGCGATCTACGAACAGGCCGGCCTGGTGGTGCGCGTACCCGACTGGTGGAGCGCGCGCAACCACCCGCGCCCCAAGGTCTCGGTAACGGTGGGAGGCAATGCCCCGTCGCGTTTGGGGATGGCCGCGCTGCTCGATTTCGATGTCCGGATGTCCCTGGGCGGACAGCGACTGTCGAGGAAGGAAATCGAAACCCTGCTGGCCTCGAGCGAGGGACTCGTGCTGATCAAGGGCAAATGGGTCGAGGTCGACCGCGAGCGGCTGGCCGCGGTTCTCGACCAGTGGCGCGCGGTACAGAAGCGCGCCGCGGCAGGCGACGTCAGCTTCGGCGAGGCCATGCGCCTGCTGGCCGGGGCCCGGCTCGGGGACGATGAGCAGGGCGGGGGCGAGTATGACGCGCCCCAGTGGTCGGAGGTCATGGCCGGCAAGTGGCTCTCGGCCAGGTTTGAAGATTTGCGTTCCCCGCGGGTGCGGGAGGTGATCGACGACAACGCCGGTCTCAAAGCCGAACTCAGGCCCTACCAGAAGCTGGGTGTGCAGTGGCTGTGGACGCTTCACAGCCTGTCTCTCGGCGGTTGCCTGGCCGACGATATGGGCCTCGGCAAGACCATCCAGGTGTTGGGCATGCTGTCACTGGAGCGCGACGGGCGGGACAAGGGAACCGACCTGGTGGTCGTGCCGGCCTCGCTGGTGGACAACTGGCGCCTGGAGATCGAGCGCTTCGCGCCGCGACTCAGGGTGTTGATAGCGCACCCGTCGCGCATCCCCTCGGCCGCACTCAAGAAACTCGGGCCGGGCGAGGTGCGGGCCCACGACGTGGTCATCTCCACCTACGGCACCGTCATGCGCACCGCCTGGATGCGCTCGTACAAGTGGCGTAACGTCATCCTCGACGAGGCCCAGGCCATCAAGAACCCGGGCGCCAAGCAAACCCGGGCGGTCAAGAACTTGGACGCGCGCTGGCGCCTGGCGCTGACCGGAACGCCGGTGGAGAACAGGCTCGGCGACCTGTGGTCGATCTTCGACTTCCTCAATCCGGGTCTGCTGGGATCCGCCAAGGCGTTCGGCGGCTTCTGCAAGTCGCTGGCGGCGCAACGGCACAACGCCTACGCTCCGCTGCGCAAGCTGGTGCAACCCTACATTCTCAGGCGGCTGAAGACCGACAAGAGCGTCATCGCCGACCTGCCCGAAAAGACCGAGGTCGACAGCTACTGCCTGCTCAGCAAAAAGCAGGCGGCCCTGTACCAGGATTCGATCGAGGAGCTGGCCGGGATCATCGAGACGCTCGACGGCATCAAGCGCCGCGGCGTGGTGCTGGCCTTCCTGACGCGTTTCAAGCAGATCTGCAACCATCCCTCGCAGTGGCTGGGAGACGGCGACTACGAGCCGCGGGCCAGCGGCAAGTTCCTGCGCCTGCGAGAGCTGTGCGAGACGATCGCCGCGCGCCAGGACAAGGTGCTGGTCTTCACCCAGTACCGCGAGATGACCGGGCCGCTGGCGGCTTATCTGGCGCAAGTCTTCGGGCGGCCGGGGCTCGTTTTTCACGGCGGCACCCCGGTCAAGAAGCGCCAGGGCCTGGTGAAGAGCTTTCAGGAAAATGACAACCTGCCGTTTTTGGTCTTGTCCCTGCGGGCCGGGGGAACCGGGCTCAACCTGACCGCCGCCTCGCACGTGATCCACTTCGACCGCTGGTGGAACCCGGCCGTGGAAAACCAGGCCACGGACAGGACCTTTCGCATCGGCCAGGACAAGAACGTCCTGGTTCACAAGTTCGTCTGCCGCGGGACGGTGGAGGAACGTATCAACGAGATGCTGCGCGATAAGCAGCGTCTCTCGGACGAGATCCTCTCGGGAGGCGCGGAGGCCAAGCTGACCGAGCTGAGCAACGAAGAGTTGTTGTCGCTCGTGTCGCTCGACCTGCCGAGCGCCGTCGACACCTAGCGTGCCGGCCTCGGAAAGGCATGGAAAATGGGGTATTACAACTACTGGCCGCCGTACGTCTCAGTTGCTAAACGCCGCCGCCGGGCCGAGAAGAAAATCGCCAAGATGAGAAAATCCGGGCGTGATGTCGCCCCGGTAGATATAGAGGGGCGCAATATCGCAACCACTTTCTGGGGCGCAGCCTGGTGCCGCAACCTGGAAGCGTACAGCGACTACGCCAACCGCCTTCCGCGGGGCAGGAACTACGTGCGCAATGGCTCGGTCATAGATCTTCAGATCGAGGCCGGGCGCGTGCGCTCGCTGGTCAGCGGCAGCAGAATCTACAAAGTAAACATCGCGATCAAGCCGCTGTCCGCCGAGCGCTGGGCGGCCGTCAAGGCGGAGTGCGCGGGGAGGATCGGCTCCCTGGTAGAGCTTCTGCGGGGGTCGATCTCGCGAGAGGTAATGAACGTCGTAACCCGCAAGGACGCGGGTCTGTTTCCGGCGCCGCGGGAGATTTCTCTGAGTTGCTCGTGTCCTGACTGTGCGATCATGTGCAAGCACGTGGCGGCCACGCTCTACGGCGTGGGCGCGCGTCTCGACCGCGAACCGGGGCTGCTTTTTACGCTCAGGGGAGTGGAACCTTCCGAGATGGCAATGGACGCGGTCGAGCAGGCGCCGGCCGCGGGAAAACCCATGCGCGGCCGGCTTCTGAAAGCGGACGACATGTCGGCCGTCTTCGGAATAGATCTGGACATGGGAGAAGAAGTCCTCCGGCAAGAGGCCCCACACCCGGCGCCGCACGGGCAAAAACGGGACGGCGGCGGCGCCGGGAAAAGCAGGCGTAAAAAGACGGCGCGGCGTGGACGCAAGCAAAGCGAAGCAAATCCGCGCAAGGGTGACATAACCCTGACAACACCGGCAGGCTTCCGCGTGGAGGGTTTCACGGTCGGGACTCTCGTGGAAATACTGCAGGAAATGAGAAGACAAGATCTGATCCCGGGCAGGGCCCACTGGAAAGTGGAGCAACACGGGGGGCCACTGGAAATTCTGCCACATTCCGCCCAGAAAAGTGTATAAATCGAAACGATGGAGGGGAAGCGCGGCATGAGCAACTGGAAGAACAGACTGTTTCCGATCGCGGTCGGCCTGGGAATCGGTGTCTTGACAGGCATTCTCGCACCGGCGGAGATCTTTGCCACCCTGGGCATTCGCGCCAGTAAAACCGAGTCGAGTTCGTTCGTCCTTTTCGTGATATTCCTGGGCGGTTGGGGTCTTGTCGGCATCCTGGCCGCATTCCTGCTGAGACCCGACCGGCACCTGGTTGCCTGCGACCGCAAACGCGTGCTGGGTTGGCTGGGTGGATGGACGGTCATGCTGATCCTGGCTGTGGCCCTGCCCGGATTCCTGGTCTCGGTGCTCGGTCTGTGTCTGGCGCGCTACTGGGCTCCGGCGGCAGCACTCCTGGCCCTGTTCGGGCTGCTGCGCATCGGCAGCCGGGAGGGAAATAAAAACCAGTTCTACCCGGCGGCCCTGGGGGCCACCCTATCGGTGTGCGCATTCCTGTGCGTGAAGATCGCCCTGAACGCCGGCTGGTTCGAGAGCGAACTCTTCTCCTTCAGCGCGCTGCAGAGGAGCGAGAAGGAACTCATGGTGGTGATCACCGCCGTGGTTGGGCTGGGGGTCCTGCCCGTCCTCGGCGGATTCGCAGCCGGGCTCTCGGCCACACGCTACCGGCCGCTGCGGGGTCTTTTGGCCGGCTGCGCCTCCGCCTTGTTGGCCCCCCTGGTGGCGGAGCCTGCGCACGGCATCTCGGCCGAGTTTTTGAACTTGTCCCTGTTCGCCTGGCTTCCGGCGGCCGGCCTGGTCGGGATGCTGGCCTGCCTCCCGGGCTGTTTCCTGGGACGCGGCGTCAGGGGCATCTCGTGCCGGGTTGTGCATAGTCTGGATTTCGACGGCTTTCGCCAGGGCAGACGGCGAGCCGGGCTGCTCGCGGCGCTCGCGATTACCATCGCCGCCTGGTTCGTCGCTCTCGGCACGGAGAACGCGATGATGGACCGCCTCCGGGACGAGCAGGCCCGGCCAGGCCAGGGGAGGAGCGGCAAGAACAAGGCCAGGGCCGGTTACTTCAAATGGTCTCCCGACGGGCGACATTTGGCTTTCGAGGCGGAGACGGACTGCACCGCATCCGAGATCTACACCATTCGGCCGAGCGGGCGTGGATTGAAACGGGTCACCTCATCGGCGCTCAGCCTGCGGATCGAGAAGGACTTCGTATGGGAGCCGGACTCCTCGGGCCTGATAGTTCGCACCCAGCCGGGCGGCAACTTCCGCAAGAAAGGAATATACCGTACCGGGAGATACGCGGGCCGCATGCGCAGACTCTCCTCTGATGACGAAGCGCCGCAGCGGTTCACCTTGTCGCCTGACGGAAGCGCGATCCTGTATGCGACCCACCGACACGCCTACCTGCTCGATTTCGACGGAGGCACAAAGCGCAAGCTCAACACTGAAGAGTGGAAGAAAATAGGACAGATGCGCTGGTGCGCCGACTCCCGACGGGCGATCATCCTGGCCAGCCGGGAGTGGAAGCGGGGACTCAACATCTACCTCGCGAGTAGGGACGGTAAGGATCTCATGCAATTGACCGAGGACGGCCAGGAGCAAGAGGTCATTCTTGCTAATCCCCGATGCGAGCGGCTTCTGATCAGGCGAGGCAAGTTCGACAACTACCGGCTGGTGGTGCACGAGGTCGGCTCGGGCGAGGAAGAGACGGTGACCTTCCCCTTTCCGAAACCCGTACTCTGGTGGAGCAAGGCGCGCGGATTCCGCTGGAGCCGGGATGGAAAGCGGTGCCGCTTCCTCTTCGACGATTCCATCTGGGAGATGGATGCGAACCTCAAGACCGTCCGGGAGGTGCTGTCGGTCCACGCGGTTACCGGCTGGCAAGCCGGGCAGACCTTCGTGTGGGCCTTGGACGAGAAGCGCATGGGGTTGTTCATCCACAAGGACGGCCTGACCGGCTGGGTCTGGCTGGACGAGGAAACCAACGAGCTTGTCTCCGAAGGCAAGCCGATAGAATGGGGTGGTAATATCAAACCGATCCCAGCCCCCGACGGGCGCCACTTCGTCCTGGCCCGAAGCGACTTCAGGGTGCCTGAATTCGATATCGTCGAGACCGATTCCGGCGAGCGCATCCAGGTGCTGGTCGCCGATGTGGTGTTCGGGTTCAGACAGACCTGGTTCACGACCGGCTTTTTCCTCGTCTGGCTTCTGATCCTGGGCCGGCGTGAGATCCGCCGGCTGATCGAGAGAATCCCATGGCTTCGAAAAAAAAGTTCCGCCTAGAAGCATACATCGTCCTGATAGCGGTGCTGGGGTTCGGGGGCTATTACCTCTGGGCCCGGATCTCCCGACTGGGATGCGGGGACGTAGACTCGGCCTTCGAGCGGATCGCGGCCGCCCATGCAAGTGAAAGAAACCTTGGTGCTTTGGCCGAACACCTGAAACTCGGAAGGGACGCGGTACCCTGCCTGCTCGACAAGCTCGGCGACGCGGGCGAAGTGTCCCGGATCCGCCATCCCGGAGGACATGACCGGATGGGAATGCCCAAGTCGGGGCGCACGGAGATCATCCGGGCGAGGGATCTGGCCAAGCGGGTCCTGTCAATCATCCTGTCGCGTGAGCCCCATGAGAACGAACCCGAGATCCATAAGGCGCTGCGCGATTTCCTGTTGGACGAGACGACGTCGGCGAAGTTGTTCGGCGAACGGGTCAAGCATGAACTCTTCGAGGCCAACTACCAGCCCAATTCCGCCTACATCCTGAAAGCCATGGGCGAGCTTAGGCTCCAGGAAGCGAGAGAGCCGTTACTCGAGGTGCTGGATCGATTCATGCAAAAGGACAGGGACTGGAAGTGGATCCCGGGCCGCACGCTGATCGGCGCCACTTTGGAATCCCTGGCCGTCCTTGGGGACGCCCGCACGGTGGCGCGGCTGGTCCAGCACCTGCAAAAGCCGGGCTGTGACTTTTTGGGTATTGAATTCATGAAATGCCTGGCGAAGATAGGCCACAAGAACGTTCCTGCCGTCCTGCGGGCCATCGACAGCTACTTCCCCCCCGGAGTGGACATAAAAACCTGGCGCGGGGAGGATTATCAGGCCGTGGACACCCTGATGATGTCCCTGGGTCAAATCCAGAGTCAGGAGTCAATCGCCTATCTGAAGGAAGTTCTTGAACTGGATCGTAAAGAAATCAAGCGAAAGCAGCTGGGCATGCGGGCGGTGGATGGACTGGGAAATCTCAAGGCCCGGGGAGCGGCTGGGCTGATAGCAATTGAATTTATGGATGGAGACAAGAACACCAAGGTCACCGCCGAACACGCCCTCTACTCGGTCTTGGCAAAAGCAAAAGTGGAAGAACTCGTTCCCATGGCCGGCTCGGGTGGCGAGGACGGGGAAACCCTGGCCGCGGTGTTCGGACTGGGTTTCCTGGGCGGCGAGCAAGAGCTTGTGATGCTGCAACACACCCGGGGCGGAAAGCGTTTTCAGAAGATGGCCGGGTGGGCCATTGGCAAACTGAAGAAGAAGGTCGCGGACATGCGCAAAAAAGCGCGCAGGGAGAGGCGCCTGGATGTCTGGCAGAAACTCTCAACGGGTAAGATCCTCCCCGAGCAGGCAGTGCCGGAAATCCTCGAGATGATGGAAGAAGAACCCTATTTTACCGACTACCAGCGTTCCATGGCACTGAATTACCTGGGACGGGCCGGCAGCAGAAAGAAGCTGCCCGGTAAAGCGATCGAGGTCATGAAGACCAACCTGAAAAAGGGATCCGTCTACCTCAAGCTCTCCGCCGCAGGGGCACTGGGAATGCTGGGCAATCGATCCGGATTGTCTTACGTCAATCAGATCCTGACGAGCAAGGACCGAAAAACGATCATGTTACAGCCAAGGGCAACGTTCGAGTACCTGAAGATCACCGGCAAGGTCCACCCCAAGCTGAAGCATGGGCTGGACAACGAAGACCAAAACTACATCAACGCCTTGATTGGAGAGACCGGCCTCAACCGGTCACGGCAAGTCCGCAAGCTGCTAGAACGCCTATCCAAGAAAGCGCGCAACGAAAATAACGCCACCCGCGCCCTGGGCCTGCTCAAGGAGTGGAAAAATTAAGAACTCGTAAAAATAAAGGGGTCACCGGCACTTGACACATAGCCTTCTTCCGCGCTCCATGATTTCAATCATTACTTGACCGGCTCACCCGCGCCACGTTTTCGGATTTAGCGAACAGCCAGGCGAACTCTCGAAGCGGATCGTATTCGCAGATGACCAAATCCAAGCATGAACTGTCATCGATCTGTCGTCTGGCTGTAATCTGCGCTTTCCACCAAAATCCGGCGCTTTTACACCGCCGTCAACACCAGAGCATTACTACGAAGATTACTACCCAGGAAACCACCACACCTGACACTCCGACTGCAACCTTTGACAGGCTGCCTTTCTTCATGTCGCCCATCAGGGAGAACCCGGCCGTAATCAGGGAAATTAGGCTGCACAGGGCTACGAATAGTCCGGCGAGCCAGGAGTAGATGATGGTATGGCTGTCGACACCCCTCCATGTCAGTTGGTTCGGGTCGGCGAACGGTTCGGGTTTCGCCGAAAACAGGTTGGGTAGCAGGATAAAAACTATTGTGATGGCCAGGGCGTACAAGCCGGCCACCCGGCAAAGGATCGGCTGATCTTGCCAAAGCCTTGCGAAGAAGCCCGGCTTGCGGCCCGGCTCCGGTTGGTCGGTTGCCGGGCCTGTTCCTAATTGATGCGATTCCATATCGGTAACATTACACACAGCGACTCTGGCTGACAAGATCGAGCCGGACTGAAAGAAGTCAAGGGTTGGCTCACCAAATGCTGATTTGCAGCCCACTGGTAAAGGCAAAGTACTCGCTATCTTCGGCGGTACCGAACATGCCTGAGACATCGACACTCCATGCAACCCGGTCGGTTATGTGAATCAAGAAACCCAGGCTGAAACCTCCGAAGAATGTATCTTCCAGGTGAATATCATCGTCGTTGAGCGGGATGCGATCCATGAAGCCGCCGAAGGGATGACTGAAGGCGATGTGACCGGCGGCATAAGGTTCGAATACGTCGTAAAACATCGGGACCGACAAGATCATCGACGAGGCATGGTGGTCACCCCGGGGTGGGCACCAGGGATGATAACCGAGGTGCGTCTCGAATAGTTCTCGCTTCGCTCTACGCCACTTTGATCTTTTTAATCTTGAGCTTTGACCTCTTCTTCTCGACGCGCCACAAATCGTATTCCATCTGCATGGAAAGCCAACTCTTCGATGTCGTATCAAACGCGATAGAAAGCCTGACTGCCATCTCCGGGCTCACCCCAACGCGGCCGTTCAGCAACTCGGACAGCGCCTTGCGACTAATGCCGAGGTGCCTGGCCGCATCGGTGACACTCAAGCCCAGGGGCTTCAGGCAAAGCTCCCTGATAACTTCACCCGGATGGGGCGGATTGTGCATTCTCATACTCATTCAACACCTCTTCTCTTCAATGGTAATCCACATAGTCCAGATCGGACACATCTGTTCCCTCAAAACGAAATACCAGTCTCCAATTTCCACTGACATCAACAGCCCAATACCCCCTCAACTCTCCCTTGAGAGCATGCAGGCGCAGACCCGGCAAACTCATGTCCTTGGGCACCAGCGCGGCATGCAACCTGGCAAGAATCAAGCGCAGCCGATCTGCATGCTCTGGCCGAATACCTGCCTTGCTCCCGCTTAGAAAAAACTTCTCGAGCCCCTTGTGTTTGAAGCTCTTGATCACGTCCTGATTGTAACCCGTAACGTTATAGGTGTCAACCAACAAGTGCCATTGGTGCTGCTGTTTCATGGGTGCTGTTTCATGGGTGCCAGTGAAACCGTACCGTACCGGTGGTGAAACCGTACCCCGTCGCCGTGTTCCGCGCGCACCCTGAAATCGAAAATGCGGAATGTGGGAGACATTTGTATCTGTTCAAGTTATCCTTGTTTATCTGGAGGCGGTTCGTCGATGGGGGAATGTGCATGTTTCCAAGGATGCGGAAAGGTTTGGTTGTAACCCTGCTCGGTGCATCGTTGTTGCTGACTGCTCCGGGAGGCGTAGGGGCCAAGCAGAGCGCGGATCCCGACGAGCTCGCCACTGGAAATGTCATTACCGGAATAAGGCTCTGGTTCTGGGCTTTTTCGGGTTGGGGAGGAGCAGGCTTCGGGTTCGGTTCGGACGGATTTGTCTGGCCAGAAATTGGAGGCTCCGCCGGTGTAGAAATCTACGACCACTACCTGATCGAAGCTGGAGGATCCAAGCTTATGTCAATGTCCAGCGAGCCTGCCTTCGAGTTGTTCCTGCGAGGCGGTGCGGGCCTCGACCTTCTGAATGGTCGCAACGAGGCAGGAAAAGGATGGCGTATACAATTGATCGTCCTTGGCGGCTACCGGTTTCTGCGTTTCAGCACCGAGTCGGATGGACATGACGGGTACGAGGATAATCACTGCCTTGCCTTTCACACTGGGTTCGAGGCAATGAGGTACTCGTCAACCGGGTTCGGAGTTGGTCTACGCTTGATGCTCGGCGCAAGTTTGCCGGTCTTCCAATCCAACAACGGCTGGAACGGATACTATATTGAAAATGAAGACTCATCCATTGTCCTCGATACTTACTTGAACCTTTCCTTCGCCTTCTGAGGAGCCGCCTTGTTCATGCGTGGAAAGGATAAAGGGACGGCAAGATGAAAACGCGGCGTCCCCATCTTTTCATTCCCCGAGATTTTGTCTAGTCAGTCTCGCTCTTGCCGGTTAATGAATTGACCAAGCAAAGGCACTGCAAAGGAATATCGTCCGTGCCTGTTCTTGTATACCAGGCCAGCCTGGCACAAAGACGCGAGCATTTGATTCACGTGGCTGTTGCTGAAGCCCTTTATTCCTTCTGCTTTCTTCGACGCATCGGTCACTTCTTGGACAGTGAACTCAGAATCACAGTTGTCCAGCCCGGCGATGACATGCAGCAGGTCTCGTTGACGATCGGTGGCCTTTGCCCAACGGCCAGCAAAAAAATCACTATCAAGTTTCTGGATTATTGCCTTGACCGGCACGGATGCTTCTTCTCCACGTGCCTTCTGAACGATGTACACATCGTAGACCTCTCTGCAGATGAACTGAATGAAGTACGGGTAGCCAGATGATATATCAGCGATTATGTCTACAGACTCTTCATTGAAAATAACAGGGCATTCGGCATTTTGGATAGGCTTGATGATTGCCTCACGACTATCCTTTTTGTCCAGCTTGTCGAGAAAGGCCACACGGAACATTCTCTCTGAGTACGTCCTCGCTTCCACGAGTTTTGGAAACAAGGTCGGGAGACCTGTCAGTGCCAGCATAAAAGGAACATTCTGGCGTTGTAGTGATTGGAAAACGTCAAGCAACATCGACAGAGGGTACTCTTCCTTCTCGGCAAAATCGGCGAGTGTCTGGGCCTCGTCATAGGCAAACACGATGCCTCGCAACTTGCTCCCTTTGATCATATCCCGGACAAAAAGGAGAGTGCCTTTCAACTTGTCCGACACCAACCCGGGTGTATTATTGAAAATAGAAGACAGAACATCAAAATCAAGCTTGAGATCCTCTTTTTTGACATCCGGCTGAAATCCAATTTTTTTCAGTTCCCTTTCTCCAACGACAAACGACGAAGAAACTACAGCCAAGTCGGCCAGCATCCTCGTCGCAAGGGATTTTTCGCTGACCGAGGCCGACTCGGAAAGATCGGCCCCAACCCAACTCCAGCCCAACTGCAATGCTTCAGGCCTGAATGTCTCCAGAAGAACTGTTTTTCCAACCCCTCGTAAACCAGTCAGAATCAGGTTCTCCATGATGACGTCTTGTTCAAGGAGCCGCTTGAATTCGTTCAATTCTTCGTGCCGCCCTGCAAGAAAGGGAGGCATGTGTCCTGCGCCTGGGCGGAAGGGGTTCTGGAATACATTCATTTTCAATCCATCCTTAGCTCTCGGGGTAAATTTAGCCCAAGGGCTAATATGGACTCAATATCAAGAGAAGTCAAGATAAAGGGTGGCCCCGCAACGACAGGGAGTGTCAGCCGCTCTTCTTCTTCAAGCCGTTGAGTATCAAATTAATTGTCTGGCCGGCGAATCGCTCGAGGGATTTTCTCGACTTGAAACGGTAATAAGGCGGAGTCATGAATTCGAACAGGTTGGCAAGTAGCTGGCCCGTCGCCTCCGGATCATCCGAGGCTAAAATGCCGGTTGAACAGCCTTCGCTCACTATCTGGCCGAGCAGTTCCCCGTGACGGCGGACGTATCTTTCGAGCCTTTCCACTATCTCCGGAAGTATCGAGGCTATCACGTCCTCGCTGTGGGCATAGCGATTGACCAGGTCGAACAAGGTCATCAGCCTGTAAAGAACACAGGCCCTGAGCCGCTCTGCGGGCGGCTTGTTTTCGGAAGCGAGTTGTTCCAGCTTGTGCGTGATTCGCTGGTTGGTCAGATCCGTAAGAGCGAGCATTATTTCGGTCTTCGACCTGAAATAGATATAGACCGTGCCCTTGCCTACTTTGGCTTTCTTGGCTATGTCGTCTATGGTCGTTTTGCTGTATCCGTAATGCCGAATGAGCCCCCAGGCCGCATGGATTATGGCATCCCGCTTTTCGCTTTTCTCCGTGGGTTCTTTGCCGTTGTGTTTCATTGGCTTCGCTTCAGGCCCTGTTGATGCGGCTTTCGCCGCACATAATTATCAACTCAGACCCGCCGGCAAAGGCCAGCGTCATGTTTAAGGACTTGCCCATTTCGACCGCCAGCGCGGTCGGTCTCGAATTACTGATCATCATCGGCAGGCGAGCCCTGGCGGATTTTTGTACCAGTTCATAGCTGTTCCTCGAAGACAAGACCACGATTCTGCCGTCAGAAAGCTTGCCGTTCATCAAGGCCGTACCGATTGCCTTATCGAGCGCATTGTGCCGACCGACGTCCTCGGCAAACGAGATCACTTCCGCCCGATCGTCGAGAATTAGCGCGGCGTGCGAGGCCCTGGTTGTCTTATAGTAATTCTGATTTTCATGGAGCTTATTCAGGCAATCAAAAATACGGTCGAGGTCGATTTCAAAGCCGTTTTCCGCCGGAGTCAATTTCTGCTCGAGATCCTCAATCATCTTCTTGCCGCATATGCCGCAACTTGTCTGACTTATAAAACCACTTCTTACGAGAATGTCTTGAATCTTTTCACGCCGTTCGGGTTTGAGCCGGACGTCAACGAGATTCGGATTCATATACTCGTCATAGTCGATGCTTGCAAAATCATCAGCGGAGTCTACGACACCCTCCCCCAGACAGAATCCCGCCGCATGATGCGATTCTTGTCCGGGCGTCCTCATCACCACCGAATAGGACTTACCCTCGATGCGAATCACCAGCGGTTCCTCCGCAATCAGTTCGAGTGAATCGCTCTCGCAGGCCCCTGTCTTGCACACGAGCGCCTGGTAAGATTTCGGCTTGTTTCGATTACTCAATCGCTACTCTTCCTTGCCCGTCGCCAAAGACTCGATCAAAACGTAGGCCGCCTGCAAATAGGATGTCGGGCAAAGTGGAAAACACTCCTTGCAACTGTTGCACTCTTTTAATGCGATTTCCGGAATGAAGGCGATCTCCTTCCTTATTCCCCGGTCGATGAACCCGACGGCGTGTTTTTTCTTGACCTCGGCGCAGTAACGCACACACAGGCCGCAATGAATGCAAAAAGAGGCCTCTTTCTCGAAACGGTCTTTGTTTGCTCCATATTCACCGGCCAAATCCACCAACTTCGGGGAATCCGGGGCATGCGCCAGCAACAACTCGAGTATGGTTTTGCGAATCTTGTCTACCTTTTCTGATCTGGTTCTGACTACCAGGTTTTCCTCGGCCGGGTAAACGCAGGCGACAACCAGCTTGGTAACACCGCGACTTTCCGCTTCTACCATGCACAACCGGCAGCCGCCGAAAGGCTTCAGCTTCTCGTGATGACAGAGCGTTGGAATCGATATACCCGCCCCCTGGGCAGCCTCGAGGATAGTCATTCCTTCCGCAGCTTTAACTTCATTTCCGTCAATCTGCATGCGGATTTCGCTCATTTTTCTTTTCTCTTTCTGATGATGATTCTCTCTTCTTCGGGGATCGGAGGCGGAACTGGTTCGCCCGATATCTTGACCACCGCGCTGAAACGGGAGGGACAGACTTCGAAGCAGGTTCCGCAGTTGGTGCATTTCTGCTGGTCGATGACGTGGATCTTGTTCTTGCCGCCGTCGATCGCCTCGGCCGGGCACTCCTTCAGGCAAATCAGACATGCCTGGCACCTGGCCGGGTCGATATGGTACGAGATCAGCTCCTTGCAGGACAAGGCCGGGCAGCGCTTGTGCTCGATGTGCGCCTCGTACTCATCTTTAAAGTAACGTAACGTACTCAGAAGCGGATTCGGGGCGCTCTTTCCAAGCGCGCACAGCGAGGCGTCCCGGGTGACCTCGGCCAGATCTTCCAAATCCTCGATATCGCCTGCTTTTCCCTTGCCGCTGGTGATGTTCGTGAGAATCTTGTGCATCTGCCGCAGGCCTTCACGACAGGGGACACATTTGCCGCACGATTCATCGGTAAGAAAGTTGATGAAGTACCTGGCGACATCGACCATGCAGGTATCTTCATCCATTACGATCATCCCGCCCGAGCCCATCATCGAACCGGCTGCAGTCAGTTCATCGAAGCCGACTTTCAAATCAAGCATTTCTTCGGGGATACATCCCCCGGACGGCCCCCCTGTCTGTATTGCCTTGAACTTCTTGCCGTTGGGAATCCCGCCGCCTATCTTGTAGATTACGTCTCTCAGGGTAATGCCCATCGGCACTTCCACCAGGCCGGTGTTGTTTATCTTGCCGACCAGCGAGAAAATCTTCGTGCCCTTGCTTTTTTCGGTTCCAATCTCGGTAAACCAGTCGGCCCCCTTGTTGATGATCAGCGGCACGTTCGCCCAGGTCTCGACATTGTTCAGCACGCTGGGCTTGTCCCAGAGACCCTTGATGTTCGAGCGGACATACTTCGGCCGGGGCTCTCCGACCCTGCCCTCCAGCGCGGTCATCAAAGCGGTCGACTCGCCGCAAACGAAAGCGCCGGCCCCCTTGTGCACGATGACCTCGAAATCGAAGCCGGAGCCGAGAATATTTTTTCCCAGAAACCCGTACTCCCCGGCCTGCTTGATGGCCAGGTTCAGGTTCTCTACAGCCAGGGGGTATTCCTGCCGGACGTAGACATAGCCCTCGCGGGCACCGACGCAGAAGCCACCGATTATCAGGCCCTCGAGAATCGAATGCGGGTTTCCCTCGAGCAGCGCCCTGTCCATGAACGCCCCGGGGTCGCCCTCGTCGGCGTTGACGATCACGTATTTCGTATCGTCCGCGGCGTTGCGTGAGCCTTCCCATTTTCTCCCGGTGGGAAAACCGGCCCCTCCCCTTCCGCGCAGGTTGGATTTCTTGACCTCCTCCAACACCTGCTCGGCGGTCATTTGGCTAAGAGCCTTGGCCAGCGCGGAATAACCGCCTATCGCCAGATAGTCGTCGATGCTCTTTGAATCAATCTTGATGTTGTTGCAGATCAGTCTTCGTTCTTGATTGCCGTAAAAGGGTATATCCGATTCATGGACTGCCCGTTCGCCCGTGGTCGGGTCGGCATACAGCAACCGTTCAACAACTTTCTTTTCTTTTATCGTCTGCGAGACGATCTCGGGAACATCTTCGGGCTTGACCTGGAGATAGCATATCTCCTCGGGGTATATCACCACCACCGGCCCGCGCTCGCAAAACCCGGGGCACCCGGTTCCTTTCGTATCCACAACGGCATCCAGGCCTTGCTCTTTTATCTCCGCCCGGAAGGCTGCGATTACTTCTTTCGCACCAAAAGCAAGACAACCGGTACCGACACAAACCGAGATGCAAGGCGTGTCCGGATCTCTCTTTAACAACAGCTTTTGTCTGAATTGTTCCAGTTCTTCAGGCGAACTCAAGCGCGCCATGATTTTCACCTAGTCGCAGGTTTTCAACGCCTGTGCCGTATCGGCCGTCGAGACCTTGCCGTGGATCTTGCCGTCGATCTCCAGCACCGGCCCGAGTGCGCAACAACCGAGGCAGTTGACGGTTTCGAGGCTGAACTTCATATCCAGGTCGGTTTCACCGGGCTTGATTCCGGTAAGCTCCTGCAGCTTGTCGAGGATACGCCCGGCGCCGCGAACATGACAGGCGGTGCCCACACAAACATGAACCTGGTGACGTCCTTTGGGAACCAGACTGAAGGCCCTGTAAAAGGTAACGACATGCCGTATCCGCGACAAGGGGACCTTCAGTCTTTGGCCTACTCTCTCAAGCGCTCCCGCGGGAAGCCAATGATTTTCACTCTGGATATCCAGTAATATCTGGATCAGCGAGCCGGCCTCGCACCGATGTTTATCAATAATCTGATCGATTAGATCATTGTCCATGGCTGCCTTTTCACCTCAAGCGAGAGCAAAGCGCTTGCGCCCTGCGTCGTAGCTGACCAATCCTTGCCTTGATAAGCCATTCATGTGATTTGATACTTCAGACGGGCCAAGGCCCATGATCCCGGAGATTTCTCCGGTTGAAAGGGGGTTTTTCCGAAGATGCAGCAGAATCTGGCTGGTTGTCAGCTTGTCTGCGATCAACTCCTTGAACAACTTGTTCAGCTCGTCGCTGTTGAAATATTCGTTGTATTCTTCTTCCGTTGCGAAACGCACCCTCAGCCTCTCCCTTTCCACCAGCTTGATATAGGGGATCAAGTTGATAACGGCTTCGAGCTTGAGCTTTAGCAGATCTTCGTCTATTCCTTCGGCCTTGCCGAGCGGCCCTGTCGCCTTCAACTTATCGACGAAGCTTCCCATGACTTCGGCGAACCGGATTCCTTCGGATGCGGATACCCACTCGATCCTCAATCTCTCGGGGCTCACCCCTATTTGCGAAAGCAGTTTTCTGCACAGATGCATGACGCTCAGGGCGTCGTAGTTCCCCTCGGTAACATAATGACACTCGCCGAGCCAACAGCCGCCGATAAAGACACCGTCCGCGCCGTCTAAAAAAGCCCGCATTACAAATGCCGGGTCGACCCTGCCGGAACACATCAATCTTATAATTCTTATATTAGGGGGGTATTGATAGCGGGAAACCCCGGCCAGGTCTGCTCCCGCATAGCAGCACCAGTTGCACAAAAAACCCACGATCCTCGGTTCGAACTCATGCCCTCCAGCCATTTTCAGCTCACTCCCCGGGCGACTTCCAGCGCCGCGTCAATCTGGCAAAAGACCTCTTGATCGGTGAAGTGCTTCAAGACGATGGCATTTGTCGGGCACTTCGCGTTACACAGGCCGTCTCCCTTGCAGAGAATGGGATTGACGGTGGCCTTTGCGCCTTTCGGCGTATCGTGAAATTCTATGGCGCCATAGGTGCAAGCCGTGATGCATGCCCCGCACGATATGCAGTCGTCCTCATTCACCTCGCAAACGGAGCCGGAGGCCATGATGGTGTCATGCGAGAGAATAGTCACGGCCCGGCCGGCGGCTCCGAGCGCCTGGCTGATCGTCTCGGATATATGCTTGGGATAGTGACTTGTCCCGCACAGGAAAACGCCCTCCGCGGCAAAGTCGACAGGCCTCAATTTTACATGGGCTTCCTGGAAGAAACCATCCGGGTTCATGGATACCTTGAACAGCCGGGCCAGTTCCCGGCTTCCCGCCGCGGGGACCACCGCGGCCGAGAGGACAACCGCATCGGCATCGATAGCAAGCCTCTTGCCCAAAACCGGATCGGGCACGCTGACACGCAAGACGGGCCGGCCGCCCTCTTCGGCGGCCTCCACCATGGGCGGATCCTCCGGTTCCCAGCGGATGAACTTTACATCCTTGCTCGCAGCCTCGCGGTAATAATCCTCTCTGAACCCATAGGTTCTCATATCCCGAAAGAGTACGTAGACTTCCATCTCGGGGCTTTTTTCTTTCAGCTTCAGGGCATTCTTCACGGCCTGGCTGCAACATACCCGCGAGCAGTAGTTTCTGCCTTCCTGTCTGCTGCCGACACATTGGATCATCACCAGGCTCTTCATGCCGAGCAGCTTTTGATCTCCCGTGGTAATTCGCTCTTCCAGCTCCAGCTGGGTCAAGACCCTGTCATCTTCACCGTAAAGGTATTCGGTGGGTTTATATTCGTCGGCCCCGGTGGCGAGGATGGCGGCGCCATGTTGTATCTCTTTGATCATTCCTTCGGATTTCACCGTGGTTGTGAAATTGCCCACATAACCGGAAACCTCTGTGATGGTCGCGCCATGAGATACGTGTATCAGGGGGTGCTGATAGACCTTGCGGATGAGATCGCTCAAATAAGCCTGAACATCCATTCCTTCCAGGGTGTAATACAGTCTTCTCGCCATGCCGCCCAGGTTTGCATCCTTTTCAAGCAAGTAGACCTCGAACCCCTGCCCGGCCAGGCTCAGGGCGCTGGTCATCCCGGCCGGGCCTCCTCCGACCACCAGGGCTCTCTTGTCGACGGGCAGCTCAAAATCCTGCAAGGGCTCCAGGTTAATCGTCCGGGCGACCGACATGCGGACGAGGTCCTTGGCCTTCCGGGTGGCTTCTTCCTTTTGCTTGGAGTGGACCCAGGAGCAATGTTCCCTGATGTTGGTCATGTCGAAGAAATACTGATTGATTCCCCCCTCGCGAAGCGTGTCCCTGAACAACGGCTCGTGTGTCCTGGGGGTACAGGCGGCGACAACCACGCGGTTGATCCCTTTTTCCCGAATCGTGTTCGATATTTGCTGGGCGGCATCGGTAGAACATATAAACAGGCCTTCTTCGGCGTGAACAACGTTGTCCAGGCCCTGGGCATATTCAACCACGGAAGGAACGTTCACTACTCTTCCGATATTGGCGCCGCAATGACACACAAAGACACCAACCTTGGCGTCTTCCCCGGAGACATCCCTTTCCGGCGGATAGACCCTGTCCTTGGCCAGCTTCCCTCTTCGGTAACCCAGAAGCTCGCCGATCTGGGCACTGGCCCCGCTGGCGGTCATGACCGACTCGGGGATGTCCATCGGGCCCTGGAAGGCGCCGCTTGTGAATATTCCCGGGTGAGTGGTCTGGATGGGATTTGCGGGATTGGTCTTACAGAACCCGTGGGCATTGAGCTCGATGCCGAACTGATTGGCCAGGCCTTTCGCCTTGGCGGGAGGGCTCAATCCAACACCCAATACCACCAGATCGAATTCTTCTTCTTTTACTCCATCATCGGTCGTAGAGTATCTGATTGTTACGTTCTTTGTTTCCGGGACCTCTCTTTCAACCGATACGTAGCTTCTTATGAATCTGACGTCGGGAAGTTTCGCAGCCCTTTGATAGAATCGTTCAAAATCCTTGCCATAGGATCGGATATCGTTATGGAATATTGCGGCCTGCATATCGGCGTCGTGGTCTTTCGCCAAAATCACCTGTTTCTGGATATACGAGCAGCACACCGCTGAACAATAGCTGTTTGCGCCTCCGTTGTTTTTACGGCCCTTGAATTGTTGAGGGGGCATCACCTGCCTGGAACCGACACAGTGAATCCAGGCTATCTTGTGCGGATGCTTCTTGTCCGAAGGGCGCAATATCTCGCCTTCGTGCGGCCCGGTGGAACATAAGAGCCGTTCGAAGTCGAGACTGGTGACCACGTTTTTATATGTTCCGTAGCCATAGTCGCCCCGCGGAGCAGGATCGTACACCTCATACCCTGGAGACAAGACCACCGCGCCTACCTTGATTTCCAGCATCTTAGCCTGCTGATTGAAATCGATGGCTTCGTTCTTGCAGACGCCCAGGCAAATAGAACACTTCTTGTCTTTGAGATAAAGGCAGCTTTCATCTATATAGGGAACCAGCGGAACCGCCTGCGAGAAGTAAATATGAACGGCCTTGTTCCCGGACAAGTCCTGGTTGAACGGATCCGGAACCTCGACCGGGCAGTACTCGACACAGGTGGTACAGCCCGTGCATCTGTCCTCTCTGATGTATCTTGGTTTTTTTCTCAAAGTCACCGTGAAGTCGCCGGCTTCCCCTTCTACGCCGTCGACTTCCGTATAGGTCAGGATCTCTATATTGGGATGTCTGTCACATTCGATAAACTTGGGGGATTCAATGCACATCGAGCAGTCATTGGTGGGAAAGGTTTTGTCGAGCTGGGACATTTTGCCGCCGATGGTCGGCGACTGCTCAACCAGGAAAACCTTGTAACCGGAATTGGCCAGATCGAGGGAGGCTTGAATACCGCTGATCCCTCCACCGGCGACCATGACATCTCCGAAGTTACCGTCGGCCAGACTAGCTGCTGATTCTTTTTCCAATTCTCTCAGTCCCCAATCCGCTTTATTTGTCTCTCAGATCACTTCCTGGATAATTTCCGTGATGTCTTTAATCTCCAGCCCTTCCTTCTCCATGTTCAACCTGCTATCCTCGAAATTGGTGATGCAGTACGGGCAGCAAGTTGCCAGCACCTCGGCTCCGGCCTGGTCGGCTTGTTGCAATCTCAGGTCGGAGAATCTTTCAGCCTTCGGCGTATCCATCCAAATCCTGCCGCCGCCGCCGCCGCAACAAAGACTGTTTTCACGCGAATCGGACATCTCGACCAGTTCCAGCCCGGGCACCTTCTTCAAGACTTCTCTTGGCTCATCATAGATGCCGTTGTGCCGCCCCAGGTAACAGGGGTCGTGATAAGTCACTTTTTTCTTGTACTCCCCGGTCAGTTCGAGCCTGCCCTCGTTGATCAATTCGAACAGAAACTGTGAGATATGAACGACTTCAAAGTTGACCATGAACTCGGGATACTCGTTTACGAAGGTGTTGTAACAATGCGGGGAAGATACAATAATTTTCTTCACCCCGTTATCAATAAAGGTTTTTATATTTTCCTTGGCCAAGGTTCTGAATACATCCTCGCCGCCCGTCTTGCGGATGCTTTCGCCGCAGCAACTCTCACTGGTGCCCAATATCCCGAAATCCACCCCCGCCTTGTTGAGGATATTGACGGTGGCGACGGCCACCTTCTGCATTCTCGGATCATAGCTGAAGTAGCAGCCAACGAAATATAATACCTCCATCCCTTCGCTAAAGGGTTTCACGGGAAGATCGCGCGCCCAATCCGCCCGCTTTTCCCGTTTTTCACCCAGTGGATTGCCTTCGGTGGTAAGACTTCCTCTTACGCCACGCAGGGCTCGGGCGGAATCGGGGAAAACCCCGTACTCCGAGGCAATCCTGCGCAAGGACACCCCGGTTTCTATTTGATCCACTCCCCTGGGGCACTGAATAGTGCAGGTTCCGCAGGTGGTGCAGCGCCAGATGTCATCGCCTTCCACTTCGGTCAAACCGAATGTGGCTTCGCGGATGATCTTGCGTATACTGAAGGTTCTGACCCTGTTCCAGGGGCAGACAGCATCGCATTTTCCGCACTGATAGCACAATCCATAGGATTTGGCGCCGGCCTTTCTTATCTCATCTACTATTTCCGGCAATGGGGTTACTGTTTCCACGACTCTTTTGGTCCTTTATGATTCAGTCTTTCTTCGACATCCGGGCGGCTGTATCCAGTATCCTCTGCCATCCGTACTTGCTTGCCATCGCGTCCAGCCCGATCTCAATCTCTTCGGGGCTCTCCTCTTCTTCTTCTTCTTCCACCTCTTCTTCTTCGTAGGTCAAGGCATCGGCTAAGCACCACTGGACACACATCGGCTCTGACAGGGGCGGATCGCTTTCACACATGTCGCATTTGAGCGGCAGGCCTGAATCGGGTTCCTTGAACAGATCCCTCGACGGGCAGGAAGCCCTGCAGAAGGCACACTCGTCGTATTCCTTCCCGTCAATCACGTATTTGTCTCTACCCGTACATTCGGCCGGGGTGTACTCGCCCGCGTGCACCGGAATATACATGTCTCTCAAAGGTTCATGAATAATCCGGATACGGGACCTGGCCGGATTGATGCTGCTGTATCTCGGCATGGAGTGAAACGCCGAGCAGGCCACCTCGCACGCCCGGCAACCGTTGCACTTGTCGACATCGACAATGATCCTTTTAATTATTTTCTTTTTCATCACCGACCTTCAGGATGCCCCGTTGCACCAGGTCTTGGCCCACGTAATCCAGGCCCAGTTTGTCCAGCGTCTCTTTTTTGGGAATTCCGTCTTTGTTCCAGCCCTTGAATTCATAGTAGCCATCGAGCAGCTTGGCTTCCAACTCGGGAAATCTTTTCTTCCAGTGGTCTTTCGGAGGACGCTCGTCCTTTCTCCTCAAGCCTCTTCTCGCATTGATGGCCCTGACCAGAGTCCGGTTCCTCCTGGTTATTTCCCAGAGCTTGTCTTCATCCATATCCATCCCGGTCGCCAACGAGACAAAACTCTTTAAATTGTGAATGTGATAGGGAGGCTTTATGGGAAACGATGACAGCCCCGCGCATATCCCGGTGGCATCATCGAGGTAGTGCATCGTCTCCTGCCACTCGACAATTTCACAAGTCGCTTCAATGGGCGGGTAATGTGGAAAAGCGTGTTCTCCGCGCAGTTCCCAATCGACAAAATACTTCTTGAACTTTTCATTGGGAACATGGACCCAGTCTTTTACGAACTCTTCTCTCTCCTCTCGGGTGGCAAAAGGGATCTGGGGCATCTGGCCCTCGATTTGGGTGATGTTTATCTTGGCGCCGGTGGAATACATCAGGAAATATATGGGATTCAGCATTCCCAGCTTGATCGGGATCTGCTCGTGTTTCTTGATGGTATTACGATCGTATTCCTGGGCCCCCTTGCCGATTTCCCGTGACGCCCAGTAAGTGCCCTTGGCCAGAACATCTCCAATGCCTTCACGCCGGACGATCTTGTCGAGCAACCAGAAAAATCTCTCCTTGTTGTCGGACGGAAATCCCGGCATGTCCTGCTCGGTGAGAATGCCGGCTTCATAGAGTTCTGTGGCGAAGGCCATGACCTGCGGCGCCGTGTATGAGTCCACCCCGTATTCCTGGGCACGACCGGCGATTTCGAAACCGAACTCCAGGTCGTCCGCCATGGCCCCCATTACATAGGTGAGTTTCGAGTAGCATTTCATCATGTATCTCGAAACCCCGAGTGCCGGGTAGGCGATTATCGCCCCGCATTTCATCGGGCAGTTGTAGCAACTCACCAGGCGCTCGATCGCATTTTCCTGGGCCTTCGTCCACTTCTGTGCGGTTTCCTCGGTCCAGAAATCTTTTCTCCGGTGGCGGGCGTTCCCCCAGGCAAAACTGGTGGTGTGCCACTGCTCATCATGTATTGCCATTTCCTGGGGCGATCCGATTCCGGCCAGAATGGGCGGTACCCCTTTGATGGGATTGCTTGCCCGCTTCTGAATGTCTGCAAGCAGCTTGTTGCAAAGCTCGAAAAGCTCGGCCGGCTTGGCGACATTGATGTCTTTCGTTCCGCGAACGGCTACGGCCTTCAAGCCCTTGTCGCCCATGACGGCGCCGATACCGCCCCGGCTGGCGCTCGATCTGCCGTGTTCGATGGAGGCGTAGTAGACCCTGTTTTCGCCCGCTAAACCGATGGAAGCCACCTGGGCCTTGGTCTCACCCAACTCCTGCCGAATGAGTTCCGCGGCTTCGAGTGCCCCTTTGCCGTGAAGATGGGCGGCGTCGCGTATTTCCACCTTGTCGTTGTTGATCCACAGGTAAACCAGCTTGGGTGATTTACCGCGAAAGATTATCTTGTCGTAACCGGCAAACTTCAATTCCGGCGCGAAGAATCCCCCCATCATCGAATATGCCATCAGCAAGGTCTGTGGAGAAATGGTGGAAACAATAGTGCGATTGGCGCCGATAGCGGGTGTGGCGTCCAGAAGACCGGTGCCGAATATGAGCAGGTTGTCCGGAGAAAAGGGTTCGACTTCGGGTGGAACCCGATCCCACAGTATCTTGGAGTTGGTGCCAAGACCCCCGAGAAAGAGTTCGGTCAATCGCGGGTCGCTCTCAACCCGCTCGATGTTTCCCCTGCTAAGATCGACTTCAAGATAGTATCCGGTTTCTGCATACCTCATTGTTTTTCCTTATCAATTCCGCAGCGGGTAATTATGACTAAAGGTCACTATTGGTCATAATTACCCGGGTAGAGTCAGAATGCAAGGGAAAAAACGGCACGCCCGGACGGGCGCTGCCTTAGAATTTCCAGCCGTAGCCGCAGTAGAGCTGAGAGAAGAGGAACGAAACGCCGGGAGGAAAGTGCTCGACACCGGATGAGTTTCCGCTAAGCAATTCATGGAAGTCGTCGAAGGCGTACAGGGGCAAGTCGACGCCGACAAATATGCCCGATGAATGCTCGTAGCGGACACCCACTTCCAGAAATGCAAACGACTTCGTATGTGTCTCCTCTGCGCCGCTGCTGCACGGGCAACCATGCCAGAAAGAGAAAGCCGTCCTGAACCCCGCACGCAGGCGCCAGGAATCAGATACAGAGAACTGGTAGCCGACCTTCCCCTCGACCGCCATCGACCAGTCGCTGCCGGTTTGATCACCGTCCATGACCATTGCAAACCACGGCACTCCCGCGTCGACAAACAACCCGAAGTCGGCCAAGTACTCGGCTTCGAAGTTCCACCAACCCCCCTGAATGGAAAACTCGTGAGCCTGATCCGCCCGGGCATCGGGCATGCTGACAAAATGCAGACAGATCAGCGAAGCAACAACCACGAACACCTTGCTGGACATGAAACCCCTTTTTTCCCCGGCCCGCGATTCAGCCGGCCTTTTCTCAATACTCGGACTTGTATCCCCAAATAGTCAAGTCAAGCGAGAGGATTCCACCGGATGGATCCGTCGCAAGGCCTGTGCTAACATGGTGTTTCGGAATTTCCTACTGAGGCTGGAGGAAAAAATGAAGACCCAATACATAATG
>CAZXHT010000079.1:0-28383 GCA_964640665.1 uncultured Myxococcales bacterium
AGGTTATCCGGGAGAAGAATGGAAGATCAAGTGGCCCAGAGGCGTCGCAAGCTGGCCGAGCTGCGATCCCGGGGCATTGCACCCTATCCCAACGATTTCCATCCGGACTTTCTGGCGGCGGATGTCATTGCACGCTGCGGCGATCTCGATGGCGAGGGCCTTCTGCGGCTCGATACGAGCTATTCGCTGGCCGGGCGGGTGATGGCCTTGCGCTCGTTCGGCAAGGCCGCCTTCCTGAAGATCGGCGATCGCTCCGGGCTGATCCAGATCTATGCCCAGAAGGACGCGCTGGGTGACGAGGCATACGAGATATTCAAGAAGTTCATAGAGGTCGGAGACATAATCGGCGTCTGCGGCAAGCCCATGCGCACACGCACCGGAGAACTGACCATCCAGGCCGATGCGCTGCGCCTGCTGTCCAAGAGCGTGCGCCCCTTGCCGGAGAAGTGGCACGGACTGCGCGATATCGAGATACGCTACCGGCGCCGCTACCTCGACCTGATAGTCAACCGCGAGGTAACGGATCTGTTCGTCCTGCGCGCCGGGATCCTCAAGTTCATGCGGGCGTTTTTCGACGCGCGCGGATTTTTAGAGGTGGAGACGCCCATGATGCAACCCCTGGCCGGCGGTGCCACTGCCAGGCCTTTCGTCACCCACCACAACGCCCTGGACATGGATCTCTTCATGCGTGTGGCCCCCGAGTTGTATCTCAAGCGCCTGCTGGTCGGAGGGCTCGAGCGGGTCTACGAGCTGAACCGCTGCTTCCGCAACGAGGGCATCTCCACCCAGCACAATCCCGAGTTCTCCATGCTCGAGTTCTACCAGGCATATGCCACCTACACCGACCTGATGGAACTGACCGAGGAACTGCTCGGCTCACTGGCCGAGGATCTCGTACACACCCGGCGCTTGAGCTACCAGGGCCAGGAGATCAATCTCGAGAAGCCGTTCAGGCGCATGACGGTCGCAGGCGGCCTGGCCGAGGCACTTCAAGTCGACCAGGCGCGCCTCGACGAGCCCGCTTTTCTTGCACAAACCGCTGACAGGCTCGGAATCAGCGTCGAGCCCGGCACGCCGGCAGGGCAATTGCTGATGACATTGTTCGAAGAGAAGGTCGAGACCAGCCTGATCCAGCCGACTTTCGTCCATGATTTTCCGCTGGTCGTGTCGCCCCTCTCCCGCAAGAAGGACGGGCAGCCGGATCTGGTGGATCGTTTCGAGCTCTACATCGCCGGCCGCGAGATGGCCAACGCCTTTTCCGAGTTGAACGATCCGGACGATCAACGCGAGCGCTTCGCCGCGCAGATGGAGGCCAAGGCCATGGGCGACGAGGAGGCCATGCCCTACGACGAGGACTATGTCCAGGCCCTGGAGTACGGCATGCCGCCGGCGGGTGGCGAAGGAATCGGCATCGACCGGTTGGTAATGCTTTTTACGGATGCACCTTCCATCAGGGACGTGATCCTGTTTCCCCTTTTGAGGCCCCGGCAGTAGACGGCGGCGAGCAAGAGTCGCACTATGGCTCGCCGTGCTCGGAGGAGCACTTGGAAAAGCGCCGTACCTGGAAATCGTTCGGGCTCGTCACGACGACAGGTGTGCTGCTGACGCTGGGGCTTCTGCTGGGCGGAGAGGACCTGCTGCGGGTCGGCTGGAAGGGTATCAACATGTCCACCGACACCATGCCCTATCTGTTTCTGGCAGGGGA
Source organism: uncultured Myxococcales bacterium (assembly GCA_964640665.1). Lineage (GTDB taxonomy): Bacteria > Myxococcota > B64-G9 > B64-G9 > B64-G9 > DATKYQ01. The sequence goes on from CAZXHT010000079.1 coordinate 1,706, forward strand.
AGGCATGCTGATCGGCGGTCTGCTCGGCCTGATGGTGGGTTACTATCCGTCGCTGGAAGGTCTCATCTGCAGCCTGGTAATAGTCGTGCGCTTGCTGGTCAGGGACGATTTCCAGTTGGGCCTCGATAATTTCGTCGAGGTGCTGCTCAAGTTCGAATCGCACTTCGCCATGCTCTACCTTACGGCCTTCGTCCTGTTCTTGGCGCGCGGCGGCGGCCTGTATTACCCCTTCTTCGTCGGGATGCGTTACCTGCGCTTCAAGATGATCACCGCCATCTCCGTGGCCGGCGTGGCCCTGGGCGTAGCGGCCATGGTGGTGGTGCTGAGCGTGATGAGCGGGTTCGAGATGGATCTCAAGAACAAGATCGTCGGAACCAACGCCCACGCCATTGTGCAGAAGCGCGGGCTGGATTTCAGCGAGTGGCCGCTGGTGATCGAGAAGGCCAAGCATACACCCGGCGTGCTGGCCGCCACCCCCTTCGTCTACAACGAGGTGATGGTGTCTTCCGAGTTCAACATCTCCGGCGTCTTCATCAAGGGCATCGATCCGCTAAGCGCGGGAAAAGTGACCGACCTGGACAGCAGCATCGAGGAAGGCGATCTGCGCCTGCTGCTTCACCCGGAGGAGATCGACGCCTACATCGAGAAGCAGCGCCGGGCCCGCAAACAGCGGCGTGAGAAGAGAACCCTGGAGCCTGATCGGGTCGACGGCGGCGAGAACGAGGAGCCGGAAAAAGGGCAAAAGGAGCCCGTTGACGGAAACCTCGATATCATCGATAGCGTTCCCCCCGCCCATGCCGCGGGAGAGGTGCCGGCGCCGGCACCTCTGTCGCTCGGGCTGCGGGCCGACAAGACCCCGGCGATCTTCATCGGCAAGGAGCTTCTGAAGATCCTAAAGGTGCGTCTCGGCGACCGGGTCAACATCGTCTCACCCCTGAGCGAAGAGCTCGGGCCGAGCGGGCCGGTACCCAGGGCGCGCTCATTCCGGGTGGCCGGCGTGTTCGTTACCGGGATGTACGAGTACGACGCCAAGTCGGTCTATATATCCTTGAAGGAAGCCCAGGGATTCTTCGGCATGGGTGATGCAGTGACCGGCGTGGCCTTGAGGTTCAATAACATCGATCGGGCGTCAGCCATCTGCAAGGAGATCATATCGGCCCTGGACGGCTATCCCTACTTCACGCGGACCTGGTACCAAATGAACAAGAATCTCTTCACCGCCTTGAAGATGGAGAAGGTCGGCATGTTCATCCTGGTGGTGATCGTCACCCTGGTCTCGGCCTTCGGCATCATCTCCACTTTAATCATGCTCGTCTGGGAAAAGGTCAAGGAGATTGCCATCCTCAAGTCGATGGGCTCCACCGGGGACGGAGTGATGAAGATCTTCATGTTCGAGGGAATAACCATCGGGATGGTCGGAACCGGCCTGGGATTGTTGCTTGGCTGGGGTGTTTGCATCCTGCTCAGGCGCTTCGGGATGCAACTCGATCCGGAGGTCTACTATATAGAGAACCTGCCGGTAAACATGGACCTGTTCGAGTTCATCTTGATTGCCGGCATCGCCTTGCATATAAGCTTCATTGCGACGATCTATCCTTCGCGCCGGGCCTCGCGCCTGAGCCCGGCCGAGGGACTGCGCTACGACTGAGGGATTGACGTTTGAAAACCCTTGTTGAAGTGGATGGCCTGGCAAAGAGTTACCGGCTGGGCGGAAAAACCATCGAGGTGCTGAAAAGCATCCGTTTCTCGGTGCGCTCCGAGGAGATGGTTGCCGTGCTGGGACCCTCGGGCGCGGGCAAGAGCACCTTGCTGCACATCCTTGGGACGCTCGACACTCCTGACGCGGGCAGGCTGTCGATCGACGGCCGCGACATGGGCAGTCTTTCGCCCGACGCCTTGGCGTCTTTCAGGAACAAGACGATAGGTTTCGTCTTCCAGTTTCATCACCTGCTGCCCGAGTTCACGGCGCTCGAGAACACTATGATGCCGGCGCTCGTTATGCGAACCAGGCGCCGGCAGGCGGCCGCCATGGCCCGCGACATCCTGGAACAGGTCGGCCTCGGCCGGCGACTGGATCACAGGCCGGTGGAGCTATCGGGCGGCGAGCGGCAGCGAGTGGCGCTGGCCCGGGCACTCGTCTTGAAGCCACGCTTGCTGTTGGCTGACGAGCCCACCGGCAACCTGGACGAGAAGACCGGCGAGGGTATCAATGAACTGCTGTTCGACCTCAACCGCCGGCTGGGAATGACCACCGTCATCGTGACTCACAATCCCAAGCTGGCCGCCAGGTTGAACAGGAGTTTACGCTTGCTGGACGGCCGGATAATCGAGCGCCCGTATCAGGAGGCCGAGTTTTGAAGACGGGCACCGCGAAATCGTTGGTTTTTTTAAGGTGTTCGTTAGGTTTCAAGATGGGCACTAGTCTGGCATGATGCCGGGGTGGGCGAAGGGAAGGAACTGCAATGAAGGGACACCGGGCCGGCCTTCTGGAAATCGTCGCCGTGCTGGCATGCCTGGCTTGGCTGCGGCCCGCCTGGGCGGGGGACCTGCAGGCTGTCGAAATACAGGGTAACAAGCGGGTCGAGTCGGACGCCGTGCGCCTGGTGATAACCTCTCAGCCGGGTGAGCCCATGGATCCCTCCAAGGTGGGCCGGGACATCAAGGCCATCTTCGGGCTGGGGTATTTCGACGATGTCCGCGCCGAGGTCGACCAGAAGCAGCAAGGCGAGGTCCTCGTTTTCATCGTCCGTGAAAAACCCTCCATCGCCAAGATCGATTACCGCGGCAATGACGAGGTCGAACTGGACAAGATCAAGGAAGTCGTCGATATCCAGCCACTGTCCGTGCTGGATGTCGCCAAGATCAAGAAGAACGCGCAGAAGATCAAGGAGCTATACGTAGAAAAGGGCTTCTTCATGGCCGACGTCGGCTATGAGTTGAAGAAGCTGCCCAAGAACAGGGTCTCGCTCGCCTTTGTGATCAACGAGCGGGCCAAGGTTGAAATTCGGCGCATCACCTTGAGCGGCAACAAGCGCATCAGCGGAGACGAACTCAAGGACATCATGGAGACGCGCGAGGGCGGTTTTTTCTCCTGGCTGACCGGCGCGGGGACCTTCAAGCAGGAGGGGCTCAAGCGCGACCTGATGCGTATCAACCAGTATTACTACGACCACGGCTTCATCAACGTCAAGGTGTCCAAGCCGGTGACCGAGATCAGCCGCGATCGCAAGAGCCTCTACCTGACCATCTCCGTGGAAGAAGGCGAACAGTACCGCTTCGGCAACATGGATTTTGCAGGCGACTTGTTGTGCGATGATCGCCTACTGCTCGATCGTATCGAGGCTGCCATCGACGACGGCGGAGTAGGCTTGCCCCTTTCGCGCGAATTGGCGCGCGAATTGCGCAAGCGGATGAGCGACAAGGAGATGGCCGCACTGAAGATCTCGGTACTCTCCGCGCTCGAGCAGGAGGTTTCAGGGCGCATCGATAAAGGGATCTGGGAGGAAGACCAGCCGCCGCGGCCAAAGAGCGGGCTCTTGCGCGAACGGGTTCGCGCGGAGCTTCTTGCGCGCCTGAAGACGGACGTCCTGAAGAAGCTCTTGCTGATCAAGCCGGGCGAGATCTTCAACCGCACCAATCTCGGCATGAGCATGTTCCGTATCCAGGACGTCTATAAGGATCGCGGCTTCGCCTACGTGGAGGTCGTGCCCAGCACGAACGTCGACGCCGAGGCCAGGATCGCCGACATCAAGTTCAACATCCAGAAGGGCTCGAAGGTATTCATCGAGGAGATCCAGATCGAGGGCAATGTCAAGACCCGCGACAAGGTCATCCGGCGACAGCTGCGGGTCTACGAGGGCGAGTACTATTCCGGGACTGGATTGGCGACTTCCCGCCGCCGGGTGAACGGTATGGGGTTCTTCGAGCAAGTGGAGATCTCAGAGTCGAAAGGCAGCCGGCCCGACCGCATCGTCATCAGGGTCAAGGTCAAGGAGCGCCCCACCGGCACCTTCCAGATCGGCGCCGGGTTCTCCTCGGTGGAGAACTTCATCGCCACGGCGCAGATCTCGCAGCAGAACCTCTTCGGCCGCGGCCAGACGCTGGCACTGATGGCCCAGCTCTCCAGCCTGCGCCAACTATTCTCGCTGAGTTTCATCGAACCCTACTTCCTGGACACGAGCTGGTACTTCGGCTTCCGCTTCTTCAACACCCAGCTCGACTACTACACTTTCGTACGCAAGGCGACCGGCGGCGATCTGACCTTGGGTTACGAGTTCATCGACGACTGGCGCTTGTCTCTGACCTATACCCTGGAGAACGTGGACGTCACCGAGCGCGGCGGTGTCAGGCACCACAATCTCTTCTCGGACGGCTGGACTTCGAGCCTGCGCCTGACGATCACCTGGGACACGCGCGACAACCGCCTGTTTCCCTCAAGCGGCCACCTCTTGCAGGGGTCCGTGGAGCACGCCAGCAAGTACACCTTCAGCCAGAACGAGTTCACCAGGTTGTCCTGGGTGACCCGTTACTACTGGCCGGTGATCTGGGGCATTGTCTTGAAGAGCAACATCACCCTGGGTTACATCACGCCGGGCGCACCGATCTTCGAGAAGTACTTCGTCGGCGGCATCTTCACCGTGCGCGGTTACGAGCCGCGCTCGATCGGTCCCAAGCAGGATATGGGCAAAGACAGCACGGATCCCGAAACTTATCTGACGCCCTCCGGTGTGGGCGGCAACAAGCAGGTGATCGGCAATATCGAGCTGGAATTTCCGATTTTCCCGCAGGTCAACATCCGCGGCGTACTTTTCCTCGACGCCGGCAACTCCTATGGCGAGGGCGAATACCTTTTCTCGGAGCGTTACTCGGAGGATGCCGACAAGAACCGGCTCAAGGAAACCTGGCTGGGTATGTACTGGTCGACTGGGTTCGGCTTCCGTTGGTTCTCTCCGATCGGACCTTTGCGCTTCGAGTGGGGCATACCGCTGACGCGCCGGCCGGGCGACAAGGACATCCTGTTCGAGTTTACCATTGGTAACTTTTTCTGATAAAGGCAGGCAAGAAGTTTGAATTCGAAAAGGGGCAAAGGAGTCGAACCAGAACAGAAAGCCGACCCGCAGGGTCGGGAAATCAAAGAGAGGACGAGAGCATGAAGATCGGCAGATATGTGTTGAGTAGATCACTCGTTATCGCGCTTGGCCTGGGCATCTGGACGTCGCCGGCGGCGGCGCAGCAAAAGATCGGATATGTCAGCGTGAGCCGTGTGTTCGAAAGCACCAACGAGGGCAAGGCGATCCTGAAACGGCTGAAGTCTGAGCACTTGAAAAAGCAGAAAGAGCTGGACACGCGCATGAAGACTTTTCAGGGGAAGGCGCAGCAGTTCCAGCAGCAGTCGGCCATGTTGAAGGACGACGTGCGCAAGGAACGCATCCAGCAGTTATCCAAGGAGGAGCAGCGGCTCCAGGCGCTTTTCATGCAGTACCAGAACGACATCAACAAGAAAAAAAGCGAGGCCTTGGGAAAGTTCGAGCAAAAGGTGATGGTCATCGTCCAGGTAGTTGCCAAGCGCGAGGGCCTCGACTTCATCCTGCGCCAGGAGGTGCTGCTCTTCGGGCCCGACAAGATGGACATGACCAACCAGGTCATCCGCGAGTACGACAAGCGCCACGCGGCGAAATCCGGGAAAAAGAAAGGCAAGTGATCCTTGCCGCGCAGCCTGAAAGAGATTGCGCATCTTTTGGGCGCCGATCTGGTGGGCGCCGATAAAAGCGTTTCCGGCGTGGCCGCGCTGGATGATGCCGGGCCGGATGACCTGTCTCTTTTTTTAGGCACGCGTAACGCGGCCGCGTTGCAGGGCACACGGGCGGGCGCGCTGATCGTTGCCCGCCGCGCTCAGGCCGGGCTTGGCGAATTGGCTTGCCCGGCGATCGTGGTCGATGATCCCCATCTGGCGTTGTCCAGGGTTCTCGATCTCTTCTATCCGGATCAGCCCCGCCAGGCGGGTATATTGCCCGGGGCGCTGGTAGACGCGAGGGCCGTGATTGACGAACGAGCGCGGATCGAGCCGGGCGCCAGGATCGAGCCCGGGGCGCGGGTGGGGTCGGGCACGTGTGTAGGAAGCGGGACCATACTGTGCCGTGATGTGCTGGTGGGAGACGATTGTCGCTTGGGCCGAAACGTCGTGGTGCGCCGGCGCTGTCGGCTGGGCAACCGCGTCAGGCTGGGAGACGGCGTGGTGATCGGCTCGCGCGGCTTCGGTTTCGTCAGCCTGGATCGAGCGCAAGCCGGGAAGAGCGCCGTTTCAATCAAACAGATCGGCACGGTGGTAATCGAGGACGACGTTGAGATCGGCGCCAACTCGACTGTCGACCGCGCTACACTCGGCGCGACGCTCATCGGCAGGGGCACCAAGATCGACAACCTGGTGCAGGTGGGGCACAACGTTATCATCGGCCGCGATGTGATCATCGCCGCCCAGACCGGGCTCTCGGGCAGCGTGCGCATCGGTGACGGCGCAATGTTGGGGGGGCAGGTCGGGGTCGCCGACCATGTTACCATAGGGGATGGGGCCCAGGTTGGAGCCAAGTCGGGAGTGGGAAGCGATGTGCCCGCCGGCAGCCGTGTCGCCGGTTACCCGGCCGTGCCCGTCGGTCAATGGTTGCGGGACTTTTTCTACAGGTACCGACGCCAGACGCGCAGGCACCCAGGCGCTGGAGATCCTGACGGGGAGAAGAAATGACACTGATTCACCCGACGGCGGTGGTCGACGCCCGGGCCGAGCTGGCGCCCGACTGCGAGATCGGGCCCGGCGCCGTGATCGGCCCGAACGTGCGTATCGGGGCGCGCACCAAGATAGGCCCATACGCCGTGCTCGACGGGCACCTGACAATCGGTGCGGACAACCACGTCTTCCCTCACGCCGTGCTGGGAACACCGCCGCAGGATATCAAGTACGCCGAGGAGCCGACCAGCCTGGAGATCGGCGAACGCAACCTGGTGCGCGAGTTCGTCACCGTCCATCGCGGCACGCCGCAAGGCGGCGGGGTGACGCGCATCGGCTCCGATGTCTTCCTGATGGCTTATACCCACGTGGCCCACGACAACCTGGTAGGCGATCACGTGGTGGTGGCCAACAGCGTGCAATTGGCCGGGCACGTCGAGTTGGGCGAACACGCCGTGGTCGGAGGCTGCTCGGCGGTGCACCAGTTCGTGCGGATCGGATCGCACGCCTTCATAGGCGGGGGAAGCGTGGTGGTCATGGACGTACCGCCCTTCTGCAAGGCCACCGGCAACCGGGCCCGCCTGCACGGCCTGAACAGCGCGGGCATTTCAAGGCGCGGCTTTGGAAACGAAGAACTGCGCCTGCTGCGCCAGGCCTATCGCCTGGCCTTCCAGTCCGGCCTGCTGATCAGCGAGGCGGCCGAGCGGATAGAAAAAGAAATAGTGCCCGATTGCAAAGCCGCGGCCACCCTGGCGGCCTTCCTGCGTGAATCAAAAAGGGGAATGACCCGTTAGGAATAACGGAGCAGCGTCTATTTGCCTATTTGCAGGAGAATATGAGGGTGTCGCCTTCGGGGCCGCCGGTCAGGGTGAAGCTGACCACGGCGTTGTCCCAGTCGGCCTTTATGCCGGGCAGGATTTTCTTGAAGTTTTCACAGGTGGACAGGTTGGAAGCGATCAACACTTTGTATTTGGTGCCGGATGGGCAGGAGATCTGGATCCCACGGCCCTTGGGCTCGTCCCGGTAGACACCCAGCGAGGTCGTTAAAGTTCGCCTGTCCGAGCTGTTTTCGTAAAAAGACATACAGATCGCATCGTCATTGTGAATCTCGAAGTTCCAGCGGTAGTAGTCCATGTTCGCAAGGTCTATCGGATTGAGAAAAACTACCTGCGTTCCATCCGTGAAGTCGCACTGCGTGCCGTCGGCGGAAAGGGTGCCTATGTCGTCCGCGGGGTGCAGGCAGGGCGCGGCCGCTTCGAGGCTCGCCTTCCAGCAGTTTTCACCGGTGAACCAGTCGCAGCCTATTTCCTGGCCGATAAGCTCGTCCCCGCAGGCAAAGACGGAGACGGCCAGCAAGAGGCAACCGGCGACGGGCGCAAGCTTCATATTATTCGAGATCGATCACGTTACAGGTAATCGTGCGGATGACGCCCTCGATCATCTGGATGTGTGAGTACGAGATCTTCCCCACGGCGTTGACGTCTTCCGCCTCGACTAAAGCGATCAGATCGAACTGCCCGGTGACGGCGTGGGCGGTCTTGACACCATCGGTGGTGGAAAGCTTCTTGAGGATGCCGGGTACGGTGCCGGCCGCTCCCTCGATGAGGATATATGCTCTCGATGCCATGGCTTCCTCCACTCGGTTTATGGACGTACAACCGTACTCTCGGGCCAATCAAAAGGCAAGGGATTTTACCGCCCATAGGATTGACGGATCGGCGCAAGGGGTGGCAAGATGATGGCGTGCAGATCGCGAAAAACAACTTGATGGTCTTGATAGTCGTCCTGATGCTCGTCCCGGGCTGTTCTCGGGAGCCGTCCCGGCAAGCGGGTGAATCGAGTGACACGCGGATCGGCGAGGATATTGTGGTCGAGGTCAACGGTGTTCCGATATCACGCAAGGAGTACCAAAGCACCCTGCGCCAGGCCGAGCAGGATTACAGGCCCAAAAGCGGCAAGCTCTCCGCGCGGGGGAGATCCGCGCTCGGAGATCGGATCTTGCAGAAAATGATCCAGGACGAGTTGCTCTCGCAGCATGCCCGGGCGGAGGGGCTGCGAGTAACGCCCGAGGAAGTCGAGACACGCTTCGACGAGATCAAGAAGCAGGGCGGCGGGGACGAGGCCTTCGCGGCTTTCGTCGCGCGCCGCGGTCTCGATCCCGCTCGCATCCGGGTCAACCTCGAGCGCAACCTGCTGATCGAGAGATTGGCGGCCAAGATCAAGGCCGGGCAGAAAGTGGACCATCAGGAGATCGCCAGCTACTACAAGTCTCACCTGCAAGAATTCCGTGAGCCGGGCGAGGTGGATCTGGCGCATATTCTTTTTCGCGCTGGAGGGCAGGGCAGTGATCCCGAGACGCGGGTTGGGCGCGTACGCTCTGAGATTGCCGCCGGCATGTCGTTTGCCGCAGCCGCCCGTAAGTACTCCGACGACTCCGCAACGCGCGAGCAGGGCGGCAAGCTGGGTACGCTGAAGCAGGGCGAGATGATCGAGGCCATCGAGAAGGCCGCCTTCTCTGTGCCGCCGGGACAGGTGAGCAGGCCCGTGCGAGGTCCGTCAGGGGTGCATCTGCTGATGGTGCAGGCGGTTCGTCCCGGCAAGACGCGCTCTTTGCAAGAAGCCAGGCAGCAGATTCTTACAAAGATTCTCGATGCACGAGTGCAAAATAAGATAACCGAGCTCGCAGCCGGCCTGGCCGAGCAAGGCAGAGTAGAGACTCCCTGAGCAGTACTCCCGGCGCTTTTATGTTGGCAGAAATTGCCGCAGGGGGTAGAATAAATTCTTTGTAAATACCGAAAAGGGTTTCGAGGGAGATCAATATGAAAAAGGGTTTTGTTGCCGTGCTTTCGCTGATAGCAGGCCTGGTTATCGGCTCGTGCGGGGGGGAGAGCATCGAGGAGACTGAATATTTCGGTAAGTTCGATCTGGCCAACGACTTCGACAAGGCCGACGGCATGGGAAACGCAGCGATGCCGTCTTCGGCCGACAATTCGGACACCGCCGTCTGGGAGGTTCATAACGACTGGAGAAACAGCGACACGGTCGAGGCACGCAAGGCAGGTCTGGCCTGGGATGCGAACAGCGGCCTGGACTGGAACGAGAAGTACACCCTGTGGATCGAGAGCATGCACAAGATTGACTCAGCTACCGGATCATACGGTTACAAGACTTTCCAGGTAACTAATCCCCAGGGAAAGACGATTCCGGCCCCGGTGCTGGAATGCGCCGAGACGGCTTACTTTCTCAGGGCCACCTTCGCCTCCTGGTACCACCTGCCGTTTTTCGTAGAAGCGGTCGACAGCGGCGGTACGCGGGTTTTCATGGGACACTTCGGCTGGCGCACGGCCCAGGGAAGATACAAGAACTCCAACCTCTTCAAAAGCTGGTACAAGGATTACACCGGCGGCAACTACTCAGCCGACAACTGGCCGCGCGACATCAAACTGCGGGCCAAGAAGCTCTACGGCTCGGACGACGACTTCCAGCCTTTCATCGACGCGGACGCCCGGGCCGGGGCCTATTTCGACGAGCTGTTTCTCAACAAGCGCGTCGGTCATTTTTTAATTCTGCTGCTTTCCAACTTCGGCTCGATTCACCTGGCCGACAGCGCCAACACTTTCAACATCAAGCCCGAGGCGATCCGTGAGGGAGACGTCCTGCTCGAGCGCTGGCAACGGCGCGGGATCGGGCACACCCTGGTGGTCAAGCACGTCCAGGACGGACAAAACCCCGGCACGCTGATGGCCGAGCTGGTCTCGGGCTCGATGCCGCGGCGCCAGCCCAAGTGGGAGGATCCCACCGCCTCCAAGCGTTACTTCACCTCCAACCAGACCGGCGGGGTAGGCAGCAACTACTCAGGCGACGAGTACGCCAAGATGGGAGGCGGCCTGAAACGCTGGCGGGTAGCCCGGGCCCAGGACGGCTGGTACGCGAACACCATTCTGCCAGGGGACGTGAACAACTGGGTTTCTTCTACCGATTACACTGCCATCGCCGCCCGCCCGGCCCAATTCGAAGAATTGCTCGACAAGCTCGATCCGGAGGCCGCCCGCGACGCCTTGTTGTTGATAATCGAGGACAAGCGCGCCCACCTCAGGGACCACCCGGCCTCCTGCTCGGCGCGCATCGGGCGGGAGGAGGCCTTCTCCGATCTGTACGACCTGATGCAGGAGCACTTCTCCATGGACAAGGAAGAGGTTGACAAGCAGTACCGAGTCGTCGACGACTACGTCCTCGCCGAACTGGAGTACAGCATTTCCAAGACCTGCTGCTGGAACAGCACCACCCACGGCATGTACGAGATCATCATGGATTACGAACAGAACTTCCTTCAGTCGGCTGACGACTGCCGGCCGCCGGTCGTGTTCATGAACGACAACGGCTACGATGTCTTCCGGCAACACGCCGTGGAGATGGGCCGTGGCGACGAGTGGGTCGACTGGTCCGAGGACGAGGCCTGCTCCCAGCGCGACGTGGCCACGGACACCGAGGTCGTTCACTCCTGGACTCCCTACTGCACGACGTTCGCCCCGAGCGGCTGCCAGGCGGATCGTTTCGAGCCCAACAACAGCCGCGACGATGCGGCAGCCATCACGGACGGTTCCAGCACCGGCTTGACGGTCTGCGGGGGCGAGGAAGACTGGTACTGGGTGCGTTCGGGCCCGGGCACCCTGAACGTCTCGATATACTTCAAAAGCGCCGACGGCGATCTGGACATGAAGCTCTACGACAGCCAGGGCAACCAGGTCGAGAGTTCGGCGGGGACCGGCGACTCAGAGAGCGTCGAGCACCAGGTCGGCGAAGAGGACGACTACTACATCGTGGTTTTCGGATACAACGGCGCGGAGAACAACTACGACATCAACCTGGCCGCCCCGTGACCAGGTTTGGGCCTGCTTTCCTCGTTTACACTCCGCCTGAGAAGTCGATCACGATCTCGCGATCGTCGGTGGCGTCCACCCGGCGACAAAAATCCCTGAAGGCCGGGTAGTCGGCGGGGGCTACGCGGCCCGCCTTCACTACAAGCGATTTTTCGATTATCAGACGGCCGTCCTGCACGCCGGCCCGGTATGAAAACTTGCTCAACGGCGCCGTGAAGTCTGCCGGAGGCGGCAGTTGCGGCCGGGCGCCATTCGGCAGCCTGAGCACGACACTGGTTGCAGTGCGGGTCTCGGCGCCAATCATCAACGGCAGCGATCTGGATTGGCTGCGGGCCATGCCCTGGCCCAGTTGGTAGGGATAGAATCCCTCGCGTATGACCAGCTTGTCCTCCTGCCGGTGCGCGAAGCCGGGCACGCTCAAATCGTACTCGATCACCAGCGGCAGGTCGGGGTCGGCCAGGTTGCGGATTTTATAGCTTTCCAGTCTGGCCCCGCTGAAGTAGTTGCCCAGGCCGGCCTCGAGCGCCTGCCTGCGCTGGTTGGGGCTGAAGGACGAGAGCAGGGCGCGGAAAGCCGGGGCCTGGGCGGTTGGAATGCTCTCCGTTCCCCGGCCGGAAAGATTGCCGCTTGCCGCAAGCGTCATCTCCAATCCGATGCTCCTGATTAAAGGCCGGCCGTGACTTGCCGGAAGTTTGGCGAAGGGATTGGCACCGGCCGCGGAGGTGACCTCGACGGCCCGCCCGCCGGCCACGAAGGGATAGAGAACATCGAAGGCGTTGAAGCGCGCCCCGGGATCCATCCAGAAAGTGCGCCCGCCCGTTGTTACGGCCACCAGGCCGTGGCGATAGGTGCCGGGGTTCGGAAAACGGTAGTCCACATGCGAATCGGTTGAAGTACGCGCTAAATAGACCCGGGGAGAGAGACCCATTTCGCGCAGCAAGGCCACAAGCAAGATCAAGCGGTTGCCCTCGCGGCGCAGGAGAATGTGCGGGGCGGGCTCGCCGAAGTTGGCAAATTCACCCGCCTGGCGGATGTTGCGGGTGACCCAGTGAAACACACGTCGCAGGCGCTCCTGTGGATCTCCTTTGCCTGCAATTTGCGAAAGGGCCCGCTTTAGCTCGGGCGCCGGCAGGCAGGCCTTGTCCAGGCCGATGCGCAAGATATCGCGCAGGTCGCTCCAATTCGTTCCGAAGCCGAGCTGGATGAACGGCGCGTATTCGTCGAGCGGCGCGGCGTCCGGTTCGGGCGCGATCGGCGGCAGGTCGTGCTCCCGAAAGAACGCGATCTCGAAGTCGCCCTGATCGCGCATGGCCGGAGCGGGAGTCTTGCCGTGGGCATCGATCTCGAACTTTGCCCCGCGCGGCAGGGCCACCGAGTACAACGAACGGAAGACGGACGTTCCCGGGGCGCGGAAGTACCAGCGCTTGCCGAGCCAACTTCCGAACCCGCCCACAGGCCCCGTAGACGCTGAGCCCTCCAGCGCCTCGATCTCGACAAAATCTCCGATCTGCATCTGCTTGAGCGAGATCGAATCTTTTCCCGGGATGGCCTCGGCGTCGAAGATGCGGCCGTCGGCCTTGATCGTCCTGAGTTTCTCGAGGTTGGCCCCGCTCGCCGGCGGATCGATCTCTCCCCAGCGCTCGAGACCGGCGGGTGTGAGCACCCGGGCGATGGTGTGGGTTCTGGCGACGCTCGAACCATCGCGGCCGACCTCGATCGACGTCTGATCGAGCACCAAGACCGAGTCTCCCTGCGTAGCGGTTTGCGATTTCAAGAATTGCTCGATCAAGTTCTTAGCGTCGATCTGCTCTTCCCCGACCAGGCGAATGCGGCTCGAACCCGCGGCGGCGTCAGCCGCCCGCCGGGCAGCGAGATCCCAGGGGGTGGAAGCGACGCGGGCTGCCAACGTCGCCTGGGCCTCGTCTCGTCGCCCCAGGATGTCAAGCAGGTTCGCGCGTCGGTCGAGCAGACGAGGATCGCGCGGCGACAAGAGCGCGGCCTTGTCGATAAGCTTCAGGGCTTCCCCGGCATGGGACTGACCAGTGAGCAGGTCGCTAAGAGCAAGCGTATTTTCCAGGCGGGCCGGGTTGGCGCGCACGGCCGCTTCGAGAATTGCCCGGGCGCGTTCTTCTTTTTCGCGGGCGATCCAGAAATCGGCCAGGCCCTCGAAGATTCCCAGGGCATCGAGACGCTCGGCCAATTGTGTCGCCCGATCCGCCGAACCGGCGTGCAGTGCCCGTTGGAACATGCGTCGCAGAAGATCTGCATTGTCAGGGAGTATACCCAGTGCCCGGTTGTAGGCCCTTCCGGCCGCCTGGTTCCAACCCAGCTTGGAAAGCAGGTTGCCGCGAAAGTAGGGCCACAGGAAGCGGCCCGGTTTATTTGCCTCGAGGCGAGTGAGCACGTCGAGAGCCTGCTCGTCGTCCTGCTCCGCGCCGGGCAAGAGCATCAGGCGGAACTCGGCCAGGGACGCCCCGGGACAGGCAGCCACGGCCCGTGACAGATGCTCGCGGCTCCTGGTGCGATCGATGGGCGGGGGCAGGTCGCCGTCCTCGAGAGCGACTAGGCCCTGCAGGAAGTGCAACAACGAGGAATCCGGCGCTTGCCGAAGGGCCTTGGCCAGAAGATCCCGCGCCTGTCCCGGATCGCCGTCCTCCCAGACGAGCAACGCGGCCAGGATGTATGGCAGCTGGTCGCGGTCTTTGACGCCCGCCCGTCCGGCTGCCAGATCGCCGGCCGACAAGATCGTCGCCGGTTTTTCCAGAAGGCCCGGGCGGTATACGGGCGACCGGCCGGCCAGGGACGCGGCCTCGTCCCACCAGACGACTTTAGCCGGCTCGCCGCCGGCGCCGGTCATCTCAGTCGCCAGGCCGGCCCCCGCCGGCGATACAGGAACCTTCAAAAGCAGTCGGTGCCAGCCCGGGCCGACAGCGAAGCGCATCCTTGCCACCCGGGGCAGCCTGCGCCTGTGTGAGTCGTAGACCGCCAGAGGGCGGTCATCCAAAAAGGCGGCCCAGGGTTCATCCGAACGGATCCGCAGCGCGAGATCGCGCTTGCAAGAATCTTGGCAGCGTACCTCGAAGAAGCTCTCGGCAAAAGCCACACCTTGCCGGCCGTAAGACTCGATCGAAAACAAGCCATGGTCGGCCCGTCGTCTGAAAAGCGGGTGCTCCCGCTCTGCGACCAGCGGGCCTGTCTGAGGCGCAAAGGCGCGTTCGAAGTCTAAAAGCGGGTGCCGGCCGAAGGGAAAACCGACGCGCCACAGCGGCACGACTCCCATCTCGGCCTCCATGGCCCGGGCGGCCCGCCAGTCCCCCCGGCGCCGCGCCCCCTCGAGGAGAATCAAGCGCAAAGCGCGCGCGCATTCGAGGCCCGCCTGACCGCCGGAGATCAATTTGCGCACGCGAGCGGAGATACGCTCGTGGCCGCCGGGAATCTGGTAGACGATCTCGCGAAGCTGAACAGCCGCCGCAAGGCCTCCGGCCGAGCCGGGGGCCGCCTCGACGGCAGCCAGCATGGCCTCTCCTGCGGCTGCGAAATCGGCCTGCAGCAACAGGGCCAGGCCCGCTTCCAGGTGGGCCAGCGCCTTGTCTCGCCCGGACGTCAGTGTCTTGGCGGCCCGGGTGAAATCATCCAGCGCGCCGTGATGCACGCATCCCGGTACGGTTGTCGCCAAGGTCAGTAGACAGCTCGCAAGCAGGGCGGTCGGGCGACTTGATGGCCGCATGCTCATGGTTGTTTGCCTCCGGCAGCGGGGCTCAGAAGCACGAGGCGGCGCCCGAGCAGCCGGTCGGCCAGGCCAAGGAAGTTTCGATATGCCTTGTAATCGGCAGCCTCTATCAGGTTGCGCTTGATGCGCAGCCCGGCGCTTACGACCAGGCCCGAGGAGCTTCGCTCGAACGAGATCTGCACCGCTCCGAAAGGGCTTTCGACACGGCCGCCCTGAGGAATTTCGGCGACGCGCCAACCCGCGGGCGGCAACCAGACCACTCGCCACTCCACGCTCCAGGGCGGGCCGAGCACCAGATCGTGGACGCGGCTCTGGTAGGCCGCGAAGATTTTCTGGTAGACCGTGTTCCTGGCCAGGGCCGGTAACTCCAGGCCGCCGACGACTCGGCGGCCCAGGGTCGCTACCTCGAAAACCGCCTTGGTGATCAATGCAAGATCGGGCCTGAGCAAGTTTTCAACGGATACCTTGCGAACCCGGGCGCCCGGGAAGAGATCGTTCATGCTCTTTTCGAAGGCGCTTGTTACCGAAGAGGCGCCGATGTAGCCGGCTCGCATGGTCGGCGCCAGGCTGCCCGCAACACTTACGACGGATTCTATCTGCGCGCCTCCATTTATCGTGGGGCTTATTTCGAAGCCGATCCTGGTCTGGTTCCTGTCCAGCCCGGAAGATGGTGTCACAACCAGTCCGTGCGTGTCCGGGGCGATGATCAGCGCCGGGGCGTTCTGATCCCGCGGCGGGAGATCGACTATGTCGAAGTAGGGAACGGTGGCGTCCAGCCAAAGCCCGTGATCCGGCAGGTGACAGATGGCGTGATCGAAAACGGCGAAAGAGGCCGGAGAGTCGCCCAGGCGGGTGTTTGGGCTGGTTCGCAGCAGGGCGAGGCTTGCCCGGATTCCGACCTGTTTCAGCAGGGCGACCAGCAAGGAAGCCTTGTCCTTGCAGTCGCCGTAGTTGCGGGCCAGCACCTGAGAGACCGGGTAGGGTATGTAGCTGTGGATACCGAACTCCAGACCCACGTAGCGCAGGTGGTCGGCCACCAGGCGGTAAAGGACGCGGATCTTGTCGAGCTCGGTCGGCAGACCCGCGGTTTGCGAAAGCGCCAGGCGCCTGACCTCCGGTCCGGCCACCAGTTGATCGCGCGCCATTGCAAGGTAGTTCTCGGCCAGGTCGTGCCAGTCCCGGTAGCTGGAGACGTGCAGATGGGAGTGGGTCTGCAGGAAACCCGGCATATCCGCTTCCGGTTCGACCGCCGCCTGTTCCCGCTCTTCCCATGTGCGAACGATTTGCCTGCTGTTATGGCTCATCGTCGTGGCAGGCCGGTTTGCGAAGAGCGGCAACCCGTCGGGAGCCAGCAGGACATAGAGCACATCGGCCACTGGTTCGCTGAACTGGAACGACGCCAGGTCGCCGAAGTAGCCGTCTATGAAACCCTGGCTGTCGACGTCGTCCACCACGTAGGCCAGCTCGATCAGGTCGCCGGACGAGAGGACGGGAAACGTGACTTGGCGGGTGTGCACGTCGTAGTACAGATTGTACCAGGGCTCGGAAACCGAGAAGTCGTCGATCAGCGAGCTCTCGTCGACCGATCCGTCGGCATGCAGCACCCGCTTGCCCAGAAAGCGAACCTGTTGCCTCCCGGGCGCGTACTCGATGCCGAAGGTGTGCTCGCGATCCGCCCCGTCGCGGTTGAGGATGCCGATGATCTGCTGCCGGTAGCGCGAGGCCAGTCCGTTGGGATGCAAACGCACAACCGTCAGGTCCAGCAGCCGGACAGCCCCGGCCCCATCGCAGGGGGCAAGCTCACACCACTTTTTGCTCTCGATAAAATCGCGGGCGTCGCGTCGGTAGGGCCGGTAGAAGGCCCGGCTGCTCTTATGGATGAACTCGATCCGCCGCCTGAGCTTGCGATTCTGAGGGGAGAGGGCCAGCGCCCGCTTCCAGGTCTTCAAGGTGTCGGTCTCTCTGCCCAGCGCCATCAACGCCGTACCCTGGCGAACCAGGGCCTCCGAATCACGCGGGCAGATCTCCGCGGCCCGGCGGTAGTCGGAAAGCGCCTCCGCCGGCCGGCCGTTATGCAACAACAGATCTCCGCGTTCGAGAAGCCGGTCTGTCCGTTCGGGCGAAAGCTCGATCGCCCGATCCAGCCAACTCTTGGCCGCCCCAAGATCACCCCGCTCGACGGCCAGCTCGTACAGCGCGCGCAGCGCCAGCGGGTCGTCAGCCTTATGGGCGTAAAGCCGCTTGTAGATCCCCCGGCTGCGCCGGATTCTTTGCCGCATGCGGAACAGCCCACCCGCGACCTGGAGCACCTCGGGCACGTCCGGGTGCGCTCGCAATAGCCGCTCGATGCCTCTTTGCGCCAGGCCGGAAAGCTGCAGCTTGTCGAGGATCTCGATTTGGCCCAGCTCGGCGGGCAGGTAGGCTGGGCTTGCGCGCTCCGCCCGCCGGTGGGCGTCTAGGGCCCTGTCCGGCTGGTTGCGGATCTGGTAATGATGTCCCAGCAGCGAAAGCGCCTCGCCGCGGCAGACCGCCTGAGAAGCGGCCTGCCCGAGCAGCCTGGCGGAAAGATCCGAGTCGTTGGTCGTCCCGGCCAGCAGGATCTCGAGCCGGCAGCGGCTTCGGCCGCGGCCGGCAGTGGGCAGCAGGTCCTGCGCCTGCAGCAGCAAGCGCCGGGCTTCCTGCCGCCGTGAATCGCCGGCCCGCGTGGCGCTCAGGGCAACGGCGGCTTCGGCCAGCGCCTCGGGATCTTGTGGCCGGCGCGAGGCCCTCTCGCGGAACAAGTCGGCAAGGTTCGAAATCCGCGAGATCTTTCCGGGCACTGGGGGCCCGGGTCGGGCCAGCGCCGAGCGCAGCGCGCGCTCGTCGGAAAGCAGCACCAGCGCGGGGATAACGCGGCCGGCGCGGTCGGTCACGCCCAGCGAGAAGCTCCAGGCTCCCTCGTTCTGGACTACCTTGACCAGCACCCGGTTGTCGCCCCGTGCGAGAGTAGCAGACACCAGGTTCTGATCGACGGCATGCCGATGGATGCCGGGATCGTCGACAACCAGCGTCCCGTTGATCCAGACCTTGCAGGCGTCATCGCAGCCGGCCTCGATCAGTACCGGAGTCCGGCGCCTGGCATGTATGACCGAAAGCGCGTAAGCCACGGCCCGCGTCTGCGGTCGCAAGAAGGCGTGCAACTTGACGACGCCGTCGGCCGGGGCACGGGGCGCCTTTCTGAAGAGTAGCGTCTGGCCCTTGCCGGCCATCTTCAGGTCGAGATCGATTTTTTCTTCGGGCGGGAATTCGAATTGGTAGCCCCGGCCGGCTTGGTTGTCGAAGGGGCCGATGATCCACCAGTCACGAATGAAGCCCAGGCCGGCGAAGGCCTGATCGGCCTGCTCGGCTTCCCCCGCCGAGCGCAGCATGCGGGCAAGCATGCCGACGGCCAGGCGCCTGAGCGGCACGGGAGCCGATCTCATCCGGGCGACTCTTTTCACGCTTTCGCGGATCCGGCGGCGAGTAGATGCCCCGGCCAGGTCTTCGATTTTACGAAGCTCCCAAAGCGGCATGGCCCGCCGGAAGGCCGGCCGGGTTTTCTCGACGTCGCGCAGCAAGCTCTCGATGCGCCGCTCGATCGTCCGCCCCTCGGCCCGCGGCGCGGGCACGGTCGCCGGGGCGCCGAAGATCGCGGCAACTAAGAGGGCTGCGGCGGGGAAAATAGCTGGCATGCAGGTGGTATCTCAGTTCCAGACCAGATCGGGCGGCTCGATGACGATCAGTTTTCCGACCAGTTCTTCCTCGTTGGGCTGGTGACCGAAGAAGGAGATGATCCGCCGGCCGTCCTCGCTCTCGACGATCTGCATTTCGATGCCAGCGTAAAGCGCGCGCCGTTGCGCGTCGGACAGCGGCAGGCTGCCGTTCTTTATCCCGGTCAGGATCTCGAAAGCGATCATGCCCTTCATGTAGTTCAACTCGGTAGCCATCAGGACGGCGTTTTGATCCAGCATCGAGGAAGCCAATAGAACGTGTGCCCCGGAGGCGCCCTCGATCGACCAGATGGTCATGTCGGGGACGTAGCCGCTCCCGGAACCGTCGAAGTCTTCACGCAAGGCCTTGGCCAAGGTCGCGATCGACTCTTCGTACCAGTTCGAATGGACCCGCACGTTGGAGTATTTCTTGTAGTTATTGGCAAGCTTCCTGAGAATCAGTACGCCCTGCTCGAAGCCGTGGTTGGAAAGCAGCTTGGCGGCGCTGCCGGAGTCCATGTCGACCACGGTCTGGCCGAGGGCGGGCTGGGCTAGGAGAACAAGCGGAATAAGCAAAACCAAGACGATACGCATCGCGAAACTCCAAAGCGTCATTATAAGAGCCGCCATTACCAGCGTCAAGCGCGACTGGATCCTGGCCGGGCACCGGGTAGTGTGGTAGATCTAATTGAATGGGCCGGCGGCGGCCGGCGCCGCAAATACGGGAGACACCCATGAGAATTTTCAATTGCTTGACGATTTGGCTGGCGGCCGTGGTGATCTCGCTTTCGGGTTGCGCGGGCTCGGGCTCGAGTGTGAACGACGCCGGCAGCGACGCCTTCGATGGCCTGGATGGAGCCGCGGATCCGGGAGCTGATTCCTTTGCGGACGGCGGCGGGGATGAAGATGCGCTCTTCATAGTCGAGCCTGCCGAGGATTTCGATGATCCTGTTCTCAGGGCGTCTCTGTTCTTCTCGCCCGCCGACGGAACCCAGCAGATCGTTCTTGCGGAGCTGTCCGCGGCCCAGAGTTCCGTGCATCTTGCGTTTTTCAACATCCGCTTACAGGAGGTCGCGGACACGCTGCTTGCTTTGCACCAGGCCGGAAAGAGTGTAAAGGTGATCATGGACCAGAAACAAATGGACAAGTCTTACAACACTCTGGATGATTGGATGGTGACTAACGGTCTGGATGTCGTCGGGGTGTTCAACGACGCCTCGGCCGAGGCCACCATGCACAACAAGTTCGCCGTCATCGACGGGCGGCGGGTGCTGACCGGCTCGCTGAATTACTCCACGACGGCCTTCAACCGCTCGGACGAGGACCTGCTGCTGATCGACGATCCCGTAGTCTCCGCGCTTTACGAAGACGAGCTTGCCGAGATGGCGGCGGGCGAGCAGGTGCCGCGCGTAGACGATCCCGGAGCGCCCTTGAGCGTCTACTTCGGTTCTGAAGATCGTCTCGACCTGATGGCCATCGACGCCATAGACGGAGCCCAGGCAGAGATCGAGGTGATCATGTTCTCGGCCGGGCTGGCTTCGCTGGGCGATGCGCTCGTCGCCGCGGTGGGCCGCGGCGTCAACGTGACCTTCCTGGTAGACGAGCGCCAGTCGAAAGACAGCGACCTGGACGAGACGCTCGAGGCCGGCGGCGCGCACGTTCTAAGGATCACACGCAGCTTACCGGTGGAACTGCACGACAAGCTGTGCATGGTCGACGGGCAGATTGTCCTGGCCGGTTCGTACAACTGGACTCCGCTGGCTTCTTTCTACAACGACGAAAACAGCGTGCGCCTGTCGTCGTCGGCGATAGCCACCAGGGTCGCCGGGCGCGTGACCGAGCTGGTGACGGCCGAAGACCCGGCCTTCACACCGGCCGCCTACGGCTGGGGCGAGGGCGCGCGCGGCGTGACCTTCAGCGTGACGAATCTTTTGATACGCGCGGACGGCGCCTGCTACATAAGCGGCGACGATCCGGCCCTGGGAAGCATGGACGCCTCCAAGGCCGTCGAGATGACCCGCGCGGACGGACCGCTTGGAGAAACATGGTCGGCCACGGTCGATCTCTCGGCAGGCTCACAAGTCGGTTACAAGTTCTTAGTGCGCGGCCCCGACGGTATAAACCATCGCGAAACAGGCGACCCGCGCAGCCTGGGCGTGCCCTACGCCGCGGGTCCCTTCCAGGTCTTCGACACGTTCAGACAGTGAGACGACGGCCAACGGGGGAGGGTCGTTTTTGCCCCATGGGTTGGGTCGGTCCCGCCCCAAAGAGCCGATCTGGTTTGTAAGTCGCTGAATTTACGTTGCAAGATTGTGCCCGTCTCAAAAGGCCGTTTTTTGCAAGCGGGCACTACGAAACTGTTGATTTTTATGGTGTTCGATAAGTTTTAAGATGGACTCAATATTGTGGCACGCGAATTGAATAGCTACATGGGTGAGCCGACTGAGAGGAAAGCCGCCCATGAGAACACTGCTTGCATTGCTTGTAGCAATTAGCGTGGTCGCACCAGCCCGGGCGGACGAGATCGACACCGACGGCTTCGAAAGCTGGCAGCAGGCACAGGCCTCGCGTCCGGCGCAGGCGGCACGGGCACCTGCGGTGACCGCTACCGATACCCAGGCCGTGGCTGAGCCGGTCGCCGAAGTTTCCCGGCCCGCAGCAGATGACCAAGTCAGCGCCCATGCCCGGTATGATTTCAATCCGATCATCCGCTTCGGCGCCGGGGCGACCTACATGCTGTCGCTCAGGACCGCCGATCTGGCCAGCGGCAAGAAAATCCTTACTGAGTTCTCGGCCAGCGTCTGTCCGCTGCGCGCCGTTTTCGAAGTCGGCTTCGACCTGGCCATGGCCCGCGACGGCGCCTTTTTCGCCCGGCCGAACCTGAAGTTGTTTCTGATGCGCAATCTCGACTACTCGCTCTATGTCGAGGGCAGCCTGGCCGTCTTCTCGCACCCCGACGGTGTTGACGTCGGGGGCGGGGCGGGCATCGGGGCCGTGGTGGGCATCATCGACAACCTGGGCCTGGAGATATTCGCCTCGGCCATGATGTTCTCGATGTCCCAGGCCGGCGCAGGCAGCCTGGTCTCGGGCGGCATCGGCGGCCAGGCGAGCGACTCTGACGGCTTCATGGTAATGCCTTATATCGGCGCCCGCCTGGTGGCTCGATTCTAGGCTCTTGACTTGAAGATTGGCGGTCGATAGCTTGGGCCTCTGCTTTCCAGGAGAGGTGCCTCGTGATGCGACGATTCTTACTGCTGTTTTTGATCGTGGTTTTCCCAGCGGCCGGTTGTGTCAAACGCGTTCCCGCCTCGGCCGGGCCGGATATCTCGGTGCGGGCCGGAGAGCGGGTGGAGATGGGGCGCAAGATGGAGTTGCCCAAAGACGCCCGCATGTCGTGGTCGTTCGGGGACGGCGCCGAGATCGAGGGGTCTCTGGTGGCGCATGCCTGGGACATCGCCGGCAACTACAAGCTGGTCGTGACCGTCTGCGATCCCGACGGCAAGACCCGCTCGGACGAGGCGCAGGTAAAGGTCACCCGACCCAAGCTGCTCGATCTGCTCGGCGGATCGGTCGATCAGTTTTTGCTCCTCGACCGTCCGAGCGAGCGCCTGCGCGAGCTGCCGCTGCTTCTGGAGAAGTTCTTCGTCTCGGGTCAGGCGGCCAACGCCACCCTGGCGCGGATAAACGAGATGCTGGGATTCGATCCCTTCGACGGCCAGAGTGTCGCCGGAGCCGGGATGGATGCCGCAGGCAGTCTCGGGATGCTGCATCTTGCCGGCGACGGCGCTACGGGCAAGGTCGTTGTTTTTCCGGTGCTCGATCGTGAAAAGGCGCTTGGTACCATAAGCCAGTTCTTCTCGCCCGGCGCGTCCAGCGAAAAGCCGGCCAAGCGCGATCCGGCAATTGTCGAGGTGCTTGGCGCCGATAAGAAACCCGTCGGTGCCTACACTTTTTATCGCGGCCATGCCTGGTTGTGTAAGGCCGGCGCCCCGGGGCTGGATCCGGCGGCGCTGCTTGAGGTCGTGCGCGCCTGGGATAGCGGAAACAAGTTGATCGATAAACCCGATTTCAAGCGGGCCGCGGCCGGGCATGGCGAGCGGGGACCGATTGAGCTGTTCGTCTCGGGGAGCTTTTTCAGAGGTATTGAAAAGGGTGGGGCCGCCGGCAATTTGGACTATCTGACGGCTGAAGCCCACCCGGGCGAGAAAGGCTTGCGGTTTTCGGGAAGACTTGGCCTTACCGCCGCGGCCGCGGGGAGCTTGCTTCCCGCGCTGCGCTCGCGCACGGCCGTGCCGCCGTTGGGATCTTTCCTGCCCGCCGGGCGGCACCTGTTTATCAAGATCTCGGCCAACCCGTCCGGATTGTTGTATGCTTTAGCCGATCTTTCCGGGCAGGGCGCCCGGGCACGGTTTCAGCAAAAGCTGGGCGGCGTCGAATCCGCGAAAAGGCTGCTTGCCTGCCTGGGCGATAACCTCATAGTGGGCATCAGACTGGTGCCCGCGGGTCTACTGCGGCTGGGAAATCCCCAGAAATCGAAACCGCAAGAAGCTGTCGAGCTGATTGCGATCTTCGAGCTTGCAAAGGGCGAAATGCCGGCCCGGACGCTCGACGAGTTGGCTGCCAGTGGGCGCCTCGGGGAGGTGATCAAGAAAGGGCAAGTGCCCGGACGAAAATCGTATCAACTGGTTATGGGAAAGTTCATCTTTACCCTGGCGATCGAGGGCGGCTACGCAATTTTGGCCATGCCGGGATCGCTTATCGTGCAAGTCACCGCGCTGATCCGCAATCCGGGCGCTACCCCTGCCTGGTGGCCGAAGGACGAGCGGGCCGGCGAGCGGCAGGTGTTTTTCGCCGACCTCAACGGCTTCATCGAAGATTTTAAAAGGGCCGAGCCGCCGCGTGACGTGCCTTCGGCGGCCTTCATCAAGGCAATGATAATGCGCTCGCTTTCGCAGGTCGAGTCGCTGGGAAAGATCATGCTGAAAGTTGCGCCTCAAAAGCAAGCTCTGGGGTTCGAGCTGGAGTTCGACATCAAGTGAAGCGCGCGACTCTGCGGCTTTGGGAGGATGCATGCAACTACAACCGAGAGACACAGGCTGGATCGAGGTGATCTGCGGCTCGATGTTCTCGGGCAAAACCGAGGAGTTGATCAGGCGCTGCCGCCTGGCGCGCATCGCCAAGCAGAACGTGGTGATCTTCAAGCCCCGCCTTGACGACCGTTTCCACGAGCGCCAGATCGTCAGCCACAGCGATCAGCGCATGGAGTCATACCCGATCGTGCATGCCGGCGAGATCCTGGACCGCATCGACGAGACAGTGAACGTGGTGGGCGTCGACGAGGCGCAGTTCTTCGGTTCCGAACTGGTAGACGTCTGCGAGGAACTTGCCAACCGCAGGATGCGGGTGATCGTGGCCGGGCTCGACCAGGACTACCAGGGTCGTCCTTTCGAGCCGATTCCGTCCTTGCTGGCCGTGGCCGAGTTCGTCACCAAGAACCTGGCCATCTGCGTCAAGTGCGGCAACCCGGCCAACCGCTCCCAGCGCATCGGTTCTTCGCGGCAACGGGTGCTGGTGGGGGCCCAGGACAAGTACGAGGCCCGCTGCCGGCATTGTTTCAGTCCCGAGCCGATCGAGGAGGCCGTGGAAGATGACGATGAGTAATCCAATGGGTGACTGGTCGCGGGGGATCGAGGTTCTCTTTTCGGAAGATCGCATAAGAGCCAGGATCGCGGAGCTTGGCGCGGAAATCACCCGCGACTACGCCGGCCGTGAGCTGGTGCTGGTGGGAGTGCTCAAGGGCTGCTTCCTGTTCATGGCCGATCTGTGCCGGCAGATCGACCTGCCGCTGAAGTGCGATTTCCTGGGGCTTTCGAGCTACGGCGATCACACCAAGAGCACGGGCGTGATCCGCATAACGTCCGATCTGAAACGTCCCATCGAGGGCGAGAACGTGCTGATCGTCGAGGACATAGTCGACAGCGGCCTGACCATGCGTTACCTGCTGGACAATTTGCAGACCCGAAAACCCAAGGAAGTAAAGGTGTGCAGCCTGCTCGACAAGCCCTCCCGGCGCCGGGTCGAGACAAAAATCGACTACCTGGGCTTCAGCGTCCCGGACGCATTCGTGGTCGGCTACGGGCTCGACTACAAGGGCCGCTTACGCAACCTGCCATACGTCGGTCATTTCAGCGAAGAGCCGCCGGACTGACAATAGTAACAACGTCAAACCCTGCACCAGCACGATGTTGCAGTCAACGACGACTTTTGTGAAAATGAGGTGAATGAAAGGCCTCGCCGAATATTGCTTTGCCGGGCTGGTTTTCTACCCGGCAGGGACGTTCTGAGATGGGACGCCTCGCCTGTCTTACCATGGCGCTTCTCCTGGTCTCCTCCTGCGACGTGTCCAACACCGGAGTGGGCGGCGAGGGTGAGCCCTGCTTCAGCGACGGCACCTGCGAAAGCGGGCTCTCGTGCAACTCTGATAATATATGCGAGGGATGCCACGCCTCGTGCACCGGCAGGCAGTGCGGCGACGACGGTTGCGGAGGATCGTGCGGCGCCTGCCCCAGTGCGACGGAGTTCTGTAATCAAAGCGGGCAGTGCATCGACGATTGCAATGCCAAGGAGTGCGGTTATTCGCCGAACGAATGGTTCAACTGCGGCACCTGCCCGGCAAGGGAACTCTGTATAAGGGGAACCTGCGAGGATCTCCTGGTGAGCATGACCGGAGGCAGGCTCCCTTCCGAGGCCGAGTGGGAGTACGCCGCCAGGAGCGGGGGTCGGGACATGACATACCCATGGGGTGATGATTCCCCGACTTGCAGCCTCGCAAACTATTCCGGGTGTGAGGACAAGACATGGACGGTGTGCACCGCCGCGGCCGGCAACACATCGCAAGGACTCTGCGACATGGCCGGCAATGCTTTGGAGTGGGTCCAGGACTGGTACCATGACGACTACAGCGGGGCCCCGTCTGATGGCAGCGCCTGGGAGTCTCCTCCGGGTGATCATCGGGTTCTGCGCGGGGGTTCCTGGTTCAGCAATGCCGACAACTTGCGATCATCCATACGATTCTGGGGCGACCCGTCGCGCCGGGACAGCTACCTCGGGTTTAGGTGTGCCCGTTAGACTACGGTGTTGAGGGCTTTGGCTGTGTGTTGCACCAACGCGACGTTGCGTTCGACGACGATTTTTGCGAAAATGAGCTAGTGCCCGTCACCAAAACCCATTTTTCGCAGGCGGGCGGCGGTTTTTGCCGTACTCGCAGTTTGAGTACACTACGAAATCATTGGTTTTTTTGGTGTTCGATAGGTTTCGAAATGGACACGAGCTGGATGCGATACCTTGCCAAGTACAGCCTTGCCGGATTGTTGTCTATGGCAGCATGCCTGGTTCCAGTATGTTGCAGCGGCGACTCGGGCATCGAGTGCTCGACCAAGGCCGATTGTCCGGAAGGATATTTCTGCGATCTGACCAGGAATCGCTGCGACCTCTGGATACCCGACGGCGGGGACGACGCGGGCGATAACGACGGCGCCGAAGCGCCTGACGATGAGGCGAGCGACGAGGACGGGGACGCAGGCGACGGAGGCGAGCTAGTCTGCCAGGAGCCCAGGCCA
>CAZXHT010000080.1:0-28327 GCA_964640665.1 uncultured Myxococcales bacterium
TGGCCGGCCGGAGACTGGATTTACTACACCAAGGGCGGCTTCAGCCAACCCTCGGGCTCCAAGCTGCTCCACCGCGTGAACGCCGTGAGTGACAGCGACGAGTACGTGTTGACCTTCCTCAAGGACGACGGCCTCACCGAGAGCGGCACCTGGCGATTCCACATCGCCAACGATCTCGCTCACGCTTCCATCCGGCCGGACGACACCAACCCGATGCCGGCCGGCTGCATCACGGCCTTCGATCTTGCAAATGACGGACATCTGCGCAGCGATCGATCACTGGGCTCGGTGGGCGACTACCGTTGCTCGACCGGCATCGATCCACAGGGAGTCTATGTGCTCGAGGGCAACCAGGCACACGACGGCGTCGTCATCCGGCTCTGGGAAGATCTCTCGGCGTTCAAAACCATACTGTGGACGGATGCCCAGTCATGGGGCCCCGACACGGCCGACACCGGAAATTCCCACAATCGTAACGCCTGGTCGACCAACTCGCAGAAATGGCTGTGCATCCACATCGGCTTCGGCACCCGCGGCGCGCGCGGCGCCAACCAGATGTTGATCAACTGGGTGGACGAGGAGCGCATCGTCGTCAGCGAGAACCAGGACGACGAGTCGCCCCGCAAGTTCGACGATGCCGGCGACTTCTGGGTTGGCGCGTCCGTCCCTCAACCTCCAGAGATCACGAGCCAGCCCGAGGATCTCACCGTCTCGGTGGGAGAACTCGCCCAGTTCGGTGTCCAAGCCACCGGCTCGGGACCGCTGAGCTACCAGTGGCAGCGCGACGGCGGTGATGTCTCCGGCGCAAATGCGGCAACATATTCGCTCACGGCCTCTATAAGTGACGACGGCGCGGGCTTTCGCTGCCGGGTCTCGAATTCGGAAGGTTCCACCACCAGCGACTCGGCCACTCTGACCATGCTCGGAGACACAACGCCGCCTACGATCCAGTCGGTCAGTGCGCCGGGGGCACCCGACTCGGTCTGGGTGACTTTCTCCGAACCGATCGCACAGTCAGGCGCGGAGACCACGGCGAACTACGCAATCGATCACGGTATAGGAATCAATACTGCAACGCGCCAGGCGAATCCGGCGGTAGTCATGCTCTCCGTCACACAGCTCTCCGGCGGCACGAGCTACACTCTAACGGTGAACAACATAACCGACGAGGCCCAGCCTCCAAACACCATCGCGCCCGACTCGACCTTCGGCTTCAGTTATGCCGATCAGAACCTGGCACCCGTGGTGGACGCCGGGCCCGATGCCTCGGTTCGGGTAAGTGAAGACCTGCTGCTCAGCGGTTCGGCCACCGATGACGGACTGCCCGGCGCCGGCCTGAGCTACGCCTGGACATTGGTGTCCGGTCCCGGCAACGCCGCCTTCGGCGCCCCGTCCGGGGCTTCTGGCTACGTTCGCTTCGACGTCGTCGGCGACTACGTCTTGCGCCTGACCGTGGGCGACGGAGACAAGAGTGCTTTCGACGAGTTGGCCGTCTCGGTCGCGCCACAGCCGTCTATCACAATCGTCTCGCCGGCCGGCGGCGAAGAGTGGCAGGCGGGCACGACAGAGACAATCCAGTGGACCGCCGTCGAAGTGAGCAACGTCAGCCTGGACTACTCGACCGACGGCGGCCAGAACTGGCGCATCATCTCAGACAGCGTCGATCAGCAAAACGATCCGGATCTGTGGGGACACTATGCCTGGAGCGTGCCCAACGATCCCAGCCGGCAGGCCATTATCCAACTCAGCGTTTACTCGGATCCCGAAAACGCCGTGCGCTCTGAGCCGTTTACCATCCTTGGCTCGGGCAATCCGGAGATCCACCTGCTGAGCCCATCAGGCGGCGAGACCATGATCGGCAACTCGACTTTCGAGATAACCTGGTCAACCGTCGATTCCGAGGCGGTGGTGCTCGAATACAGTCTCGACGCCGGCGACGGCTGGCAGGCAATCGCATTAGTCGATTCCGGTCAGCAGGAGTGGTTCGACTATCCCTGGAGCGTTCCCAGCGTCTCGACTGCCATGGCCAGGGTACGGGCCAGGACTCCGGGCGGAGGCGCCGAGGACCGCTCGGATCTTTTCAGCATCGAGCCCGAAGCCGGGCCAGCCGGGTATCTCGAGCTGACCTCGCTGACCGTCCATGGCGCGCTGCCGATCGAGGCGCGCGGAACCGACAGTGTCAGCGTCGGGGGAGCAGATTTTCCGGTTGCGGCCGACGGCAGCTTCGAAGCCGAAATCATGCTGCCCGGCGGCGCCGAGCAATTCACCTTCGAGATACGGGCCGAGCGGGAGGAATCGAGTTGGAATCGTGTGGTGGATCTGAAAGTCGCCCAGACCATCCCCGGGCTGGGAGTATCGGCGGGCGAGTTGCGCGAGTTTCTCGGGGACAAGGGCGGCATACTGGCCTGGGTTAATGCCGGCGGACAGATCCAGGTTCTGGATTTCAGGCAGGTCGATCCGCAGGTGCAAACGCTTGCAACCACGATCGACAGCGTCAACCCTCTCATTTCTCCCGACGGTACGCGAATCGTCTACAGCCAGGGACGGCCCAACGGCCCCAAGTCGATCCGCGTTCTCAGACTGTCTGACGGCGAGTCGAACCAGATAGCCACCGGCGACATCGGCTACTGGCACTTTTCGAACTCGGGCGACGAGTTGATCGTCTACTGCGACTGGTCGGACAAGAACGATAACGGCGCGGGCGCGAAGACCTACACTGTCCAATTGGCCGCAGGGGAGATCACGCTTGCAGGAAGCGCCAACGAGATCCTCGATCGGGCCATGGACGCCGGACCCAATGCTGACTTGACCTGGCTGGGCCAGGTCTACGGAATCATGTGGGCTCACAACCTGGTCAGCGGCACCGACTACCCGACCGAGAAGTTTTTCCTGGCCGGCGGCTCCGTGGCCGATCACCAGACCTGCAACGGCTCGATGGCGCCCGACACCAGCGGGCGGCTGATGTGTCTGGTGATCCCGCACGACTTCATCAGGATCTTCAGCTACGACGACGGCAGCGACACATTCAGGCAAACCTCGGAGTTCCAACTTCCCCAGGGCATGACCGAATGGGAGTTCCCGGAATGGTCAACCAGTCCGGGCTTCTTCAGCGCCGTGCTGCGCGCCAGCGACTTGCAGAATCGCCTGTTCATCGGAAAGACAGCCGAGGGCGAGCTGGTGCCCGAACTGATCGAGATCAGCGGAGAACAAAAGGGCGCCTCTTACAGCCATCTGTGGCTCGAACCCTGATGGTATCGACCGGAATAACGGCGACCGGGGAAAGAACCGGCCTGGAACGGCGCATCATGCGCAAGCTCGGCCGGGCAGTAGGCGATTTCGAGATGATCGCGGAAGGCGACCGTATCCTGGTGGCCGTCTCCGGCGGCAAGGATTCGTATACCCTGTTGCACGTCCTCGAAAAGCTGCGTCGCAAGTCCCCGATTTCCTTCTCGCTCGTGGCCGTGAACATCGACCAAGGTTTTACAGGCTTCCGCCAGGACCTGATCGCGGCGCACCTGGATTCTTGCGGCTTCGAGTACAACATGTGCCGGCGCGGGATCGCAAAACTGATCGAGACCAAGCTGAAGCCGACCCAAACCGCCTGCGCCCTGTGCTCGCGCCTGCGCAGGGGCGTGCTTTACGATCTGGCCCCCGAACTCGACTGCAACAAGATCGCTTTGGGACATCACAAAGATGATTTAATAGAAACGCTGCTTCTGAACATGTTCTTCGCCGGCGAGTTGAAATCCATGCCGCCGCTGCTGCGCTCCGATGACGGACGCAATGTTGTAATCAGGCCGCTTGCCTACGTCGACGAGACTTACATCGCCGCCTACGCTGCCTTGCGTGAATTCCCCCTGATCAGCTGTCCCTGCCCCGCCCGCGGAGTGAGGGACAATAAGCAGCGCAGGGCGATCAAGGCCATGCTCGAAAAACTGGAATGCCGCTACCCCGGCCTGAAGTCGAGTATCCTGACCTCCATGCGCAACCTGAATCCCGCAGAGCTCCTGGACCGATCATTGATGGACTAACTGCCTGTGCGCAACAATGAGCGCCTCGGCGGCCAGGCGCACCTGTTCTGTAGTCGTCGATCGTCCACGCGCACGGGCACCTTGCCCACAGACTGGGCAACACCGGGGTGGTTGCATTGTGATCCAGGTAAATCATAGCGCCTCGTTCATGGCGCCCGAACGGAAGCCCTCGAGATCGAGCGTTACGTATGTATAACCGATCTTCTTCAGACCGGCCAGTAGCTCGGCCCTGATGTCGGGATCCAGGCAGCGGATCAACTCGGCGGGCCCGACCTCGATACGCACGAGATTGCCGTGGTCGCGGGCACGCACCTGCCTGAAGCCGGTCCGGCGCAGGAAATCCTCGGCAAGCTCGATGCGCTTGATCCGCTCAGCGGTAATCTCATCTCCATAAGGAATCCGCGATGCCAAACATGACGCCGAGGGCTCGTTCCAGACTTCGAGACCGCGCTCCCGGGCCAGCTTGCGAATCAGCTCTTTGCCGAAACCCATCTCAACGTACGGTGAGCGTACTCCCAACTCGGCTGCCACGCGCATCCCGGGCCGGTAATCATCCTGGTCGTCGAAGTTGGCTCCGTCGAGCACGACCGCCAACCCCTCCTCTGTGGCCATCTGTATTAGCCTGCCGAACAGGTGTTTCTTGCAGTGATAGCAGCGTTCCGGGGTGTTGGCTCGAAACTCCGTATCGGCAAGCTCATTGGTTTCGATCACCCTGTGCCGCGCGCCGAGCTGCGCCGCTATCCTGCGAGCGGTCTCCAGTTCACGAGCTGGAAACAGTGGCGAATTGGCGGTCACGGCCAGAACCCTGCCACCGAAAGTATCCAGCGCCGCGGTCAGGAGCAGGCTGCTGTCCACGCCGCCGGAAAAAGCCACAAGGGCGCTTTTCAGCGGACGCAGGCTGTCTTTCAGCTTCTCGTAGCTCGGCGTCATCAGACCGTCTCCTGAAATAGCCAGGTACTCAGGTAGCGTTCTCCGGTATCCGGCAAGATGACGACGATCAGCTCACCCTTGCTTTCAGGCCTGCGGGCTACCTCGAGCGCCGCCCAGGCCGCGGCCCCGGATGAGATGCCTGCCAAAATGCCTTCCTCGCGCGCCAAGCGCCTGGCAAGCGCTCCCGCGTTTTCCCCCGTCACCCCGATGACTTCGTCCACCAGATCCATACGCAGCACCTTGGGCACAAAACCTGCCCCGATACCCTGGATCTTGTGCGCCCCGGGCTTGCCGCCCGCCAGAACCGGCGAGTCGACGGGCTCGACGGCGACGGCCCTGAAAGATGGCTTGCGTTTCTTGAGCACCTCGGCTACCCCGGTAATGGTTCCCCCGGTGCCCACGCCGGAGATCAGGATGTCGATCTTGCCGTCCGTGTCTTGCCAGATCTCCTCGGCCGTCGTAAGCCTGTGGGCTTCCGGGTTGGCGGAGTTTTCGAACTGTTGCAAGAGCAAGTAGTTATCACTCGCGGCAAGTTCCTCGGCCTTGCGGATCGCCCCAGGCATGCCCTCGGCTCCCGGAGTCAAGATCAGATCGGCTCCCATGGCGAAAAGCAGTTTGCGGCGCTCGACGCTCATGGTATCGGGCATTACCAGCACCAACCGGTAGCCGCGCGCCGCGGCTACGAAGGCCAGAGCGATGCCGGTGTTGCCGCTGGTCGGCTCGACCAATACGGTGTCGCCCGTGATCTTCCCCTCCTTCTCGGCCGCCGCGATCATCCCTAAGCCGATGCGATCCTTGACGCTCGAACAGGGATTGAAGCTCTCGAGTTTGGCAATCACCTTGCCCGGCAATCCCGCCCCGATCTTCCCCAACTCGACCAGGGGAGTGTTTCCCACAAGCTCGGTAATATCTTTTGAGATGTTCACCTCAGTCTCTCCTCTTGTCATTGTCGCGCAAAAAATACATCCCCATGTCAAGCAACTTTATAGACTATAAGGATCCTTCATGCCCATGTCAACTGTCTTTTCATAACGTACGGTAATGATATCGAAGGATAGACTTTTACTCAGACGGAGTGTAAGGAAGAACCTGCCGTGGTCGCAAATTTATGCAATTTTGCTTGTGCTAATCAGTGATGGAGAAATCCATGAGCGAAGATGCTTCGCGGACAACCACTGCAACGGCAGAAACCGGCGTTCGCAAGAAACGACTGGCTTCGGGATTCGGTCTGCTTGGCGCGGTTTTCCTGCTGGGCATCCTGGTGCAACACATCGTCTCCGCCTCGGCACATGTCACGGCGGAGGAATCCAGGAAGTTGGCGGTCGCAGCCGGCCTGGTAGCGTTTGTTGTCGTCGCCGCCGGCGGCCTGAAGACACGCTGGCTGCGCTTTTTTTCTTCGAATCGTTTCGCGGTACCCTTGCTTTTCTCGCTGACGGCGCTGTCCATCACCGGCACCCTGATTCTGCAGGGCCAGGGCCAGATCGTCATGGGCCGTGCTTACGGGCGTGTGGCGCTGACAATGATTCGCGGTCTGTTCCTCGGCGACCTGTTCCACGGCTTCGGCTTTGCACTCGTCCTCGGAATGGCTGCCGGCGGCCTGGCGCTGGTGATAATCAGCCGGCGCCGCCTGAGCGCCAGACGATTCGGGTCGCTGCTCGCACACCTGGGCCTGGTCGTGACCCTGGCCGGCGCATGCCTGGGATCGGTCTGGGGAATCAAGGGCCGTATCGACCTGCACGAGGGCCAGACGACCAACCGCTTCCATAGCACGGGTCCGGAAGGGCGTATGCAACAGCACCCGCTCGGGTTCAAGTTGGCCCTCGACGACTTCCAGATCGAGAAGTACGAGCCCGACTTTCGCCTGATGGTATTCGACATCTCGTCGCCGCAGCAGCAGCGCCTGGCAGTCTGCGATCCAGCAGCGCCCGATCAAGACATGCTTGCTTCATACGGCATCAAGTTAATCGCCTATTGGCCGGACCATTTCAAACGCGATGTCGTCGAGCCGCTGCCGACCGGAAAGGCGACTTCCGGTTTTACTGCCGCCGCGCTGGTTGTGTCAGCGGGCAAGGATGCACGCTGGCTGTTCGACAGCGGCCAGGCGGACGGCGGGCGGACCGAGTTGGCCGGTCGACAGTTGGTCTTCTTCTGGGAGGCCGAACGGGCAGAGAAGTTCGCAGGCAACCTGGAGGCAAAAAGCGGCAGCGCGCCGCATGTCATCATTGCCGGCAAGCAGCGTCTGTTTCTCAACGTTGGCCAGTTGGTCAAGCTGCCCGACAGCGATCACAGCCTGGAAATCAAACGCGCTTTTCTTGATTTCGTGATCGACCCGAATAGCCACAAGCCCAAAAATCGCAC
The DNA here is from genome assembly GCA_964640665.1 of uncultured Myxococcales bacterium. Lineage (GTDB taxonomy): Bacteria > Myxococcota > B64-G9 > B64-G9 > B64-G9 > DATKYQ01. The sequence continues at coordinate 7,320 of CAZXHT010000080.1, forward strand.
AACCCGTCCCGACAACCCGGCCGTCGAGGTAATAGTTCGCGACGCTGTGGGCAAGCAGATCGAAAGCGGCTGGCTGTTCGCCAAGTTTCCAGACTTTCACGGAAAGGGACATAGCGAACTCGGCAGTCTGCGCTATGCGTATTCGGGTGCGCGCACGCAACTGGTCGATGCGATTCTGGTAGGCGAGAAGATCGAGATCGGCAGGGAAATCAAGCTCGGCGACACCAGCCTAGTGGTAAAAAAACTGTTTCGTAACGCAAGACATCGAGTCGAGGACGACACGCGCAGTGCGCGCGAGAACACTCCCCTGGCACGGGTCGAGATCCGCGGTCGCAAGCATCTTCTGTACTTGAAACCGCAGAGCCCGGTGCGCTTGACGGGCGATCGGGCCTTGCTGCTCGGCCCCAAGGACGGCGAGATGGTTCGCGACTATCTCAGTCGCGTCTCGGTCTATCGGGAAGCCGAGAAAGTGCTGTCGAGAACAATAGAGGTAAACAGTCCCCTCTCTTTCGGAGGCTTCTCCATCTACCAGGCCGACTACCGGCCCGAGGATCCGACTTATTCCGGGTTCGAGGTTGTCAGTGATCCGGGCCTGTGGATCGTTTATCTGGGTATCCTGCTCAACATGATGGGAGTTTTCTGGGCCATGTTCCTGCCCAACATACTCAAGCGCCGGGGGCGAGCGGCCGGCGGTGGAGGCGCGCCGTGACCCTGACACCCGAGACGCTTACCGCCGGAGCCTTGGTTCCCTATGCCGCCGCCGCGGTCGTCTATGGAGCCATGTGGTTTCTGTCTTCCAGAATCTTGCGACAGGCCGCCGCGACTTTGCTCGGCGCCGGCCTGGCGGTCAATCTGCTGCAACTCGTACTGCGCTGGATCGAGGCCAACCAACCTCCTTTCAAGACGCTTTTCGAATCGCTGGTGCTTTTGGCTGCTTGTATCGCCATCGTTTATCTCTTCGTCGAATTGGTCTACCGGGCACGCATCCTTGGACTGCCGGCCGCGGCCGGCTGCGCGCTGACCATGCTGTATGCCTTGCTGCGCCAGGACAAAGAGGTGGTCAATCTCCCGCCGGCGCTTCAGAGCGGCTGGTTCATCCCCCACGTGGTGATCTATTTCTTCGGTTATGCGTCTCTCTTCGTCGCCTTCAGCGCGTCTTTCGTCTACCTGTTGCGCCCCAAACCCATCCGCCTGCGGCGCCCGGACCTGATTGCCGGCGAGCATATCGACCTGGAGTCGCTTCTGGACGGCGCCGTGCGTTTCGGCTTCGCCCTGCTGACCACCGGGTTGTTAATGGGCGCCGTCTGGGCCAAGTCGGCCTGGGGAGATTACTGGACCTGGGATCCCAAGGAAACCTGGTCCCTGGTTACCTGGCTGCTCTTCGCGGCTTACCTGCACCTTCATTACCTCGGCGGTTGGCGCGGGCGGCGTTTGGCCATACTGGTACTTGTCGGCTTCGCGGCAGTCATGTTCACCTACCTGGGAATGCACCTGCTGCCCACCGCCGAGCAAAGCGTCCACGTCTACCAGTAGTACGGGCAGCCCGCATTCCGAGTTGCTATCAAACCCCGTTGTGGCTCGGGCCTCCGCCCCACATGCTTCAGCCATCGGCGGTGCCCACGGGTTGAATATCGATCTTATCCGTGCTACACTTGATCCGTGTAGCACGGACAGGAGAATCACATGGCCAATTTGACAATAACGGTAGATGACGAAGTTCTGCGCCGGGCACGAATCAGGTCGCTGCAGCGGGGAACATCGGTGAACGCCCTGCTTCGAGAATATCTCACGGCCTACGCGGGTGATGCTCCGGCCATCGAGGCATTGAAAGAAGTGATCGAGATGGCTCGCAACTCCAACACAGGAAGCGGTCCGGAGGGACGGACCTGGACAAGAGATGAACTCCATGATCGATAGGATCTTTCTGGATACGAATGTCCTGGTGTACGCCTTTGATGACAGTAGTCCCGAAAAGAAGAACCGCTCGCTGGAAATCCTGGCGCAGGTGGGCGACAAGTGGCAGGCAGTCATAAGCACCCAGGTGCTGCAGGAATTCTACGTTGTGGTGCTTCGAAAACTGAAGCGGCCACTCAGTGAAAATGATGCCGAAGGTGCGGTCAGGCGTCTTGCCAAGCTTCCAGTCGTGTTGATCGACTCTCCAATGATTTGCTCGGCAATCAAGACCAGCCGGGAGAACCAAATTTCTCTTTGGGATGCGCTAATCGTACAGTCGGCCATTGAAAGCGGCTGCCGAAAACTGATGACGGAAGATCTCCAGCACGGCGGACAAATAGCCTCGCTTCAAATAGAAAACCCGTTTTTACGACGGAAATGAACATGCTCGGTGATCTCGACATCAGAAGAATCAGCAACGAACTTGGCGGACTGGACGTATCTGTCGAGATCCTTTTTCATCTCGACGAGAGTAAACCGGATCTCTCGCGCGAGATCGAACAGACCGCTCGGCAAATCGGAAAAGCCGCGGGTTCGAGTGTCTTGGTCAAGGCCGGTTCCGGCGCCGGACTGCCGGGACTGCCGGCTCTGTCGCTTGCCTACCGCGGCAAGTGCAACATCCACTACCTGGGCGTTCCCGCGGGCCCCGAGGTGATTCCCTTCATCGAGGCCTGCCGCGGCATGCCCCTCGGCGCCGCCGGGCATGCAAGGCCCTGGGCCAGGGAACTGGCCGGGATCACCCAACCAGCCGAGTTGCTGGTCTTCATGGCCACAACCTGTCCCAACTGCCCGCACGCCGTCCGCGCGGCCATCGAACTCGCACTCGTCTCGTACCAGGTGCAAACCTTCGTTGTGGACGCCCAGCGCTATCCCGAACTGGCCGAGAGCTTCGCCGTCAAATCGGTGCCCACAATTGTGCTCGACCGCGTCTGGACCAATGTCGGCGTGGTACGCGCGGCCGAACTTGCTTCGTTGATAGCCTCTCGCGAAAAAGCTCAGCATGCGCGATGACGCCGCCCTGCGCGAATGATCTTCCCCTCGGTATCGATATGACATACGGTGGTCAGGCGTTCTGGTTCACTGATGATGGTGGCAATGGTGCCAGCACAGGATAGAAAGGAGACCTACGTGATAATCGGCATTCCGAAAGAAGTGAAGGTGAGAGAGTACCGGGTGGGAATGGTTCCCGCGGGCGTCAGGCAGCTCGTGGACCGGGGCCATAAGGTACTGGTACAGAACGAGGCCGGGCTCGGCAGTGGCATCACCGATGCGACCTACCAAGAGGCGGGCGCATGTATCATCGATACGGCCGAGCAGGTCTGGGCGGAAGCCACACTTATAATCAAGGTCAAGGAACCAGTGGAGCAGGAATTCGGGTTCATTCGGGCCGATCACATCATCTACACCTACCTGCACCTGGCGGCGGCACGAACCCTGACCGACCGGTTGATCGAATCCGGCTGTATCGCCATCGGTTACGAGACCATCCAGGAGGAAAACGGCAGTCTGCCCCTTCTCAAACCCATGAGCGAGGTGGCGGGCCGCATGTCCATACAGGTGGGAGCGGCCACCCTGGAGAAGGAACGGGGCGGCAAGGGCATCCTGCTGGGCGGCGTACCCGGCGTCAGGCGTGGCCGGGTCACCATCATCGGCGCCGGGGTGGTCGGCCTGAACGCCTGCAAGATGGCTGTTGGACTGGGCGCGGAGGTGGACATACTGGACATAAACCTCGACACGCTCAACTATATCGACGATATCTTCTTCGGCCGGGTGACCACCCTCTACTCGGACCCGGAAACCATCGCCCGATCCGTGTGCAAGGCCGATCTGGTCATCGGTGCCGTGCTCATCCCGGGAGCCCGCGCTCCCAAGCTGGTGCCGAAAAGTCTTGTCAATCAGATGGAGCCAGGCTCCGTCATCGTCGATGTCGCCGTGGACCAAGGCGGTTGCATCGAGACCATGAAACCCACCACCCACGACAACCCTACCTTCATTTACGAAGGAGTGGTTCATTACGGTGTAACCAACATGCCGGGCGCGGTCTCGCAGACCTCGACGTTCGCATTGACGAACACCACCATCGGCCATGCCCTGAGCCTGGCGGATATGGGGCCGGAGCAGGCGGTCCGGAGCAACCCCGCCATTGCCTGCGGTGTCAACGTTTACCGGGGTGCCGTCACCTGTCCAGGGGTGGCGGAATCGCTTTCGAAAACATATCAGCCGTTAGGCACCTTGCTGGGCACATGACATTTCCATGACAAACAGGCTTGCCAATCGCTTATAGTCGCCTCCGCGAACAAGGAGGCGAAATGAACTCACGCGAACGCTTCCTGGCAGCCTGCCGCGGCCAGCCCGTGGACAGGCCGCCGGTGTGGCTCATGCGCCAGGCAGGACGCTACCTGCCCGAGTACCGCGAATTGAGAAAGCGACATACGTTCTGGGAGATGATGCGCACGCCCGATCTTGCGATCGAGCTTGCCCTGCAACCTTTGCGACGATTCGGAATGGATGCCGCCATACTCTTTTCGGACATACTGGTCGTGCTCGACGCCATGGGCGCCAAAGTCAGCTACCAGAAGGGCGGGCCCAGAGTGCATCCCCGCCTGCGCGGGCCCGACGATCTTGGGCTTTTTTCGGCGGTCGACGCCAAGCAATCTTTTGGCTACATCCGTGAGATCATCGAACGACTGTGCGCCGAGCTGCATCCCGACACCGCCGTGATCGGCTTCAGCGGGGCCCCCTTCACCCTGGCTTCCTATCTCGTGGATCCCGGTCCCGCGGGTGATCTTTCCAACCTGCGAAAACTGGCCGACAGCCGGCCCGACTCTTACCGCGATATGCTCGAACGCATCAGCCGTGTGGTGGTTGACCTGCTCAAGCTGCAGATCGAAGCCGGTGCGGATGTGGTTCAGATCTTCGACACCTGGGCCGCCAAGCTGTCGCTTGCGGACTACCGCAAGCTGGCCCTCCCCTTCGCCCGCTCGGTGGTCGAGGATCTTACCGATGCGGGCGTTCCGATCTTGCTCTACGTGCGCAACGCGGCCGAGCTTTCGCAGGCCGCAGCCTCTACGGGCTGCGACGTGCTGTCGATCGACTCGACGCTGACGTTGTCTCGTGCACGCGAGCTTTTAGGACCACGGGTTTCGTTGCAGGGAAACCTTAGCCCCGAGATTCTCTCCGAATCCCCGTACGCCATTCGCCAAAAAGTCCAGGCGACCATCGACTCGCTCGAAGGGCGGGGGCTTATCGTAAACCTCGGTCAAGGCCTCGTCCCGGCATCACCGGTCGACGGAGTCGCGGCCTTCGTTGAGGCAGTAAAGGAATGGGCAAATTGACAATAAGCTCGCAAGACCCACGTCGCATCGATCCCCGCCTGCGCGAGAAGTACGACGTGCGCGGTCCGCGCTATACCTCGTATCCACCGGCCAATCACTTCCACGCGCTCGATGCCGAGCGGGTTTTCGTCCGCTGGCGCGAGCGCAACGATCTGGCCGACGATCCCGGCCTGTCGCTTTACCTGCATATACCTTTCTGCCGCCGGCGCTGCCTGTTCTGCGGTTGCCACACCTTCGTCACCACGCGACCAGAAAAAATAGACGACTACACTCGCAGACTGACTCGAGAGATGAATTTGGCAGCAGGCATCATCGATCCTTCCCGCCTGGTGCGCCAGATCGCAATGGGCGGGGGCACGCCCAATGTCCTCAGCGAAGAGCAACTCGATAGCCTGCTCAGCGCGTTGCGCTCAGTCTGGACAATAGCGCCGGAGGCCGAGATGTCTGTCGAGATCAACCCCCGCACGGCGACACCGGGCAAACTGGACGTTTTTCTGAGCCACGGCTTCAACCGCTTCTCGCTCGGCATCCAGGATTTCTCACCCGCCGTGCTCGAAAGCGTCAAGCGCGACCAGGGTTTAATGGAAGTCGATGGCGTCGTCTCCCATCTGCGATCGGCGGGCGTGCAATCGATAAACTTCGATCTAATTTACGGGTTGCCGGGCCAGTCACAAGATAGCTGTCTGGCCACGGCCGAAAAAGTTATCGCTTTGGCTCCCTCGCGCATCGCTCTTTACTCTTATGCCCACGTGCCCTGGATCCACACCCACCAGAAGGCGCTGGAACGCATCGGCCTGCCCGAACCCGAAGTCAAGGCTTCCCTGTTTTTATCGATGATGGATCGCTTGATGGCGGCGGGCTACCTGCCGATCGGCATGGATCATCTCGCCTTGCCCGACGACCCTCTCGCCAAAGCCCTTAGCGAGCGCACTCTCAGGCGCAACTTCATGGGCTATACGGCAGGGCGCGGGCTCGATCTATTAGCCTTCGGCGCCTCGGCCATCTCGTCGATCGGAACGGCTTACTCGCAGGACGAGAAGGGGCTTAGCGAGTACGCAGCCGGGATAGAGGCCGGGAACCTGCCAATCGCCCGCGGCTTTTTGCTCGAGCGCGACGACGAGATCAGGCGCGAGTTGATCCTCGATCTGTTTTGCAACTTCCACGCCGATCTCGATTCTCTTTCGGGGCTCTTCGAGATACGCGCCGCCGAATACCTGGCGCAAGATCTCGAGCGTCTCGCGGAGCTTTCCGCGGACGGGCTGGTGAACTGGGACGAACATTCCATTAACGTCACTGATAGCGGGCGTTTCTTCATCCGTAACATCTGCATGAACTTCGATCGTTACCTGGAGCATGATCCGGGCAAGCGAGTGTATTCGAGGACGATCTGATGTCATCCGGGAGTACAGGCGTCGTGTTGATCAACACCGGCGGTCCCCGAGGCGAGGCCGAGGTCGCTGACTTCATACGCGCCATGTTGTCCGATCCCCTGGTGATGCCGCTGCCCTGGCCCCTGCGTCCCCTGCTGGCCTGGCGCATCGCTCGCCGGCGAGCGGCAACCGTTGCGGCCCGCTACCGCCAAATTGGATTTCCCAGCCCGGTGATCGAAGGGACCCGCGAGCTCTCGGATGAGCTTTCTAAAGTCCTGGGAGACTCGTTCGAGGTCGCCTGCGCGTTTCGCTATTGCCGGCCGGATGCGCAGGAGACTGTCGCTGCACTTGCCGCAAAAGGGATCTCCAGGTTGATTATCCTGCCGGCCTATCCGCAACGCTCCCGTTCGACGACGGCGACTGCCGTAAGGGCGTTTTCCCGGGAAGCATCGCGACTGGGTATCGCCTGGCGCGAGAGCGGTTCCTTTCCCGACCAGCCGGGTTTTATCGCGGCCATGTCTCAACTGCTCGATCCGCTTGCTGACAAGGCCGAGCACGTCATTTTTTGCGCCCACGGTCTGCCCCAGAAGACAGTTACGCGCGGCGACGGTTATCCGGACGAGGTCAGGCGCACGGCAGAAGCGCTGGCAGCCGGGCTGCCGTCCGGCAAGCAATATTCGCTTGCCTTCCAGAGCCGGGTGGGGCGCATGCAGTGGACGCGTCCCTACCTGACCGACGAGATCCGCCGCCTGGCAGGAGAAGGCGTAGTCAGGCTGCTGGTGGTCCCAATCTCGTTCGTCTGTGAAAACCTGGAGACCCTTCACGAACTCGATGTTGAGGCGGCGCAGCTTGCGGATTCCGTGGGAATCAGTTCTTTCTCGAGGGCTCCCGTGGCCGGGGCACACCCGGATTTCGTCGCTGGTCTACGCAGTCTGGTCATAAAGACAGCCCTCGATGCCGGCTGGGAGGCAGGCCATGGCGCCTGAGGTTATCGTAATCGGCGGCGGCATCGCCGGGCTGTCTTGCGCCACCAAGCTCAAGGCAGCCGGGGTCGACGTCTTGGTTCTGGAGAAAGAGGACCTGCCGGGAGGCAATGTGCGCACCGAGACGGTGGCCGGCTTCAGGATCGAGCGCGGCCCGCATACTTTCATGCCATCGGCCGATGATATTTTCGATCTGGTCAAGATGGCCGGTCTCGAATCACAGCTTCTGCCTTCGCTGCCGACGGCCAAGAAACGCTTCATCGTGCGCGGCGGCAAGATGCACAAGGTCTTCAGCGGTCCTGGCTCTTTCGTAACCAGCCGGCTACTCAGCCTGCGCGGCAAGCTGAAGCTGATGGGCGAACCTTTCCGCACGCGCAGGCGCGGGCAGCCCGGCGAGACAGCCAGCCGCTTTTTCGAGCGACGCTTCGGGCCGGAGGCCGCCCGGGTGCTGGCCGGCGCCTTCATCAGCGGGGTCTACGCCGGCGATCCGGAAAAGCTCTCTGCCGCCGACGCATTTCCACTCTTCTGGCGCTTCGAACAGGAGGCGGGCTCGATGATCCGCGGCGCGCTCAGGCTGCGAAAGCAGCGCCGTGTCGCAAGCCGGCGCCGGGGAGAGAGTGTCCAGCAGCGGCCGCGAGGATTGTTATCGTTTCGTGATGGTCTCGGTCAGCTCACCATGGCCCTGGCCAAGGGACTTGGCGACCACTGCCTGACAAGCGCGCCTGTAGAGTCGATCTCGCGCACACAAGACGGGTTTGCGATCGAATCTGCCGGCGGCACCATGATCGCAAATAAGATCGTTCTGGCCGCGCCCCCACAGGCGGCGGCCCGGATAGTGCGCGGGCTCGATCAGCCGCTGGCCGATGAACTTCTGGCGGTCCCCATGGCCCCGGTGGCGGTCGTGCAGCTCGGGTTTGCCGCCCGGGCCGCCGAAGTGCCCGACGGGTTCGGTTTCTTGGCGCCGCGCGGCGAAGGTGTACGCAGCCTGGGAGTGCTCTTTCCGGCTCGCCTGTTCGACGGGCGCACTCCGGCGGAAGGCGATCTGCTGATCGGCTTCACGGGCGGGATGCTCGATGCCGAGGCAATGGAGCTCGACGACGATGCGCTGATCGACATCGTTCTCGAAGATTTACGACGCCTTTGCGGTTTCAAGGACAAGCCCGTCCTGGCGCGCGTCGCGCGTTATGCGCACGCCATTCCGCAGCTCGTCGTCGGCCACGCGAAGCGCCTGGAAAGGATCCGTACCCGCCTCGAAACTCTTCCGGGACTGCAGTTGGCCGGCAACTATCTGCTGGGAGTGGGCATGAAGGACGCGGTCGCCTCGGGCTTCGCCGCCGCCCGGTCCGTGCTCGGCCAAGAGTCCGCTGAGCTGGGAGCCAGGTCGTGATACTGGGCGACAACAGTTTACCACTGGCCGTCGTCGGCTGCGATTTCAGGGTGGCCTCTTCCGAGTGGCGGGCACGTATTATTCTCGACGACCAAGAGGTTCGCCGCATGAGCTGCGATCTCAAGCGTAACCGGGTGGCGGACGGCTTCGCCGATCTGAACACCTGCAACCGCAACGAATGGATCGTCTCGTGCGAGGATCCCCGCTGGGCGGCCGAGTTGCTCAAGAGCCAGATGATTCGGCGCGCCGGTCCCGGCGCCGAGGACTGGCTTGCGCCTTATGCCTACGCAGGCGAGATGGCGGCCCGGCATGTGTTCAGAGTGGCCATCGGCCAGGAGTCTCTCGTCGTCGGCGAGCGGCAGATAGCCGGGCAGCTCTACCACTCTCTCGAGCTCGCCCGGGAGCGGGGTGTCTCGTCGAGGGCGCTCAACGGACTGGGATCGATCGCAGGCCGCCTGGTCAGAATTGCCTTTCGCCGCGGCTGTATCGAGAGCGCTGCGGTCGGCGTCCACAGCCTGGCCATTCGTTACCTGAAGCATCGCCTGGGCGAGAAGCCGCGCGGCCTGATAGCGCTTTTGGGCCTTGGGCGCATCGGTCGCAGGGTGTTGGGAGTGATGACAGAAGCGCTGGAGATCGAGCCAATCTGCATCAATCGCACGGTGCGCATCTATCAACAACATCGGATCCGCCCCCTGGACGAGATGCCCGCCGTGCTGAACGAGGCCGACGCCGCGATCGTCTGTACCGGGGCATCCAACACGCTGGTGCGTGCAGAGCAACTCAAACCGCGTTCTGTGGACCATCCCCTGTTGTTAATCGACATCGGTATTCCGCCACAGGTCGAGCGCCGTGATCTTCCAACCGGCATAGAGGCGGTCGGCCTGGACGAACTGGTCGAATTTCACAGGAGTACCATGGAAAATCCGCAAACCGACAAGATCGATGAAGCCGCTAAACTGGTCGACAGAGCGCTGGTCGAGTACCGCGCCTTTTGCAACGAACAAGCCTTCTCGGACATTCTCGACACGGTCCACCACCACCATCGGCAGCTGGTGGGAGAGGAGATCCCGCGCCTGGTTGCGCGACGCTTCGATTACTTGCCGGCCGAGACCCGCGTCAGACTGGAAGAAGATATCAAGAACATCGTGCTCGAATACACCAACGAGGTGTTTCGCACCATCAAGGAAACATCGCTCAGAGACGCCGAGGAGGATGCATGTCCGGAAGAATCCTGAAAGTCGGAACCCGCGGCAGCCGGCTGGCGCGTGAGCAGGCTCGCAGGGTTTGCCAGGGCCTTAGTGAACCTTGTGAAACCGTGATTATCAAGACTTCGGGCGACCGGCAGGGCGACGTCCCGCTCGGCGAACAGCAAGGAGTCGGTTTCTTCACCAAGGAAATCGAGAACGAGCTTCTCTCGGGAAGCATCGATCTGGCAGTCCACTCGCTGAAGGATCTGCCCACTTCGCTCGCTCCCGGACTCGTCCTCGGCGCCCTGCTCGAACGCGACGAGGCCGGCGACGTGCTCTTGGTAAGGCCGGACGCCCACGCTCTCGGTCGGGTCGTACCGCTCAGGAAAGGCGGCCGGGTCGGCGCCTCGGCCATGCGCCGCCAAGCTCTGCTGGCCTCGCTGGCTTCCGATCTGGTCCCGGCGCCCATACGCGGCAACGTGCCAACGCGGGTAGAAAAGACCCGCCGCGGCGATTACGATGCCGTCATCCTTTCACGGGCAGGTCTGGCGCGACTTCAACTCGACGTCGCGCCGCTTCTGGCCTTCGATCTGAATCCTGAACGCTGGATCTGCGCCCCCGGACAGGGTGTCATCGCGGTCGAGACGCGCGTGGACGACAACCTCGCTCTGATATCTCTTGCCGCCTGTGACGACCGGATGACCCGTGATTGCACGGCCGCCGAACGCTCGCTGCTGGTGACCTTCGGCGGCGGCTGTCACGCGCCCTTCGGTGCCTGGGCAAGATCGGAGCGAGGCTCTTTCCAACTGCGCGTGGCGGCCCCGGGCGAAGACGGCCGCTGTCGCCTGGCTTTTTTCGAATCCGGCGACCTGGAGGCTGCTCGCATTAAGGCCGACGAATGGATCCGCGCCGGGCGCCCGGAGCGCGCTTGCGAGGAGGAGGGCAGATGGCTTTGTCGCCCGGCCCAGCCGTGGTGCTGACCCGCGAGCCGGAGGATAATCGCCGGCTCAAAGAGGCGCTTGCCGCACGCGGCGTGCCGGTGCGCGAGATCCCCTGTCTGGCCACCCGCTTCATCCGGCCCGAGCGTTTGCCGCGGGAGACACCGGCCGCGGTAACCTTTTCAAGCCGCCGCGGTGTGCGCGCCTGCAGGCTACTCGATTTGTTGAACGAGTTGATCCCCTCCGAATCAAATGTAATCGTAGGCGCCGTCGGGCCAGCCACCGCCGCCGAGCTTGCCGCGGCGGGAATCGGAGTCGACCTGGTGGCAGACCCGCCCGAGGGCCGCGAACTAGCCCGGCTCCTTATCGCCCGGCTGACGAACAGCTCGCGGGTCACCGTGGTGCGCGGCAACTTGCGTGCTGGATCCATGGACGCCTTGCTGACGGGGGCCGGCATGCGCCTCGATCCGGTGATCGTCTATGAAAACATCGAACCGGACATTCCCGCCTGCCAGCCATTCCGGGTGGCCGGAGTGTTCGTGGCATCGCCTTCCGCGGCCCGCCGGCTGCTTGAAAAAAATCCCTGGATGAGGAAGAATTCTTTCTTCGCCATCGGCTCGACTACGGCCCGGCAGCTTGCCGACCAAGGCATCGAACGTATTGGTGAGCTGGGCGCCGGTTTCAACCATTGGCTGGAAGCCCTGCATGAAGCTTATTTACAGGCCGTTGCCAAGGAGAAAGAATGAGAACGACGGACAATTCGAAGAAGCTCTATCGGCAGGCCTGTGCTCTGATGCCCGGCGGAGTGTCCAGCCCCGTCCGGGCTTTTTTGAGCGTGGGCGGAACCCCTGTCTACTACAAGAGCGCCCAGGGGTCTCACTTCACGGACGAGGACGGCAACGATTATGTCGACTTCTGCATGTCCTGGGGTCCGTTAATCCTCGGCCACGCCCACCCGTCCGTGGTCGAGGCCGTCTGCAGAACCGCGCGCGACGGCCTGTCTTTCGGAGCTTGCTGTCGCCGTGAGATCGAGCTGGCCGAACGGATCCTGGCCGGCTTTCCCGGGATGGACCAGGTGCGTTTCGTCTCCTCGGGCACCGAGGCGGTCATGACCGCCATTCGCCTGGCCCGCGGGGTGACCGGGCGGCCGGGCATCTTGAAGTTCGAAGGCGGTTACCACGGTCACTCCGACTCGCTGCTGGTCAAGGCCGGATCGGGACTGGCCACTTTCGGAACTTCTTCGAGCCAGGGCGTGCCCGAACAGTTCGCCACTCAGACCATCGTCTGTCCCTTCGACGACGAGCAGGCGCTCGAGGAAATCTTCACCTCTCAGGGCGACAAGCTGGCCGCGGCAATCGTTGAGCCGCTACCGGCCAATAACGGCCTGCTCGAACAACGTCCCGTGTGGCTGTCTAGCTTGCGCGAGCTGTGTAGCCGTCACGGCGCCTTGCTCATTCTGGATGAAGTCATCACCGGCTTCAGGCTGCGCTACGGTGGTCTTGGAGACGATCTCGGCATTCAGGCCGATATAGTCACCCTGGGTAAAGTTATCGGCGGCGGCATGCCGGTGGGCGCCCTGTGCGCATCGAAAAAGATCATGCAGTCCCTGGCGCCGCTCGGCGGCGTCTATCAGGCCGGCACCCTGTCGGGCAACCCGGTTTCGCTCGCGGCCGGCATCGCCACACTCGATCAGCTCGCAGGCGGTGAGGCATATACACAGCTCGAAGAGCTTGGCCTGGCCTTTGACAAGCGTCTGGAACAGGCGCGTGCGGACCGCGCCTGGTTGAATTTCAGGCGCTGCGGCTCGCTCTTCTGGTTGCACCTGGCGCCGGGCGCCGTTCCGCGCCGGGCTAACGAGATCCGCGAGGAGTCGGCCTCTCGCTATAACGGCATGCACGCGGCCCTGCTCGAACACGGTTTCTATCTGGCCCCGTCCGCCTACGAGGTGGCGTTCCTCTCGACGGCTCATGCGCGCGGCGAGGTGGAAGGCCTGGCTGACGAAATCGCGCGCGCCTTTTAAAAAACAGGACTGAAGATGAAACGGGTACGCGGCTACCACGTTCTGTTCGGCGCCACGTTGCTGGCGTTGGCCGCCCTGGTAGGCTGGTGGACGGTTTATCTCAAGCGCTCGGTGGATCTTTCGCGCAAGGCGCAGATGAACGAATTGGTGCACGCCACGGTCGTTGCTGCGCTGATGATCGGCCACGGAGAAGCACGGCCGCGGCCGGGTAAGCTTTCCGGCCCGGTACCGCTGGAGATCGTACCCACCTCGGAGACGAAAAAAGGTTCCCTGTTCGCACCCACTGTTCCGCGCTATCCAGATATGGCCGTGCGTCCGGAAGCCCGGGCGATTTCGGCGGTCGATAAGAAGGTTGGACGCAGATATCTGATGGTGATTGGAGAGGGCTCTTTCTTGTTTGTCTTGCTGGGTATCATGACTTTCATGCTCTACCGCATGATCGTGCAGGAGCGGCGCCACATGCGCCATATGCAGGCTTTCGTGGCTTCGGTGTCTCACGAGATGAAAACCCCCCTGACGGGCATCAAGTCGCTGTTGCAAACCATGGCCGCCGGCAGGGTGCCGGCCCAGGATCAGGCGCGCCTGTTTGCCATGGGCATCAAGGAAGCGGAGCGCCTGGAGCACATGATAGAGAACGTGCTCATCTCCGGCAACCTGCGCCGGGGAGGACTCACGCTTCAGCGTGCGCGGCTCGAGTTGCGCGAGTTGATCGAGGCCTTTATCGATCATCGCCGCCGCTACCAAATCGACGTGCCCGACGCCATCTTCCTCCGCTGGGAGCCCGACACGCCCGAGGTGTTGGCCTGGGGCGATCCGCATGCCATCCACACGATTCTGGAAAACCTGGTTGATAATGCCTTCAAGTACGGAGGCGATTCTCCCCGGGTCGGCATTGTGGTCCACCGGGAGCCCGGGCGTGTCACGATCTCGGTCGAGGACCGGGGTGTCGGCTTTCCACCCGAAAGAGCCGCTGACCTGTTCGTGCCTTTCAGGCGAGTCGTCGAGGGCAAGGGTTCCGCCCAGCACGGCTCCGGTCTGGGCCTGTCCATCGCCCAGGCGCTGGCGACGCGCATGGGCGGTAAGTTGACCGCAGAAAGCGATGGACCGGGGCGTGGAAGTCGGTTTACGCTCGGCCTCGAGGAGGCCTGTTAATGAACGCCAGGGTTCTGCTTGTCGAAGACGAGGAACTGGTCGGGACCATGGTGCGTATGAATCTGCAAAGCGCCGGCTACGAGGTCACCTGGACCCGGGACGGCGAGCAGGCAATTGCGGCCTTAGACGAACAGTCTTTCGACCTGTTACTTCTGGACATCACTCTGCCCGGGCAAGACGGGCTCGAGGTACTGGCCGAAGTCAGGCGGCACGGGGTATTGACACCGGTGATGATGCTAACGGCGCGGAGCGAGGTTTCCACCAAGGTCGAAGCCCTGAAGAGCGGTGCCGACGACTATCTGCCCAAGCCCTTCGATGTGGCCGAGATGCTGGCCAGGGTCGAGGCTCTGGTGCGCCGTTCTCAGGCTGACAGACAGGTGCCGGCCGACCACCTGATCCGCTTCGCGAATTATTCGCTGAACCTCGAAACCCGGGAGGCCAAAACCAACGATGGAGAAATCGTGCTGGGCGAGAAGGAAGCCGCCATCCTGGCTCTTCTGGTTCAAGCACGCGGCCGGCCGCTGCTGCGCTCGGATATCCTGGAGGATGTCTGGGGAATGGACGTCTCGCCAACCGAGCGCACGGTGGACAATTTCATACTCAAGCTGAGAAAACTTTTTGAACCCGACGCCGACAACCCATGCCATATCATAACGGTGCGCGGCATGGGTTACCGCTTCGAGCCCTGAAGAGAGGAGGAAGAAAATGTTTCCAACTCACAGACCGAGAAGGCTGCGCCGCAACGCGGCCATGCGCGACCTGGTGCGCGAGACCCATCTGCATCCCGAGGATTTCATATATCCGCTATTCGTCCAGGAGACATCATCGAAGCCGGAACCGATCGAGTCCATGCCCGGCCAGTTCAGGCACACCAATGAATCGCTGGTGGCTGAGTGCGAGCAAGCCGCTACGGCCGGAGTCGAGGCCGTCTTGTTGTTCGGCATCCCCAAGGAGAAAGACGAGGCCGGAAGCGGCGCCTATGCCGAGGACGGCGTGGTGCAGCGGGCCATGCGCGCCATAAAGGAGAGCAAGCTGCCGCTTCTGGTAATCGGCGATGTCTGCATGTGCGAGTACACATCCCACGGCCACTGCGGCGCGATCCGCGACGGCGACGTCGACAACGACACCAGCCTGGAGCTTCTCGTGCGTACCGCTCTCAGCCAGGCCCGGGCCGGGGCCGACGTGGTCGCCCCTTCCGACATGATGGACGGGCGCATCGGAGCTATCCGCCGGGCGCTCGACAACGAGGGTTTCGAGCAGGTTGCAATCCTTTCTTACGCCGCCAAGTACGCCAGCGCCTTCTACGGCCCTTTCCGCGACGCGGCCGGTTCGGCACCCCAGTTCGGCGATCGGCGCTCGTACCAGATGGATCCGGCCAACGTCCGCGAGGCGCTGAAGGAAGTGGCGACAGACATCGAGGAAGGCGCCGACATGGTGATGGTCAAGCCGGCGCTGGCCTACCTGGACGTTATCCGGGCGGTCAAGGAGCGCACCAACGTCCCGCTGGCGGCTTATAATGTCAGCGGCGAGTACGCCATGGTGGAGTTCGCCGCCCGTGCCGGGGTAATCGACCGCGAGCGTATAATCCGCGAAGTATTACTGTCTATAAAGCGTGCCGGGGCCGACCTGATCTTGACCTACCACGCCAAGGAAGCGGCCGGCTGGCTGCGCGGTAAATAATTTCCTCCACTCAACAGGCACTGGGTTTCAAGGTACGACCATAGGCAAACCGGCGAACCCTGCTAGTAGACTGGATCTTGATTTCATCCAGTATGTATGCGATAACTGGACATACTGGAGGTGTTTTTGGCCGAAATTGTACTAGCAATCAGACAGGCGGTTGCCGGTGAAGAATTTGATTATCCTCTGCTTATGGGATTGCTGTCCGGCTACCGAAATCCCCGGGCCAAGGTGACCGCTCTTCTCAACAAGAGTTGGATCGTGCGCGTAAAGAAGGGCCTGTACGTATTCGGGCCGAAGCTGGCCCGGCGACCCTACTCACGGCTTGTACTGGCGAACATGATCTATGGCCCTTCATGCGTTTCGTTACAGACCGCCCTGGCTCATCACGGACTGATTCCCGAGGCCACCAGCCTGATCACAAGCGTCACTTGTGTGCGCAACAAGCGCTATGAAACACCAGTCGGTGGTTTTCGTTACCGCTATCTCAATCGGACTCGATATCCTGCCGGAGTGATGCTCGAACGCCTGGGCGACGGCACGCCCTACTTGATCGCCACTCCCGAGAAAGCCCTGGTCGACTGGCTGCTGTTGCAACCCGGCCACCCGACCCTGTCGAAAACCGCCGAGTTGTCCGACTACCTGGCCGCAGACCTGCGCCTGGAACCCGACGATCTGCTGCATTTCGACGGACAACTGATCGAGCTGCTGGCCGCGGCATACGGCCAACGGCGGGTAAGCTTGCTGGCCGCGCTGGCCGGCACACGAGGAGAGCTTCGATGAACTCTGCCATCCAGGCCCTGCTCCAGGGGTACTCGCTGCATTCGGGTGAAGACTACCTGCGGGCGTTACGCGAGATCGTCCAAAAGATTGCCTTGCTGGGATTGTGGCGATCCAAGTTCTTTGAACACGCCGCGTTTTACGGTGGTACTGCGTTGCGCATGATCCACGGGCTGGATCGATTCTCCGAAGATATGGATTTCTCGCTGCTGCAACCAGGGCCCGCCTTCGAGTTCGACGCTCGCCTGGCCGCGGCCCGGCAGGAGCTGGAAGCCTTTGGCCTGGCATGCGAGGTCCGAAGCCGAGCACCACGCGAGAGCCCGATAAGAGCGGGCGTCCTGCGCGGGCAGGTGCGCGATCTACTGGTAGCCATCGAGGCGCCGGCAGGTGTTTCGGCCGGCATGCATCCCGAGCAACGCCTGAAAGTCAAGCTGGAGATCGACTGCGATCCGCCGCCCGATTTTGAGACCGAAGCCAGGATCCTGCTGCTGCCCGTGCCTCACTCGGTTCGGGTCTACCGGCCTTGCGACCTGTTCGCCGGAAAGCTGCACGCGGTGCTGACCCGCCGCTGGAAGAGCCGGGTGAAGGGGCGCGATTGGTATGACCTGGTCTGGTTTTTGGGCCGGGGCATCGCGGTTCGGCTGTTGCACCTGCAACGCCGCCTCGAAAACTCCGGCGACCGGCCGCGGGGCAAACCACTGGAGCTTGCAGAATTGCAGGAATTGCTGTACGCGCGCATCGCCGGGCTGGACATCACGGCCGCCCGGGAAGACGTGGAGCCTTTCCTGGATGACCGCGCCGGCCTGTCGTTGTGGTCTCGCGACTTCTTCAGCCAGCTTATCCGCGATCATTTGCAGGCAAGCTGAGATAATGACTCATTGATGCGCGAGGAGCTTACACGGAGACATATTGACAGGCATCGTCTTCGGCTGGTAAGCAGTCCAGCATGTTCTTACCGAGAAGGAGTGAACTGAACTGATGCGCAAAACAATTCCCGCATTGACCGCCGCCGTGTTGCTGTTCTCCTGGCCACAGGATATTGCCTCGGCCTGTACCAACTTCCTGATCACCAAGGGCGCCACTGCGGACGGATCGACCATGATCACCTACGCCGCCGACTCGCACGAGTTGTACGGCGAGTTGGTCATCATCCCGGCCATGCGCCACGCCCCGGGCGCCAAGCGCATCATCTGGGAGTGGGACACCGGCAAGCGCCTGGGCGAGATCGACGAGGTGCCCGAGACCTTCAGGGTCGTCGGCAACATGAACGAGTTCCAGGTTTCCATCGGCGAGACAACCTACGGCGGTCGCAAGGAGCTCGAAAACCATAAGGCGGTCATGGACTACGGCAGCCTGATGTACATCGCCATGCAGCGATCGAAGACCGCCCGCGAGGCCGTGATCGTCATGGGCGACCTGGTAGCCAGGTACGGCTACTACAGCGAGGGCGAGTCGTTCTCGATCTCCGATCCTAACGAAGTCTGGTTCATGGACATGATCGGCAAGGGCCCCGGCGAAAAAGGCGCCGTCTGGGTGGCGCGCCGCGTCCCCGACGGTTACATAAGCGCGCATGCCAACCAGGCCCGCATTCGCAGGTTTCCCCTGCGCGACAAGAGAAACTGTCTCTACGCGCCGGACGTCATCTCCTTCGCCCGCAAGAAAGGTTATTTCAAGGGCAAGGATGCGGAGTTCAGCTTCGCCGACGCCTATGCTCCCTTGAATTTCACCGCCCTGCGAATCTGTGAAGCCCGCGTCTACAGCCTGTTTCGACAAGTGGCCCCCTCGGCCAAGCTGTCTCCCGACTGGGTCATGGGGGTCACGGGCGCGAAACCCCTGCCGTTGTGGATAAAACCCGATCACAAGCTATCCGTCCAGGACGTCATGGGCCTGATGCGCGATCACTTCGAGGGCACGCCCATGGATCTGAACAAGGGCGCAGGCGCAGGCCCCTATGACCTGCCCTACCGCTGGCGGCCGCTCTTCTGGGAAGTCGACGGCAAAAAGTACTTCAACGAGCGTTCGACCTCCACCCAGCAGACGGGCTTTTCGTTCATAGCCCAGGCCCGCTCGTTCTTACCCAATCCCATCGGCGGCCTGCTGTGGTTCGGAGTCGACGACACCTTTTCGACGGTCTACCTGCCGATGTACAGCGGCATCCGCAAGGCCCCTCACGCCTACGCCGCGGGCACGGCCGACTTCGAGACCTTCAGTTGGGACTCGGCCTTCTGGGTGTTCAACGCCGTTTCCAACTTGGCCTACACCCGCTACCGCGACATGATAAAGGACATCCAGGTGGTCCAGGCCGAGCTGGAAGGCAGCTTTTTAGCCCGCCAGGCGGACATCGAACAAGCCGCCATCAAGCTCTATCGCCAGGCCCCCGAGCTGGCCCGCGACTACCTGACAAACTACTCGTCAAGCCAGGCCGCGCGGGTGGTCGCGCGCTATCGCAAACTGTGGCCCGAGTTGCTCCTGAGATACTTAGACGGCAACGTCAGGGACGAGCACGGCAAGGTAACCCACCCCGGCTACCCCAAGCAATGGTACCGCCGCATCATCAAAGACAGCGGCGACTACTACAAGATGCGCCGCATCCCGGGCGAGCCCGAGCCCGAGAAGAAAAAGAAGAAGACACCCACGCCCAAAAGCGGCGATCACAACGGCGCCAAGCAAGGTTAGCGCTCCTGTCATTCATGTGTGCCGCATCGGCGCGATGTTGCGTTCGACGACAACTTTTGTGAAAATGAGGTGGATGCAAGGACTCGCCGAATATTGCTTTGTCGGGCTGGTGTTCTACCCGGTCGGGAGGTTCTGAGATGGGACGCCTCGCCTGTCTCACCCTGGCGCTTCTCCTGGTCTCCTCCTGCGACGTGTCCACCACCGGAGTGGGCGGCGAGGGTAAGCCCTGCTTCAGCGACGGCACCTGCGAGAGCGGGTTATCGTGCAACTCTGATAATATATGCGAGGGATGCCACGCCTCGTGCACCGGCAGGCAGTGCGGCGACGACGGTTGCGGAGGATCGTGCGGCGCCTGCCCCAGTGCGACGGAGTTCTGTAATCAAAGCGGGCAGTGCATCGACGATTGCAACGCCAAGGAGTGCGGTGCTTCGCCCAACGAAGGGTTCGACTGCGGCGCCTGCTCGGCAAGGAAACTCTGTATCCGGGGAAGATGCGAGGAACTCATGGCCAGCATGACCGGAGGATCCTTCGACATGGGCTCGGAAAGCGGCGGCCCGGACGAGAGGCCCGTCCACTACGTCACGCTGCCGCCGTTCGAGATAATGAAAACCGAGGTCACGATGGAGCAGTATCGCCAGTGCGTGATCGACGGAGCCTGCAGCGATCCGGACAGCGGGAGATTATGCAACTGGAACGTGAGCGGTCATGGCGCTTACCCGATCAATTGCGTTGACTGGTACCAGGCCGCGTTTTTCTGCGGCTGGGCCGGAGGCCGGCTCCCGTCCGAGGCCGAGTGGGAGTACGCCGCCAGGAGCGAGGGGCGGGACATGAAATACCCATGGGGTGATGATTCCCCGACTTGCAGCCTCGCAAACTATTCCGGGTGTGAGGACAAGACATGGACGGTGTGCACCGCCGCGGCCGGCAACACATCGCAAGGACTCTGCGACATGGCCGGCAATGCTTTGGAGTGGGTCCAGGACTGGTACCATGACGACTACAGCGGGGCCCCGTCTGATGGCAGCGCCTGGGAGTCTCCTCCGGGTGATCATCGGGTTCTGCGCGGGGGTTCCTGGTTCAGCAATGCCGACAACTTGCGATCATCCATACGATTCTGGGGCGACCCGTCGCGCCGGGACAGCTACCTCGGGTTTAGGTGCGCACGATAGGCTACGATGGTTCAGCGATCAGAGGCTTTGACGGTGTGTTTCGTACCAACGCGATGTTGCAGTAATCATCGATTTTTTGAGATAATGGGATAGATGCGAGGTCTAGCCAAATATTGCCTGGCCGGGTTGTTGTCTCTGGACGCATGCCTGGTTACAGTATGTTGCACCGACAACTCGGGCATCGAGTGCTCGACCAGGGCCGATTGTCCGGAAGGGTATTTCTGCGATCTGACCAGGAACCGCTGCGACATCTTGCTCCCCGACGGTGGGGATGCCACGGACGGGAACGACGGCGGCGACGAATCGGATGAGGGTGTGAACATCGAGGACGGGGACGCAGGCGACGGAGGCGAGCTAGTCTGCCAGGAGCCCAGGCCA
>CAZXHT010000081.1:0-28155 GCA_964640665.1 uncultured Myxococcales bacterium
GCTTGATCCTGATGGGTGACTGGTGCGGATCAGAGTCCGCAACCACGACGAGAGAAAACCAGGGCGCGTAGCGGTCGGAGCTCGCGGACAAAGAGGCGGAGGAGAAAAACCTTCAATGGATACGTTTTTCTACTTGACGGGGCCGGCTAATGGGTGACCCCGTTTTCCCGCGAGCTAGCTTACCAGAAAGACACGTCGCAACTCGTCTTGGGAACCCTGGGCTCCCCCGACGTCCCATCGCCGAGCTGGCCGTACTCGTCCCAGCCCCAGCACTTTACGCCACCGCTGCTGGTTAGCGCGCAGGTGTGATCGGATCCCGCCGTTATGGCCAAGACGTCTGAAGAAAGACCGGCGACGTCTGTGGGAGTCAGTCTTGTTTCCGTTGTTCCGTCGCCCAGCTGGCCATATAGATTCAATCCCCAGCACTTTACGCCGCCCGTGGTGGTCAGTGCACAGGTGTGATCCGAGCCTGCGACTATTGCCGCCATACCGGAAGAAAGATCGGTGACGTCGGTAGGTACTAAACTGTCAGTCTGTGTTCTGTTTCCAAGCTGCCCGGAGAAATTACTTCCCCAGCAATTTACACTGCCTGAGGCTGTAATGGCGCAACTATGAGAACCGCCAGCAGCAACGGCTGTCACCCCGGAAGAAAGACCTGTCACCTCGGTCGTAGTAAGCCTGGTTGTTTGTGTACCATCTCCCAGCTGTCCATATACATTCTCTCCCCAGCACTTCACACCACCCGAAGATGTAAGCGCGCAAGTGTGATTCCCGCCCGCTGACATGGCCACCACCCCGGAAGAAAGACCGGTGACGTCGGTAGGCGTTTCTCTTTTAGTTGTCGTTCCGTCGCCAAGCTGTCCAGAGTCGTTCCATCCCCAACACATTACACCACCCGAGGCGGTAAGCGCACAGTTGTGACCCCATCCGGCGACTATGGCCATCACGCCCGAAGAAAGACCAGAGATGTCGGTCGGAGTCAATCTGTCAGTCCTTGAACCCCAGCATTTTACTCCGCCTGAAGAGGTAAGTGCACACGTATGAACCAACCCTGCTGCTATAGCGGCCACGCCGGACGATAGACCGGTGACATCAGCCGCAAAAATTCTGTCGGTTTGCGTTCCATCGCCCAGCTGGCCAAAATAGTTTCCGCCCCAGCACTTCACCCCGCCCAGAGTGGAAAGCGCACAGGTGTGAAGCATGCCCGCCGCTACGGTTGCTTGGCCGGCAGTAAGACCCGCAACATCAGTGGGTGTCAATTTTATCGTTCTCGTTCCGTTGCCAATTTGGCCAGCTTCATTCCTTCCCCAGCACTTTACCCCACCCTGATGTGTAAGCGCACAGGTATGATCACCCCCAGCCGATATGGCTGTCACTCCAGAAGAAAGCCCAGAGACATCAGCAGGTCTGTTCCCGGTAATAGTCGTTCCGTCGCCTAGCTCGCCGAAGAGATTGCTCCCCCAACACTTTACACCGCCTGAAGTGGCAAGCGCACAGGTGTGAAACCCGCCAGTAGCCAGTGACACAATACCGGAAGAAAGGTCAATGACATCGGTCGGAGTCAATCTGTCACTGTAGGTGCCGGTGCCAAGCTGTCCAGAGCCATTCTGTCCCCAGCACTTCACGTCGCCCGAAGAGGTGATCGCACAAGTGTGGGCCGCACCGGCAGCCATGTACACCACACCGGAAGAAAGGCCGGTGACATCGGTCGGAGTCAACCTGTCAAGCCGCTCCCCGTTGCCAAGTTGGCCATTTTGGTTTTCTCCCCAGCATCTTAGACTGCCTGTAGATAAAAGCGCGCATGTATGAGCCCATCCGGAGGCGACAGCCACCACACCGGTGGATAGACCAGAGACATCGGTCGGAACCGATCTACCAAGCCTCGTCCCGTCGCCAAGCTGGCCAGCGTCATTACTGCCCCAGCACTTCACACCGCCCGAGGAGGTAAGGGCACAGGTGTGAAAGCTGCCAGCGGCAATTGCCTGCACGCCGGATGAAAGACCGGTGACCTCAATGGGGACTGAACTTTCAATCTGCGTCCCGTCTCCAAGCTGACCGTAGAAATTAAAGCCCCAGCATTTTACGCCGCCCGAGCTGGTAATGGCGCAGGTGTGAGCCACACCGGCAGCTATGGACACGACACCGGAAGAAAGATCAGTTACCCCGGTCGGAGTCAGTCTGGTTACCCGCGTGCCGTCTCCGAGTTGGCCAGACGAATTCTCGCCCCAGCATTTTACACCGCCGAGTGAGGTAATCGCACAGCTGTGATCCCACCCTGCTGCTACTGTGGCGATATCTAAGAGGCAGGTTTCGTTTCCTTGGCAGGAGTTGTCATCACCGCAAGAATCGCAAAACGGATATCCGCCGTGAGAAGGCGCGCAACTGTCGCAGTAATCGCCCGTAAAGACACTGTTGCAGGTACAGGCACCTCCTGTGCACATCCCATGGCCGTGGCATGGATCTGGATCACAGGGATCGTCCACACATTCAGGGTAGTCAATGAAGCCAGGTGCACAACGATCGCAATTTTCCCCTGCTAATCCTTCCCTGCAGGCGCAAATTCCGTTTTCACAAACAAAGGAGCTGGGGCAAGTGCCGCAATCGTAACCAATATTTGGCGACAGGCCGCACTGGCGATCCCGACAGTCGTACGACGGATGTCGGCAGACATCTTCAAGGCAAACCAGCCCCTCCTTGCATCTTCCGTCCTCAAAACATCTTTCTCCATCTTCTCCGAGCTTGGAGCCAGGCGCACTGCAGCCTGAAAAAAAGAACAAAGATATGCTCAACAATAAAAATTGTCTTTTCATTCTACTTTTCTCTCCCTAGATGCAAGGAATTTCTACACCCCCATTTATCCCAATTAGCATTGTATATGTTGTACAAACCATTTCCTTCCAGCCTTTAGACAAACAATAAATCATGCCATCCGGACAACGGCGACAGAAAATATATATTGTTTCCCGAATGAAGCAAATTTCATATGGACGGACCCAATCCACTAGGCCCATTTGCGCCCAAAACATTTTTGTCGCCACCCTGTCGTAATATGAAGAAATAAAGCCAGTCGATTTGTCGATGCTTACATATTGCGCTGAGACTATGAAGAGTATTTTATCTGTTCTATCTACATCGGAACCATCGTATTCTTTACCGTCCCAATCAATTGTAACAACATCTGTAGAAAACATTTCGTTTCTTCTAAGTCTATCCGGTAGTTGGTAAAAACTTGAGACATTTGCGACGTACTCGAGAGTTTCCATGTTGATTATGCCAATGTTATAGAGAATTCCAAATGAAAATTTACCCGAATTCGAAACATGTTGACCATGTGGTATAATGCCGTTCGAAACTGAAAACATTAGGTAAACCCCTTCTTCCTCAGGGTAGGAATATTCGAACGATTCATTAACAATTAATCCAAATAAAGGTGTTTCCTGAACTGAAAATTCTAAATCTTGATTGGCAACGGCCATGTCAAGGTATGATTCGATTGTCATAGCGTCACTTATAGCAACGCGGTTTGACTTTATTCTAAAAAAGTGACGTTGAATTTCAAGCAATTTCACGGCCCGATCGTGGGAAAGCTCAATTTCTTTCACTTCGTTCAACTGGTTTTCCAGCCAAGTGCTTGTAGAATGAGGCATGTTAACGTCGCGAACGACGCCAATCAAATTGTCAATTTGCTGAAAGATATCAGGCTGGACAGAAACCATTTGATCCATGATCTCCGAAAGCGATGGCATTTCGGAAGCAGGAACGAAAACGCATACCTCATCTGGTTCCGACGAAAATTGAAAATCACTTACAATGAGTGAAAAGCAGAAAAGCGTTGGCTCGCTCACAGGTGGCGCGATGAACTGCGACTGGACGAAATCAGAAAAAAATAGCATTACCTCAGGACCCGTGGTTTGTGCCCATAGGTAACTAATCTCATCTCCGTCAGGATCGTAACTCTGGATGCCATCAAGTGTTACTAGCTCTAAAGTCTCAGCTTGAAAATCCAGGCCAGCGTTCGCCACAGGCGGCCGGTTCTCGGGAGGTGCATTTGAGCAGGTATCATAACTTATCCAGTCCCACCAAGAGATTGACTCGGCACCTCCGAACACCGCGAGGTGCGGCGGGATGTTGGAGTCCCTTAGAAACTCATAGTCGGTCTCGTGGAACATCTGACCGTCAACGTAAAAGCGTGCCTTTCCAGTCTTTCGAACCTCGATGCGATACAGGTGGTACTGAGACCAGTCGATCTCGATGGACGTGCACACCGGAGCCTGGTCGCAGGCATCCACCCACATGCCACCAGTCTGGGAATTGTGCGTAAGCCCTATGAAGGCGCTCTTTTGCCCGTCGCTTATGCCGAAGGTGACGTTCACGAATGTCCCGGGCAGGTAGAACTCCTCGGCCCTCACCATCGCCTCGAACCGGTACGTTTCCGCCGTCCCGAAGGCCTCGTCGTAGCGACGGTAACCGAAGTAGCCGAGAGGATCCTCAACCGGGATGACTAGCTGACAGTCAGAGATGTATGGCTGGCCGTGGCTTCCCGGATCGATGGTCCAGGGGTCCGGGTTCGCCGGATCGTCTGGAAGCAGGCAGCCGTCGTAGAGCACCTCATGCACCGGCTCCAGGCAGGGAAGCTCGGCACGCGCGGCTTGCGCAAGCAGCAGCAAAGTTACCGAGAGGAAGACCCCCCCCGCAAAAATCGAACCCAAGCTCCCGACTGCCTTTTCCCTTTTTTCATGACTTTCTCCCTCCCGCCGCAGTACGGCCCATGCCCCGCGCGTCGGCGGCCGCGACTACATCGCATTTTACCAGAAAACGAAGGGTCTCGGGTCGGTGGATAGGTATTATAAAGGGCCTTTTCATCCGAGTCACTCATTCCATCGAGTTCCAATTTGGGATTAGACCACGATTCAACCTTCTGAGTCAAGCCCAGCGACGGCAATTTCAGGCACGACTACGAGAAAAGACGCGAATCCAGGCGCACCCCCGCCCCTGCCGCCGGTCCCACCGGTGGGACCGGCGGCAGGGGCGGGGGTGTTGCGGGCACCGACGACGAAAGACGTGGTCACACCCAGGTTGTTTCCTGTTCGATGAATTCGAGATCGGCTTGAGGAGGTCCCCTTGCGGGGGAAAGCGGCGGAGGCTTCGTGGGTTCACCCAGGTGTTCGAGAATCCTGGAGACCGTGGCTGGTTCTGTGATGAAGTCAATGAGCTTCATCGGATGAGAGCATCTGGGGCAAAGGAGGGGAAGAAAGGCGTACGACCGTGCTTCATATTGCACATCGCCCAGCAGCAGCGGCAGAGAGGACGCCACGCCACGGTCCCTTGATATCACGTGAGGCGGCGAGTTGTCGAACCGGTTCGGGCTGCTCGTCGATGGAGTCGAATAGCCAGTGTGCTCGCGCCCCCTTGCTGCAAGGTTGACCGTGTAGCCGGCCGGCTCTGGCCCGCTTGCGAACCGTGTTCAGACCTATGCCCAGATGGACAGCCATTTCGGGCGTGGTCAGCTTGCCGGTCTCGCGCAGGTGAGACCATAACGTCTTGATGCCGCAGCGCTTGCGAATATAGCGGACGGCGTTTGCGCCGAACGGCTTGCCGGCACCGGTGCGCAGGCCTTCGGCGTTTAGCCGCTCAGCGGCCTCCTTTTCCTCGTGCTCCTCGAGTAGCTGCTCGATGCGGTCCACGACGTCGGGATGTGTCAGTCGCCTGAGCCAGGCGTTCGCGGGCAGCGGCAGTACGAGGCTTTCGGTGGCGCCGCCTTTAAAGCGGATGTGGACATGGAGCCTGTCGTTCTTGAGCAGCGTGACATCCTCGATCAGTAGCCGGGCAATCCGCTTGCGGTCGCGGTGCGACGTAGCCGGGTCGTTCCAGACCACCGCAAAGTCCTCGGCCAGCGTCCGGATGCGCGCCTCGGTGGCCTGCTCTAAGGTCATCCGGTCGGCCGCGCGCTGGCGCTCGGCCTCTTCGCGGGCCTGTGCGAGCGATCGCAACTTTTCGTTCCAGTTGGCCTCCAGGGTGCCGGCGACCAGGCGGTTGTCCGGGTCTACCTGCATGTAACGCCGCCGGGCCATCTGGGATTCCTGCTGAGCGCGTTCGACCTGCTGGAGGCGCAACCGGTCGACATCATCAAGGCGCGCCTGCAGTTCCGCACGAACGGCCAGCGTGATTTCGATGGCCTTCGGCGTCATAGCCTCTACCAGTCGCTCGCCCACTGCGTGGTCGATCGAGGCGCCCGTGATGATCTGACACAGGGGAAGACGCCTCTCCCTGCGCCCGCTGATGCACTGGTAGACCGGAACGAGGCCAACGGAGCGCTTATGGTAACTCACGGACATGCGGCCGCCACAGACACCACACAGTACCAGTCCCTGCAGCAAGGCGGGGCCCTCCCGCGGTGGGCTTGTCCGATTTTCGAGACCGTATGCCAGCGCCGAGCGCCTTAGCTGCTGCTCGTTGCGCTCGAACTCGTCCCAGTCGATGTAGCCGGGGTTCGCGGCCCGCACAAGGGCATGCCACTGCTCGCGCGGCGCCTTCGTCGTCCGCCAGCCCCCGCCGGGGCGTCGCTCGGTGCGGTGGCGCCCATAGGAATAGGCGCCGGCATAGCGGGGATTGTGCAGGATACTGACGACGGCCGGCAGCTCCAACGGCTTCCAGAGCACATCGGTGGTGTAGAAGCCCTGGTCGGCCGTTCGCGGGAAGAGCAGTGACTCGTCCCCGAAGTACTTGACCATGGCGCCTGCCGTGCCGGTGCGCCGGAAGGTGTTGAACAGCAGGTGGATGCTCTGCTGAACCTGAGCGTCGGGATGTAAGCACACCTGCCCCTGCTCGTCGTAGACGAAGCCGACCGGCAGCTTGACTCGAAGCTGGCCGCGCGCGGCCTTGGCGCGCTCGCGCAGCGCGTACTGACGGTGTGTGCTTTCTGTGTTCTCGGCCACCTGTCTGAGGGTGGACTGGCGGACATACAGATAAGCCCCTCGGGCCAGGTGGGCGGCCTGGACGATGTTGTTCGTGTTTTCCGGGGTCATTGGATCTCCATTGTAATCGGGCTTGTGAGCGTGGTCAGAAGCATGTCGGTACACAGGTGGACCAATGGCGACCGGTCGATAGCCGATGCGAGCGGGTCCATCGCCGACGGCGCCCTGGTTCGGGGCGAACTCGAGGAGACGGTGACGGCGAGCGCGATCCAATCGTGCATACCCTGTCGGCGGAATATAGCCAGTCCGTCACGGCAGCCCGGTCCGCCCTCAATCACACGTCGCCGGAGTTGCTCGTACGAATCGCATAGCTCGTCATCATTCACCGCCGGGTCACGCGCCGGCTCGCGGGTTTTTTTTTCGAGCGTTCCGGGCCCACTCTCACTCCGGCTGAAGGACGATCCGGACCGCGACCTTGTGCCCGCCCTGATCCGGGTCGTCCAGTCGATCGATGTCCTGACCGGACAGGGTGAACGAGCCGTCCTGGAAATCGTCCCGGTTGGCGGTCAGGACGCACCGGCTAAAGTAGCTGGACATGAGGCCGGCGTCTTCAGGGCAATCCCGGCTCGGAGCGACCACCCGGATCCAGGCGGCACCATCCTCGTCAGTGGTGCCCGAGGCCCGTCGCAGCGACCCGTCAAGGTCGTCGCACTCGCAGACCACATCGGCGCCCGCCACGGTGGAGCCGTCCCCCGTCTCCCCTGAAGACATCAGGCAGTAGGCAAACAACCGAGCGTCCGTCCGCGATAATGCATTCGCCATACAGTCCAGATAGCGACTTCCCGCACCCTCAACGTCCAGCAAGAATTCATGGTTGTGAAACCGGTAGATCACATGAAAGAGCCCACCGGTCACACGTGGTCGTGCAAATCTCGGTATTGTCAGCAAAGAATGTCATTCGCCTGTCTTCAAGTCAATCGAGTTTGTGACTTTGTGAGGAACGTCCCCGTTTCTTTCTCTTTTCTCCAACCGTGTTTTTTTCCCACCATGGGACTCTCGTTCCACCAAGGACCCGGAGTATCTCGTCCCCCACAACCCATACATCGTGCTCCGAGGAACTCCATATGGCATACAGCGAACCGGCCGGGGCACCTCCCACCAGCGAGCAAGCGTGGTCGATCTTGTCGAAGCGAAAGACACGCCCGAATTTACCGAGCTTTCTGCCGGAGGCAAACTTCATCATCGGTGTCGACCCGCCTAGCCACGCGGGCGAGCACCCAGCTATCAGTCGATGGGCACCGTCGCTGGGATCAACTCGTTGCCGGGCTCGTCTTCCCAGGTCGTGACGGAGTCCAGCACCGCGCGCAGCCTCGCGCCGTAGTCGAGAAGGTCTTGCCTGATGATGTTAATGTTGTAGTCCCATGCGTCGGGGTAGCAGTCATTGTAAATTGAGCTGGAGCGCTGCCACCAGTAGGAGCGGAAGGGAAAGCTGGAGTTCATTCCGTCGAGAACGGCCTTGCGCATGACCTGCTTCGAGATGGCGGCATTGCACTCCTCGTCGTCGGCGTAGCCGGCACAGCGACCAGGCTCCGCATCTCCGTCGAAGCACTGGCAGCCGGGATGGGTGTCCCCGGGAACGTAACAATCGTCTCGGGGATTGTAGCCCTCGTAGATGATCGGGATGTTGTCGGGCGGTGTATAGGGTTGGAAGACGATGTTGTTTCCTTCCTGCAAGCCGAATTCGGCGCCGACCAACTGGACCTGGGCTCCTTGCTGCGTGCAGATTGCGATAGGCCGACAGGACGTACGTAGAGATTTCAAGAAGGCAACCATGTGCCGCGCCCAGGCCTCGGCTCCCTGGGGCCAGCCGTCGTAAATCTCCCACATCAGCAGGATTCCCACGTTGGGGTACACGTCTTCAGGCAGCCGCGTCATGACCTCGGCAAGGAGCTCCTCTTGACGATATTGGTTCTTCTTCTGCCATGACCAGCCGGCGCTGTAGCTCTCGTTGCCGAAAATGAAGTTGTCGAAGTCATGCAGGGTATAGAAGTAGGGCTTGCCTGCTGAAGTGCCTGCATCGATGGGACCTCCGTTGCGAACGCTCCACAGGTTGAAGGCCCAGCGATAGTCGTCGCATTCTGCATCTCCGCTCTGGCACTCGAGCATCGGCGTGCCGAATATCAGCGGGAAGATTATCACGTCACGTTCTCTTGCGCGCCGGACCTCCGCCTGTAGCCCGGTCCAGTAGCTCTCCTTCCAGCCACCCCAATTGTTGTCTACTCCGTCGGTTCCCGGATTGCCGTAGACGTAAGGCATGAACCGGGAATGGCTGGTGTAGGTGGCCACCACCGAGCGGTACTCGTTGGCGCCCGCCGCCTTGAGTATGTCCATGTCGGCTGCGTTCGGCACCGAATCCTGACTGCCGCTGATCAAGATGATGGGTTTACCGGAGTAGGAGAAGTAGCGCGGATTGTCGGGATAGACACACAGTTCGCAAGGAAGACAGTCTCCGCCACAATCGATGCCGGTCTCCCCGCAGTTCTGTTGTAGATCGCCGCAGTGTGCCGTGCCTACGCAGGAATCCGGTTTGCACTGCCCGTCGGTGCAGCCGAAGGGACAGGTCTCGTCGTGCGAATCGAACTCGCAGGAGCCATTTACGCAGTGGCCCCCGTCATACCAGCGGACGGTGTTGCCGATGCATTCGGGCGAGGGCGGGTTGTCACAGATCACCCCGGCGCAGGGATCGCCGTCGCAGATGCCATCGGCGCAGCCGAAGTCGCAGTCCACCGTGCTGGAGGGATACTGGCAGGTGCCGGCGTTGCAAGAGCCGTTGCTCTGGTAGGTGATGAGGGTGTTTTCGTCCTGGCATGTGTTGGCCGGCGGCGTGTTGCAAACCACGCCGATGCACTCGGGGCAGCAGCCACCGACCCAGCAAGCGGCATCCTCGTCATCGCAGTCCGGACCATCGCAGTCCGGGCCCACGCCGTAGCCGTCTTCGTCGGAATCGGTGCAGATGGTGCAGCAAGCGCCTTCATGACAGTTGGGATCGGAGTCGTTGCAGTCCGGGCCTTCGCAATCCGAACCCGATCCGTAGAGATCGCCGTCCACGTCCCGACAGTCCACCGTTGGATCGACGTGACCGTCCGAGCAAGCGGACATCAGACCTAGCATCCCCAAGCTCAGCCAAGCCATCATCATCAATCGTTTCATGAGCCCATCTCCTTGTCTTCCTAGGACTCAAACCCCATTATGGTCCAGAGCGAGCCAAAAAATCAACTTACCCAAGGGCCTGCCGCATCTCGCGCACGAACGTCGCTGCATAGCGGCGGGAATCCCTGGCAATGTACTCGGCAGCGGCTTCGAGGTCTCGCCAGGCTGTTTCTGTCCATCCTACTCTTCGAGCCACCGGGCCATCCTTCGCTCGACCTCGTCCTGATCCAACACCCGTCCTTCCTCGAACTCTTCCAGCCCCTGCTCGACCTTTTCTCGCACATAGATATGATACTGGATGTCTTCAAAGGTGGAGTCGTCTGGTAGTCGGTCGAGTATCTGTCTGACTTCTTCCTTAGCCGTACCCATGGCTCAGTCCCTCTCGAAATCCAGCAACCAGCGTCGCAAACTTCGCGACTTTCACCCCAAGAGAGCAACACACGGAGAGAAACACCGGCAAACTTTTGTAGGAAGCGAAATCCTGTCCCCGGCGCGGATCCACTCTCACTCCGGCTGAAGGGCGATCCGGACCGCGTTTCTTGTTGAAAAGCAAAATCCCGGCTGGGATGACCTCTGCTCTGAGCTTTGATTACTCTGGAACCATGACTGGATACCGGCTTAAAACATGCCGGGATGACAAATTTATGGGTGTTTGAGAATTATGCCCCTAATTCACACATGAGCCAGACCAGCGCTCGCTGAACAAACAAAACCACTTGGATGCAATCCGCTTAATGACTACCGATTAAGCCTGGAAGCTACGGGGGTTGCTCTGAGTCGGCGAACGTGATAGAAATTTGCTCCCCGTGAATCGCGGGGAATGTTTTTCCTTTGGCGGCTGTTTTTACCAGCCAAGAGGAGGAGGGTACGATGATACGCAAGTTAGCAAGTCTGGCAATCATGTTGGGGCTTTGTGGATGGTTGATCGGCTGCCGGGGCGGAGGGGCCGAGCACAACAACGATAAGAACGTAAAAACCTCTGCCGGCAGTTCGGAAGTGGTCGCCCGGGTTGGCGATGTGACAATAACCCTGGAGCATTTCGAAAGCTACATCAACCAGCAGAATCGGCTGGTCAGGGCCCGTTACAAGTCTATGGAACAGAAGAAAAAACTCCTCCAGAGCCTGGTCGAGCGCGAAGCCATGGTGCTCGAGGCCAAGCGCCTCGGCCTGGACAAGGATCCCAATGTTGTCCGCGGACTCAAGAAGATCCTGGCCCGGCAATTGGTGAACGAGGAGTTCAACAAGAAGCTTGCCAAGCAGATAGAGATCTCGGAAGAGCAGATCAAGAGTTTCTACGATGAAAACCACGATCGTTACCATGCTCCCGAGAAGGTCAGGGTGCATAAGATCTTCATCAAGGGATCGAAATCCGATAGCCAGGCGAGAAAACAGGCCCGGGCCAAGGCGAAAAAGCTCCTGGCCCAACTCAAGGCCAAGCCGCAGGACCGGCGCCTGTTCATTCAACTGGCCCGGGAGAATTCCGACGACGTGGCCACACGCCCAATCGGGGGCGACACCAATTTCAAGACCCGCGAACAACTCGTCCAGGGTTACGGAAAAGTGTTTGCCGAGGCCGCCTTCGGATTGGCGAAGACCAACGATATTAGCGGCGTCATTGAAGACGAGAAGGGTTTCTATATCCTGAGACAATCCGGCAAGCAGCCGCCGATCGATCTCCCGCTCGATAAAGTCAAGCAGCAGATACACACCACACTGTTTGCCCGGGCCCGCGGCGAGAGCTACAAGGCTTTCGTGGATGCCGTCAAGAAGAAAGCCAGCGTCAACATTTTTGCAAACGTTCTCGATAAAGCCAAGGTAGATCTCAGTGACGTGCCCGGCAGCCCCGGGCGCGGGATGCCAAACGCCTTTTCGAAACCGCCTGCACATGGCATGCTACCCGTAAACAGGACGGGCAAGCCGAAGATCCTCAAGCTGCCCCGCAAGGGAGTTGTTCCTCCGGGAAGGGCCGTACCCATGCACAAAACCGGCCCTTAGACTCTTAGTAATTTGGGGACGCGGGTCTTTTTTGGATGCGGCGGCACCCAGACAGCGGGCACGATTTTACTTCATCGAGCCACGATGGTGAATATGTCATTGAACTGCAAAAAGTGGTTTTCAATTTTGGCGCTTGTCTTGTCGATCACGGTGAGCGGGGCAAGCGGTTGCGACAACAGCAAGTCAAAGTTACATTCCGAGCCCCGGGCGGTTTCCGTGGTGAACGGCGAACAGATCAGCATCGAGCAATTCCAGGCGGCGCTCGATGATCTCAAGGACGAGGGAAAAGGTTTTTTATCGAATGCCGAACAGGAGAGAAAGCTGAAGCGCGAATTGCTGGAGAGGATGATAGACGATCGGCTTCTGACCCAGGAAGCGCGCGAGAAGAACATTTCTCTCGACACGAGAGTTCTGGATGCCTTATTGCAGCCCCTCTTCAAGGAGTATCCGCCGGGCGGGGTGGAGAAGGAATTGCTGAAGAGAGGGAAGAGCCTGGAGGAATACAAGCGGGAAAGATCTCATTTGCTCCTGCTGCAGAAGCTTCTCAAGCGGGAAGTAACGGACAGGATTGCCATTTCGAAGGAGGAGATCGGCAAGTATTTCGATGAGCACCGCAGCGAGTTTCTCGAACCCGAAGAGGTACGGGTGCGCCAGATAGTCAGCAAGAGCGAGGAAGAAGCCGAGACGCTACGCAAGCGAATCCTGCGCGGTGAATCTTTCGATGACCTGGCGCGAGAGTTCTCGCTGGGGCCCGAGGCCTCGCGGGGCGGCGATTTAGGCTACTTCTCGAAGGGAAGCATGCCTCCGGCAATCGAGGAGGCTTGTTTCAAGCTCTGGTCACCTCACGTGTCGAAGGTGGTGGCTTCTCCCTACGGTTTTCATCTGTTCAAGCTGGTGGATCGTAAGCCGGCCCGGGAACTCACTCTTCAACAGGCCACCGAGAAGATCTCCAGACGGCTGGTGATGGAGAAGACCAGGGAGGCCGAGGCCTTTTACCTGCGTACGCTGCGTGAAGGCGCGAGCATCGAAAGGGATCTGGAACAGGTGGATCGCATTCACTGACTTGGCATTATTAGAATCTAGAAAGGCCTGCCAAAATGAAACGCCTGGGAATATCTCTTGTTGTGCTGTTGGCAACAGCGGCAATTTCACCCGCCGCAGCGCGGATCCTCGACCGCATCGCCGCCGTCGTCAACGACGATGTCATCCTCTTGAGCGAAGTCGACAGCCGTTGCCGGGCGGCGCTGGACGAGATTCCCTCCAACCTGCCGTTGGCGAAGATGGTCGAGCGCAAGCGGCAGGTTCGCAAGCAGACCCTCGATGAACTGGTAGAAGAATTGCTGTTCAAGCAGCAGGTGCACGAGCACAAGATCGTCGTCAGCGACGAGGAGGTCGAACAGCAGATCGAGCAGATGAAAAAGATGAACAATATGACAGAAAAACAGTTCTCGGATGCGCTCAGGATGGAGGGCAGGACGGTCGCCGACCTGCGGAGCAGCCTGCACGGGCAGTTGGAGAGACAAAAAATGGTCGATGCCCAGATGCGCAACAATCCAGACATGAGGGCGCGGGTGCAGGTCGGGGAGAAGGATGTTGATGACTATTACCAGAAGCATTTCCGGAGCACCGCATCCAAGGAAAAGGTGCGCGCCAGCCACATCCTGTTCGTCGTTCCGCCTAAAACGGGTAAGGACGCCGAGAAGGTGATTAACGACAAGGCGCAGGAAGTGCTGGCGAAGATCCGTAAGGGAGCCGAGTTTGCCAAGATGGCCAAGGAGTTCTCGGACGATCCCAGCGGCTCTGCGGGCGGCGACCTGGGTTGGTTCCACCGGGGAGACATGATGGCCGCTTTCGAGAAGACTGCTTTCGGTCTGAAGAAAGGACAAATCAGCGATCTGGTACGAACCAAGCTGGGGTATCACATCATCCTGGTGACTGACCGCGCCGTGGAAGGACCACCCCCTCTGGAGAAGGTTGTCAAAGAGATCCGCAGCAACCTTTATCGCGAGAAGTTTCGCGAAGCCATGAAAGATTGGCTGACACAACTGCGCCGCAATTCATTCGTCGAATACAAGCTGTGACCCGTGTTGGAATCACAATGGGTGATCCCGCCGGGGTCGGCCCCGAGGTCATCCTGCGGGCGCTGGCAGAGCGGGATCGTCTCGAAGGGATCGAGGCAGTCGTCTTTGGAGACTGCCAGTTGCTGGCGCGCTTGATGAAGGCTCTCGATCTCTCAACCGAATTGCAGGTGCGCGGGGTCGGCAGCCTTGGCGCTTCAGCCATGACGCCGGGGCGCTTCACCAGGGAGGGCGGGCTGGCCCAGTGCGCCTATCTGAAAGCGGCGGCGGATGCGCTCGAGCGGGGTGAGGTCGACGCCCTGGTGACCGGGCCGATCCACAAGCGGGCGCTGGTGGCCGGCGACATGCCCGGGCCGGGTCAGACCGAGTGGCTGGCCTCGCGCTTCGGCGGCCGTCGGCCGGTGATGCTGCTTTCGGGACCGCGTCTGAAGGTCGTGTTGGCAACGACCCACTTGCCGCTGTCGCAGGTCGCTCTGCACATCACGCGGGAAGGGTTGCTGGATGTGGGTTTAATCGCCTGCCGGGAACTCAGGCGCTACTTTTTCCCGGCCGGGCCGCGTCTCGCGCTGTGCGCACTGAATCCCCACGGTGAGGTGAACGGGCAGGTCGGCTACGAGGAGCGCGAGATCATTGGGCCGGCCGTTGAAGATCTGCGCCGGCAGGGTGTCGATGCCTACGGGCCGTATCCCGGAGACGCCGTATTCGCCAGGGCGGCCGCGGGAAAATTCGATGCCGTCCTGGCCATGTACCACGATCAAGGCCTGGCCCCGCTCAAGGTCCTTCATTTCAACAGTGCCGTAAACGTGACCCTGGGGCTTGGTATCGTTCGCACCTCACCCGATCACGGCGTAGCCTACGATATCGCCCACAAGGGCCAGGCCGACCCGAACAGCATGACCGAGGCCTTGTTGCTGGCGGTAAAAATGCTCGAAAGAGACAAAACGGCATGAGCAGGGAAGGCCCCGGTGAAATCCGCATCAGAGGCGCTCGCGTTCACAACCTGAAGAACATCGACCTTTCCATACCCAGGAACAAACTGGTGGCCATCACCGGACTGAGCGGTTCGGGTAAATCTTCTCTGGCCTTCGACACCCTTTATGCCGAGGGCCAGCGGCGATACGTGGAGTCCCTGTCAGCCTATGCCCGCCAGTTCCTCGAGCAGATGTCCAAGCCCGATGTCGAGTCCATCGAGGGCCTCTCACCGGCGATCTCGATCGAGCAGAAAACGGTCAGTCACAACCCGCGCTCGACGGTTGGCACCGTCACCGAAATCTATGATTACCTGAGGCTGCTCTTCGCCCGGGCGGGCGATCCGCATTGCCCGACCTGCGGGCGTCCGATCACCACCCAGACCGTCCAGGAGATCGTCGACCAGGTGATGGAGATGCCAAAGGGCGCGCGCTTCTCCGTATTGGCGCCGGTGGTGCGCGGCAAAAAGGGCGAGCACCGCAAGCTGTTCGAAGATCTACGCAAGCAGGGCTTTTCCCGGGTGAGCGTGGACGGCGAGCTTTTTGATCTGGAAGACGATATCGATCTGGGCCACAAGAAAAAGCATGACATCAAGGTCTACGTCGACCGCCTGGTGGCTAGGCCGGGGCTAGAAACTCGACTGAGCGACTCGCTGGAGACGGCACTGAAGTTGGCGGACGGCCTGGT
Source organism: uncultured Myxococcales bacterium (assembly GCA_964640665.1). Taxonomy (GTDB): domain Bacteria; phylum Myxococcota; class B64-G9; order B64-G9; family B64-G9; genus DATKYQ01. The sequence continues at coordinate 15,854 of CAZXHT010000081.1, forward strand.
CGAGATCGCTTTAGTGGATGGGGAAGACGCGATCTACTCCGAGCGACATGCCTGCATCCAATGCGGCGTCAGCCTGCCCGAGTTGACCCCCAGGCTTTTTTCGTTCAACAGCCCGCATGGGGCCTGCCCCGGATGCGACGGCCTGGGATCCATCCGTTACGTCGATCCCAAGCTGGTGGTGCCCGACCCGGGCTTGAGCCTGGGCCAGGGTGCCATCGCCGCCTGGGGCGGGATGCACTCCTCGTACCAGCGCCAGATGCTCGAGACGCTGGCCGGTCATTACAGTTTTAACATGCAGACGCCGTTTGCGGATCTCGCTAAATCGATCCGCGACACGATCCTTTTCGGTTCAGGAGACGAAGAAATCGAATTCAGGCTCGGTCATGAGGGAATGAGTCACCGCTTCAGGAGATCGTTCGAGGGGGTCATTCCCAACCTCGAGCGGCGCTTTAAAGAGACGACCAGCGATCGGGCCCGGGCTGATATCGGCGCTTACATGGCCCTGAAAGAGTGCCAGGAGTGCCACGGCAAGCGTCTGCGGCGCGAGAGCCTGAGTGTTCTGGTGGCCGGCAGGTCGATAGCCGATATTACCGCCCTGAGCGTGCAAGCGGCGCTTGAATTCCTCGACCGGATCGAGTTGGGTCCGCGCCCGGCCGCGGTCGCCGGGCCGATCCTGCGCGAGATTCGCTCGCGCTTGAAGTTTCTGCTGGACGTCGGCTTGAACTACCTGACGCTGGATCGCTCATCCGCCACCCTGTCCGGGGGCGAGGCGCAGAGGATTCGCCTGGCGACCCAGATCGGCTCGTCGCTGGTGGGTGTCATGTATGTCCTGGACGAGCCGACCATCGGCCTGCACGCCCGCGACTGCGGCCGCCTGCTGGATACACTCAGAAGGCTGCGCGATCACGGCAACAGCGTGATCGTGGTGGAGCACGATCCGGCCACAATTCTGGCTGCGGATTTCGTGGTTGACATGGGCCCCGGAGCCGGCCGCAGGGGCGGTGAGATAGTCGTTGCCGGCACGCCGCAAGACATTCTGGATCACAAAAGCTCGCTGACCGGCGCCTACCTGGCGGGGCGCAAGGCCATCCCGATGCCCCAAAAGCGCAGAACCGCCAAGAGCTTTCTCGAACTGCGCGGAGCGCGGGGAAACAACCTCAAGCGAATCGAGGTACGTTTTGGGCTGGGAGTGTTCACCTGCGTCACGGGAGTATCCGGCTCGGGAAAGAGCACTTTGGTGATAGACACCCTCTACCGCGGCCTGGCAAGGAAGCTGCATCGTGCCCGCGTCTTGACCGCGCCGTTCGACGGTTTTTCGGGCGTCTCGAAAATAGACAAGGTGATCCACATTGACCAGAGCCCGATCGGACGCACCCCACGTTCCAACCCGGCCACCTACACGGGTGTTTTTACCGCTATCCGCGAGCTGTTTTCCAAGCTGCCCGAGAGCCGCCTGCGCGGCTATGGGCCGGGGCGCTATTCGTTCAACGTCAAGGGAGGGCGCTGCGAGGCCTGCCAGGGCGGGGGCCAGATCCGGATCGAGATGCATTTTCTGCCCGACATGTACGTAACCTGCGAGATCTGCGGAGGCCGGCGCTTTAACCGCGAGACGCTGGAGATAGAGTACCGCGGGAAGAACATCGCCCGGGTTCTGGATCTGACAATCTCGGAGGCGATGGAACTCTTCGCCGCCCAGCCGGCCATAGGGCGCAAGCTGCAGACGCTGGTGGACGTGGGTTTGGGATACGTCCAACTCGGCCAGAGCGCCAACACTCTCTCGGGCGGTGAGGCGCAGAGAGTCAAACTGGCCAAGGAGCTTTCCAAGAGATCCACCGGAAAGACCCTCTACATCCTCGATGAGCCCACCACCGGGTTGCACATGGACGACATCCGCCAGTTGCTCGAGGTGCTCGATCGCCTGGTGAATCAAGGCAACACGGTGATCGTGATAGAGCACAATCTCGATGTGATCAAGCATGCCGACTACATAATAGATTTGGGGCCGGAGGGAGGAGACGCCGGTGGAAAGGTGATAGCCACCGGCACCCCCGAAAAACTGTCCCGCCTGCGCCGCTCGTACACCGGCCGCTTCCTGAAGAATGTGCTGAACAGAAGCCTGCAGATCCAGCCGAGGGGCTGATGGGCCGATGCCTCGTGGCTTAACCGCTTAATACACTCCTTACCGATCTCTGGCTACTCGGAATAGTCCCGATCTCGGCATAGTGACCGGATTCAAGACACCGTGTCCGAAATCCGGTCACGCCTGAAAACCACCTCGCAGTGATTACGGGGCGTTGCAAGATGGCATGGATGTTGCTTTTTGCCTGCTAAATGTCCGGCAGGCAAAAAGGGAAAGGAGAAAAAAATGGAATCGGTAAATCGACATGGAAACATCGCCAATGTACAAAGAGACGTGGTGCGTGACCGTTACCTGAGCCACGATAGCCACAGGGATACCCAGCTGATTCATATGTCCGAAAAATACGCGTCTCGAATCGATCTTGGGGCCTGGGCACGGGAATCGCGCGATAACAGCTTTATAATGCTGCGAAAGAATGTCCACTATGAACTCGGGTGCAGCATGAAAGAGGCTCACGAAATTGCCCACCACTTGGAGGAAAACATCGGCTATGCCGTCTACCGCGCGGCGGACATAAAGATCAGGCCCGTGGTAGCCGGGGCGTTGCGGGATGCGGCAGAACGCCTGGAGGGCATCGCCAACGACAAGCAAGCCTGTGCGGCGCTGCTTAACAAACTCGAAGCAGGGTTGTCTTCCAACCTGCGCGACGAGACTGCCAAGCTGCAGGCCTATGGTTTGACCCGAGAGCAAGCGGCCGGCCTGGCCATTCAGCTGAAGAACTTCGGCTCCAGAAGCTCCATGCAGAAAATGCTTTCAGCACACGGTTGTGCCATGTACAAGGGCGACCCCATGCATCTTGCGGATTTCCAGGCCGCGCTGCGGCGCTCTGCGGACGAGCTGCGCGCGCTGGCCGCCGATCTGCCGCACAACCGCAGCGTTCCTGTCTTCGAGCGGTTCCCGGCGCTTACGAAAGGGCTCAGGGCGGGAATCGACAAGCACTCCTTTTTGGCCTACGTGCTCGACAACCACGAGAAGATGTATGCCCTGGAAAAAAGCGAGATGCAGAACCTGGGACGTGTCAGGAGCGGCCGCTTCGGCGACAAGTGGGTGAAGAGGTGCATGCTCGATCTCGGAACGGCCATCGGCGCCAAGCTCGCCATGGCCCCGGGGATAGGAAACGCCCTGGCAGCTATCGGCACCGCCGGCTCGCTCAAGTCGTTGATGGAATCCGACCAGCTTTCCCGCAGGCCCGATGAGCTTTCGTATCTGGCCAGGGGCGTTAGCGAGCAACGCTTTCTGGAAAAGAGCCACCAGGCCGACAGCGAGCTCGGTCAAAAGATAGTAACCTCAATTCTCTATGACTCAGCCATGAGCATCGTAGGCTCGGCAATCTGACGGGGGACGTGGCTTAAATTCCGCGGACAGGGTGTGTCGTTTGACACACCGACTTATATACAATCATCGTAATTACAAGATGATAACCGGCTCTTTCCAGGTGGCATGCGTCCTGCAAGTATTTTCCGTATACTGTGACAGGAGAGAAATATGCCGCTACTTCTGAGAAGATGCCCTGGATTTTGGGCCGTTTTGCTCGTCCTTATTTCTACGGGAGTTTCTCTTGCTGGCGAGATCGAGGATCAGGCCGCGAGATTCGAACCGGCCTTTGTAAATGGCGAGCCCGCAACTGTTGTTTCCGACTGGTATCTGCCATTCGACACGAATGATCGCAAGTCGCTTTCGACTATTCGCCTGGTGAGCCCATTTTGCGCCAAGCGCCTGAGCTACAAACGCGGCCACATTCACACTGCTACCGACATGGCGCCACGGCGACACCGGCGCACTGAGATCGTCAAGGTTTTTCCGGTTGCCCCCGGAGTAGTGTGCTCGGTTCACCTGGCCGCCCCTCATACTACCGTTGTCCTGAAGCATCATCTTCCTGACGGCTCGGTTATCTTCACTTCTTATAAACACCTGGCCGAGGTTTTCGTCGAACCCGGTCGCCAGGTGAATTTCGAAACGCCGCTCGGTCGCCTCTTTACCCGCACAGAAGCCCGCAAGCTTGGTGGCAACTACGACCACCTGCATCTAGAGATCCGAAAACTCTTCGATGACTACGGCACTGCCTCGTGGATGACGATGACCCGGGCCGACCTCGCAAAACGATTTCTCGACCCGATCAATTTTCTCAGGGTGCGGCTGCGTCCTCCCCGCGGCCTGAGCGCGAAAACGGCGCAAAGATTTATCGCGGCCGCGCGTGAGCTAGTCGGCGTAGACTACGATTTCGGCGGCCGGCTGCGCAGCGGTGAAGAGGGCATCGATTGTCAGGGCCTGGTCTTCTACGCGGCCGAGCGCATCTGTCGCTGCGGCTGGAAATCTTTCTCGACCCTGCCGACCGTGTCTGTGGTTAAAGCCGAGTTGGGTTTGCGCGTGCCCGGGTTGGATCCGGTCGTCACCGGGAATCTCGATATCTCCCGCCTGCTTCCCGGAGACGTAATCATGGAAGTTGACCCGATCGAGAACGAGGCCGAGCCGTCAATCGGCTCGTTGAACGCAGAGCCCGTCTGGGTATGGCACGTAGGCGTCTACAGCGGCGCCGGCAACTGGATCAACGCCAACGCCTTCGAGGGCCGCGTGGTCGAGGAGAGCCTGCGCGATTATCTTCTGGATCACGACGTGGGAGGAATCTTCGTAACCCGCATGAGCCGCAGACCAACCCCCGCTCACTGCCGGCACAACCGCCGCATGCGCCTGGTGAAGGACTGAGGAACGGGCAAGGCATATTTCACACGCCTGGGTCTTACATTCTTCTCTCAACCAGTATTATATTAAGATTGGAGGTGGCCATGAAACGGCTGTTGCCTTTTGCGTTTTTTGCGGCGCTATTATCTCTCTCGCAGCTGGCTATGGCAGAGGCCTGGCCGTGTCCGCGGGCGGCGGGGCTTTCGATTCCTCTTCCGGAGCCTGCGATCGTGAAAGCCTGCCTGGGAGATCTCGACGGTGACGGGCGGGACGAGGTCATCGTCGCCGTGGTGCGGGCGACCGGGAAAGACGGGACATTCCGGCCGCGACTGTTCGTTTTCTCAGTGCGCTCGGGACGGCTCAATCCGAAGTTCCTCGGTACCGAAGGCAATGGCAGGCTTGTCGATTTCGGCCTTGCGGATATCGACCGGGACAAGCACGTGGAGGTGCTGGCGCGGGAGCGCTCGGCCGGCGGGGAGGAGACGCGCGTCTACAGGTGGGAAGGGTACGGCCTGGTGGAAGACAAGAAGCTGGCGTCGCGGGCGCCCGCGTACGAGCTGAAGCATGCGGCTGTTGAAAGGCCCGATTTTTCGGCCGAGGTGAAGATCCCACCCTTGTTGAAGGAGCTTTCTTTTTCCTTCGAGCGTGCGCCCGGGAAGATTCGCCGGGTTCGGCTGAAGAAGAACCTTTCCAACGCGGCCAATCGGCGCAAGTTCAGCTGGCTTCCGCGACGCGCCCGCAGGTGTCTTGTGCGCGACGGTTTCGTGGTTCTGCGCCCGGGCGAACCGCCGCCCGAGTTTCACAGTCTGTACATCGAAAACCAATATCTGGGCCTTCCGTCACTGGTGACGTCCGACGCCGCCCTGCACCTGACCCACCTTCTTCTCGATCAGGCCCTGTCCGAGATCGAAAAGCAGGTGCTGGCGCCGGCTCTCACCAGGCTGGCAGTCTCCCTGCGAGAAAAAGCCGCCCGCCTGGTCGGCAAGCTGCCCGAGAAGTTAGCGTCCGCGCTCGACCGGGTGCTTTTACGATTACAGATCGCCTGTTTCCTCCTGGACGGAGACAGTTCGGACCTGAGCACAAAGAGGCTTGCCTGGGTACAGGCGGAGGTCGAACGGATAACCAAGGCGGCGGGCGGCGTCGAAAACCCGTTGGGCATCGACTACCCGGCCTACAAGGTACGCGGGCACTATACCCAAAGCGAGGCTCTGAGTCGTTACTTCAGGGCATACCTGTTTCTCTCCCAGGCCGGAACCACGGACCCGCAGGAGATCGCCCTGCTCGCCTTCCTGGTTTTTTCCGACAAGAACTGCACCCGGGTTCTTTCCTGGCTGGAAGGTTTCGGGGCCGCGCTCAGCGGGCCACCCGCGAATCTCACGCCCCTTCTGTTGCGAGAACGGATGAAGGCCGTGTTCGGCGACAAGCCCGACTTCGCCGATCCAGGGGCGGAAGGCAAGAAGATCGAGTGGAACAAGGAAGATCCCCCGGTGACGCTGATCGCCCGTCGCTGGCCCGCGGACAACAATCTGCTCATCCTGGGAGTGGATGTGGACGAGAGGCCATATCCCGATCCCCTCGATCTGCTGGCCGCGCTGGGTTCCAGGCGCGCCCGGGAACTTCTGGAGCCACAGGTGAAGAAGTGGCCCGAATTAGGCAGGCGCCTGGCCGAGGGTTCTCGCAGGGTGCGCGAGGGAGGGATTGGTGACACGAAATCCATCAGCGGGCGTTGGCTGCTTGCCTTGCGTTGGCTGCTTCTCGATTACCCCAAGGGGTATGCCTCTTTCCAGACGAGCCGCGCCTGGCCCGAGCGCATGCTGGTGTGCGCGGCCGCTTCCTGGGCAGAACTGAGACGGGACACCATTCTCTACGTTCAGCCACCGATCATGTGGGCCGAGGGCGGAGACGAGGAGTCGTTGCCGCCCTCCCGGGCGGGGTACGTCGAGCCGGTTCCCGATCTGTACAGCGAGCTTGCGCTCGTGCTTTCCAGCATGCGCGCCGCGCTGCTGGCGTTCGGAGGAGAGGGCTTCGAGAAGGCCTACACGCGAAGCACCGCGCCCGTTCAGCTGCTCGGGGAGGGAGAACAACTGCTGGACTTTCTGGCCCGGATGGCTCTCCGTGAGTTATCCGGGCGGGGCTTGAGCCGAGACGAGCATGAGCAGCTGAGCTATATCGGCAGCACTTTCGAACACATCCTGGGCGGGCGCGGCAGGTTGAGACTGGATCCTGTTCCGGTGATTGCCGATGTCTACTACTTCGGCGATCCCGAAAGCGGAGAAAAGACGCCGCTCTTGGTGGCCACGGGGCCGGTGGATGTAATCATCGCGGCGGTTCCCCTGGGAAGGCGCCTGATTCTCGCCCGCGGGGCGGTGTCATCGTTCTATCATTTCAAGGGCAACCGACCGATGAGCGACGAAGAGTGGCGCAAGAAGCTCGATTCAGGCAAGGCGCCCAAGCAGCCGCCATGGGCCCGGCCGATCCGTGTTCGCACTCACATGCGCAGACGTTTTTGAACCAGGGACGAACATCAAAAGGTCGCTAGACCAACCAAGATATTACACGCCTTGCCGGGGTTTAAGCCCCGGCAGGCGCAAAAAATAGCCCGGCTGGGTTCTGCCGTTAGGCAGGTTCCAACCGGGCGGTTGCAGCGTGGTTCCTCCGAATCACAGGTGCTTCAACGTTGATTTGACTGGGCATGTGCGATGTGCTAGGGCCACAGGGGATTAACGGCGGGGGACCATTGAGAGGTTCGGGCGGTATGAAACCGGAAGAGATCGCGGCTAGCCTGCATCCGCTGGAAGTCAAGGTTTACGAGGCCTTTCCCGAGCGGGATCGCTTCAGCGACCGTGAAATCAGCGAGTTGGCGCAGATCAGCCAGGCCCAGGTCAGGACGGTCGTCGAGTGGCAGCGGGCCAAGGATTGCATGCGGATTGCATCGAGCAGCGAAGAAAACTGGGTGGAACTGACCGAGCTGGGCAAGAAGTGGCGCGCCGGCACACCCGAAGAGCTGCTGGTGGCGGCGGTTCGCATGCGGGGCGAGATCGAGGTCAAGGAATTGGCGGCCACCGACGGGTTGACCCAGAGCGAGGCCGGCCAGGCGCTGGGCGCGTTGAAAAAGAAGGGCGTTTTCACGTCGTCGCATCAGGGAGCAGTATCGCTGGCAGAGGACGCCGACCTGGAGACAGTGACCGCCTTCGGAAAACTGATCAGGCAGGTTGCCGAGAGCGGCCGTTTCGCGCTGGAGTCTCTTTCGGAGACCGACGCCGAGATGGTTCAGGGAGGCAGCCGCAAGCGGGGAAAGTCGAAGGGTGTTTTCAGGATCGTGGCCGATGTCACCCGAGAGCTCGAATTGACCGCGCTTGGAAAAGAGGTGCGCCGGGCGGCACGCAGCATGGGAAGGGACGGCGATGAGGTCAATCTGCTGACTCCCGGCATGCTGGCCGATGGCAGTTTCGCGAGCAAAAAATTCAGACGCTACAACTTGGCAATCAGACCGCCGCGGCGCGTCGCCGGCCGGCGCCATCCCTACCGTGAGTTTCTCGACTACGTGCGGCGAAAACTCATCGGGCTGGGTTTCGAGGAGATGCGCGGCGAACTGGTCGAGAACGAATTCTGGCTGATGGACGCGCTTTTCATGCCGCAGTTCCACTCGGCCAGGGACATTCACGATGTCTACTACGTGAAGAACCCGGCGCAGGGGCCCGAGATCGAACAGCCCTACGCGGAGCGGGTGGCGGCGGCGCACACAAACGGCGGTGAAACCGGAAGCCGCGGCTGGGGTTATACCTTCGATCACCAGTCGAGCCGGCGCCTGCTGCTGCGCAGCCAGGGGACGGTCTTGTCGGCGCGCTGGCTGAAGAAGGCCAAAATTCCCGGAAAATACTTTGCCATTGCGCGCTGCTTCCGGCCGGACGAAGTCGACGCCACCCATGCCGCGGATTTCTTTCAGTGTGAGGGCATCGTACTGGGCAGCCAGATCGATTTCGTGACGCTTTTAGGGTTGCTGAAACTCTTTGCCGTCGAAGTGGCCAAGGCCACGGAAGTGAAATTCGCTCCGGCCTATTTCCCTTTTACCGAACCCTCGGTCGAGGTGCATATCAAGCATCCCGAATTGGGCTGGATGGAACTCGGCGGCGCGGGCATTTTTCGCCCCGAGGTCACCTGGCCCCAGGGTATCGACGTGCCGGTCATAGCCTGGGGTCTGGGCCTGGATCGCATGGCCATGATGGCTCTTGGTATCGATGATATCAGGGATCTTTTCTCACCCGATCTCGGAAAAATACGATCTACGCATGTTCGCATGAAGGATTAATCGGATGCCCACCATTTTCGTCGACAAGGATGATTTTTCAAACCTGATGGGGGAGCAAATCGACACAGACGTGCTCGAGAAACTCCTGGACCTTGTCAAGGGCGAGTACAAGGGGGAAGACGAAGAAGGACGCTTACGTATCGAGTTGAACGACACCAACCGCCCCGACTTGTGGTCGGCGGAAGGCATCGCCCGGCAGCTACGCTGCGCCGGGGGGCGACGGCGTGATTATCCTTTCTTCAGCGGAGAACATGGCGGGGAGATCGCGGTCGAACCCGCCATGCAGTCGATCAGGCCTTACGTGGCTGCTTTCATCGTCGAAGGAGTGAAAATCAGCCAATCCTCGTTGTCGCAGATCATCCAGACACAGGAGAAGCTGGCCGAGAATTTCGGCCGTCGGCGGAGGGACGTTGCCATCGGCGTGTACAATTTACAAAAAATAACTTTCCCCATCCATTACCGCTGCGTCGATCCGGCCCGGCACAGCTACACGCCGCTGGGAGAACAGGCACCCATGACCCTGGCCGAAATTCTCAGACGGCATCCCAAGGGTATCGAGTATGGAGGGATTTTATCGGGTATGGAGCAGGTACCCTTGCTTGTCGACCAGGCAGGGATGACGCTGTCGATGCCGCCGATCATCAACTCCCGTGAGGTAGGCGAGGTTACGCCGGGCGACTCCGACCTGTTCGTCGAGGCTACGGGATCAAATCTCGACAGCCTGATCCTGGCCTTGAACATCATGGCCTGCGACATGGCCGATCGCGGCGGCCGCATCCGGAGGGTCAGGACGAACTATCCGTATGACACTCCGCTGGGTCGCGAAGTAGACGTCCCCTTGCGCCTTCCGCGATCGCTGGTGATCCCCATATCCGAGTTCAGCCGACTACTGGGACTGCATGTCCGGGCGACAGAAGTGGATAACGTTTTAGAGCGCTTTGGGTGCGATGTGGCGATCAAGGGAGAAACCGTGGAGGTACAGCCGCCGCCAACGCGTCTCGACTACTTGCACGTTGTGGACGTGGTCGAAGATTTTGCCATCGCCCGCGGCTACGAGACATTTGTGCCACGTATGCCCCGTGAGTTCAGCGTGGGAAGGTCGGATCCCGTTTGCATTCTCGAGGACAAGGCCCGAGACCACATGATTGGGCTGGGATACGAGGAAGTCGTATCCAATCTGTTGGTGTCACACGCACAGGTGAACGCAAGGATGAACGAGCCAGATAAAGCGGTTGTCGAGATTGCCAACAGGATGAACGAAAACCACGCCGTGCTCAGGAACGCCGTGTTGCCTTCTCTTCTGGCCGCCGAATCGCGCAGTGCCGCCGCGGCCTATCCACACCGCATATTCGAAGCCGGCGAGGCGGCGGTATTCGATGCGGCGCTTCCCCGTGGGTCGCGAACCGAAATGCACCTGGCATCGCTGATTGCCCATCGCGAGGCGAACTTGTCTGAAATCCATGCCGATCTGGATTTTCTGCTTTTCCAACTCGGGCAGGAAGTGCTTCTCGAAGAAGTCGAGCATCCGTCTTTCATACCCGGTCGCGTAGCCATGGTTTTTTTAGCCTCCGGCGGGTTCCTGGGACTGCTGGGGGAAGTTCACCCGGAAGTCTTGCGAAAATGGGAAATCTCCGTCCCGCTGGCCGCCTTCGAAATCAACCTCGACAGCATAGTATAGCCCCCGGACAATGAAAAAAGATTCAGGGACAACGGGAGTGGTCGAGGGCGCGGTAAGCGCCCATAATCCCGGCGCGGCCGTACTCTTCGAGGCTCGGACTCTCGACCGCGAGCTGCGGTCGCCAAAATGTTCTTGGGATGCATTGATTGCCGGGGTGGCTTCCTTCCGGGAGTATTACCCCGCCATCCTGTTGCGCTCACCGGAGGCGATCGAGGCGCTGGGAGAAGCCTGCCTGAAGGGAACTCGTCGGGCGGAAGCCTTGCGGGACAGGATGCGCTGTTCCACAACCCTGGTTGATCTCCTGAACGCGGTCGTCACCGAGAGCGCCAGAGAGGGATCCGGGACATTGTCTCCGGCCGTCCCGCGAACGCTGCAAGACCTGGTGGCGGGGATGTCCGCGGTCGACGAGCTTTGCTTCGGACACGCTCATTTGTTTGCGCCTCTTCTCGCTTTGGGCAAGCAGGTAGTAATCGTAAGTGATGAGGGCAATCCGCCCGAGGCCTGGTTTTCTTTGCTGGGTCGAATCAGCATATTGCTTCTGCAAATCGTACGAACCAGGATCAAGGGCGAACCCTTCTACGACGGTCGTTGGGACGATGCCGGTCTGGCTGCGAGTCTCGAGGTGGATTTACTGGATCACGTTAGGCTCGATCAGATCGAGGCCGATCTCGCCTGGCTCGCAGAGCTTGCGGCGGATCTGGATGCCGGCCGCAGGCCCGCGGTGGACGTCTTTTTGGAACTGGATGCATATGAGCAGCGTGACAAACGGGCGGCGGCCTGGCGGGAGTGGTTCGACAAGCTTTCTTCAAAGGTGGCTTCTGCCGGCATCGCTCCGCGCACCTTGAGAATGCTCTGCCTGGGTTTTGCCGACTGGATCCGCCAGGCGCGCGATCGCACATTCTTGGGCCGCCTGGCGGCAACATTGCGACGCGACGCGCCGGGGGTAGCCGCGGCCAATGGAGAAGCCGGTCTGCTCACTGCGCTGGACACGTTCGGTTGTGCGATAATCGAGCGTCTCGAGTCGGAGGCCGGCAGGGGGGAAATCGATCAGGCCGCGGAGGATCTGCGAGCGGTGGTCGCTAAAGTTGTCGAGATGCTGGCCGAGTCCGGTGATGGATCCGTTTTGGCGCGTTCAGTGGACGAGGCCGCCCGGCTGCGAACCGGGCCGTTGACCGGATCTCCCTTTAGTCGCCAGGACGCAATTTTCAGAATGTTGCTCCTGGTTCGATATCCACACCTGGCGGAGCCGCTTCTTTTCTCCCTCCTGGCCGGGTTTTCGCTCGAGGAATGCATGCTTCGAGATCGGGCTCCCGGGTCGGCCGATCGCCGGACTGACGATGAAATGGCTCGGGCAATGACTGTCGGGCGGGCGCTGTGCGGACTGTTGCGCCACGGCTGGCCGGAGGAATTAGTGCACTCCGTCAGGGCCGTGTTGCGTGTTACCCCATTGTCGCCGTTTCATCTGGGCGGGCCGACAATCAGGGCCCATCTGCTGG
>CAZXHT010000082.1:0-27973 GCA_964640665.1 uncultured Myxococcales bacterium
CGGTCTTGAGGATATCCTGCCCCTTCTGGAGATTGCCATATTTGGTCCGGAGATCATCTTGCCCGGCCTGGAGATCGTCTTGCCCGGTTTGGAGATTGCCATATTTGGTCCGGAGATCGTCTTGCCCTGTCTGTAGATCGTCTTGCCCGGTTTGGAGATTGCCATATTTGGTCCGGAGATCGTCTTGCCCTGTCTGTAGATCGTCTTGCCCGGTTTGGAGATTGCCATATTTGGTCCGGAGATCGTCTTGCCCTGTCTGTAGATCGTCTTGCCCTGTCTGTAGATCGTCTTGCCCGGCCTTTAGACCCGACAAACCGCCTTCTATGATTTCAAGACGTCCCTCGGTTCGATTATGGCCGGCCTCCAGCCTGTCCAGCCTGGTGTTCACGCCGTCCAGTCCCTCCAAGGCGAGCTGGGTGTTGCCCGCTATCTGCTCCAGAAGAATTTCGAAGTGTTCCTGTTTCATCATCCACTCCATGGTAGCCGTGTGGGGAGTCTCATTCAACTCTTTTTTCATGGCTGATTGTAAGCAAGTCATGTGCCAAGATCCTGATTCCTGAGTTTACAAAGCCTTACGTCTGCCATGCTCCTCGATCCAACCACCGGGGTGTCCGGATTCGCTACACGGCGGCGGAATTGCCCCGGCCTTTTCGCCGTTTCTTTGGCACTGGCTTTTCCATAGCCGGCTTGGAGCTATTCTCTTTTGCTGAGTAACAAGCTGGTCTGTCCATCTGGTAAATTCTCGTAACCTTGAATATATGGTGTTTATCTCGGTCTGTGACGCAATATACCAGATCGACGGCCTTGTCAGCGGTCGTTTTGTAACAAGAGTAACACTGTTATAAAATATGATCCTGACCAGCGATCTGGCATTTGTCTGCACATTGACTTGTGCGATGGATTGTGCGAAAATCACGATACAGGCAATGAGAGTGGAGGTATGAATCGTGGCTACCAATCTCGACATTGACCGCGAGTTGATCGAAAAGGCGCTCAGCCTAGGTGGCAAGAAGACCAAGAAGGCGGTCGTGATCGCGGCCCTCGAGGAGTATATCCGGCGACATGAGCAGATGAAGATTGTCGACCTGTTCGGCGAAATCGAATTCGAGGCGGGTTACGACTACAAGAAACAGCGCAAGAAACAATGAAAGTCATCGTAGATACTTGTGTCTGGTCACTGGCACTGCGCAAGAAGCGTAAAACCGCCGAACAGATTGGCATCACCGGCGCGCTTGAAGAACTGATCCGCGAACTGCGGGTTTGTATCATCGGCCCCATTCGCCAGGAGATCCTGTCCGGCATTCGAGAACACGACCAGTTCGAAAGAGTGCGGGAACGGATGCGCCCGTTCGCCGACATCGATCTGCAATACAGAGATTTCGAGTTGGCGGCCGAGTATTTCAACGACTGCCGGGCCAGGGGCGTCCAGGGGTCCAATACCGATTTTCTGATCTGCGCGGCGGCCGATCGCAGACAGCTTGCCGTCTTCACGCTGGACAAGGATTTCGTGAGCTTTCACGACATCCTTGGAACCAAGCTCTACAATCCGCTGAGATCGTAGTTCGTGCTCGTCACGAAACCCTCCGGGCCGGCCACCTGCCTGTCAGCAACTCTGCGAAAACCTCCAGGTAGCTCTTCTGGCCCGTAAGCAACTGCTCTACCCACGGGTTCATGCGCGCGTTGGCTACCGCCAGGCGGTAAAACAGGGCCGGCGCGCTGTAGAAGATTCTGGCCAATATCCTTGCCCGGCGTAGTTCACAAACCAGTTCGTGGTTTACCCGCAGGTCGTAAGCGGCAAGGTCTCTTGTGCTGACTGCCCCGCCCGCCAGGTAGGCGCAGGCAGCCTCCGCGGCCAGGCGGCCGCTTACCGCGGCCCTGCGGATGCCGGCTCCCGTTAATGGATTTACAAGGCCCGCGGCGTCGCCGGCCACCAGGATCGGTCCGCGCGAGAATCTTCGGCGGCCGTTCCAGGTTGGTAGCGGATGGGCGCGCGGCTCGAAAGGCTTGGGTGGATCCAGGCCCAGGATATCAAGCCAGAGGCGCAAGGCGGCGCGCAGATTCGCTCCCTTGACGAAGGCGCACACTCCGACAGACAAACCGGCCCGCTTCGGAAACAGCCAGCCTATTCCCCCGGGCACTACCCCGAAATCACAGGCAATCGTTTGCGCCCAGCTGTCTTGCAACTCGGGCCGCGCGCGAACTTCGATCTGCATGGCCGGGCAGACCCTTATCCCCTCGCGCCCAAGCAGCCGCGCGCCCAGGCCGCCGGCCCCGTCGGCCGCTATCGCCAGCCTGGCCCGATATCGCCTCTTGTCGGTCTCTACCGTCACCACTCCCTTTTCTTCCCGCAACTCCAAGGCCCGCTCCGACTGCCTGACGATTGCGCCCAGACCGATGGCCTTTTCGTAAAGCAGCCTGTCGAGTTGCTCGCGACGCACCATGTGCACCACAGGCCGGGCGAACGAAAGCTCGAAGGGCGATCGTCCCCCGAAGCCGAATCTGATGCGCTCTATCTTTTGCTCCGTCACCCGCGAGACGTCTATGGGCAGCGCGGCTATCGCCTTGGGCGGCAGGCCGCCGGCGCAGATCTTGGCGCGTGGATGACTTTCGCGCTCGATAATCGTCACCCGGCAGCCCCGAAGACGCAGGGCACAGGCGGCGGTACCGCCGCCCGGGCCGGAGCCGATGATTATCACATCGTCCATGGAGAGATGGACGTTGCAAATGGCGTGCCGTTATGCGGGTGGGCTCAAGTGAGTATTATGAAAGCGATCTTTTCCGAGAGCGATTGGTATCGTGTAAGACTAACCACGCCATTCGTGTATCTGCGGCGTCGTCATCTCGCCCATTTTTCTTTAGCAGGTTGAACTCGGGAAGGGGCCGGAGCCGGTTGTGCAAACAGAACGCTATTCACTCTGTTTGCACAACAGAAGTGCAAACAGAGTGCTTGACACTTTGTTTGCCCAGCCATATAATGGATTCATGTTTGTCGGCAGAGAGCATGAGCTTGAGCTGATCCGCGATCGCCTGCGCGATCGCGGCAAGGCACAACTCGTCATTCTATACGGGCGCCGGCGAATCGGGAAATCCACCTTGATAGCCAAGGCCGTCGAGAAGGAAACGAAGGTTCTCTTCTTCGAGGGCATCGAGGGCTCGCGAAAGCAGGTACAGATCGATCAGTTCCTCGATGATCTCACGCGCCAGACCGGGCGTGTCCGCCTCGCCGCCCACAACTGGAGAGAGGTGTTCCAGGGGGTCGGCGAACTCATCGGCCGGGGACGCTGGGTGCTGGTCTTCGACGAGTTCCCCTGGATGGGCGCAGGGCGGACGCAGATTGTCTCGGAGTTGAAACTATACTGGGATCGCTGGAGCAAGAACCCCGATATCTGCCTCTTCCTGTGCGGATCGGTGGCGAGCTTCATGACGCGCCACGTTGTTCACTCCAAGGCATTACACAATCGCAAGACTCTCGAAATGTGCCTGGGCCCTTTGACGCCCGGGGAATGCGGGCGCTTCATGCCCAGACGCAGCAAGCGGGAGAAGGCGCAACTCTATATGTGCCTGGGCGGCATACCCAAATACCTGGAACAGATCGATGCTTCCTCGTCGCTCGAAAAGAATATCAATCGCCTGTGCTTCTCGGCCAACGGCTTCTTTCTGAAGGAATATGAGACGCTGTTCAAGGAGCAGTTTCGGAGCCTCAAGATCTACGAGGCGATCGTGAAATCGCTCGCAGAAGCCCCGGCGGACCTTAGCGAACTGGCACAGCGGACGGGCGTTCCAAAGGGAGGAGGCTTGCGGGAGCAGCTTGACAACCTGGTTCGCGCACAGTTCATCCGTGAATACAGGCCGGTGCCGCTCGGGGGTAGACGGCGGACCAGAACGGTAATATACAAGCTCAGCGATCCTTTTTTGATCTTCTATTTCAGGTACGTCCATCCCAATCGAAACCTCATTGCCAGGAATCGTCACGCCGAGAATCTCATGCGGGCGATCGCGGGTCCGACCATCCAGCAATATTACGGCTTCGCCTTCGAGCGCATGTGCGAGGCGGCCATGGACACAATCATCGACCGGCTGGGGCTTGCTCTGGGTGATATTATCGCCATGGGGCCGTTTTTCAGGCAGCGCCGCGGTAAACTGAGAGGGCTGCAGATCGATTGGCTTATTGTTCGTCGCGATGCGGTCTGGACGCTGATCGAGATGAAATACACAAACGCGCCTTCAGGAAGAAAGGTTATTCACGAGGTCAGGCAGAAGATAGAGCGTCTCGACGTTCCGGACGGCGTTTCAGTTGAAACGGTGCTCGTATCGGCCAGGGGTGTTACCAACGCCGTGAAACACGAGCGCTACTTCTGTCGGGTTCTCACCGTGGACGATCTGCTGTAAACCGGAGGAAACGTAACCTCAAGCTCTTTCCGCCGTGTATATCCTGACGCCCTCCCTGCGGCTCTTGGCCTTGAGGGCACCATCTGGAAGCTTGTCTTCGCGCAGCAGATCGATCTCGTAGACTATCGGCGCCTCGCGCAGATCCAACGCCAGCTCGGCCCATTCGGCACTGGTCATCCCGGGCGCGCTGATCGCCAGGTCGAGATCGGAGGCCCGCTTGGCGTTGCCTCTTGCCCGGGAGCCGTAGATGCGAACTTCCTCGATCTTCGAATGACTTTTGAAGATCCGCTCCAGGACGGCCTGGTCCCTGGGGCGTAGTTGCGGTTGTGCGTTGATTAGTCCCATTGCAATGCACCCAGACGTTCCGCCATGCGCTCAAGCAAATCGGCGTGCCGCGAGCGGATGCGACCGTAAATCTCCCGCGCCAGATCCTCTCTGTAAAGATGACTGGTCTTATTGCGGTCGTCGAGCATTTGAAACCACAGGTCGCCCTCTTCTGCAGTGGGTATCAGCTTTTCCACGAAGGCCTTCTTTATCGTCTGCCTGGGTCCCCCGGTCTCATGGCCCTGTCGTTCGAGGTACAGCTTTAGCGTCTTCCAGGTTGCCTCGAAAGTGAACTCGAAGCGTTGAATCGTGGCGTCCCTCACGATGTCGCTTTCCGGTTGCGCGACTGCTTCCTTCAGCCGCGCCACCGCCCTGCCGATGTCTTTCTTTCTCTCATCGAAACGCTGGTTCATCGAGCACCGTCCCGGTTTGTCCCAGGAAGAACGCGGCAGCCCTCTCAGGCGGCGGGCTTTTTCTTGTAGATGTTCAGGCCTATCTTGACACCCTGCTCCTCCTGACCGGGCACGCTCTGGTTGCCCTCGGTCGAGGCTATGATGATGTTCTTGCCCGAGGACGACGGGCCGAACTCGCTGCCCAGGTTCACCGTGATTGTCAGCTTCTGCCCGCTGACTTGCATCTCGACGTTTTTCATTGTCTGCTCTCCCTTTTTTAGTATCCGTATGGTCGTGCAGCATGGCATCGTCGCCGAGAAAAGGCAAGCCGGGTCTTTCCCCTTGGCCTTGCGCCGCAAGGGGAATCGAGCTAGTTTTCGGGTATGCGTACTTTCTTCGCGGCTGCCTTGATATCTTTGAACTTGCTTGCCTGCGGTTCGGGCAGCAGCATTTCGGTCGAACTGGAACTGGATCCCGATCTGTGGCTGTTGCGGGACGACCTGCCCGAGCCTGGATCGGACGGGCAGGCTCTCAGGGCCGGGCCGGCCTGGGGGCGCTACATGTGGGCGCCAGATTTGCCGCCTGTCGGGAGGCTTGCAACTAAGCCGCTGGACGGGCCGGCGCCCGAGCTGAACTCGGCCGTCGTGCGCCTTTCTCTGGATCCCGCCGGGCGCACGCTTTCCGGCCGGGCGGATATCCAGGTGCGGGCCGTAGGCGCGGCGCTCGATTCGATCGACTTCCAGCTTTCGGCCGCGGCGGTCGACGAGGTTACGGTGGGGGGAGTTCCTCTTGCGCACACTTATAAAAGCGGGCTACTGACCTGTACGCCGGATACGCCGCTTCCCGAAGGCCAGAGCCTTGCCATAAGCATCGCCTGGCACGACGCCGATATCGAGCTCGAAGTCGAGTTCTTTCCCGAGGGTTTCAAAAAAAACGTCCTTGTCGGCTACCTGGGCGAGCCTTCGACTTTCTTCACCTTCGGTTACTGGTTCTGGCCGCGGCTGGTCGGGCCCGCAACGATTGCCGGCGTCGATTTCGAGGTGACTTATCCCGAGGCAAAGACTTTAGTCATCTCGGGTGATTATCAGAGTTCCAAAGACAACGGCGACGGGACAAAAACGGACGTCTGGCGACTTACCAACCCGGCCGCCTGGTACGTGTCTTTGGCGCTGGCCGCCTACGAGAAGGCCGCGGGCAACTGCGGAAACACGACCATCGAGGTCTACGGTATACCCGGTGTGAGTATCGACAACTACCCCATCGTGCCGGCCACCTACGTGCCGATCATAGAAAATATTTGCGACGACTACAGCGCGCGCTTCGGCGAGCCGGTCTTCGGGACAATTAGGTTGGCCGGAGTCGACGAGCGTTTCACCAACGGCTACTCGTCACCGGGATTGTTGATCGTGCCCAACTACATCCTGGACGACGACGGCAAAGGCAGCTTCGCCGTGCGCGACTTCTACATCGCCCACGAGGTCTCGCACCAGTGGTGGGGCAACGACGTCTTCGCTTCGGGAAAGGACATCTGGCTGACCGAGGGGCTGGCCGACTACTCGGCGATCAGCTACATCGAGGGCTCGCACTGGGGCGCGGATGCCGCCCGCGAACAATGGTTGATAGACGCCGCTCAGCTTCTGGACTACTACGCCCAGGGGGGCGCCGATTATCCACTGGTGCCCGAGAACGCGAACGAGCTGGTGGCCTACATCTACTATCTCAAGGGCGCCTGGGTGTTTCGCATGCTCGAGGGCGTAATCGGCCGCGACGAGGTTACCCGGGCGCTTTCAGACTACCGCCTGGCGCACCCGTTTGCCGTGGCCACGACCCAAGACTTCATCAGCGCGGCCACGGCGGTCCACGGCGAGAGCCTGGCCTGGTTCTTCGACGAGTGGCTGACGGGCACCGGCGTGATGTCGCTGACCGAGTCGCACGCGCTCAGTGGCGATTCGGTCGATCTGACCGTTACCCAGGCAAGGCCCTGGTCGGCGTCCCCCGAGCGCTTTTTCAGCATGCCGGTCACGGTTCGCATCACCCGGGACGGAAGCGCCAAGGACGAGCGGGTGACAATCGAGGGATCCGAGTCGACTTTTCACCTGCCTGCCGGGCATTGATAGGCCAGTTGAACGAAACCCGCCTGGCGCCTCAAGACGAGAGGCGCAAGCTGTTTGCAACCGACGCGCCGTCGCCGGGGCAGGGCTACGCACTCGGCCTGTCGTTGGCGCCGCTAATAGCCGAGCTTCACCAGGGAGGGATCGACTTCGTCACAACCGCCGACGGCCAAGGGTTCGATATAAGCTTCACTTCTTGTGACTCGGATCGGTAGGCGGCTCCAGTGGTGAGTCATCTTTCCGATTGGATTCGATCAAGCGCACGTCGGAGTCCGGAACCATCTGAAGGCTCTCGGGCGTCGCCGCATCGGCACGCTGGGTGAGTGCCTGGTGTTTATCATCCTCTAGCCCTTCGGTGTCCGGTCCTACAGGGAAGGACGGTCCCCCCAACAGCCAGCGGCCCTTCTCGCGTTCCCCGCCGGACTCCTTGCCGTCCCCGGCCGGCAACTCGACCCCGGATAGCTCCATTACCTGCCAGCTGTCCGGGCTGCGCCGGGGGGCGGTGTCCTCGTCGTCCACCGATTTGAAAACCAGATTATCCTGAGTGGACAGTTTTTGCCCGTCGGGATCCGTATCGGATGTGGGCGGCGGAGGCGGCTCGACGGCCGACCGGGAGGCAGGCTCGGTCAGGGGCAGGCCGTCCTTGAGCGGCATGGTTACGGTGTCCTCGGTGACCTTCGGCGAAGCGCTCTGGACGGGCTCGCCGCCTTCCGAAATACGGGGCTGCGTGTCCGTCTCGGCCGCGGTCGGCATTTCCAGCTTGTCGGTATCGGTGCCGGCATCAAAGACGCCGCCGATCAGGCGGCGATAGACGCCGCTGAGTGCCTGTCTGGCCCGCTCGGGTGGTGCCAGCTCATCGAGACGAAGGCGGGCCTGGTTGCCCAAGCGCGTGCCCAGGTCGCGGTCGAGCAGCAGCTTTTTTATCGCCGTGGACAAGGCATGTGCGTCTCCGGGCGGGTAAAGCACGGCCTGTACGCCGTCCTCGACGATCTCAGCGACGGCAGTCTGACGGGATGCGACTATGGCCCGGCGGCAAGCCATGTAGACCATGAGCTTAAGCGGTGTCGAGGCGGCCAGCCGGTTGTGCACGTGGTTGCTCAAGGGCGCCACGCACACGTCGGCCCGAGCCACCAGCCCGGGAATTTGTTCCACGGGAGGGGTGTCGATAATCTCCACCCTGCGTGCCAGTCCGAGCATCTGGATCTTGCCCAGCACCTCCTTGCGGAAGGGATCGTCGCCGGGACAGACGAGATGCAGCCTGAGCGGCAGACCGTGCGGCAGGTCGGCCACCGCCTTGAGCAGGGAGGACACTCCCTGCCAGGGAGCCAGACTGCCCAGGTAAAGGATGGTGCCCGGCTGGCGAGGCACTTCCCCGAGCTTGTCGAACGGATCGAGATAGAAGGAGGGACGCACCAGCGTGACTGAGTCTGCGGGCACGCCGCGCCCGATCAGGTGCTGCCTGATTAGTTCGGAACCGGCGATCACCCGATCGGCCGCGGCCAGGCAGCGTTCTTCCTGCTGCTTGAGCGGAAAGGAGTGTTCGACCTGCGCCGCCTCGCCGGGATGCAAGACTTTAAAGTCTATCGAGGGCAGCGAGTGAACCTCGTAAAGAAGCTTGAATGTGGCGTCGGCCTTGCGCGCAGCCATCACCAGGCCGCCCCAGATCGAGAAGAAATGACACAGGGCGTAATCTTCGCTTTCGAGCTGACGGCGGATGGCCCGCTGAAAGGTCTTGATGCGATCGAGAAATGCTCCCTCGCCGACAGGCACGCGCAGCAAGCGCGCACCGTGCAAGCGCTCGATGTGCGACAGGTCTTCGGATTTCAGAGACAGCACGTCCAGGTCGTAGTGGCCGGCAAGAAGCTTGATCTCCTCCGTCAGCCAGCAGGATAGTCCCTTGGGTGAAGGGATCTGCTCGAATGCCACCAGTAAGACTTTTTTCTTCTTGTCCGTCACGTCATCCTCGAGTCTACACGTCTTTGATTGTACGATCCAAACCTATACTCACGTCATCGGTCAGCCTGCCGCCCGGTGGAAAAGCTGATTTAGCGCGGCGCGAAAAGTTCTGCTTGCACGGGCGGCCGGAGCGTCCAGGCTTTCAGGCCCATATCCCTGAGTTCCTGCGCGAATTTCCCCGCCGCCGGGCCCAGCAGGTAGATCTTGCCGGCCCCGGACTGCCTGGCGTAGCGAACCAGGGCGGGATGATCGGCATGCGCGCAAAGCGCGAATGTCTGATCGACCGGGTGGACGGCCCGGCAGCCGACCATGGCGGTTCGCACCCGCTCGAGCCCGGCGATCGCCCGTGATCGACGCAGGCGCTGGGGAAACAGAATGACGTCGTCATGGCCTGCGCCCGGAGCGAAACGGCGCGGCAGGGTCATCTTTACGCCCAGCGAGATGTATTTCTTGCTCAATGCGAAGATCGTCCTATGCGCCCGCACGCCCAGGCCGGCGTCTCCAAGGATTGCAACCAGTTCCTGGGCCTGGCCTGCATCGGAAGTGAAGATCACGGGGCGCTCGCCGGCCTCGATCCACCGCCGTGCCCAGGCGACAATCGCCTGTTCGACCTCGGCCCGGGGAGGAAAGACGTGCCCGCGTCCGCCGAAGGTTGCCTTCATCACCAGCGTGTCCGTCTCGATCACGCGGGCACTTTCCGCGGTGCGACTCGGCTCGAGCTGGAAGTCGCCGGTGTAAACCAGACGGCGGTTGCCCTTGGTCACGCAAAGCTGGGCCGCGCCGAGCATGTAGCCGGATGGGCTCAATTCGAGATCCAACCCGCCGATGGAAAAGCGCCGGTAGAACGGCGAGACCAACGCAGGCATGGACGCCCTTTTTCCCCGGTCGTCGAGCAAGGCCGCGGTTTTATCAGACAGCAGTATCTTGCGATGCGGGCCGGAGAATTTTTGCAGCGCATGCGAGACGAAGCAAAGATCCGCAAGCCGGGGCGCATCCAGCCACAGGATGCTGTCCACCACGTGGATCCCCTGCAGGTACTCGACATCGAGTGAAGAATCGCCGATCATCACCGGTTTCCAATAACCATATCTTAAGGACCTGTCAATCTTGCTCTATTTGCCTGTCTGGTGTAAAAAATTGAGGTAGCATTGTCGCCTGCCAATCAAGATGCGAGGGAGATCCTGGTGAATAGGGTTAGATCCTGGACGATACCTGTTGGAGTGCTGATCGTCATGATTGTCGTGGGCACGGTCTGCATGGCCGGGCAGCCGAAAGCCATCGATGCCGCGGCGACCGTCGACCAGCAAGAAAAAGCCGCGCAGGCGGAAAAGGCGGCCGAGGAGGCGGAAGAAGCGGCCGAGAGAGCGCGTCTCAACCGGGTGGAGATAGAGGATCCCTTCACGCCCAGGTACATAGTCGAGTCGATCGAGGTGCGCGGCAACACCAAGTCCCGCGGAGACATGATTATTTCGCAGTTGCTTTTGAAACCCGGGGAGACCCTGGACCAGGAGAAGGTGCAGGAAAGCCGAATCCGCCTGCTGTCGACAGGTTATTTCAAGGACGTGCGCATGAGCCTCGAAAAGGGCACCGAGCGCGGCCGGGTCAAGCTGGTGATCGAGGTGGACGAGCGCAACACGATAATCATAGACGACCTGTTCTTCGGCTGGTCGCAGACCAACCCCTTCTGGGGCGGGCTGGGCATTTCCGATATCAACTTTCTCGGCCGGGGCCTGGTGCTCTCCGGCGCCGCCGTGGCCTCCAAGTACCAGCAGGCCTACCGCCTGGGCATTTTCTGGCCCTCGGTGTTCAACTCGCGCTTCCAGGCGGGCGTAACCGCCCTGGTCTCGCTCGGTGAGGAAAGGGCGCTCAAGGACAAGATCGCCTCCTGCAGCGGCCCGACCTGCATCCCCCCGTGCGCCAACCTCGGCCAGAACGATATCGACCTATCCTACCTGCGCGCCGGCGCCGATATCGACCTGGGTATCAGGCTGGACAGAATCCACCGCCTGTTGCTCAACGTGCATGCCGAGCACATCGACGCCGAAGTCGGGGAAGGCGAATGGTGCGCCAACCACCCGTTCAACGGTTACATCCGCCCCGGCCAGAGCACCTACTCGTCTTTGACACTGCGCTTCGAGCGGGACACCCGGGACGACTTTTTCCTGCCGACTCATGGAATGCACCTGGTTGTCAGCATCGAGCTGGCCAGCAAGATCTTCGGCAGCGACTACGAGTTCTCGAAGTATCTGATCAAGTACGAGCATTCCTTCCCCGCCTTCCTCGATCACGCCGTGCGCCTGTCGGTCGTCGGCGGGCTGATCCAGGACGTCGGTGAAAAGGGCAGCCCTTTCTTCAGCCGCTTTTTCGTCGGCGACTATGCGTTTTTCTTGATCAACAAGGATTCTCTGCCGCGCAACCTGGAGCTGAACTTCTCCGAGGTGGTCGACTACGGCGACCTGATGGCCTCGCTGACAGCCGAGTATGACGTTCCACTCTGGTCGCGCGGCAAGTTTTTCTACCGCGGCTACGTTTACGGCGCCGTCAACTTTTCCGTTGTGACCAAGGCCGCCTTCCTGGCCTCCGAGGACGAATGGAGCGGCAGGACCAAGCGGCCGGTGTCATTCGACCTGGGTTTCAAGGTGGATACGCCGGTCGGCCTGTTTACCCTGTCACTCGGATACATCATGGACATGGTCTTCTGACGATTATGGTAGGGCCTGGAAAATACCTGCTGGTTGCCTGCCTGGCCGTGATCGGCCTGGCCGGCCCCGCCCGCGGGCAGGTCAGGGAAGTCAAGTCGTTCAGACGCGACATGCAGCTTGTGCTCAAGGACGGCAAACCCAGCCTGTCGGTGGCCTTTGACGAGATCTTCACGCCCCGGTTGAGACACCGCCTTTCGAGCGGTTTCACCAGCCGCATCCTGATCGACATCATCTTGCGCATGTCGGAACGCAGCACGCCCGTGGCCCACGGGTTGGTGCAGTACACCATCATCTATGATATCTGGGAAGAGCGCTTCAGCATCAGGGAGGAAACTCCCGGGGGCAGTCGCAG
Source organism: uncultured Myxococcales bacterium (assembly GCA_964640665.1). GTDB lineage: Bacteria > Myxococcota > B64-G9 > B64-G9 > B64-G9 > DATKYQ01. The sequence goes on from CAZXHT010000082.1 coordinate 12,227, forward strand.
TTTCACGATCGGTTCGATGAAAGATCTCATTCGCACCTGCGGTTCGTTGCACGAACTTGCGCTTCGGCCGTTGCTCGATTTGCCAAAAAATGCACGACACTCGGTCGAGGTGCGCATTACGGTCAACCCCGCCTCGCGGGAGATGCGCCGCAAGGTCCGCGAGTACCTGGCCAACCCGGACGGCAGCGGGCACATCGGGTCGCCGCGCTCGTTCTTCGGATCTTTCTCACGCATCTTCGTCAGCGAGAAGGATATCCAGGCCGACATGGTCTATACCTATCGTTCGCCGGGCATTCGCCTCGGTGGATTGCAAAAGACCAAATAAGACATGTTGCGCATCCGAAAGTTCGAGTGGAAGATCACCCTGGCGCTGCTGATGACTGCGGCCGTCCCGCTGGTGTTCACCATTTTCATCGTAGACCGCCTGGTCGCCGAGAGCATGGCGGTGGGCCTCAACGAGCAGGTTCTTTCTGGGCTGCGGGCCGGAGTGGATCTCTACAAGGAAGTGATCGAGTCGCGCATCCGCATTGTCAGGTTGCAGGGCGATGCGCTGGTGAGGGACGCGGCCTTTCTGGATTTCGTCTCCCAGAAAGACGCGCCCGGTGTCAAGGCCCGGCTGGAAGACCTGGTAGCCGGCAATCCGTCCATCAGCCGCGCCCGCCTGCTTGCGGGAGACACTGCCGAGGTCCAGGAGAGCAGTCCGCTTACTTTCAAGCCCGACGAATGGAAATCCAAGATCGAGAAATGGGAGCTGCCCGGCGGCCGGCGTCTCGAGGTGACCCTGGTCATACGCAAAGACTTCCTGGTCGCATCGAAATCCCTGCGCGATCTGGTCGTCACGCTGGAGGACGTCAAGGCAAACTTCCAGCCCTGGAAGATGGGCTACTACAAGTTGTTTCTGCTGATCTATACCTGGATCCTGGTGTCGGCGGTGGTGCTCGGCCTGCTGCTCTCGCGCAGCGTGACGCGCCGCGTGGCGCGCCTGGCGCTGGCGACCAGGCAGGCCGCCGCGGGCGATCTGAACGTCCGGGTTCCGGTCAAGAGCGCAGACGAGATCGACGAGCTGTGCGCTTCTTTCAACCGCATGATGGACGAGATCCAGCGCGGGCGGGATCGCATCGTTTACCTGGAGAAGATCTCGGCCTGGCAGGGCATCGCCCAGCAACTGGCGCACGAGATCAAGAATCCACTGACCCCCATTCAACTTGCCGTCCAGGAGTTGCACCGTTCCTATCGAGGCGATGACCAGGCCTTCGAGCGCAAGCTGGATGACTCGCTGGAGATCGTCGAGGAAGAGGTGGCCACCCTGCGCCGGCTGGTCGAGACATTCGCCGATTTTTCGAAGATGCCCCGGGTGCAGGCCGAGCCGGTGGAGTTGAACGCCTTCGTGGCCGAATTCCTCAAGCACAACCCGCATATCGCCGGCCAGGTTGAGTTTGAGCCCGGCCCGGCCGTCAACGTGCAACTCGATCGAACCATGATGGGCAGGGTGCTCATTAACCTGGTCAACAACGGGCTCGAGGCAAGCAAATCCGGCGCCGGCGTGAACATCGAAGTCGTGCGGGGCGACGGCTGGGGGACGGTCAGGGTGAGCGATCACGGCGACGGCCTTTCGGAAGAAGCGCGCGGCCGCCTTTTTCAGCCGTATTTCACGACCAAGTCGCAGGGAACCGGCCTGGGGCTGGCCATAGTCAAGAAAATCGTCCTGCAGCACGGCGGTGAGATCACCGTCGAGGATGGGCGCTCAAGTGGAACCGTGTTCAAGGTGCGCCTGCGGGCCGAGAGCGAAGCGGGAGGTTAGCCATGCCTGAGAATGTGCCATACAAGGCGAAGTTGCTGATAGTTGACGACGAGAAGAACATCCGGCGCACACTGCTGATGGTGCTGGGAGATGAGAACGTGTCGCCCAGGGACTGCGGTTCAGCCGAGGAGGCGCTGCGGCTGATGCGCGAGGATCCGGCCGAGATCATCCTGCTGGATATCAAGTTGCCCGGCATGGACGGCATCAAGATGCTCGAGAGCGTCAAGAAGGAGTGGCCGTCCGCAGAGGTGATCATGATCTCCGGGCACGGCAGCATTCGGGATGCGGTGGGTGCGACGCGCCTGGGGGCCTACGACTTTCTGGAAAAGCCGCTCGATCGCGATCGGGTTGTGCTCTCGGTGCGCAACTGTGTCGAGAAGCTGGCGATGTATCGGCGGCTGATGCTGATCGACGAGGAGCTGGACGAGCGCTACCGGATGGTGGGCGGCAGCCAGGTGGTGCGGCAGTTGATGGCCGAGATCCGCAAGGTGGCTCCCACCAGCGGCCGCGTGCTGGTCACCGGCGAGAGCGGGACCGGCAAGGAACTGGTTGCCCGGGCGGTGCATAAGCTTTCCAAGCGCGCCGACAAACCTTTCGTCAAGGTGAATTGCGCGGCCATCCCGGCCGAGCTGATCGAGAGCGAGTTGTTCGGCTATGAGCGCGGCGCCTTCACCGGCGCTACCGGCAAGAAGAAGGGCCAGTTCGAGCTGGCTGACGGGGGCACGCTTTTTCTGGACGAGGTGGGCGACATGAGCCTGGCGGCGCAGGCCAAGGTGCTGCGCGTGCTGCAGACGGGTGAGATGAGCCACGTCGGCGGCGAGAGGACCATCAGCGTCGACGTGCGGGTGGTAGCCGCGACGAACAAAGACCTGAAAAAGGCCGTCGCCGCCGGGGAGTTCCGTGACGATCTGTACTACCGGCTGAACGTCATTCCGATCCATTGCCTGCCGCTAAAAGACAGGCTTGATGACATCCCGTCGCTATTGACCAAGTTCGTGACCGAGTTCTGTAAGGAGAACGGTCTGAGGATCAAGGACATCGGGCCGGAGGTCTTGCAGGCCATGCGCGGCTACGACTGGCCCGGCAACATCAGGGAGCTGAAGAACGTCATCGAGCGCATGGTGATCATGAGTACCGACACGATCACCGTGGCCGACTTGCCCGAGTACGTAACGGGCTCCAAGACGGCCGTGGATGTCAGTAGCTACGACGGGATGAGCCTCAAGGACGTGCGCAACGAAGTAGAGAAGGGATACATTTTGTCCAAGCTGCGCGAGTACGGCTGGAATATAACTCGCACGGCCGATGTGCTGGGGATAGAACGCACCAACCTGCACAAGAAGATAAAGCAGCTGGGCATCAGGCGCGACGATCAGGAAGAGTGACAATAGATTGTTATTTTGCCCGTGAAATTCTAGTTACCTGTATTTTTCACTACATTGCCTTGAAACGGCGCGGCGGCTCGCCTATAATCCTTGCCCGGTCTGACGAATTGGAGCGAGATGCCGGTGGCGGACGAGCAAGACAACATGCGCGGTGATTCGCGGGTTCCCGTGAACCTGCTGGTGAGGGTCAAGTACGAGCAGGTCGATGAGTTCATCGACCACTTCGCCACCAACATCAGCCGAGGGGGCATCTTCCTGCAGAGCCGTAAACCATATCCCAAGGGCACCGTGCTCAGGTTCGAGATGCAACTCAAGGGCGGACAGACCGTCCTGCGGGGCGCCGGAGAGGTGGCCTGGGCGCGCTTGCCCGCGGGTGAGGGCAAACCCAAGGTCCCCGGTATGGGGATCAAGTTCGTCAGGCTGGACGACCCTTCCAAGGCACTGGTGCGTAAGATCGTCGAGATCAAGGAGGGGCGTAAGAAGAGCGTGGACGAAAAGGCGCGGCCGGCAGCCAAGCCTGCGGCCGGGGCTTCGGCCCGGGGGCCAACGCCTGAGAAACCCGCGGCGGATAAAAAGGATCAAGCGGCGGGTGACCTCGACGGGCTGGACGTCAGCGTCGAGATGCCTCCGGAACCGCAGCGGCCTTCGGTCGAGGTGTCTTCCGATCTCGATGTTGAAACCAGCGAGGTCGCCCCCGAGCCAACGGGCGAGTTCGACGTTGATATTTCGGTGGATGACTTCATGGAGCCGGGCGAGGGGGCCGGCGAGCCGACCGGCGGTGCTGCCTCGCGGATTATCGGCATCGATTTGGGCACCACCAACTCTTGCGCCGCGGTGATGATCGACGGCAAGCCCCAGGTGATTCCTTCCCGCAAGGGGTACCGCACGATTCCCTCCATCGTGGCCTATACAGACGAGGGGCGCCTGCTGGTCGGTCACCCGGCCAAGGCCCAGATGGAGCTCAATCCCAGAAACACGATCTACGGCTCGAAACGGCTGGTCGGCCGGCCCTATACCTCGCCGGCGGTTCAGCAGATGAAAGACCGTTTTCACTATCAGATTATCCAGGGCCCGCAAAACGAGGCCGCGGTGCGCATCGTCGGCCGCAATTTCAGCCTGCAGCAGGTGACGGCCTTCATCCTCAGCGAGATCAAGGATATCGCCCGCGAACTGCTCAAGGCCGAGGTCAACCGGGCGGTGATCACCGTCCCGGCCTATTTCAACGAGAACCAGCGCCAGGCGGTGCGCCAGGCAGGGCTGCTGGCCGGGTTGCAGGTCGAGCGCATCGTCAACGAGCCAACCTCGGCCGCGCTGGCCTTCGGCTACAACCGCCGGCTTGATCAACGGGTGCTGATCTACGACCTGGGCGGCGGGACATTCGATGTCTCGGTGCTCGAACTGACCGACAACGTCTACGAGGTGGTGGCCACCGGCGGCGACACGTTCCTCGGCGGGGTGGACTTCGACAACCAGTTGGTCGATTACATCCTCGACGCCTTCTGCCGCGATATCGGCAAGGTTCCAAAGTTCGACCGCCAGGCCGTCCAGCGCCTGCGGGACGCGGCCGAGTTGGCCAAGTGCGCGCTGAGCGAGAAGGAAGAGACCATCGTCAGGCTGCCCTTTTTCGTCGCCGTGGACAACACGCCCAAGGATCTCGCGGTGAAGCTGACCCGCTCGTTGATCGAGGAACTGGTCGGGCCGCTGGTCGAGCGGACCATGGAGGTTGCCGCCCAGGTACTTCACAAGGCCGGGCTGCAACCGGGTCGCATCGACAATGTCCTGCTGGTTGGCGGACAGAGTCGCATGCCGTTGATCTGGCGCCGAATAAAAGAGGTCTTCGGCCGCGATCCGCACAAGGGCGTCCACCCGGACGAGGCCGTCGGCATGGGGGCGGCTTTATTGGCCGAATCGATGGGCAAGATCGACAGCGTGGTGCTGATCGACGTGCTGCCGATCGGCATCGGCATCGGCATACCCGGTGGCCGCTTCCTGCCCGTGCTAGAGGCCGGCACTTCGCTGCCGACCGCCAAGAGCTATACTCTAAAGACCTTCAGGGAGAACCAGGAGAAACTGGAGATGACCATCTTCCAGGGCGAGAGCAACCGGGTCGTCGACAACGAGTATCTCGGCACCATGTCGATAACCGGCATCACCCGGGCCCCCAAGGGCGCCGTTCACCTGGAGATCTCCTTTGCACTGGATCAGGAAGGCATGCTCAAGGTCTCTTCGCGTGAGCTCGAGAGCGGCAAGGTGACCGAGACCAACATGTCCACCAAGGACACGGCCGATACCATCCGCAGCAAGCTCAACATCCCTGATGACGAGGTCAGCGGCGAGACCTTCGGATACCCGGAATCGATGCGCACAAAACGGGACAGGCAGGAGAAAGCCACTGCGCCGGCAAGCGAGGCACAGCCCGACGCGCCGAGCCCTGGTGAGCACGGCCAGGAACCCGGCAAGGAAGGCGCCAAGGAGGGCGGCATACTGGGGCGCCTTTTCGGGCGCAAGAAACGCTGATTTGTGAATGCCGGAGGGCGGACAACGGTCCAACAGAGAGGTCCGTTACAAAACGCTGATTAGGCCAGCATAACGTGGCACTAACGAATCAAAAAACGGTACCATTGCAAACCAGGTACCGCACAAACCGCGGTTCGTAAATGCAACTAACAGGAGGTCTGGCATGAAATTCGAAATGCGAACACTGGCGCTCGTTTTAGGATTGTTCACTTGCCTCGGCGCGGCCCGGGCCGGAGGGGGCGTGAATGTGTTCCTGAACGGAGTGCAGATAACCGGGGCCAAGGAACAGGTGATCGACAAGGCCAAGGTCGTACTGGATAAGAGCGGCAACGTGCACATCACGGCGCCCGACTACAAAGTCAGGGAGGTTGGAACCGACGGCGGTCCGGGCCGGCCGCCCGCGGCGCAGACGACCGCGGCCAACCTGACCAAGAAGTACTTCGTGGTCACCAGCATCGCCCGGCCCCAAATGACCGGCTACCAGATCCAGGTGATTATCAACAACAAGTTCCTGAAGGCGCTCAGCGACGATGTGCCGCAGTTCGTGCTGGAGTTGAACAACTACCTCAAGGAGGGCACCAACACGGTCAGCTTCAGGGCGCTGCGCCCGGAAGGAAAATCCGCCCAGAGCACTCTCGCCTCGGACGCCTTCAGCGTGGTCCTGGGCGAGGGCAAGGGCAGCGAGGGCGGCACCCTGACAATCGACAACATCCTGGGCGAGTTCAAGGTGACCGCCATCGACAGGGGAGAAAAGGCCAAGACTTTTACCATCAAGGCCCGCTAACGCCGCCTGTCCGTCAATCAATCCGGAGGTGCGCTCATGTCGTCGTCCCAAGAGATTCTCGAAATCACCGAAAAATACGGAGCCCACAATTACCACCCGCTGCCGGTGGTCGTTTCGCGGGCCGCGGGAGCCTGGGTCTGGGATTGCGAGGGCAAGAAGTACCTCGATTTCCTCAGCGCCTACTCGGCCGTGAACCAGGGGCACTGCCACCCGGCAATCGTTCGCGCGCTTTGCGAGCAGGCCGGGCGGCTGACGCTGACCTCGCGCGCATTCCACAACGACCGGCTGGGGCCGTTTCTGGAGCAGATCTGCGGGATTTCCGGGATGGAGATGGCGCTGCCGATGAACACCGGCGCCGAGGCGGTCGAGACGGCCGTCAAGGCCGTGCGCAAGTGGGGCTATCAGAAAAAGAAAGTGCGGCCCGACAGGGCCGAGATCATCTGCTGCAACGATAATTTCCACGGACGAACGACCACGGTGATATCGTTCAGCTCCGAGCAGCAGTATCGCCAGGGCTTCGGCCCGTTCACTCCCGGCTTCAAACTGATCCCCTTCGGCGACGCGACGGCGCTGGAAAATGCCATCGGGCCGGACACGGTCGCTTTCCTGGTGGAACCCATCCAGGGCGAGGCCGGCGTGGTGGTGCCCCCCGCGGGTTACCTCAAGCAGGTGCGCGAGATCTGCAGTCGCAACAATGTTCTTCTGGTGCTCGACGAGATCCAGACCGGGCTGGGGCGCACGGGCAAGATGTTCTGCTTCGAGCACGAGGGCATCCGTCCCGACGTGCTGGTGCTGGGCAAGGCCATCTCGGGCGGCGTGCTGCCGGTCAGTGCTGTATTGTCGTCACGGGAGATCCTGGGCGTGTTCCGGCCGGGTGACCACGGCAGTACTTTCGGAGGGAGCCCGCTGGGCGCCGCGGTTGCCGGCGCCGCCCTGGGCGTGCTGGTAGAAGAAAAACTGGCCGAGCGAGCCGCCGAGTTGGGCGGCAGGTTCCGCGCGCGGCTGGAGAGCCTGACGACCGGAGGCAAGGTCGAACTGGTGCGCGGCAAGGGATTGCTGCTGGCCGTGGTGCTTTCGAAATCCGCGGGTGGGGCCCGCGGGTACTGTGAGCAACTGATGGACAAGGGCCTGCTGTGCAAGGAGACCCACGACAACATCATCAGGTTCGCCCCGCCGCTTACGATCGACGAGAAAGATCTCGACTGGGCCTTTGATCTGATCAAGGAAGTCCTGGGCTAAGGCCGTCTCATTCGCACTGGCCCAGGTAGTCGAGCACCAGCGTGCCGTAGTCGTTCAGGCCCGGGTCCACATCCAGAGTCCAGTAGCCTTCGTGAGTCACGGCACCGCTGGGGCAGATTCCGACAAGCTGCAGGTCGTAGTCGTCCGGAAAGAAGTTGTCGATGGTGGCGCCCATGTCGCCGCAGGGACGATCGGCGGCCTCGAACTCGACGTCGCCCCAGGCGTCGTAAATGGTGACGTCGACCCTGGCCACGTCGGCCACGTTGCACCAGTCTGTGCTGCTGCCGTCCTCCAGTTCGAACCCCCAGTAGAAGCGGACCTCGCCGGGCTGCAGGTTGCAGTCGGCCCCGACGCAGCCCGGGTGCTGGTGATCCAGCACGATGCAGCCGGAACTCAGAAACATTAGCGCTCCAACCAATAAGGTGATTGTCCTTTTCATCTCGAATCTCCCATATGGTCTCGACAAGATAACACAAAGCAAGGCTCATGCCAACTTCGCGAGATGCATAAGATCTTGTAATCTCGATCGATATTCTACAAACACAGCGGGTCGAATGCCGCGGGCTTCCATTTCGCGCTCAATATTATTCCACTTTGGAACATTGATCGTCTTGCTTTGCACCGATGGCGGCGCTACACTTTGCCCGACTCGAACCAGGAGGAACTCATGAAAAAGACTATATATCTTGTTTTCGCGCCGATCTTGTTGATCGCGGGATGCGCTTCCGGACCGCGGCCGGCGATCGAGGAGAAGAAAGTGACGCAGCCAAAAGCGGAAACCACGGCCGATGTGGAGGCCGCCCTGAAGGAGTTCATTACGGCGCACCTGGCCAGGGTGGCCCCGCTACAGAAGGAGATGAACCTCGCTTTCTGGGACGCCAGCGTCACCGGCAACACGGATGCCTACAAGAAGAACGCCGAGTTGGAGCTGGCCATCCGCAAGCTGTATTCGAACCCTGAAAGCTTCGCCTACCTGAAGAAGATCCGTTCGGGCGGCAAGCTGAAAGATCCCCTGCTCGCGCGCCAGCTCGAGATCCTCTTCCTCGATTTCCAGGAGAACCAGATAGACCCTGGTAACATGGAGAAGACGGTCAAGCTGTCCAACGAGGTGCAGGAGACATTCAACACCTATCGCGGTATCGTGGACGGACACAAGGTGACCGACAACAAGATCTACGACATCCTCAAGTCGTCGAGCGACTCGAAAAAGCGCCAGGCGGCCTGGGAGGCTTACAAGAAACGCGGTGCCCTGGTGAGCGCCAAGGTGGTCGAGCTGGCTAAATTGCGCAACCAGGCGGCTCGTTCGTTGGGTTACGACAACTTCTACAACATGCGCCTGAAAATGATCGAGCAAGATCCGGCGGCGATCAAGAAGATCTTCGACGACCTGGCCACCCGGACCGACGAGCCCTTCAAGAAGCTCATGCAACGGGTCAACGCGGCCTTGGCCAAACGTTACGGCATCAAGCCCGAGGAACTCATGCCCTGGCACTACGAGGATCCATTCTTCCAGGAGGGGCCGGACATCGGCAAGATCGACCTGGACAAGTTCTTCAAGGGCACGGACCAGAAGGCCCTGGTGACCTCGTACTACCAGGGCATCGGGCTCGACCCGGCCGATATCCTGGCCCGCTCGGACCTTTTTGCCAAGCCGGACAAGATGCCGCACGCCTTCTGCACCGACATCGATCGCCAGGGCGACGTGCGTATCCTGGCCAACCTCAACCCGACCGAGATGCAGACCTCGACCTTGCTGCACGAGACGGGACACGCAGTCTATAGCAAGTACATCGACCGCAAGCTACCCTGGCTGCTGCGAAGCGAGTCGCACGAGTTCACCACCGAGGCTGTTGCCATGCTCTTCGGCCGGCTGACCCGCAATCCGGGCTGGTTGCTTGCGATGCTCAAGCTGCCGGCCGACCAAATCAAGCCGCTGGTTGAAGATATCCATTTTCAGCAGCGCCTGGGAATGCTGGTGATGGCGCGTTGGACCATGGTGGTGGTCAACTTCGAGCGCGGGCTGTATGCCGACCCGAACCAGGATCTGAACAAGCTGTGGTGGGATCTTAAGAAGCGCTACCAACTTCTGACGCCGCCCGAACGCCCGCAGGGCGCGGCCGACTGGGCATCCAAGATCCACATCGCCGCCTGGCCGGTATACTATCACAACTACATGCTGGGCGAGATGATGGCCAGCCAGCTGCACTACTACTTGGCCCGCGAGATTTTGAAAATCGCGCCCGACAAAATGGACTATGTCGGCCGCCCCGAGATAGGCAAGTTCCTGACGGAAAAAATCTTCACGCCCGGTAAGAACCTGCGCTGGGATCAACTCCTGATCAAGGCCAACGGCGAGACCCTCAATCCAAAGTACTTCGTCGAGCAGTTCGTAAAGTAGTCTTGCGGATCAGCAGGTGTTTCATGCCTTACTGTCGGCCCGGGCCCATTTTCTGACGATTCTCTCTATGTCACGCTTGGTGAAGGGTTTTGAGAGGTAGTCGTCCATTCCCGCCTCGAAACAGATCTGACGCTCGTTTTCCATTGCGTGTGCCGTCAAGGCGGCGATGGGAATATGACCGCCCCCGGCCGACTGCTCATTGGCGCGTATCTGACGGGTGGCCTCCAGCCCGTCCATGACCGGCATCTGACAGTCCATCAGAACCAGATCGAATTCCTGGCGCTCGATCTGCGACAGCGCCTGTTGCCCGTCGTCCGCCACGCTCACAAGGCAGCCGATTTTCTCAAGCATGACCACGGCAAGTCTGCGGTTTATCGCATTGTCCTCGACCACCAGCACGGCCGGCCGGCTTTCTCCGGGCGCGGGCGGCGTCAGACGCTCGGAATCCCGCTCGGGCGCAGGCTCCGCCGGGTCGACTTCTGTCTCGAACCAGAAACGGCTGCCCTGTCCGGGTTGCGAGGATACCCGCAACTCACCGCCCATCAAGCGGACCAGCTTGCGGCTGATGGCCAGCCCCAGGCCGGCGCCGGCGTGTAGGCGGGTGGACGTGCCGTCTACCTGCACGAATGGTTCGAAAACCCTCTCGATTTGATCCGCGTCCATCCCGATCCCGGAATCTGCCACCTCGAAGCGCAGGCGAATCTTTTCGGGGCCGGGTTGGCTGCAACTCAGGCGCAAGGTGATCCGGCCCTTTTCGGTGTACTTGACCGCGTTGGACATGAGGTTCAAAAGCACCTGCCTGAGGTGCACGGAATCGCCCCGTATACGCTCGGGCAGCCCGGGTTCGATCTCCTGCTTCAACACCAGCCCTTTCTGGCGCGCCGGCTCCGAGACCAGGAAGACCACCTGGTCGAGTGTCCTGGCGAGCGTGAAATCTACCGGCTTGATCTCGATCTTGTCGGCCTCGATACGCGACAGATCGAGAACGTCGTTGATAACGTCGATTAGCAACTTGCCCGATTCGCGCGCTACCGCGGTCAGCTTCTTACGGGCGGACGCATCCGGCTCGTTCTCGACCAGATCCAACACACCCAGGATACCGTGCAAGGGCGTGCGAATCTCGTGGCTGATATTGGCCACGAACTGCGATTTGACCCGCGAGGCCTCCTCGGCAACCTCGCGCGCCGCGGCCGACTCACGCGCCGCCTTGTCGCGCACGCGCTCGAATTGGAAGATAAGGAAAGAGACCACACCCAGCGCGGTGATCCAGGTCAGCAATGCGTCCAGCCACTGTTCTTCTTCGGCGATTAGGTAGGGAAAGACGTAGCCTGTCTTTCGAGCCCACTCCATTGCGATTACCGCGGCCAGGGCCGGCAGCGTCCACCACAATCCCCGCCGGCCGGCGACGCTGACCGCGCCTACGGGAATCAGCAAAAACAGGGACGTATTGGCGCCGGTCGGGCCGCCCGAGTAATAGGCGCAGTTGGTCACGACCAGAAGCAGCACCAGCAACATGAGGTGGGCGATCACCTCCGTCGCCAGAGTCAGGCGCAAGACGATCAGCAGCACGATCGTGGACAGGGCGAAAGAGATTTGCCAGACAGCCAGGATCCAGGCGGCATAGACGACCTGGGCCACTACCCAAGCGGCCAGGACAGAGGACATGGACAAACCCGCCCAGTTTATCAGGCGCAGCCTGCGTCTGCTCTCAATATCCAAGCCTTCTCTGCCACATGTGAGAAAATTCTCAAGCCACGAAGACCCTGGCACAAAGACCCCCTTCCAGAAAGAGTCTATAGACCGCTGGGCTCTGTAAGTGCAAGTAGATTCACGTTCAAGAGTCGCTGGATATTCAGGCGGCGGCCAGTTGGATTTGCAGGGCGGTGTTGTCCAGCCAACGGGCCAGGCGACGCTCGTTCTCGAAGGATATACTGCTGAAGCAACCGCGGATGCCGAGCCAGCCGTTGGCCCGCGTGTGGCCCAGCACCGTGCCGCCGGCGTGAATCCAGTTGACAGTGCCCGGCAGGCGAAAGAGAAGATCGACTCCCCCGCCAGGTTCGTACTCGCACTCTCCCTCGAAGCAGAAGCCGCCGATGCCCACGTTGCCGCGGCGCTCGACGAAGGTGCCTGTGCCGCGGTAGCGCGCGAACATGGTGATGTTGTAGCGCGTCGATTCACGCTCGTTGATCGCGGGCTTTAGCGTTTTTCTTTTGAAGATGCGTCTGAGTGGGTTTTGAATCATGGCTTCAACCTCCCTTTGTTGTCCTCTCGTTCGGCTGGCTATATTAACGGTCGAGTTCGTAAAAATCTTCACCGAAAAAAGAATTTATGTATAATAATCATATAGTTGGTGATCGCAATCACGTTTTTCGGCTGCCTTTGTGCTTGCGATCACGCTCTTGCGGACGCACCTGCTACGTGCTATAGCTGCAGCGCATCGCAAGGAGGAGAGCCTTGATGGACGAAGGGCACAACGGCAAGGAGATCGAGCACAAGAGCGACGAAGCGGAACCCGCCGGGGAGAATCTCGACCAGGCCGAGCGGCGCATGTTTCTCGAGGCCATGGAGGGCGAGATCGCTGCGGGAACAACGCGGCGCGGGGAAATGGTGAAAGGCTTCATCGTCGCCATCACGGATGATTTCGCCGTGGTGGATCTGGGCGGCAAGAGCGAGGGCATCCTGTCGCTGGCCGAACTCAAGCGAGACGAAGATAAACTTCCAGCGGTCGGCGACGAGGTCGAGGCCTGCGTGCTATCCAACGGAGCGGACGGGCTGGTACTCAGCCAACAGCTGGCCAAGGGGATTCGCGATCGCGAGTTCCTCGGTGAGGCGGCCGACAGCAAGATCCCGGTACAGGGCAGGGTAATCTCGCGCAATAAGGGCGGCTTTGATGTCGAGGTGGCCGGCCTGCGCGGTTTTTGTCCCATAAGTCAGATCGAGTTGCGTTATTGCGAGGACCCGGACGTCCACCTCGAGCAGAAGTACAACTTCTTGATCACCAAGTACGACACCTCCGGCCGCAGGCCTGACATGGTGCTGTCGCGCCGGGCCCTTCTGGAGGCCGAGGCCAAGAAGATGGCCGCCGAGTTACTCAAGAACCTGGCCGAGGGCGACATCCTCAACGGCACGATCAGATCGATTCGCGATTTCGGCGCCTTTGTCGATCTCGGCGGTATGGACGGCTTGTTGCCGGTGTCCGAGATCTCGTACGAACGAGTGGCCGACCCGCGAGACGTTCTTACGGAAGGCGAGGAGATCCATGTCCAGGTGATCTCCATTGAGCAGGGAGGAGAGCGCATCACCCTTAGTCTCAAGCGCCTCGAGATCGATCCCTGGGACGAGGCGCTTATAAACTTTCCCGAGGGCAGCAGGCAGACAGGCAAGGTCGTGCGCCTGGAGCCTTTCGGGGCCTTCGTGCAACTTGCCCCGGGCGTGGACGGCTTGATTCATATCTCGAATCTGAATGTTCCCGAAAGAGTTTCCCACCCGCGGAACGTGCTGCAGCTCGACGAAGAGGTCAGCGTCGAGGTGCTCTCGGTAGATCCCCAGCAGCGCCGTATCGGACTGGCACGGGTTCCGGGGGATGGAGAGTTCGGGGCGGTGCCCGTCGCCGGCGCCGTGGTCGAGGGCAAGGTCGACAGCGTGGTCAACTTCGGGGTTTTCGTGACACTTGGTCCCGGACGCAAGGGGTTGGTGCCCAACGTCGAGATGGGAACGTCCAAGGGCACCGATCACCGCAAGCAGTTCAAGCCCGGCACGCCGATCAAGGTCAAGGTGCTGGAGGTGACCGAGAATGGGCGGCGCATCAGCCTGAGCCGCCAGGCCGCCCTGCAGGAGGTCGAGCGGGCCGATTTCGATAAGTACGTAGAGAAAGATGGTGACGCTTCGTCGGCGGGTTTCGGCACGCTGGGCGATCTGTTGAAGAAAAAGAAGTAGTAGCCAACCTTTATCCGGAGGGAGTGTGAGCATGGCTGATACGCAAGCGCTAATCAAGACGAACCAGGGAGAAATACAAATAGCCCTGCATGGAGACTCGGCGCCCTTATCGGTGCAGAACTTCATTCAGTATGCCAACGACGGGCACTATGACGGGACTATCTTCCACCGGGTCATTCCCAACTTCATGGTCCAGGGAGGCGGGTTCGATGCGGGGCTCAGTGAAAAGGACACCCGCGAGCCCGTCAAGAACGAGGCCGACAACGGGCTGAAAAACGAGCGCGGCACACTGGCCATGGCGCGCACCTCGGTGGTCGACTCGGCCACCAGCCAGTTTTTCATCAACCTCAAGAACAATAGCTTCCTGGATCACGGTTCGCGTGATTTCGGCTACGCCGTCTTCGGCAAGGTGACCGGCGGCATGGACATCGTCGACGCCATCGCCGGCCTGCCCACCGGCGCCAAGGGACCGTTCTCGCAGGACTGCCCCAAAGAAGACGTGATCATAGAGTCGATCAAGGTACTGTGAGCGAAAGGAGTATCAACATGAAAACGAAAGTCGTGGCCGGGTTGATCTTGGGATTGAGTCTCTGTCTTTACGGATCCGTCATGGCCGGGCCAAAGAAAGCCCCGGCCAACCCGACGGTAGTCATCAAGACCAGCCTGGGCACAATCGAGGCCGTCCTCTACAAGGACAAGGCGCCCATCTCGGTGGACAACTTCGTGAAATATGCCAAGGACAAGGCCTACGACGGGACGATCTTCCATCGCATTATTCCCAACTTCATGATCCAGGGCGGGGGTTTCGATGCCAAGTTTCAAAAGCGCACCACTCGCGCGCCGATCAAGAACGAGGCCGAAAACGGGCTGAAGAACGAGCGCGGCACGTTGGCCATGGCGCGCACCGCGGCGGTCGATTCGGCGACCAACCAGTTCTTCATCAATCTCAAGGACAACACCTTCCTCGATCACGGTGTGCGCGATTTCGGCTACGCAATCTTCGGCAAGGTGACCAAGGGCATGAAGGTGGTCGACGCCCTAGCCAAGGTTAAGACGGGCGCCCGTGGCCCCTTCGGCCAGAGCTGCCCCCTGCAAGACGTAACCATCGGATCCATCACGGTAAAGAAGTAATACCATCGTTCAGAAGCGCCAACCGGCAGGGTATTTGTTTCGGACAATATTGACAATCGTCCCGATTATCTAGATAATCGGGACATGGGTTTAACATTATCCGAATACAGGCGTGTTCTCAAAATAGGCTTTCCCACGAATCCGCTTACGGGTTCAGGTGCCTCTTTTTTGTGGGGCCCGCGTAAGACAGGCAAGACCACTCTGCTGAGACAACGCTTTCCCGGTGCGAGCTGGTACGATCTGCTCGATACCGAGCTGCAGACCAACCTCCTGCTACACCCTCATGGGTTGCGCGAGGAAGTGCTCGCCGAGCGTCCCGATCTGGTGGTCATCGACGAGATCCAGAAAGTGCCCGTTCTTCTGGACGAGGTTCACTGGATGATCGAGAACACGAAGACGAAATTCGTCTTGTGTGGCTCCAGCGCCCGCAAGCTCAAGAAACAGGCTGTAAACCTGCTTGGCGGCAGGGCCTGGCGGTTCGAGCTTTTTCCCCTGACGACTACGGAGATTGACGACTTCGATCTCGATCGTGCCCTGCTCCATGGAACATTGCCGG
>CAZXHT010000083.1:0-27345 GCA_964640665.1 uncultured Myxococcales bacterium
GATCTTCTTTTGCCTGGCCGGCGCCGGATTGGATCTCTCGGTTTTTCGCACTCTCTGGCCGGTGGCCCTGGTCTACGTTCTGGTGCGCGGGGTGTCCACCTGGGCCTCCACCGGGCTGGGTGCGCTGGTTGCCGGCGACCGTGGGCCGCAACGCCGCCTGGTCTGGACGGGCTTCATCGGCCAGGCGGGGGTCAGCCTGGGGCTGGCAGCCATCGTCAGGAAGGCAATCCCTGGAGTCGGGGCGACGATTTCCGACCTGGTCATCGGGGGCATTGTCATCAACCAGCTCGTGGGGCCATTGCTTTTCCGCTGGGCGCTTTTACGCTCGGGCGAGGGAGAGAGGCAGAAAGAACTCTCTGTCATAACCGATAGCTTTGACTGATTCTCGAATACTCGATAGCATCAAGATGTATCTCGCCACCAGGGGCAGGAACCATGCGCCTTTGCAACTCGGCAGTCTTGCTCGTCATACTGAGTGTCTTTACCGGTTGTAGTGTCGGCATTATCGAAGTCGACAACGATGCCTCAACAGGTTCTGACACCGACGCATCGACAGACACCGACCCGGACGCCGGCGGAGACCCTGGAGCAGACATGGGCAGCGACGTTGGAGCCGACCCGGGAGCCGATCCGGGACATGATGCCGGGGCCGATCCGGGAGCCGACCGCAACCCGGACGCCGCTCTGATCGAACGGCTCAACACGGTTGACGTAACGATTCCCGAGGGCGTCAAGGCGGGCGTTTCCAACTGGAGAATCTGGGGCATGGGCTCGCTCTATGTCGCTCCGGTCTTCAGTGTCCCGCTGGCCAACTGTCAAACCCTGGTCGGCTATACGACCGGCGCGGGTGGTAACTTGACTGCCCGGGCAGCCCGCCTGGATCAAAATGATCAACTGGTGAATACATTCGATCTCGGCACGGGTTTCGAGTTACGCGGACTGGCGGCAGAGCCGGACGGCCACTTCGCCGCCCTTCTATGGAACGACGGCGATAACAAGATCTATGTTCGGCGCTTCGACCTGACCGGCGCACAGAACTGGACCACCGAGCTGACCAACTCGGACAACGCTCCCGACGACTTTGGAATCGGTGACAGCCGCATGGAGTACGGCAACGGCAAATACGGCGCCTACTACCACGTACACTCCAACTCGGGTCACGAGGGCGACACTCTGAAATGGGTAACTACAGCAGGCGTCGAGTCGACCGCCTGGAACTGGGGCTGCTCTCACAGTATGAGCGACCTGCTAAGGTTCAATCCGGCTACCAATAACTTTCTGCCGGTCTGCGTGACCGACTGCTACCCCGGTACCTCGGGCGACTTCGCAACTAACTCCCAGGGCGGTATCTACCTGAACCACAGCAGCGGCAAGGTAATCGACCTGGACGCCGGCTGTAACGGCAGCGTCGCCGGGGAAATCGGAGGCGCCGCGCTTTCGCCTGGCGGCTGGGCACTGGTCTTCAACACCCACCAGAACCCGATGACCAAGGGCCAGAACTCTTATAATCCGTCTACCATGAACCAAGACATTGGATTTGCGACCGTCGCCCAGAATCTGAGCGCCGGCGCCGTGATCTGGCTGACAGACACCGATTCGATCGACGAGGCCGATTCGACAATTGCGCGCTGGCAGCCGGCCGCCGATTCGAGTGAGCAGTATGTTGTCGGGTGGAACGCCTCCGGGGTCTACTTGCTTGCGCGAGTAGACGTCGCGGGTAGTTTTCTCGAAGGCCCGCTGGACATATCATCACAGGCCCGCTGGGGCCGCCGCGACGATCCGATGCGCCGGCATTTCAACAAGGATATCGTCTGGGCCTGGTTCGACAGCCCCGGAAGCACAACGCTCCATTTCGCCCGCTTGAGTTCCGGCGCCGCATACCAGTGCGCCTCGTTCTGAGGCCCGCGGCCTCTCGTCTGGGTGCCCTTTGAACTCACTTAAAGAACTGTCTTTCCAGCGCCTGGTACGCAACCCCGATGGCAACGGATTGATCGGCGAAACAAAAAGGGTCACCATCATTGTACCGGCAGGAGTTCAACCATGCCCGGTATTAAGATTGCGGGGAATGGGAAACGAGTCCGCCCACGATGGTCCGGCGGGTGACCTCTACGTGGAGATTAACATTGCCACCCGGCTGCCACAGTGAGATCTTTTTCACAATGTAGTTCCCCGCTTTCGTTCAGGGAGGTCTGCAATGAAAACACTCTTGAGTTGCTTTTGCTTACTGGCCGTTGTCTCGACTAGCTGCGTTCCATCGCTGCAGGTGCAAGCGGTGCGGGTAGGTGCCCTTGCCCCGGCAAAACCTGCCGGCTGTCCGGCTAAAATCGCGGATATCGATATTGCCGTGGCCATGTACCGGTACCAACAGGTTGGCATGCTGGTCATTTCCGGCGAGAGCAACCTCACCCCGGAAGTCGAGAAACGCGTCCGGTCGGAAGCCTGCGCCCTGGGTGGCGAAACCGTGGTGTTCAACGCCAGTACCAGTGCAGCAGGGGGAGGAGGATTCTTGCAATTCATGGTCTTCCGCGCACGCCCCGACGGAGCCGATCACGCGGCCCCGATGGATCTCATGGCCCAGGCAATCACCAAGGCACTCGGCGAACGAGGCAACTTGCCCGAGAAACCAATCCCGGCCGGCGTAGCGGTCGCCGTGCTGGACATCGAGGATGCCAGCCACGTGATCAATGCGGATACCAACCACTCACTCACCGATGCTCTATCGGCATTGCTGGCCGAGGGAAGCTCCTTCAAGGTGATCCCCTCGAAGCAAATTCGCGAGCAGCTCAAGGCACAGGCCAAGGAAAGCTACCAGACCGCTTATGACGATGCCACCCAGATCGAGGTAGGAAAGGCGGCGGCCGCACAGAAAACGCTGACCACCAAACTGATCAAGGCCGGGGACAAGTGTGCTCTGTCCTCGGTCCTGTTCGACATATCTACCCAGACATCGGAAAGCGCGGCCACCGTGATTTGCGGGTGTTCCATGTCAGACCTGCTGACCAACCTCGCTCCCCTGGTGGGGAAGCTCAAAGGCTAGCAAGTTCATCTATTCCGGATCCATCTCCACGGTCCGCTCGATTTTACCGTCCTTGTACAGCTCCGTCTTGGTGGCTTTTCTCTTCTCGTTGTAGTGGGTGACCCTGCTTAACTTGTGGTCTCCAAGGAAGGTACCCAGCGGCGCATCGAATTTGGCTCCAGGGGCCTGCCCATCGATCCGATGCTACGGGTTACTGTGAAGGCAGGGACGCCATGATCGTTAGAATCGGGATTGACTGTCTGGATCAACCGTGCAAGTTTCCATAGTCGAGATGAACAATGAGACTAAAAGTGTCGAGCTTCGTGATGGTCGCCAGATCCTGGTTCGCTGGCCCGCTGTCGAAACCGATTTAGACAAACTGACTGCTTTTATGATCGGTCTGCCGGCCGAGATCCGCAATCACCTGCGCTACGATGTTACCAACAGCGATTCCAACCGCGTTCGGCTCGCGCAGGTGGACGGCAACGACCGCTGGCGCCTGGTGGCGGAAATGAACGGCAAGATTATCGGGGATGCAACCCTTGATCGCGAACCCTTCGCCTGGACCCGGCACGTGGCGCACATGCGAGGTGTGGTTTCTCCCGAGTTCGTCCAAACGGGCGTGTATTTCGTCTTGTACCGGGAGTTGATTGAATTGGCAGCCGAGAGTGGTATCGAGTTGCTCTATTACGAAGTGATGCGGGAACAGGAAGCAACTATTGAAACATTGACCGCGATCGGCTTCTCGACGGAAACTGTCCGCAAGAAATATGCGCGCGACCTCAAGGGAAATCTACACGACGTGATGATCATGTCCCACCGTGTCGAAGAAGCATGGCAACAACTTGAAGAGCAGCTGGAAGACCTGGAAATTCGCACCTTGATTGCTTCCGATAGCTAATCATTCTGAGGCACGCGGCCTCTCGTCTGGGTGCCCTTTGAATTCACTCCCGGCAGGGGCCCAGTTGCGGGTTGTGAGCGCAGAAGTTCTTGCGGATCACGGCCGCGTCTATGCCGTTGAACTTGTGGCGACCGTTCACAATCCAGGTGGGACTGCCGCGGATCTGGAGGCCCTCGGCCAGGGGAACGTCCTCGCGTAACAGGCGCCGGCCCTCGTCACCTTCCGCGCAGGTCTTCAGCGACACAGGATCTATGCCGTTCTTGCCGGCGCAGACTTGCCACTCGGCCGAGCGAATGTCCTTGTTGCGGCACCAGATGTAGTCCATGTATTTGTGGTTCTTCGGATAGTACTTAATGACGCACAGCTCGCGTATGTTCTCGGCGACTTCGGCCGGGCCATGAAGGGATTTGAATTCGCCACCTTCGGCGGTGGCAACGAAATGGATCTCGAATTGCATGTCGCCACCGAAGACATCGAGCACCTCGCCCATGGCATTCAGGCCGCGAACGGCGAAGGGGCACTGGGACATGATGAAGACCTCGAGCTGACCGGGTTTCTCGGGGCGACAAACCATAACATTGGCGCAATCCGGATCGTCGCAGTCGATCTTGCCGTTGCCGGTATCGTCCTTGCCGTTGTCGCAGATCTCCCGGGTGGGATCGAAAGTCGAACCGGAACGCAGCAGTAAAAAGTCCCCGCACGGCACGAGCATGCGACCGATGCGGGCATAGTTCTCTGCCTTTTCGACCTGCCGGCCCAACAGCATGGCAGGCAAAAGCACTCGCTCGGGTCCGAGTGAGGCGTAAAGCGCCTTGCCCTCCGAACTCATGTAGTCCAGCACGCGAATCTCGGCGCCGGGTAACATATTTTCGCAGATCTTCTCGAGACGATCGTTTTTGCACTTGCGGCAACGGCTGTCTGTAAGAATGGTTACCGGCACGGCCACGGGTTTCGGCAGTTCGTCGCAAATGTCGGGCAGGCCGGTGCTCATGGCCCGGCAGATCGCCCTTGTCAGGGCCGTCTCGCTGCGCGGCCCGCTGTATTTCTTGCCGGCAATGAACATGGTCGGGCTGCCCAGTGCCCGGCGCTGGCGGGAACGCATGTATGATTCCCTGAGCATGATCGTCCCGTCCGGTCCGTCGGCGCAGGCGGCAATCGGCTCGGCCGCGATATCGGCCCGGTTGGCACAGGTTCGCCATCTGTCTGGAATGGCGCGCTGATTCTCGTTCATACACAGGATTAGACCCAGGTAACGCTTGGGAAACAGCTTGGCCGCGCAGAGCTGGATCTTGTTGCCATGCACCTCGCTCTCCCCATGCATCGCGCCCAATTGTCCGGCTTTCTCCGTGCCGATGTACTCGAGGTTGAAGTCGACCCGCTTGCCCATCCGGGCCAGCACCGGCGCAATCATCTTCTCCACCTGGGCGGCAAAGGGGCATTTGGACATCACGAAGAACTCGACCGCTATCGGCTTGTTCCCGGCGTAGGCCGCAAACCAGCCGGCACAACCCAGATTGATTACTAACGTGGTTATCAGAGTTCTTTTCATATTTACTCTCCTTCTTGGAATCGAACGATTTCTCTTGTATCATGCTTTCTCGATTCGACCATTACTTTCTGGAGCGTGCGCTATGACTGGATCTTTCGACTATGCCCTGGCCAACCCGCTGGCCAAGATGCTCGACAAGCCTCCCTCGGAGTTCACCCGGGCCGACCTGCTGCGTGTCATCGAAGAGCGCAACCTCGAACGAATCGGTTTTCATTACACCGCCATGGACGGCAAGCTGAAGGAGTTGAAAATCCCCGTCGCCAGCCGAGCCCAGGCCGAGATCGTGCTGGCCGAGGGCGAGCGTGTGGACGGCTCGTCGCTTTTTTCGGGTCTGGTCGATTCATCGCTGTCCGATCTATACGTGGTACCGCTCTACCGGACGGCTTTCCTGAATCCGTTCGAAGAGGGCAGCATCGACTTCGTCTGCCGTTACCTCACCAACGAGGGAGAGCCCGCGCCATTCGCCCCGGATACCATCCTGGCCCGGGCCAGCCGCCTGTTCACTGAAAAGACCGGGCTTGAACTCTATACTCTCGGCGAAATCGAGTTCTTCCTGATCGGAGAGAACGAACCGGGCATCTTCATCGCCCAGAGTCAGCACGGCTACCAGTCGGCGGCTCCCTACGTAAAAAGCGGGAAGATCCTCAACGAAATGGTTCGTAACATCACCCGCATCAGCGGTCATGTCAAATACGCCCATAGCGAGGTGGGCTACATCGACAGCATCCGTAGCGACTTGCCCGAGATCCGCGGCAAGGTCGGCGAGCAACTGGAGATCGAGTACCTGCCCCGGCCGGTCACGGAATCGGCCGACGACCTGGTCTTGGGTCGTTGGTTGATCCGCAACGTGGCCTATCGGCACGGTTGTCTGGCCACTTTCGCGCCCAAGATAGAAGAAGGCGTGGCAGGCAACGGTTTTCACTTCCACATGGCCCTCTTCAGGAAGGGCCACAACGTCATTACCGACGAGCACGGTAAGTTATCGACGAACGCCCGCCGCCTGATCGGAGGATTGTGTCATTACGCCCGGTCGCTGACGGCGTTCGGCAACACGGTCTCGTCCGCCTACCTGCGCCTGGTTCCCAACCAGGAAGCGCCCACCCGCATCTGCTGGAGCGAACTCAACCGAAGCGCCTTGATTCGCGTTCCGCTCGGCTGGACGAAACTGGACAACCTGGCCTGCAAGGTGAACCCCAACGAAGACAAAGACTTCCGCGGCCAGCACGACCGGCAGACGGTTGAGCTGCGCAGCCCGGACGGCAGCGCAATAGTGCACCTGCTGCTGGCCGGCCTGACCATGGCGGCCGAATGGGGCTTCAGGGACGACTCGTCGCTGGCGTTGACCGACGAGCGCAAAGTGGTCGGCAATATTTTCAAGGACGAGAACCTCGTGAAAAAGCTACCCGCCCTTCCCGGAAGCTGCGTCGAGTCGAGTCGGATATTACTGGAGCAACGCGAACTCTATGAGCGCGAGGGAATTTTTCCACCCAGCATCATCGACCACGTGGCCAAGCAACTCGAGAGCCAGAAAGACGAGTCGATGAATCAGCGCCTGGCCGACCTGCCCGCCGACGACCGCCTGCACGAAACCCGCCGCATCATGCACCAGTGCCTGCATGAACAATAGAAAGCTTGCGGCTCAGGCCTACAGCAGGGTTTTGGAGAATAGTCGGGTTTTGAAACGGGCGCTGGACTACCAAACAATCTGAACGATACCTAAATCGCGCAGGTTCGCGTCTTTGGATACGAGCTTGCCCCCAACACTGCGAGCGGCACCGACTATCAGCCTGTCGAAGGGATCGCGGATGGAAGCAAGAGAAGCGAACTCACGGATCTGGTTGAAATCCAGGGGCAGGAAGCCGAGTGTCGGCGAGTTTTCCAGCGTTGCCTCGAGCTCGGGCAGACCAATCGAAATCCGGCCCAACTCGTGCAAGAGCACCAGCTCGGCGGCGACCGCTGCGGGGATCCATGCCCGCTCACGCCCCAACTCGACGCGCCGTAACGCCTTCCGGGCGCGTTCGCCGAGTTTTTGAGGTTTTACAAGCGCAAAAACGCAGGCATGTGTGTCGAGAACGTATTCAGCCACGTTCGGAGTTCCTGTCTGCCAGATTTCCCCACAGACGCGTCCGGATCTCGCGGATGTCATCGTCCGAGGGAATGGAAGCACCTTGGAAGCTACCCAAGAAACGATAGCCCGACCGACTGTTGGCGGGCTCCGCGGTAAGAACCGTTTCGATCTCCGCAGCGACCTGCCCCGACAGTGATCGATGGTTTTTTCGAGCCCGTTCCTGCAGCCGTTTCTTGCTATCGCCCGAAAGACGAACCGTAATTGTAGCGTCCTTGAACATGTATTAATTGTGCATCAAATAAAGTACATTGTCAACTAACCTGTGTCGATCTCGTATTTGCACGTCCGTACTATTTGCATTCGCTCCGTATTGTTGGATTACTATGTAACGTTCATGGCCAGCCGCTTTTACGAAGGAGGTCGACATGCGCCGCTACCCTGTTGCGATCATCACCGTCCTGGCAGCCCTTGGCGCGGCCTGCCCGGCACCGCGGCCGGCAACTCCCGGGGACATGCTGGCGGCCACTGCCGATGCGGACACCCTTTCCATGGTCGAGGCCGCCGGAGACCGGGCGCTGGTCGTGGTCGTCTTGCATCCGGCGCGCTGGAAGGCGGCCGTCAAGACCCTGGCTCCGTTGCTCAGCGGGCTCGATCCCGAACTCGATCAAATCGTCGAAGCCGTCGACATGCCGCAGGCGCTCTCGATCCTCGCCGGCCAGGAGTCTCCCGGTAAAGAGGATCTCGCAGGCTGGGATGCGACCCGGCCGATCGTGGCCGGGCTTTTCGAGCCTCAGTCCAACCAGACCACGCAGGCCGCCCGGGCGATGATCCCGTCCGAGGATCTGTTCCTGCGCGCGGGCGTACCGGGAGTGCGCCACCGGGTGCTCGTCCCGGCCTCCGATCCCCTGACGCTTGCGGCCTCGCTTGCAAAACTGATGCAAAGAATCGGCCTGCAATCGATCGACATGCCCGGATCCAGGGGCACCAGGATGTTCGACCTGCAGGGCTCCCACGGCTTCGTCGCCATCCTGCCGTTCGTGAAGAACAAGCGCCCCGGATCCAAGGCCGCCTTCGTGCGCATCGAGATCTTGACCGGCGAGCTCATTCGATACCAAGACGACAAGGCGCGCTTGGCCGCCTGGAAAGAGATGCTTGTGCCGGCGCCGTCCGCCTTTCAGGCCCCCGTCACGCCGGCACTGCTGGCGGCCGTATCTCGCCCCGACTTGTTGATCGTCCACCTCAGGCCCTGGTTGCTGCCCGATCTCGCATCTCAACTTGGAACCGGCATGGTGTTCAGCGCCATCAGCTACGCTGATCCGTCGATGAAGGCCATGCTGCTGGCAAAGGGTCTTTCCGAGGTGGCGCTGGGCACGTTTCTGATGTCCCCGGTCGCTGTCGAGATGGACGATATAACGCTGGCGATCGACGTTGCCGGCGGCCTGCACCTGGCATGGATCGCAAGCCTCACCAAACAGGGTCTGGCTGTCATCGAGGCCGGCAGCAGTGGTGCGGCTGACCCTCCGAAACCGGCCCCTGGCCGCCGCTTAGCCACGCTCTGGTCGCGCTTCGACGTCAATGCCGCGGTGCAGGCGGCCGTCCTGCCGCATGGCCTTTCCGAAATCGGCAAGCTCGACGATTTAGCGGAATCCATAAACGAGTGTGGTTACTTCTGTCCGCTGCACTTTCTGGCCCGGGCACCCTTCGGCCTGACCCGCAAGCTTGTCAGTCTCGCACCCGAAAAAATGTCGGGACAGCTTCCCCGAGCCCTGGCACTGGTTGTCGACGATATCAACCGGGATCTCGTGTCGCGCTTGGCCGTGGCCGCGGTCATGCCGGCCACGGCGGATACCCACTCGCTGCGCGGCTTGCTGGCAGGCACATTCCAAAATGTCAAACTGTTCGTCGATCCATTCGGCAAGAACCAGCTGTTCAGCCTGGGACTCGGGTGCGATCCTCACAGGCTCTTTTCGGCAGCCACCCAGACATCCGGCCAGGGAGTTCTTGGCGGAATGCGCGTCGATCTCGGTCCGGTGGCGAACAGCATCGCGCCCGACAGTCCCGGCGCGGCGGCGCTTCTGGATCGTATCGGACCACTCAGGGGCCGGGCCGTTTTTTCGGGCCGCGCACTGGGCGGCGAGATCCTGGTCGATGTCAAGGGACTGGCGCCGCTGGCCTTCGGACCGCTCGATGGAAATTGTCCGGCCTGGGAATCGCCCGGCGCCGCGGCGGCAGGCAGGCGGGGAGCCCGCTGCATGCGCAAGGTGACCGGCTCGATGATCAAGGGCTTCGCCGCTCTGAGCTGTGTCGATCCCAGGCAACGTTCGATTATCCTCGCCCACATGGCCGATGAGGTCGACCCGTCCCTGCGTTGCGCCCTGGCCGAAGCAGATACCCGTGAGGTTGCCGCAACCACCCAGACCGCTCTCACCTTGTGGGTGGCCGAGCTTCTCGAAAATGAAATGCGCGAAAGAGACGAGATCGCGTTGCTCGACCGGGTTTGCAAACAGGGTCGTCAAGAAGTCTGCAGGAAACTCGCTGCCGTCAGGGCACAAGCGCCGGTTCGACTTCCCGAGATCGCAAGCGAGTGCGCCTGCTTACCGGTAAGCGGCAGGCCGATAATCAGGATCGCGGCCGGACAGGAGAACGGCGCGGGGTCCAAACCCGGCCGTGAGTGCCCGGTCTTGGCCGTAGACGTCGGCGTTCCGTTTTCCAGGCTGATGCAAGTCGCAAGCGAATCGGCCGAGGGCTGCCCCGAGGTCGTGATCCTGGTGCGCCGCGCCGGCAATGTCGAGGCGATCGCGGTACTGCCTCCGCGGCGCCCGGGGCAGAAACCGGTCAGACCGGATGACTCTCTCTCGCCCGGGCATTTTGGCGATCCACATGAGATCGACTCCAGCCCGATCGTCATCAAGCAACACGGCTCGCGGATCGATCTTGTCTGCGCAGGGCAAAGCATGTCCTTCGAGGCCGGCCGGGAATGTCCCGCCGAGACATCCTGCAGCACGGTAAAAGATCTTCATGCCAAGCTGGCCGATCTTTTCAAGCAGAGGGGCCGGATCGACGCGATTTTCTTCGAGGCGGACCCGAATACGACTTTCGAGCAACTGGCTCCCGCCCTGGCCGCGGCTGCCTGCGAGCCGTGCAAGGGCGACTATCCCGGACGGCAAGCACGAGTCGTGCTCGGCCCGATCCCCAAGGATGTCCTGGTTGTCGCGAACAAGGACCCGTTGACGATCACTCCCGGGAAGACCCTCCTGTCAGGCTCGCTCTCTCAACAGGACATTCGCCGTGTGGTCAGAAAAAACATCAACGCCGTACGCTTCTGCTACGAGAAGGAATTAATCAAGAACCCGTCTCTTTCGGGCAAGGTGGTCGTCAAATTCATCATCGCCGCCGACGGGCGAGTACAGCAGGCCAGGATCGAGTCGTCAACCATCGGAAACAAACAAGTGGAGAAGTGCATCATCTACGCCGTGCGCCGCTTCAAGTTCCCCAAGCCCAAAGGCGGCGGGGTGGTCAGCGTCAAATACCCGTTTATCTTCAAGAGCAACTAGGAGAGCATAAGAGACAAGTATCAAGTGGATTACCCGACCCCTTTTTTCTTTTTTTCGTCGTCCATTTCCCGTAGCAGCAACCTGAGGCCCTCCTGATCCCTGGGAGAAAGATTGAAACGCGGGCCGGCCTCGGCAAGTAGCATCGCGAGCTTCAATTGCGGCTCGGCCTGCTTGCGCTCCGCAACCCAGCGCACGGCCCTTTTGAGCTCTTCCGAGTGCTTGACGACGGTCTTCGATGACATGCCGCCCTCCGGCGGCAATCTTACGATTCAGCTCCCCATGCGTCAATCTCGTCGGGTAAGAAAATGGTGCCTTCCCGGACCATGTTGGTATATACAATGCGCAGCAGTAAGAGCGACCGAGGAGTGAAACATGCTCGATCCAGCCACACAGCTCCTGGTAGCCAAGATCGCTGTCCCGGGCGTTTTTGGTGTGGCCGCCCTGTGCCTCCTGTATCAGTACTTCCGCACCCGCGGCCGGTACGCCTGGCCACAAACCGAAGGCCGCCTGCTTTCGGCCCGCGTCGCCCAGGGCACGCGCCCCGGCCGGCGCGGCAAGCCTTTCGATGCCTTCTGGGTGGAAGTGAACTACGGCTACACCGTCTCCGACATCGAGTTCAGCGGTTTACGCATCGCCGCCGACACGACCTATTACACCAAGAGCGGACCCGCCGAAAACATCGTCAAGGTCTTCAAACCGGGCCGGCAAATCCCTGTCTACTACAATCCTAAAAAACCCGAGGAAGCCTTCCTGGTGCCGGGCGGCGTGGTGGGAGGAATGCCCTTGCTGCTTCTGGGCCTGGGCCTGGCCGTCGCAGACGTCGCCCTAACCTTCTGGTTCCTATCCCTGGACTGAACAGGGCTTTATTATTCTTTACCACAAATTGATTTTCAGATAGGTTTCCCTCGTCTCAACACATGCATGGACTCGGGAGGTAGTGACATCATGAGATGGTTTTTAACCCTGATTGCCGTGTTTTGCCTGTTTTCCTCGCCCGCCTCCGGCGGCGAAAAGAAACCTTTTGAAGTCACGGCCAAGCTGGTCGATATTCCCAGCAAGTTCCCGCCGGACGATCTATACGACTATGCCTTCGTCATGAAGTACGAGGTCCAGGGCGGCAAGATGGACAAGCAAACCATCCTGGTGGCCCACTACAAACCGCGCCGGCCGCGTAAAAAAATCAAGGACAAGATGAAGAAATTCGTCGGCGGCAAGCTCAAACGCTTCAAGGTGGGCGATGTGCACAAGCTGCTGCTCGATCCCGACCTTGAAAAGATCTGGCAGGACGCGGTCATCGACGACTACTTCGCGACCGACAGAAAGAGCACCCGTTACTGGTGCCTGAAGGCGGACCCGGCCTGATCGCCTTCCAGTCCGCCCGCTGAATGGTCTTTACTTCGCACATTTTCGTCTTCTATTTCCTTCCGGCCTGCCTGCTGGTCTACTACCTGCTGCCGCGCCGATTCCGCAACCTGTTCTTGACCATCGCCAGCTACTTGTTCTACGGCTGGTGGAAGCCGTGGTTCGTCACCTTGATGATGACCTCAACCCTGGTCGACTACGTCGCCGGGCGGGTGATCTCCGCAGCCGGGGCGAGCAAGCGCCGCCGTAAGCTGGCGCTGATAGTCTCGATGTGCACCAACCTGGGCCTGCTGGCGGTATTCAAGTACGCTATGTTCACCCAGGAAAACCTGAATGCCATGCTGCATCTTTTCGGGGCTCATGGATTCGAGGTACTCAGGATCACGCTGCCTATTGGCATATCTTTTTATACCTTCCAGACCATGAGCTATACCATCGACGTTTACCGCGGGACGGCCAAGCCGGTGCGCCGCTTCGTCGATTTCTCGTGCTTCGTGGCCCTGTTTCCGCAGCTGATCGCCGGGCCGATCGTGCGCTACAACACCATCGCCGAGCAACTCGACAATCGTCGCCACACACTGGATCGTTTTTCCTCCGGGGTTGTGCTGTTCATTCTCGGCTTCGCCAAAAAGATCCTGCTTGCCAATCCGGTCGGCGCTATCGCCGATGCGGCCTTCGCGGCAAATGGACCGAGTATGCTGATCGCCTGGCTGGGTGCGGTCGCCTTCACATTTCAAATCTACTTCGACTTTTCCGGCTACTCGGACATGGCCATCGGGCTGGGACGCATGCTGGGGTTCGAGTTCCCCAAGAACTTCAACTCGCCCTACCATTCCGATTCGATCACCGACTTCTGGCGCCGTTGGCACATTTCTCTGTCCACTTTTCTCAGGGACTACCTTTACTTCCCGCTGGGCGGCAACCGGCGCGGGTCCAGGCGAACATACATCAACCTGGCGACCGTGATGCTGCTGGGCGGGCTGTGGCACGGGGCCTACTGGCAATTCGTCGCCTGGGGCGCCTATCACGGCCTTTTGTTGATCGCCGAGCGCCTGATCGGCAAAAAGAGTTTCTACGCCGGCCTGCCGCGGCTCGTGCGGGTGGCATTGACCTTCGGGCTGGTGGTCATATCATGGGTGCTCTTCAGGGCCGATAACATGGGGCAGGCCGCACACCACCTTGGGGCCATGTTCGGACTGATTTCCGCCGCCCCGTCAGCGGGGTTACTGTATGGCCAGCTGCTGTCTTTCAACTGCCTGTTCATGCTGGCCGTGTGCGCGTTGTTTTCAGGCTTCAAGACCCAGGCCTGGGACTTCGCCAAGAAGCTGACCTGGGCCAAGGTTCCCGTGCTGGTTATATTGTTCGGTGTCTCCTGTGCCGCCATGTTCGCCCAGGCTTTTAACCCGTTTCTCTATTTCCAGTTCTGAAAGGAAACGTGTCCAATCTCAAGAAAATCGTCCTGGTCGCCTTGTTCCTGGGCATCATCTACGCCGTGCCCGTCACTCAGGCCATTCTCGAACTGGCCGACGGCGACAGCCCGCAGTTGCTCGAGCTTTTCAGCCAGGCCCCCACCGAAAAGCACCTGCGTTCTTTCGAGGCCGATCTCGAAGAATATTCTTTTTTCGAGGAAACCCTGCGGCCGCCTTTCCAACTGGTGCGCTATTTCACCATGCGTGACATGGGAGCCAAGGCGCTTCCCGGCCGGGACGGCTGGTACTTCTTCCAGACGGGCGTCCGTTGCCTGACAGAGCCCTACTACCGCGATCTCCCGGGCGTCAAGATCCAGGCCAGCGGGACCGTTGTCGGCGCAAGCGATGCCGACACACAAAAGGGCGGTGATCCCGTCGACATCATCGCCGATTTCGCCCGGCAGATAAATGAGCGCGGGATCAAACTGCTTTTGGTAATCATGCCCGGCAAGGCCGGCATCTACCCGGACAAGCTCAGCCGCTGGGCAGAACCACGTACCCCGGTCTATGAAAACAGCACACGTTTCATGGACGAGCTTCGGAAAAAAGGAATCGAGTCGATTGATATCCATACGTTGCTGACATCTGAGCGTGAGTCCGCCGATTCCCGAGGTGAGTCTCTCTACATGGCAACAGACACGCATGTAAGCGGACTGGGAGTGAAACTCGTCGCCTCGGCTATCGCGGCAAGAGTAATGAAAGAGCCCTGGTACCAGAAGATCGAGCATCGTCGACGCTACTCAAGAAATGAAGTAGTCGTGACCCGGCGGGGAGACATACCCCGCATGACCCAGATTCCGCTGCAGGATTTTTTGTTTTCCTCCGAGACCACCCGCTGCTACCAGGTGCGCGACAGTGAATCGGGCGAACTCTATGCGGACGCGGACTCGCCAATCCTGGTGCTTGGAGACAGCTTCTCGCGGGTGTTCCAGACGGACGAGCCAGAGGCGGCCGGAATAATAGCCAACCTGGCCTACGAACTGCAGCTTCCGCTGTCTTCCATCGTCAACGACGGCGGTGCTTCCACCCTGGTTCGTCAACAACTGGCCCGAAAGACCGAGATGCTCTCCGGCAAGCGCCTGATTATCTGGGAGTTTGTTGAACGCGACATCCGATTCGGAATGCGCGGCTGGCAAAAAATATCTTTCGCTGTCGAAACAGAGACAACCGATAAGCATGACGATTGACAACTTTTCACCCGGCGAACGATAATGATTTCAATCTGGCTCATGACCAACTGAAATGACACCGTCAAATTGGAGGTTAAAAAAATGATACGATTGCAAAAAATGGTTTTTACGCTTTTCAGTTCAATTGCTCTAGGATCTCTGTTGCTGGCCGGCTGTGGTGGTGGCGACGGCAACGGCGACGAGTGCGCGGATCATCAGGGTGATTTCTGTGTGACATCCACCGATCATGCGCTGGCCGACAGCTACAACAGTTCTTTCGACTGGTCCACGGACAAGATCGCCGTGCGCTACCTGACCGGCCCCACCCGCAGCGAGGCCGAGAAGGCGCTCTATTTCCGCAACCCGGGGCTCTACAAGGACACTTCTTCAGAGCCGCACATCACGCCCGATCCGCTGCCGACGCTCGATCCGTCTCCGGCCGGATTCGATTTCGCCTTGTCCGACTTGGCCCCCAACCAGTACCAGCAGTTGCTGGACAACGCCTCCATTGTCGACAGCCTGGCCGAGACGCCGATAACTAGCGCCGAGCAGGCCAACGCGCCTTTATGGTTGCCGGCCGTGATGGTTTACCTGACCGTCGACTGGGACTCGAGCAAGATCCTCAACCTCTATTACGGCAACAACGCGGTCAAGGGTCAGAAGTGGGGCACAGGCACCGCCACGCTTCCGCCCCAGGCCATCCAGCACATGTACCTGCACGCCGGCGAGATCTGGCTGGAGATAGTTTTCGAAAAATACGTCGACCTGGGCGCGGGGATCAGCGACTCGGACGGAGACGGCTACAGGGAGGTCTACGGCAAGATCGACCCGGCCCATTTCACCTCCGAGGTCTTCGACCAACTGGTGAACGGCTACGTCACGCCCAAGCTGTCCGTGGCCGATTTGAACTCGCTGATCGACGACGATATTCTCGACGACCTGTATTCCGAGTTCAACATGCTGCCCAAAAGCAGTCTGGGAGAACCCTTCGAGGCGAGCGGTATCGGCACTTTCCAGTACCCTTTCAAAGTCATTCAGGGCGTCTCGCCCAAGGACAACATCTTCATCGTCCTGCTGGTGGAACCGTGACGAATGAAAGTTAAGTTGATTCCAATCATCGCCGTCCTGGCATCGCTCAGCACTTCGGCCAGGGCGGATCTGCCAACCGGCTACCTTGTCTGGACCAAGGGCGAGGAGCGCAGCCCGGAGAGCCGCAAGATCTATCGCATGACGTTGCCCGAGAAATCGGACATCAAGCCGCTCACCAGCGGCACTCCCGGCGAGGACATCGAGTGCCAGATTAGCCCCGACGGCAAGTGGGTGGCCTATGCCAAGGCCAAGCTGCCCGGCCAAAGCTACCACCAGACCAAGATGTGGAAGCTGTACATCGTCTCGATCCACGGCATCGGCGACGGGCGCGAGGAGATCAAGATCGACGACAACGGCTACTGGCCGAGTTGGGGCGCGGGCGGCGAACTTTTCTACTCGCAGGTGGACGAGGAGGGCGGCAGCCAGCACACACGCATCATGCGTGCCACCCTCGACGAGTACGGCGCCGTGCAGGAAAAGGTCGCCGTCTTCTCGACCCGACAGTTCTTTGATTACATCACCGACATGAACGAGTGCTACATGGCTCCCGATGGAAGCTGGTTCGCGGCCAGGACCCGCGGCGAGGAGAAGTACGCCGGAGTGGGCGCCATTGTCCTTCACCCGCCGTCATTCCATCTGTTGGCCAAGGCGGGCAGCGTCGGCTGCATGCCCTACGTGGCCCCCGGCGGCGACTGGGGTCTGATAGCCGGGCGCGATCACGGGATTCGCTGGGGAGAAGCGCCCGATGTTCCAGATCGCTTGGAAGATCAGCAACTGATACCCCCGTTTTCCGATCAAGACCTTTGTTATCATCCCGGCATATCCAGCGACGAGAAATGGGCGCTTGCCGCCCATTCCACCGACGACGATCACAACGCCGGACCGTACGACCTCTATATCTACGAGCTCGACGACAAGACTGCCGGCGAGGCCCAGCTGATAGCCGAGGACGGCTTCAACGGCTGGCCCGACCTGTGGGTCGGACAGCCGAGCGATCCCCCGCCGCCCCGCCCGCATATCGATTCATTCAGCCCCGACCGATGGACCATTGAGACGGGAGGCCAGGTTCAACTCATCTGGCAGACGAGCTTCGCGGATCAGGTCACGCTCGACGGCCAGCCGGTTGATGCCGACGGCAGCAGCCAGGTCACACCGGCAAGCAGCACGACATACGAGTTGTCGGCCAAAAGCAGCCTGGTCGAGCAAAGCGATACGGCCGGCGTTGCGATCGTGGTCAATCCCGAGGCCCGGGCGGTGATCATCGATTCATACACTCTCGCGCCCGACACGATCGTCACGGGCGACAGCGCCGTCCTCGAATGGTCGGTCGGCAATCCTCACCAGCTCGACATCAACGGCCAACAGAAAGCGCCCACTGGTTCGATCGAGGTCAGCCCGGTTACGACCACCGACTATGTGCTGACGGCCAGCGGCCATGAGGGTCCCGTAAGCCGGACGCTGACTTTGACCATCACCGAGCTCAAGCAAGGCCTGGACGACCGGGGTGGCTGCTTCTGCGGCCGGACTTCTCCCGGAAGCCTGGCCATGCTGGGATTGGCTTTACTTTTACTTTCGCGCAGGCGCAAGATGCGCGCCTGATGAGCCTAAGCCGGCCATGAAGCAAACGCCGGAAGTGTATTTACTCGCTCGGCGCCTGATGCTGCCGCTGCTTGCGATATTCTCTTTCCTGGCCGTCTTGTTTCCCCTGACAAACACCGACATTTGGTGGCATCTGGCCGCCGGGCGCGAGATTGTCCGGATGGGAACAATTCCCAGGAACGATCCATTCTCGATTTCCTCGCTCGGCAATTCCTGGACGGACTTGCACTGGCTGTTCCAGGTGGTGGTCTACTTTCTCTGGCGCCTGGGGGGCGTTGCTTCGCTTGTTATTGGAAAATGTGTGGTGTTTTCGATTGCGGCCGTCGTCTTGCTGAAGGCTGCCGAAGCGCATCTTCGGACCGACTCTGGCATTTCTTCCCGCGCACTGCGGCCGCTGGCGGTCGCCGTGCTGGCGTTGCTCATATTCGCGGGACGGGAGTTCGTTTTCATGCGGCCCGTAGTCTTCAGCCTGTTTTACATGAGCCTGTTTCTCTATCTGATTGGTCGTTACCTGAATGAACGCAGAGTGCGTTATCTTGCCGCGCTGGTGGTAGTCCAGGTGTTGTGGGCCAACAGCCAGCCTCTTTTCCCGCTCGGTCCGCTGATGGTCGCATGTTATCTTGCAGGTGAAGGCCTGTGCTTGCTTGCCCGGCGGCTCGAGCTTCCGGGGTTTTCACGCGGATTGCCGGCAAGGGCGCTCGTGCCCCTGGCCGTCACCTTGCTTTTGCTGGTTGCGGCCTCGCTGGCGACACCGTTTGGAATCGACGGTCTGGTACTCCCCTTCAAGCTGTTTTTTCGCCTTGGGCCGGATGCATCCAATCTCTTCGGTTACAATGTTTCCGAAAACGTTCCTCCCTGGCTGCTGGGACGCGCGGGAGACGGATCAATCGCGGCATTTGCATGGGTCCTCGGAACGGCATTGGGGTCCTTCTTGCTAATCGTGAAGCGTATTTCACTGAGCAGGCTGTTCT
Organism: uncultured Myxococcales bacterium; assembly: GCA_964640665.1. Lineage (GTDB taxonomy): Bacteria > Myxococcota > B64-G9 > B64-G9 > B64-G9 > DATKYQ01. Next base: position 18,748 of record CAZXHT010000083.1, read on the forward strand.
TGCTGGGCGCCATGTTGCTCCCGGCGCTTTTGGCCAACCGCAACTTGCTATTGTTTTATTGGGTAGCGGGCCCTGTCATCCTGGCCAACGTCGGAGCCGCCGTCCATCGCGCGCATCGCGCCGAAGGCAAGCGCTTTTTTCGCCGTCTGCTCGAAAACCCGCTGCTTGCGGGCCTGGTGGTTGCGATTATCGCTGTTCCGCTTGGTTTTTCGCTGAATGCGCAAAGCCCGCTTGTCGCCCCGGCCCCGTTTCGCGTTCCCGTCGAGGCCAGCGACGTCATCGAGGAACTGCCTGCACGGGGCAACATCTTCAATTCAGTTCGTTACGGCGGTTACTTGATCTGGAAGCTTTTCCCCGAGAGGCGTCCCTTTATCGACGGGCGCCTGGTGTTGCGCACCGGTAAGCAGTTTTCGGACTATCTCGATCTGCTCGATCACCCGGAAGGTTTCAGCGAATATGCCCGAAGGCATGACCTGCGCACTGCCGTGCTTCCGGTCGCCATGCCCGATCGCTATCGCCCGCTGGTCGGCGCCCTGTCTCGCGATCCAAACTGGGACCTGGTGTTCACCGACGGCACGCAAACGGTTTTCACCAGGGGTAATGGTGATCTGGATCCGATAGATCTTTCCGATCGACAGGTGCCGGCGCGCATCGCGGCCTCGCTCTCACGGCGCTTTTCGAACGACCCGCCCGCGGAAGAACGGGCAATCATCAACCTGGGATTGTTGCTCGTTGCCAGCGGCAACTACGAACAGGCTGCGAAAATCCTGGCGGATCATAAAAGCCGCATGGCGCGAGCGCTTTTTTCAAGGAGCTTATTTCTGGGAGGACACACACTGGAGGCTCTCAAGATTTCCCAGGCACTTCTCGAGAAGGACCCCGATGACGTAGACAGCCTGTTGCTGGCTTCGCAAATTATGCATGAATCCGGCAAACTCGACGATGCACTCGATCTTGCCGAGCGTGCCCTGAATGCCGACCCATACAACCGGGAGGCAAGACTCTTACTGGACGACATTCGCCGGGCGGCCGCAAAAAGCGTCGAGCCACAGAAAAGGAGTGAGCACTGAAGCGCATAACAAAGCTGATCGTCATGTTGGTGATTGTGATTTGTGCGGCCGGGCAGGCAAGGCCGGCAGCGGATGTACCTGTTTTGCAGGACGGCGACGTCGTGGTTTTCCTGGGAGACAGCATCACCTGGCAGAATCTCTACACCGCCTACATCGAGGCCTACTTCATTCGCCGCTACCCGCAAAAGGAGATTCGCTTCGTCAACCTGGGAGTGCGCGGCGACACAGCGGCCGGCGCCGCCATGCGCCTGCAGCGCGATCTTTTTCCGCTGCATGCGAGCCTGGTGCTGGTCATGCTGGGCATGAACGACGGGGGCTACCGCGGCTACAACGGCCTGCTGCTGCGCTATTACCTGGCCTACATGAACGAGTTGTCAAACCTGATCAGGGAAAAGACATCGGCCAAGTTGCTATTCGTGACATCCACTTGTGTCGAGCCCGTCGACTACAACAAAAAGCGTTACAACCGCATGCTGTCCTCCATGGCAACGGGCCTGTGCGAGCTGGCCGCGCGGCGCGGTGTGCCGCTGGTTGACATGTTCACTCCGTTCAGCTCTGCACTGGCCCGGGCCGAGTCGCACTCCGTGCGACTGATGTTGAACGCGATCCACCCGGGCCCGGCCGGCCAACTCGTCATGGCCGGGGTGCTGCTCGACAAGCTGGACCCGCGAGGCGAGCGCAAGGACATGCAACTCTCTTTCGATCTCAGCGGAGCAAAATGGAAGCATGGCCGAACTTGCCTTTCTTTCAGCCACCCCCACGACAATGTCTTCCTGCCGCCGGCCACACGAGGTGGCTTACCGTTCGTGCCGCACATGAGCCGCCTTGCCTCCCGCAGGCTTGCGATTGCCGGTCTTACCAAACAGGCGCGCGTCTACATAGACAAGCAGGAACAGGGCGTCTTTTCCTCCCAGGAACTCGCGGCCGGCCTCGATCTCGATCTACTGCCGCGGGCCCCGTGGGTCAAAGAGGCCACCCTGCTTCTGCGCCTGCTGCAGGAGAAATGGCGCCTGACTTACTACCTGTGGGATCCACGCGGCCTGGGTAAGGACGCCTGGATCCAGGTCAACCCGCCGGGCAAGCCGCTGATCGACAAGGACGCGGCCTACCGTAAGCTACTCGATGTGTCTGGCAGGATAGAGTCGCTTCGTGTCCAAGGTCCGCACAAATACACACTGTGTCTGAAACAACTCACGAAAGGCAAAACTTCTCAATAAGCGCTGCGTCTACGACCACGTCTGTGGTAACGCCAACTACTACCTGGGATGCACTCTGAAGAGCAGGAGGGACAGGAGGAAGATAAGAAGCAAACAGTTGGTTGAGTTGTTCTTGTTTCTCGCAGCGGCCCGAGGACTGCAGCCGCAGCCGCCGGGGGTTTCCTCTTTGGATTCGTCGGCACCCGGGGCGGGATCGGAACCGGCGTCCTGGATCTCGTCTGTGACCGCGTCGCTTCCCACGTCGCTTCCAGCATCGCTTCCGCCGTCGTCGGGTACGGCTGCGGTGGCTCCCTGACCGAGGGAGGGAAGAACGGATTCGGCCAGATTACGATCGAAGTTGAAGATGATGAAGCCGCCGGTGTCGAGACGTCGGGTGGTCAAGACCTGAACTATTACGCCGTCGGGGCCGAAGGAACTGGAGGAGGAGCTGGCACCGATGCCGGGGTAGATGGGAATGCGGTCTTGGGAGTAGTCCAGTTGCTCGCTGACCAGGTTCTCGAAGCGGTCGAAGTCGTTGGTGTAATCCATGGGACACAGAAAGTCGACGATGCCCCGATTGATCCAGTCGACCCAGTCCTGACCGACGCCGTCCTTGCAGTAGGCGTAGCTGGAGAAAACGGCGGCCGAGACTTTCACGTTTGGCTTTATGGCTTTTACTCCCTGGTAGACGGCGGAAACCAGGTTGGTTATCTGCTCACGGCGCCAGTCTAGAAAAGCGGACTCCAGCGGGCCACCGTCGACCACATCGTCGGGCCAATTGGTGACCGTGCTTCCTGTTTGTTGCTCAAAGCGGTCGCGGCATCCATCGCAGTAGCAGTTATTGCCACTGGGGTAACGGATGTAGTCGAAATGGATGCCATCGACGTCATAGTTCTGGACGACTTCGAGCATGGAGTCGCGCTCCAGGACGAAATTTTCCTGGTGGGACGGACAAAGCCAGTCGGCGGGCTCTCCGTAGCGGGTGACCTGTGTGCGGCCGGCTAAGCGCATGTCGTCAATGAAGGACTGCGAGGCGTTGGAGAGATTCCAGTTGACCTTCCAGACATGGACCTCGATGCCCCTCTGATGAGCTGCTTCGATGCAGGCGGCGATCTGATCGCCGTAGGTGTCGAACTTGTCGGAGTGGGGCAACAACGCGCTGTCGTAGTGAGCCAGGCCGCCCCAGAGCATGTTTGGAAAGATTGCGGTGAAGTGGTTGTCGGCCAATGCGTCTATGGCGAACGCCCAGTCGCCGGGGTATGGGCCGGTGCCGGAATGTTCCCAGACGGCGCGGAACTCTGGCCATGTCGGTGATTGAGACAGGTAGTAAGCCTCCAGCAGGTGCGAGCGGGCATCGCCGGCGACCAGGACGGTCTGAGCATGCTCGGCGGCGGCGAGCAGCGCGATGGCATTTTCGCGGAGTGAGTCGGCCTGCGCGAGTTCGGCTTCCAGCGACTGGGCGCGGGGCGTCTGGGCGCCCCGAACGTGGATGTCGAAGACAGCCTCGTCGTAGGAAAGGTAGTCTGCGATCTTGCCGATGTTCTCGATAGCCGAGTTCGAGACGGCGGGCCAGATCTCCGGGACGTAATGTCCGATCAGCACCAGGAGCATGTATTGCTTGTTCGCGGCGTCGTCGCCTATGATGACGTGAGACATGAACAGGCCGTGGTCGCTGGCCAACCAGGCGGGGTAGCCGGTTGGCAGACCCTGGTCGTCCTGCCACTCGGCGATGGCCCGGGAATTGTACTGGGCCGTGGGTGCGGCAACGGTGATGTTCCAGGAAGCCTGCAGGACGTGGGCAGGAAGGTTCTGGATTTGATCGTCCTGGAAAGTATAGGCAGCGAAGTCGCCCTGGGTCCAGCCGGTTTGCTGGATGCCCAATAAATCGGCGATGCGGTTAGCAAGGACATAGTAAACCATCAACTTGCCGCCGCCGGCCACGTAGCTCTCAAGCGCGGTCAGGGCCGCATCCGATAGTGTGTTGTTGTAAGGCAGGACGGCCATCCTGGATCCATCAAGATAGCCCACCTCGACGTCTGTGTCGTCAATGACGCCGTAGGAGACGTTGTAGTGGCCCAGCCAGGCGGAAAGGAGGTCAGTGGTTCTCTCGACCGTGCTCGTATCGGCGGTCTGGGTGTCTTTGACAAGAAAGACCAGGGGTGTAAAGGTGCGCAGTTCCCGCAGCGCCAGGTAGGTGTCCTGGTCGGATTCCTTCCAGGGGGAAAGGCGGATGCCGTCGATCTGGTCCCATCCGGCGGGCGTGCCCTCGGTGCCGAAGTCGATCACGGAGAAATACAGAGTTTGCCAACCCGGTCTGTCGACGGTCGCGCTGTTTCCGTACCACCCGGCGCCGGATCGAAAGAAGAGTGTGAAATGTGAGACCGCGCCGGGATCGGGGACGAAGATCTCCAGTGCGAACTCACGGTAGCCTGAGAGATCCATCGCGATATTGCGGTCCCAATAAGAGCGGTCAGTCTGGACGCTGAAGTCGCAGGGGAGTTCCATGACCCGTTCGTCGCCCCATTCGCCCGAGTCGGACATCTCCACCGGTAAAGAGCCGGCCATCTCCCGCCAGGCAGCCCGCGCGGCCGGGGTGTCGGGATAGGAGAAGTCGTCGATGACCAGGGGCGCCGCGAGCGCAGCGGCGGGAAGAAGCAAGAAGTTGATTATGACGAATCGTACCAAGGTACGACTATCATATCTGGTGGAATAACAAATGGTCAATTGTCCGATGTAGTCGATCTTGAGCCTGTACCCCATTTGTGGTACACTGAAATTGCGAATGGAGGTGCATGGTGAACAAAACGGCTAGCATACGAGCCAGGGTAAAGCCCGATTTGAAAGACAAGGCCGAAAAGGTGTTTCGCAAACTCGGACTGACCACGACACAGGCGATCACTCTTTTCTATAAGCAAGTAGAGTTGAGAAACGGGTTGCCCTTCGAGATCGCCATTCCCAACAAGACCACTCGCCGGACATTCGATAACACCGATGCCGGCCGTGACCTTGTCGTTTGTAAAGATGCCGATGAAATGTTCAGAATACTCGGGATCTGATGCTCACTCCGGTATTCACAACTCAGTTCGAGAAAGATGTCAGACGCATGCAAAAACGCGGGAAGAATATCGAGAGGCTCAAGATGATAATCCGTTCTCTGGCCGCTGGCGAGCCACTCGATCCCATGCATCGGGATCATCGGCTGGTTGGCAACTGGAAGGGACGGCGAGACTGTCACATCGAGTCCGACTGGCTTTTAATCTACAAACTGGATGAGAAGCGCGTCATATTTGAACGAACGGGAACACACTCCGATCTGTTCCGCAAGTGACATCAGATGAATGCTGGAGGATAAAGATGCACGCGCGAAAAACGGCAAGTCTCCTGGTTGCCGCCCTCGCCGCCGGTGTGTTGTTTGCCGGCGCGCAGGTTCGAGCCGAGCACCCGTCCAACGGCTGGATTGTGTGGGCTTCAGATCGCCAGGACAGCCGCCACGAGATTTACATGATGAAGGCCGACGGCACGGGGGTCGCCCGCCTGACCACGACCGGGGCGCTCATGCCGATGTGGTCGCCGGACGGGCGCTGGATCGCCTACCAGACCGTGCCCCTCGGAGAGACCCGGGTGATGCGCTGGGACAAGAGCGAAGACAAGAAGATCTTCAACGGGCTGCCAATGTTCTGGCTCTGGGACGGAACGCGGGTGGTATGCATGGACTCCAACGACGACCTCTACCGGGTCGATCCCGAGTCCGGAAGCAGCTCGTTCTGGCTGCACAAGAGCGATTTTGCGCAGATGGCCGCCAAGAGCTGGAGCCCCAGCGGCCTGACGGCCGACGGGCGCTGGCTGGTCACCTGGACCGATCGCTACCGCAACGGCTACAACGGCAGTAACGGCAGTTTCAATGCCTACCACGCGGCGGTAATTCTCGACCTGCAGAACAAGGGCGACGTCTGGTTCGTCGGCAGCGGCTGCGAGCCCACCACCCCGCCCGGGGGCGACTGGATGTATCACGTCTGCGGCGGCCTTTACTGCGACACGCATCCCGACGTCTTCCAGATGAAGATAAGCGACCGCCAGAGTCGCAGTTCGTACACGCCGGTCGTGGCCCATGCCGACGCTGACTGGGGGCACGAGTATTTTCCGCGCATCTCCACCGACGGCAACTGGCTGACGTACGGCGCCACCACCGGCTGTCACGACCACGACACCTGCGACTACGAGATCTTCATCCATCCTCTCTCGGGCAACAACGACAACCGCGAGCGGCTGACCAGCGACCCGCACAACGACCAGTGGCCGCACCTGTACGTCGGCGAACTGTGGGGCTCGCAGCCTCCCGAGCTTACCAGCATCGATGTCGTGGCCGCAGACCCAATTATTGCCAGCGGCGGCTCGACAAATCTAACGGCCTCCTCGAAAGATCAGAACGGCGCTCCGATCGCCGGCGACATGAACTGGTCGGTCTCCGGCGGCGGCTCGATGAACCCGGCCTCCGACTCTCAGTCGGCAAGCCAGCACACCAGCACCTTCACCTCCAACGGCAGCAGCGGAACCTTCGTGGTCACCGCCGAGTCGGGCGGCATCCATGGCACGGCCACCGTCGAGGTATTCTCGACCGCCCTTCCGATCAGGATAAACTGCGGCAGCAACGATCACGACGTGGCCGGCTGGCTACGGGACGACGCCTTCGTCAGCGGCGGCAGCGACTACGTAAACCCCGACAGCGTCGATACGGCCGGCGTGGTCAACGCAGCCCCGGCGGAAGTATACAAGAGCGTTCGGCACGAAAGTCCGCACTCTTATGACATCGATGTTCCAGACGGCGTCTACCTGCTGCGCTTGCACTTCGCGGACAAGTTCACCAATCGCTCGATGAACTACTTCGCCGAGGGAACACAGATTCTGACCGACTTCGACATCTCGTCCGAGGCCGGGGGCCCCAACCGGGCACTGGTGAAGGATTTCCAGGTAACGGTGGCGGACGGCAACGGCCTGCAGATAGAGGCCCAAAGCGACGGAGACGTCTTCGAGGCCGGCATCGAGATAATGGAGTGGGTAGCCGAAGAACCGCAACCCGACGGTGATGGAGGCGTGCAGCCTGACGGCGACGAAGGTCAGCAGATCGATGCCGACGGCGGTGAACCCGACGGCGCGGACGGTAATATCCCCGACGCAGACCAGGGCACCCAAACCGACACCGACGAAGAGATCGTCGTCTCGGGCGGATGCGCAGGTTGCTCTTCGACTTCGGCGGGAAACATCTTTCCGCTGCTGTTACTCTTACCCTACATGATCACCAGGCGGCGCAGAAACTGAACGGCCGGCTCGGTTCAGTCTTGATCGACGTGGCGTAGCATGGCCTCAACAACCGGGTTGGTGTTCTGAGTCGAGATGGTAATGTCTGGATGACGCCGTGCGAAGACGCGGAAGATCTCATCGGCGAAGCCTTGCCCAACCGATCCCACACCTTTGAAGTCGAGTACGATCTCGGTGAATTTCTCCAAGTTCACGACCAGACGTTTGGCCTCAGACCGTGAAACATAATTTTGCTGAAGTAATTTCACGAATATCTTTGTCTTCTGAAATTGAAAATCGTATTCCTCGGGAGCAAACTCGCCAAACACCTCTTCAAGTCTTCTCCGAGTCATACGCCGAATAAAGACCCGGATATCGGTGCCTTCGATGAAGCGCCGTTGCGATACGAACATATCATTCCGGGCCTTGTTCGCCTCCAGTTGTATCCGGTGGGAACGCAATACGAACCGATCCGCAACCCGCGCAGAGAAAAAGATGCCCTCGCCGGTGTGGGTTTCGGCCTTGGTGGTGGTCTTGCCTTTCAGCAGTTCGATCAGGGCGGCCTGTTCGTCGTCGAGATTGAGCCTTGAAGCTATCGAATGAAATACCCCGATCCCGCGATCCCTGACCGCGAAAGACACCCAACCCGCCTCCAGGCGAACGCGAACCCGGCAACGTTCGGCCGCGGAATGCTCGATTGAGTTGTTGAGCATTTCGGTGAAGGAATAGCGGACAATGGCCTCAACATTACTTGGCAGAAGGCCGGGCAAGTTGAGGACTGTCGCCAGACCGGTATAGACCTCGCTCTCATCGAGGCCAGCGAGGGTCAAATCTCGCGCACTGCTCACGGACTCGTGTGCCCGGGTCGCAAGGCTGTACCGGGCACCTCTTGTAGAACCCGACTTCAATAGATCGCCAGATTCAATCAGGACTCTGATATGTATGTTGAGGGCCTGCCGGCTAATGCCCAAATGATCTCCAAGTTCCCGTCCGCTGGCTGACTTGTGGCTGGCAAGAAAGGCCAAGATCTTCTGCTT
>CAZXHT010000084.1:0-6108 GCA_964640665.1 uncultured Myxococcales bacterium
TGACAAATTGCCGAAGAAGAGAAGTACCGACAAGTAGGCCCTTTGAAGACCGAACCACGCCGACGTGATACAATGAAACCCAAATCCAGGCCCAAGATCGAAATCTTAACCGGCCCAAGCGGCAGCGGCAAGACACACCTGTTGAACGCTCTAGAGGAAAGACACGCACGCGAGCACCCGGCCGAGCCGCGTCTGCGTCTCACGGGCGCGGACCTGGTAAGCATCATGGTCCGCGCGGCCCGCGACCAAACACATGCGTCTCTGAGCTGGGCGGCTGGGAGCGGTCTTGGCTTGCTGCTGATAGACGACCTGGATCCGCTGCGTCTCGGCGACAGGACCCGGCTCGAAGCGGCCCGCATCCTGGCAGAAGCGCTCGAAGCCGGCGCCCGGGTGGTGGCGGCCCTTGTGCCTGCGGGTATGCCCTCGGGTACCGCGGTGGCTCTGCAACGAGAGCCCTCCGAAGATCCGCTGGCCGAGCTACTTTTAGAAGGCAAGGTCGTGCGCCTGCATGGCCCGGGCCGATGGGCCAGAATGCTCGCGGTTCGCAACCAGGCAAAAGATCTGGGCGCACACTTGGGCCGTGTCGCGAGCCTGCGGTTGGCCTTGCGAACTGCGTCGAATTGGGGGCTGTTACGCGGCGCCGTGATCCAGGCCGTCATGACACGAAGGGGCGCATGCCATCCAAGCTTGACAGGATAACCATAGATCCGAAGGTTTGCCTGGGGCAGCCGGTCATCCGCGGCATGCGCATCACCGTAAGCGCGGTTCTCAAGGTCATGGCTGCAGGAAAGTCAATCCAGGACGTGTTGGCGGCGTACCCCGAGCTCGAGGAGGAGGACGTCCGCCAGGCCGTAGAGTACGCCGCTTGGGCGGTTTCCGATCGATTGCACACGGCCGAGGCCGTCCACTCAGGGTGCCAAGGACTTCGGGAAAACACTTCGGTAAGATGAAATCATCTGTTTTTTCAGGGAATCCGGAGTGTATGGCACCATGGGTGGCACCATGGGTGGAGGCGAGGACCTGAGCATCAAGGAGCTGGCCGAGTTGGTCCGCGACAATATACTGAGCGGTATAAGACGCCATGAGGCAAAAGGAAATTGGCATGAGAATGCTGGATGCAAACAAGAAATCAGAGGTATTGAAGCTACAGCTATACCTCACTGTATTTGAGGCGCAGGAGCTGCAAAAAGAGTTACCAAAACTCCTAGCTGAGCCGGAGGCAAATGAACATTTTCACCTTTTCACAGAAGATTCTCACAGAGATCTGTCCTGTTCAATAATTACGCCAAAGAAAATGGAAAGCATTTCATCTTACAGCAAGCTAGAACAAAAAGTTCTTCTGGAGAAGTAAACTATCGTGTGCCAATCCGGTACTTTGGGGAGTGAAACATGGATTTTCTGAAACGATTAGTCCTTAGCGGTTTCAAATCCATCGAGGCGATGGATCTGGAACTGGGCCCTCTCAATGTACTGATCGGCGCAAATGGTGCCGGCAAGAGCAACCTTATCTCGTTCTTCAAAATGCTCAACGAGATGATGGGCGGCCGGCTGCAGCAGTACGTCGGCGAGGGAGGGCAAGCGCATTCCCTTTTGCACTTTGGTCCCAAGGTGACGCCCCAGATCAAGGCCAACCTCGAGTTTGAGGTGGACAACGGCCTGGACACTTACTCCATGCGACTGTTTCACGCTGCTGGGGATAAACTGATCTTCGCCGAGGAGAAGCTGGAGTTTCATCAAAAAGGCTTCCCACAACCAAAGACGGTCGATTTGGGATCGGGGCACGAGGAAACACGGATCGGCAATGAGGCGGACAAGGGAGAACCCACGGCGAACGTGTTCCGACACCTGTTGAACCACTGCCGGGTTTACCACTTCCACGACACCTCGGCCACTGCCAGGATCAGGCAGTACGGTTATGTCGGCGATACCCGGTGGCTGATGCCTGACGCCGGCAACCTAGCAGCCTATTTGTTGCGACTGCGCGACGAGGGTGATGGGGCCGCATACCGGCGAATAGTGACGACGATACGTCTCCTGGCGCCATTCTTCGACGACTTCGATCTGGAGCCGGCCGGCCCCGGCAAGAGTGACGTCATTCTCGAGTGGAGGCACAAGGGCTGGGACCAGGTATTCGGCCCGCACCAGCTATCGGACGGCACGCTGCGGGCGATCTGCCTGGTGACCTTGCTGATGCAACCGGAGGACATGTTGCCCGACGTAATCATCGTAGACGAGCCCGAACTGGGCCTGCACCCTTATGCCCTGGATATCGTCGCGTCTCTTTTCAAGAAAGCCTCGCACCATTCCCAGGTCCTCGTCAGCACCCAGTCCAGCGCCTTCCTCGACAACTTTGAACCACATGACGTCGTCGTAGTCGAACGGGAGAAAGGATGCTCACGATTCAAACGATACGGAGCTGACGAGTTTGATAGCTGGCTCGACAACTACAGCCTGGGAGAAGTCTGGGAGAAGAACATTCTCGGCGGAGGTCCACATTGAACGCAGCTTGCCGGAGGATAAGCAGCCTATGAAGGTCAGTGACTGAATGGCGCGCTTGTACCTGTTTGCCGAGGGACGGACCGAGGCAACCTTCGCAGACATCCTGCTCAAGCGGCATCTGGCGGGACTGGGCGTGTTTCTGCATCCACCGGTCCTGATCGCTCACACCAGAAAGCACGGGAAGGTTCATCGCGGAGGAGGGCGCAACTACTTAGCGATGAAGAACGACATTTGCAGGTTCCTCAAACAGGAGCGAGTGGAAGATGTATACTTCACTACGATGATAGACCTATACGCCATTCACTCGGACTTCCCCGGGTTGGACCAAGCCGAGAACTTGCGCAACGATCCTCACGCAAGGGTTGAGGCACTCCAGCAGGCTTTCGCCGAGGACATTGGAGACCGACGTTTCGTACCATACATACAGCTACACGAGTTCGAGGCATACCTCTTCTGTGATCCAACCAAATTCGAGCTCTTCTACCCGACTGAAAACAGGGCGATCGCAGCACTGGATGCCGTCGCGGGCAAGTTTCCCACGCCGGAGGCGATAGACGACGGACAACACACAGCCCCGAGCAAGCGGATTATAGAGAAGCTCCCCGACTACGCAGGAGCGAAGTCCGTCATTGGTCCACAGGTTGCCGAGTTGATTGGCCTGGACAAAATCCGTTCCCGTTGCACGAACTTCGCCGGATGGATCGAGAGGCTAGAGCGGCTTGGTGCGCAGTTAGAGGAGATCGGTGATGGGGACGCTTGACATCCAATTTGATCGCGGGCAATGACCAACTATGCCAGGAACAGACTGTAAGTGGACTGAATCGGCCCTTGCAGGAAAACTAGGCGTTATCCGCCAAACCATCAATACCTGGATTTCTGATATCCGTGCACGGCACCATTGCGAACCGCGTTTTTTGCGGTACCCGGTTCGCAGTGGTACCAGGTGCCGCAAGAACCGCGGCAGAAGGCAAGCCGAAACACCGTTATCCTTCGTTTGAGCAGGCTTGGATGGCTTCAGGAGAAGATCGCGGAAACAACCGGGGTAACACGAGGAAGGGTAACGCAGATTGTTAATAATACCAATTTCGGTGAAATTAACAATTTGCTCTCCCAGGGCCATGACATGGATTACATCGCCCGGCACTACAACATGGACCCTGCCCTCGCCTGGGCATTACGCCTGGCAGGAAAGACGGATCACGAGAAATTCCAAGAACTTGGCTGGGGGCCAGGGAATCCGGAGTGTATGGCACCATGGGTGGCTACGTGGCATACCCTTTGGGGATCAAGGGCGTCGTGGTCGACCAAGGAGACACCTACGAAGAGGCTCTTGCGGACGTCAAGTCCGCCATCCGCTTCCATATCGAGAGTTTCGGCGAGGAAGCGCTGGACGTCGAACCGCCGATCATCGAGGCGTTCGTGGCCGAGGCCGGAATCTAGTCGCGATCGAGGCGGGCGATTTCGTGATATAATGACCCGGAGAAAGAGGAGCAATCCCATGGTGAAATCGAACCAAGGAATGAAGATAAGCGAGATCAAGGTGGCCATCCTCGAGTTGCCGGAGCGGCAGAAGCAGGGACTGTTGCGCTGGATTGCCGACATGGAAGAGCAGGAGTGGGATGACCAGATTCGCGATGACGCCGCCGGGGGAAAGCTGAAGAAGCTTCTGGAAGAGGTGGACGCCGATATCGAGGCAGGCAGGCTGCTGCGCGGGCCATCCCGGCGTAGAAGCCAAAATCAACACGCACGCAGCACGCTATCGTGGTATTATGATCATTAGGACCATGATCTAGTTTGAAACAGACTGGAGCAAGCAATGCCCAAAAGGCGAGGGCTGCTTACGCTGTAGCCTGGGGGTTTACCCCCAGGTTGCAAGGCAGAACATCTCAGAGCGCCCTGAAGGGGCGCTGCAAGGGCAACCCCTTCGACCTTGTTTAACATACAGATCTTCTGATTGCCAAGAACCAGCCGCGCCCCTTCAGGGCGCTTGTAAATGTTCTGCCGTTTTCCTGGGGCTGAAGCCCCAGGCTATTTTCCCCCGCCCCTTCGGGGCGGTTTCGACCTGCACCTCGTAGCAGGAGTTACGAGGTATACCCACAACCGAGATACTTCTTGCCTGGTATGACCACGCCACCGTTGCACAACGTCGTCGGCTACTCCGAATCACAGTCATAATCGGTAACGTTTGCTTGTTTCAGTCCTCGCATGATAAGCTGTTTCCGATTCAGTCAAACTCCGAGGAGGCCCGTAATGTCCGAGCGGATGGTCGAACAGTTCATGGAGATGGTGCGTATCGACTCCGAGTCGGGCAACGAGGCCCGCATGATGGAATACCTGCTTGAGGAACTCAAGAACCTCGGCGGCGAGGCGGCTCTCGACGACTACGGCAACCTGCTTGCGAAATTTTCCGAAAAGGGCTGCAGCGGCAAGGAGCCCGTTCTGCTTTCATGCCACGCGGACACCGTCAAACCGGGCGTGGGAATCGAACCGGTGCTCGAAGACGGCGTGATCCGCTCCGCCGGCGATACGATCCTGGGGGCCGACGACAAGGCGGGAATCGCCGAGGTGCTCGAGGCGATCCGCATCGCCGAGGTGCACCCGCCCTTGGAATTCGCAGTCTCGCGCCAGGAGGAAGTCGGCCTGCTGGGAGTGAAGAAAATGGACTTCTCGCGCATCGAGGCCAAGCGCGGCTTTCTGATGGACAACGACAGCCTGGACACCATCGTCATCGGCGGGCCTTCCTATTTCGCTATCGACGTCACGGTAACCGGCAAGTCGGCCCACGCCGGCATGGAGCCGGAAAAGGGAATCAACGCCATCCAGGCGGCCGCCAAGGCCATCGCCGCGCTCGAACTCGGCCGGCTCGACAGCGGGACTACGGCCAACGTGGGCGTGATCGAGGGCGGGCTGATCCGCAACGGGGTGCCCGACAAGACAAGCTTCCTGGCCGAGTGCCGTAGCGCCGATCACGACAAGGGTGTCGAGTTGGCCGCCAAGATGGAGCGCATCATTCGCGAACAGGTCGAAGCCACGGGCGCCAAGGTCGAAGTCAAGATCGACAACCTGTGCCGCGCGGTGACCATTCCCGACGACGCCCCAAGTGTCAAAATCGCCCAGGCGGCTTACAGGAAAGTGGGCATCGAGTCCAAGCCGATCCTGATCACCGGCTTTACCGACGCCTCGATCTACAACAACCAGGGCATCGAGATGGCCGTGGTCGGCGTCGGCGCCAAGAACGAGCACTCCACCGATGAGAGTATCTCTGTTGCCGACATGCAAAAGGCCCTGCAGGCCTTGATCGAAATGCTGCGCCTGAGCGCCGAATAGACAGATCGGGGGATTTGTATGATCAAGACCAAGACATTGATTCGTTGTTTCCCGGTTCTGGTCGCGGTAATCGCTTTAGCGGGATGTGGTTCAAGCTCGACCGCAGGAGACGGCGGCAGCGACGGTGACGCCGGGCCATCGTGCACCGTCGACACGGATTGCCCGGGGACCCTGTTCTGTGTAGACGGCCGGTGCGTCTCCTGCCGCACTCGATCCGACTGCTCGGTCAACGAAATCTGCCAGGCCGGAAGCTGCGTCAAGGAATGCCCCATTGACGACCGC
>CAZXHT010000084.1:6118-27060 GCA_964640665.1 uncultured Myxococcales bacterium
CGGTGATTACCAGTGCATCGATCGTGTCTGCCGGCCGCCTTGCGACGGGGTACGTTGCGGACACCGCAGCCAGCTTTGCTGCACGACCAGCCAGGTGTGCGAGGATGAGAGGTGCGTGATCGACTGCGGGGCCGAGCAGCGCTGCGGGCGCAACCTTGACGTTTGCTGTGGGCCGGATCAGATCTGCTACGGGTTCTCCTGCACAACTCCCGAGGGGGCCTGCCAAACCCAGAGCGACTGTCCGCCCGATCAGGTGTGCGAGGTGGACCTGGGGGTGTGTCTCGATCGCGAGGTGGTGGGCGATTGCATCTATCGTCCCCCGGTGGGCGTCTTCGAACCGCAGCAAGAATGGGAGTGGGTCGCAAGCGCGGTCGAGCCGGATTTCAACCAGATCATGATGGCCCCGGCCGTGGCCAACCTGACAGACGACAACGCCGACGGCATGGTGGATCAAAAGGACATCCCCGACGTGGTCTTCATCAACTTCAACTCCGGCGGCGCCTATACCGGGCGGGGTGTGCTGCGGGTGGTCAGCGGGGACGGCTCCGGCGAGCATCTCAACCTGACCGGCTACAACGTGCACCCGGGAAGCTGCCCGGCGCTCGGCGATCTCGATGCTGACGGGGTCCCGGAGATCGTGGTGGACAAGCAACTGGCGGCAGACAAGTCGATCAGCGGCACCTACGCCTTCCACGCCGACGGGTCGTTGTACTGGTTGGCGGACGGGACCGGCTGCTCGACCGGCGGGCCGGCAATCGCCGATCTGAACGGCGACGGGTTGCCGGAGGTAATCACACAAGACAGCGTCCTGACCCATGACGGCGCCGTGCTGTGCCGATATCCCGCGGGCTCCCGGGTGCCCGTGGCCGCGGACATCGATCTCGACGGAGACACACAGGAGATACTCAGCGGCCGGGGCGCCTATCGTGCCGTGGCCGACGCCAACGGCGAGTGCGAGGTGATCTGGGAGCTTGCGGCCGGCGGTTATCCGGCCGTTGCGAATTTCGACGCCGATCCCTACCCCGAGATCGTCATGCCGGTCAACGGCCAACTGGTGCTTTTGAATCATGACGGCACCGAGGCCTGGTCGGTCCCGATCCCCCTCGACATGCCGCGCATCAATGATATCTACGGCATCGATGACTGTGCCGGGAGCAGCAGCAAGGCCTGCCGGCCGGGAGGCGGGCCTCCCACCATCGCCGACTTCGACGGCGACGGGCAACCCGAGATCGGGCTCGCGGCCCGCTGGTACTACCTGGTGTACGAATCGGACGGCGGCATCCTCTGGGCCCACAAGACGCAGGACTATTCATCGGCGGTGACCGGCTCTTCGGTTTTCGACTTCGAGGCGGACGGCAGGGCCGAGGTGGTCTACAACGATGAGCTCTTCTTGCGCGTATACAAGGGCGGCGGCGGAAGCGGCGACGCCGACGGGGATGGCTTCACAGACGCCGACATATTGATCGAGATCCCGAATCCGTCGGGCACATTGCTCGAATATCCGCTGGTGGTGGACGTCGATGCGGACGGGCGGGCCGAGATCGTCTTGGCCGCCAACAACTATGCATTCGCCGGCTTCACCGGCCTGCGGGTCTTCGGCGACGCATTGGACAACTGGGTGGGCACCCGCCACATCTGGAACCAGCACAGCTACCACGTGACAAACATCTGCGACGGGGTCGACCCGGCTTGCGGGTCTGCCGACAACCGCTGCGGCGCGGTGCCGAAATCGGAACGGCGCAACTGGGATCTGGACTGGCTGAACAACTACCGGCAGAACATGCAGGGAGAAGGCGTGTTCTGGGCCCCCGACCTGGTGGTGATCAACTTGACGGTGGTCTGCGAGCTGGACATGTCGATTTACGTGACTTTCGATGTCATGAACCAGGGCAGCCGGTTGGCGCCCATGGGGGTGGCCACCAGCCTGTATGTAGACCAGACGCTGATCGGGACGGTGCATACAACCCAGCGCTTGTTGCCCGGCCAGTTCGAGCACTTCACCGTCACCTGGCCCCTGCCCGGAGATCTGCAGCAAAAAAGCTTCGACCTGCAGGTGGGGGCCGACGACCTGGGTGACGGAAGCGGCGAGTTTCACGAGTGCGAAAACGGGGGAGAAGATAACAACACGACAACCATCCAGGACGTTTACTGCGGCGTCGAAACCTGAATCCTTACCTGCGTCTGCGTGAGAGCAGGAGCAAAAGCACCAACATACTGAGTCCGCCCGGGACACTCGGTGTGGCCGCGCAGGCGCAGCCGCCACCCTCGATTTGGCTGCCTTCGACGATAGTGCAGCGATCCCGGCTGTCTAGCGGGCAAGGATCGTCAAAATCACATACTCCGTCCCCATCTAAATCTGAACAGGGCTTGCATTCATCCGCCGGATCGCGCGGGCAAACATCGAGGGCGTCGCATACTCCGTCCCCGTCGTGGTCGTCGCACGGGATGCAGGTGTTGTCGGCATCGTCCGGGCAGGGATCGACGCAGGTGGGCAGGCCGTCACCGTCGAAGTCGGACTTGTTTGCACAGGCAGAGCAGTCGTTGGACGGATCGCCAGGGCAAGGATCGATTTCGTCGCAGATGGAGTCCTTGTCGATGTCGAGACAGGCGATGCACTCGTCGGCCGGGTCACCCGGACAGGCGTCTGCCACGTCGCAGACGCCGTCTCCGTCTGTGTCCGGGCAACCATCGCACAGGTTGCCGGCGTCGTTCGGACAGATATCGAACGAGTCGCAGATTCCGTCCGCGTCGGCATCCGCGCATGCCAGACACCCGTCATCGGGATCCTGCGGGCAGGGATCCTGCGCATCACATGCTCCGTCGCCGTCGTAGTCGACGAAGACGTTCTTGCAGCCGACCAGGGCCAGGCACTCGTCCCGGGTGCACTCGTCGCCGTCGTCACAGGCCTCGTCGTTGGGCACGGCAAGACATTCATCCGCAAGCGGGTCGCAACTGTCGTCGGTGCAATCGACCCCGTCGTCGCAGTCGCTATCCTGCACGCATACCAGGCAACTGTCCGTCAGTTCGTCGCAGGCGAGTCCCGCTCCGGCGCATGGATCTCCCGTCGAAGTGCAACCGGAGATCGGGCTGCAGACCTCGTCCCCGTTGCAGTACAACCCGTCATCCGGGCAAGACGAATCGTCGGGCGTGTTCGCGCAGCTTCCCGCCGAGCAGACGTCCGTCGTGCAGCCTACCCCGTCATCGCAATCGCCGTCCTGCAGACACTCGACGCAAACATCCGCGGCCTCATCGCAAACAAACCCCGACGCGGTGCAGGGGTCGCCTCCCGATACACACACGCCGGCCAGGCAGGTCTCCGTCCCCGTGCAGAAGGCCCCGTCGTCGCAGTCTTGATCCTGCATGCAGCCGATGCAGGCATCCAGGTCCTCGTCACAAGTCAGAGCCGCCGGACACGGATCGCCGCCGCCCGGCCGGCAGAGGTAGTCCTGGCAAAATTCGGAGCCGTTGCAGAATGACCCGTCGTCGCAGTCGGAGTCCTGCAGGCACTCGACACAGGCTTCGAGTTGTTCGTCGCAGATCTCGCCCGCCTGGCAGGGATTTCCGGCCGGTACGCAGCCGGAGTGTATATTGCAGTGCTCCGGCCCGTTGCAAAAATGTCCATCGTCGGGGCATTTGGAATCGTCGGGAGTAAAGACACAGCTTCCCGAGGAGCAAGCGTCGTCGCTGCAATCGATCCCGTCGTCACAGTTCATGTCGATGATACACTCGACGCAGCTATCGGTGGCCTCGTTGCAGAACAGCCCCGCCCCGACGCACGGGTCGCCGTTGCCCGGCTGGCAAAAACCGCCCTGGCATGTCTCCGGCCCGTTGCAAAAAGACCCGTCGTCGCAGACGTGCCCGCACGAACCGCAGTTATCCGGGTCGATGTCGTTGTCCTGAATGGGATTGGCGGTAAGCGGACAGTTGTCGACGTCGTCGTTCAGGCCGTCGCCGTCGGTGTCGGGATTCAGCGGGTCGGTCTCGTCGGCGTCCATCAGGCCGTTGTAATCGACGTCTTCCTGTCCATCGGACAGGTTGTCCGAATCGCTGTCGGGATCAGTGGGATCGGTCGTCGTGGCCGGGTCTTGATCGGGTACAAAGACCGCCGGGTCGGTCCCCGAAAGCGGCCCGGCCCCGTCCGGGTCGGCCACTCCCGAGGTCAGTCCGCTTTCGGTGCCGTCGAGGATCCCGTCGCTGTCGCTGTCGGCTTCGAGCGGGTCGGTCACGTATCCGTCCGCTCCGGCAATCGTCTCTTCGCCGTCGGCGATCCCGTCGTCGTCGCTGTCGGCGTCGTCGGGATCGGTGCCCAGCGCGTCCTCCTGCGAATTCGATAGCCCGTCACCGTCGGCATCGTCGTCTCCGACCTCGACAATCACCAGGTTCGACGAGCGCGCCAGCGTGGTCTCGGAGATTACGCCGGCGATGTTGCTGATGGTGGTGCCGTCGGGAACACCTGCATCCAGAGACACCTCGAACGACATGACATAGGCCGCGCCGGCCGGCAGGTCGGCGAAGACGCACGAGACTCCCCCAGATGTGGTCAGATCGAAGTCGCACTCGTCGTCGCCCGCGCCGTCGGTCATCGGCTGCGGGCCCGTGCCCTTGTCGAGTGTCAAAGAACCCGGGACATAGGTGGTTTGAGGCGGCAGCGAATCCGTGACCCGGGCATTGACTGCATCCTGCGAACTTTCGTTGCTGATGGTCAAGCTGTAGCTGATTTTATCGAGCGGCAAGACCCACTGCGGCGCGGCCCGCTTGAAAAGCGCCAACATCGGGTAGTCAATCCGGGTGCCGACGGTGTTGGAGTCGACCCGCGGCAGGTTGTCGGAAAATCCGCCGGCCGTATTTTCGATAATTGTGCCCTCTGGCAAGGCGCGCACCCGCGCCTGGAAGCTCAAACTGGCCGAGTCCTGGGCGTCGAGATCGCCAATGCTCCAGCTGATGGTTCTGGTGGACAGGTCGTAGCCGCCGGACCCGGAGGCCGAGACAAAATCCAACCCCTCGTGCAAGGCGTCCTTGATGACGACGTTCTCGGCCATCTCGCCCGCCGAGCTCGAGCTATTGACGACGTCGATGGTGTAGCTGAGCACGTCTCCGGTGGTGGCTTGTGTCAGGTCGACCTGCTTGGTAAGCGCCAGGTTGGTCTTGGTCACCCGGAAGCCGTCGCGCGGCTCGAGTGCGCGGCCAAGGTAGAATCCGCGCGCCAGGGCCTCGAACAGGTAGGCGCCGTCCGGATCCGACGCCTCCCAGCGGACGCTGAAAGAAACACTCAGCTCCTGGCCCGAGTCCATGCCGGCGTTGAGATCCCAGGACAGGGTGCGGGTCACGCCATCGCTGCTGTCGGTCGGGTTTTGAGCCTGTGTCGAAGAATCGGGAAAGGTGACGTTGGCCGAGTCTGCGACGTAGGCGACGGCGTCCGGCATCTCGAGTGTGAGATCGACGCCGCCGAGGCCGTTGAAATTGCCGCTCCTGACCGTTATTGTGACTCCGACGTCGCCGCCGGCCGCGGGCACGCTGGTGGCGGACGGCGTTCCGTCGGCGCTCAGGACAGGATCGAGAAACTCGTGCGTCAGGGGCAGGATGGTATAGCCCAGGTCGAGGAACGGATCGGCCAGGCCGGCCACCTCGGCATCCTGCCCGTAAGACAACGCCAGGGGCCCGTCGGCCGCTACCCGCGTACCCGTGTTGTCGCCGTCGGTCTGGTCGTAGATGCGAAGCACCTGTCCGACATCGAGCAGGTAGGGGCCCGGGTCGGCGATGCCGTCGCCGTCCGTGTCGACATCCTGGAAGCCGCCGCCGTCGAGATCGACCATGACCGTGGTGCCGTCGCGGGTGGGGGTCACCCAGACCGGCGAACCGGGCCGACCGGGAAAGGTCTGCGGATCGCGGTTGGTCGGCGACCAGGAGACGAAGTAATCGTTCTTCAGAAAGCGCGTCGGAACCAGAGAGAAGCCCCAGTCGCGGCCGGTGTCGTCATAGTCGTAGGCCACGATGCCCCAGATCAACCTGTCGGAGATGATGCGCGCGCCCGAGTAGCGCGGCAACGGCCCGCCGGTGACGTCGGCGTCCACCCAGCTCTTGGCCGAGGTGGCCGGCAGGACGAACGAGACGCCGCCGGTGTTGTCGGAGTCGAAAACGGTGACGTTTGTGTCCTGGGTGTTGGGGTTGAACAAATAGATGTTCACAGGGGCGGCAGCGTCAGTGCCGCCGTTGGTGCGCCCGCCGCGCACCGGCACGACGTAGTCGCGCCCGTAGGCCTTGAGCGGAATGGCATTGAAGAAGCGGGCCCCGTATAGGCCGTCGGATCCGGTCAGTATGCCGACCTCGATCCCGGCAGTGCCGCTGACCAGCGTGTTTTCGTAGACGGCAATCTGCCGGGCGGGCTGAGCGTCGATAAAGCCGCGGGTCGAGTAGGTCTGGCCCATGCCCAGGTCGACCGCCAGTTGATCGCTGCCGTTGTCGATCACCACCCGGGTGCCGTCAGAGAAAGCTGTCACCTGCAACTCGACGTACTTGAAGGGCGCAAAGGCCCCCGCGGCGCCGCCGTTTGTGGAATACGAATCTGTGCCCACCGGGATGCGGTAGGTCAGAAATCCACTCAAGGCCTGGCGGGCGTAGACTTCCCAAGCGCCCCCGATCCACAGCATGCCGGCCGGCCACATGCTGTGGGCCAAATCGACCGGCCCGCCCAGGCAGACTATCCGATCGCCGCCGTCGTAGCGCAGGTCGGCAGGATCGCGCGGGATGGGAATGACGGCATTCAGGCCGGGACCCGAACCGTTGCTCTGCAGTGAAAGCACGTTGCCCCGCGAAAGCGAGTATTCCCCGGTCGTCGCCTGGACGTGATTCATAATGTCCGTCTCGTAGCCGTCCTCCCAGTGATCGTAGAAGATCAGCTGGCCGTCCAGGGTGGCGGTCAGGGTGACCACCGACTCCATGGCCTGGTTGGGCAGGCTGCCGCCCTCGCTTGTGGCTACGTAATCGAGAAACTCGTAAACCTGAGCGTCACGACCAAGGACAATGTACTCTTGAAAGCCGGCCGGCAGCCTCTGAGCCCTGGCCGGCTGCGCCAGGACGGCGGCCGATGCAAGAGCAAACAAAATGGCATGCTGAATGCGCTTGATCCTCAATGTACCTCTCTTGTCTATGACGCATATAGATACTAACACGTCATCCCCTCGGCGACCAGTTCTGAACTTGACCGGCGGCCGTCAAATACATACCTTGGCAGCATGATCGATCATCCCGGTTCTGCTGAGCCCGGCCATCCCGGACCGCCAAGCGCCGAAAATCATCGACGCCCCGGCCGCCGCGGGCTGGTGATCGACGGGGCGCTTTTGCTTTGCGTTCTGCTATGCGGATGGATTCTTCTCGAGCCCGGCGTCTTCTCGGTCGACGAGAGCCACTACCTGCTGGCCACAGACGCCTTCGCCCAGAGGGGATCGTTTCAGATCGAAAACGGCTTCGAGCGTTACCGGGCGCGCGAACTGCTGTTCTTCTACACAGTGGTTCCCGACGACGTCGAGCATCTTGGAAGCGTGTCCACAGTCCCGCCCTATCATGCGATCCTGGCGGCACCGTTTCTTTTGCTCTTCGGGCTTTCCGGGATGTTCTGGCTGAACCTGCTCGCCTTCGCGGCAACCTGTATAGCCGTGCGCCGCCTGGCCGAACGGCTGAAGCCCCATGGCCCGTTTGCCCTGGTTGTCGCCGCTGTTTTCGCACTGGGCTCCTGCGGCCTGGAGTACGCGCTGGGCATCTGGCCGCACGCGCTATCGCAGGCCCTGGTCGCATGGGCCGTGCTGATCTTACTGCAGGCCGCCGAGTCGAGCGGCAGGCGCGCCTGGATATTTTCCTGCCTGGCCGGGCTGCTGCTATCCGCGGCGACCGGTGTGCGACTGCAGAACATCGTCTGGCTGCCGGTATTCCTGGTCATGAGCCGCTGGGCGCTCGGCTGCTCGTGGCCGCTGCTGGTCTCGCACCTGGCCGGCTGGATCCTGCCGCTGGCGGGTTACTCGCTAATAAATCTCGCCCGCCTGGGCACGCTCAACCCGTTCACCTACGGGACGCGCGCTGCGCTGGGCGGCTCGCTGCCCGTCCGCTTTTTCAGCTGGGTGGGATGCCATCCCTGGGTCTTGGCGATCGCCGCCGTCGTAGCCGCGGCGGTTTTTTTGCTCTGGCGCAGGCTGCGCTGGAGGGGACTGCTGCCGGGGCTCCTCCTGGCCGTCGCCGGGGCGCTTGCGGTATCTCCAGAACTGAGGGCCATCTCGGCACATTGGCTTTCGATGGCCGGGTTTCATCTGATTGACAGCGCTTTCCTGCCTGCCAAAACGGTCTCGATGGGATCGGTCGGCAACCAGCTCGGCCAGGTGCTCTACGGGGGCGTTCTGAAGAAGGGTCTTTTGGAGGTTGCGCCTATACTGGTTCTTTCGTTGCTTATCTTGTTTGTTAGAAAGATACGTCCGGCCGCACCAAGTGAGCTGGGGTTCATCGCCGGCACGGGCCTTCTCGGAGCTTTGGTTCTGCCGCTGGTTCTGAGCGCGGGCGGTCTGTGCTTCAACCCACGATACCTGCTCGAGATCGTCCCCGCGCTGCTGGTCGCCTCGCTGTATTTTGGCATCGGGCTTTCGCCCTCATGGGCGATGCTTGCCGCCGGCGCCGGGCTGGGTTGCGGCCTGGCGCTGCCAAGCGTCTTGCATCCTGGAAGCGTCGGCGATCCATCAAACAGCCTGCTGTCCATGCTGGCCCCGCTGGGCGTTTCCGTTTGCCTGCTCGCTGCGGCCACGCTCGCCCTGTGGAAGAAGGATCCGGCACACGGCGCGATTCGCCGGGCGGCTGCCGTTGTGCTGGGCGCCGCCTTGGCCTACGGAACCATGATCCAGTTAGGCGTTGATCTGAAGCGTTCGCTGACCATACGCCATTACGCCGGCCGCATGCTCGAAGAAGGCCGGAAGGTACTTCCCGACAACTCCGCGCTTCTGGCCTGGGAAGCGCGCAAGGACGTCTTCTCTCCTTTGAAACTCGATCGGGACATTCTGATAGCGGGAGTCGCCCGGGGGGACAGAAACGTCCCCGACTTGATCCGGCGCTTGATTGCGGATCGCCGGGTCTATGCATTGAAGTCGGGCATACCAGCCGACATCTGGGCGAAGTGGTCCGCCCCCTATCTGTCACACGAGCACGAGAGCCACGGCCTTGTGTTCGTGGAGCTTATTGCAAATAAGTGAAACTCGCGGGAGCTGCCATGTTCATGCTGACAAGAAGACATTCGCTTTCAATTCTTTTCCTGCCGTTATTGCTTGCTGCGCTTTCCTCGCCCGCCCGCTCAGATGGACGGCTTTACCTGGTGACCGACTCGCCCTACGAGATCTGGAGTGGTTCGGGGACGAAGGTGCAGGTGGTCGTCTACGGGCCGCGCTTTCGACCCGTCCAGGGCGCCGCCGTCTTCGCCGGTTCGCGGCAGGTAGGCCTAACCGACGCCGACGGCACCCTGATCTTCAAGCACCGTCCCCACGGCTGCTTTCGCCTCAGCGCCCGGGCCAACATCGGGGACGGAGTAGCTTTCGGCGCGGTATCCATGGAGGCTTACCGGCGTACGGGCTCGTTTGAGAGCGCCAATCTGTTCGTCTATACAGACCGGGGGGTGTATCGGCCCGGCGAGACCATCCACCTGCGATCGATCGCCTGGAAGCTGCGCGGCGATTTCAGGCCGATTAGCGGCGCGCGGATCGAGACGCTGCTTTCGGCGCCGGACGGCAAGGTTATCTCGGGGGGTCAGATGAAAACAGACTCCTTCGGAGTGGCGGCCGACGACCTGCGCCTGCCCGCGGACGCCCCCGAGGGAGCCTACCAACTGTCGGTAAGCTACAAGGGTGCGCAAGAGCAGGCGCGCCTGAGGGTCAAGCGCTTCCGAGCGCCGGCCATACGCATCGAGCACAACCTGCCGCGCTTCGTTGCACCGACGACGCCCGACCTGGAAGTATCGGTCAAGCTGGGCTATTTCACGGGCGGCCGACTCGAGGCCGGCAGCCTGAGCGTGCGCGCGCTCTACTCGGGTAAGGAATTGTATTCGGCAAGCTGCAAGATCACGGGGGTCGATCATTACAGCTTCAAGATCCCCCTCGATCCCATCCGCCGTGCCGTGCCGGCCGAATCGCGCTTCCAGGTCGAGTTGCGGGCCAAAGATCGCTTCTCGCGCGGCGACACTGTCACGCGCGACATTCTGTACTCCAAACGCCCCTACCTGGCCGTGCCCGACCTCGACAAGGACGTCTATGTCACCGGCGAGGAGGTCAACTTGACCGTCAGGGTAACGGATCCCGACGGCATCCCGGTGCGCGGCAAGAATCTAGTCATCGAGGGTGACGGCGGGAAACTTCGACTCGAACGCAAGACAGACGCCGGCGGAGTGGCGCTTTTCAAGTTCCTGATGCCCGATCATGATATCCAGGTGAGCGTCAGTTCCCCCGATGTTCCCACTCCGCTGTTCAGCCGCCGCATAGCGCACATGCAGAATAAACCCATGCTGGCGACGCTGCCCAATCCGCTGGTGCGCGAGCGGCTCCGGATACCAATCGTTATTACCTTTGACGATGGTTTTCTCCCGGTCGAGCGGGTCGTGCACGGCGACGTGACAGACTACTCGGGCGCCATCACCGCCGGTTTCAAGATTCGCATTCGCAAGAAAAAGGGCCGCTACATTGCCCGAGGATCTTTCCGCGCCCCCTCGTGGGGCTCGATGCTGGTGACTCTCTACAGCGTCGGCATGCAGCAACAGGATCGCAAGCGCGGCCGCAGGGCCGCGACCGTCGGCCTGCTGACCGAGGGCATGAGCCTGACGGCCCACCCCGACAAGGAACTGCATATTAAACTCGACGGGGTGCCCGACAAGGCCCGGCCGCGAAGCCGGCTGGAGGCTCGCTTCACGGTCAGCGATCCGCGCGGGCGCAAGGCGACCACCTCGCTGGGCGTCATGCTGGTCGACCGGGCGGTGCTGTCGCTTCTCGACCCGCTCGAGAAGACCCCCATGGATCGCTTCTACAACCCGACTCTCAAGGTGCTCAGCACCACCGGCTCGGACATCCTCACCTGGCCCGTGGTCACCCGCAACTGGGGCAACCAACTATACGACATCGCCTTGCCGCCGTTCGGCTTCCAGGAGGGCGCCCCGTACTACGAGCGGGCCAGGCGCAGAAAGAGCGTTGCGGGGGACGGCGGCATGCCCAAGCCGTGCAAGAATGCCCTCGGCGCTCCGATGCAAATGGACGGATACCCGGGGGATGTTGCGGCCAGCCCGGAGGCAGAACGTCCGATATCTCCGGCCACGGCCACGAAATCGCGCGCTCGTCCTCCGGCCGCCGGGCGGCCACAGGCCGCACCCCAGTTGCCGAAAATAGTCATCCGCACCGATCTGCCGGCCACGGCTGTGTGGCAACCGAAGCTCGTGGCTCGCGGCGGGCGGGCCGTCCTTGCGATCACTCTTCCCGAGGCGCTCGGCGAGCAGGAGCTGATCGTGGTGGCCAGCGATCGCGCGGGCGGTGTCGGAATGGCCAGGAAACGCGTCAAGCTGACCCAACCGCTGATGGTTCGCTCTGATCTACCGCGGGTCATGGTGGCTAACGACAAGATCGAAGTGGGCATCTTTGTGCGTAACATGACCGGGAAGAAACTCGGTGCGGAGATCCGCCTCGACGGTCAGGGGCTCGATGTGACGCCCTCCTCGCGTAACCTGGAGATTTACGGCATGAGCGCCGCCCGGGCCGTGTTCACCATCAACCCCAAACATCCCGGCAAAATCAGCTACACGGTCAGCGTGCGCGCAGGAACGGCGTCCGACGCCGAGAGACGTGTGCTGGACGTGCGCCCGCGCGGAGCCGGGCTGGTCGAGGAATTTGTCGGCGAATTGCGGGCAAAGAGGCCCTTCGAAAAAATCATCGAGCTGGGGTCCGACGAATACGTCGAAGCCCACCTGGAGATCGCCTTTCCTACCATCGTCCCGGCCCTGCAGGAGATCGACAAGCTGCTCGATCGCAGCGCCTGGTGGTCGGACAGCGTGCTGGCCACACCGCTTGCGGCCTGTTCGATCGAGGCTTACCTGGCCCGCTACCTGCCGCATCACCCGCTGCGCAAGAAGATCCGCGCTTATTTGTCCGAGGTAACCGCCCGGCTGACCCGTGGCGCCAACCCCGACGGGGGCTATGGCTGGTGGAGAACAGGCCGCGGCTCGAACCTTTTCGCCACGGCGCATGCAGTGCGCCTGATGGCGGCCCTGATGAAATCCGACCTGGCTGTTCCGCCCAAGGCACTGGACGGGGCAATCTCCTTCGTCAAGGGCAAGCTCCGTCCCGACGGCCTCTGGCCGCTCGACGATATCGCCTTCTGGGAAGGCAGCACCGAGAAGGTCAGGCTGCAACTTTCTGCAGCGATCTTCCACTCGTTGGCCGAGGCGCTGCCGTATCTCAAACGGGGACGGAGTAGTATCTGGAGTAGTATCTGGCTTTCCGAAGTGGCCGGAAGATTTGAAAAATATCTAGAGGCTCCCGACGATCCTCTGACCGCCGCCGAGGCCGCGCTGGGGCTTTACACATTCAAGAAGGTCAGGGGAAAACTGCCCCAAAAGGCACGCCTAAAGCTGCTGCTTGCAGCCAAGCGCCTTATCAAGCTGCGCCGCCGGGCCCATTGGGAGCCGAGTTGGTTCCATGCTTACGGAGGCACCATCGAGGCCACCGTCGCCTCGCTCGAACTGCTTAGCCGTTTGAAACGCCGGGCTTTCGAGGCCGAGTTGCGCGAGGGTCTGCTCTTCCTGCTTTCAACCCGCAACGAGTGGGGCCGCTGGCACTGCCCTTTCGGAACCGCGTCCGCTCTCAGGGCTTTCACATTTCTGCCTCCTGCGCGTCGCGAGATACCTTCTGCAGTCAGTGTGCGCCTGGGAGGCAAGCAGATCGAGCGACTCAAGATCGATCCCCGGGATCCTTTTCTTTCGGCCGTCCGCCTGCGCCACCTGTCTCTGGGGCAAGAACTACAACCGGGCCGAAACAAGCTGAGCGTAGCATACACGGGCCGCCTGAGGGCGCCTGTGCGCCTCGTCGTCCGCCGCTGGAAGGGTGAACCCATAATAACAGCAGCCGCCGGCAAGATCGCAATCAACCGTTCATTGGAAAGAAAAGCTATCGAGCAGGGCCAATCGGTGCAACTAAGCGTAACCATCACAAACAGCTCGCTGAAAGACGATCTGCTTCTGAGCCTGCCCACGCCGGGCAACGCCGAGATAGACAAAGGCTCGATTGAGGCCTTGCGGAAAGCCCCGGGAGTGCTGGCGGCCACGATTCATCCCGGTCGACTCGAACTGGTGCTGGCCGGCTCACGGGATCACAAGCTGAGCTACGGGCTGATCGGTCGGCGCGCGGGCAAGGCCAACCTGCCCCCGGCCACTGTGGCATCGATCATGCGGCCAGAACTGAAGTCGGCGACCGGCTCGGCCGCTTTCGATGTAAAGTAGAGTAGTTACGGCTTGGCGCGCGGCAACTCTACCTGCATCGGTGTGCTTATCAGAATTGGCCTCATTGCAAGCTGGGCGAATACGAGGCGCGCGTAGAGGTGCGAAGCCAGCTTGGGCCCCAAGTCGCGACTGAGGATGGCCCACTGCAACTCGTACCAGAGGGGCAAAAGTCGCATCGGATTGGCGGGCAGTTTCTGAAGGCTACACAGCTCGGGTAACGGCTTCTCAAGCTTGGGACAGTAGGCCCGACTGCAAACCTGGGCGATAATTGCCGCACGCCTGTCCGGTGGTACGGCGGCGATTTCCCCAAATGCCTTGCGGCAGGTTGCCTCCTGGTAAAGATCTTTGCAGGCGTCGGCAAGAACTATGAACTTCGAGGCGGGCCCCATGCCGCGGGCCACCTGTTTCATTCCTTCCAGGCATTTTTTTACCGCTTCGCCGGCGTGCGGGTTTCGCGGCCGCTGCCGGCAGGCCGCAAGCGGCACCAGCAGGCAGGCAGACAGCACCAGGCAAGTTGCCTTGTTCATGGCACGATTCCCACGCAGGTGACTCCCGCAATCACGGCCCGGTTGTTGCTCTCGATACACTCGCTGCGCTGGCTGTCATAATCGGCCACCACCGTGATGTCGTGCGGGTCGTCCACCGGGGCATCGGGCCAGACGCAGCTAAGCTCCTCGCAATCTCCTGGAAACAAGTCCTTGCTGGTCGTCGCCGAGCAGATCAACGTCCCCCCCTGGTCGGGATCTCCATCGAAAAAGCCCACGCCGGCGCCGGAGGCAAACGGGTTGGTGCCCCGGTTGCAAACCCGAACCGACATAGTCAGGTTGCCGTCGCCGTCGCACTGAACCTGAAAAGCCCCCTGCCCGGCGGTCATGTCGGGAGAGTGGTGCGGGTTCAGATCGCCCTGGATGTTTTGGCGGAAGTTGTTCAAGCCGGCCACCCTCCAGTTGAGTTGCGCCGTTGAAGTCCGCGGAATGCTGCCGTCCTCATTGACGTTTGTCACGGCGTAGGCGTGCTGGTTCCAGATCGTCCGCGAGCCCACCCAGCGATCGAGGCTGTCGCGGTAGACGCGCACTCCGTTTATGCTTCCCAGCCACTCGGCGCGGCAGGTGTTGCCGCTGCCCGCGGTGCCGGCAGGCGGCGGAGCGCAGACGAAGCCGCCGCCCGGGCAATCGGCGTCCTGGGCGCAGCGGCAGTAGCCCTGGTCGCATGTCTGGCTCATGCAATCATCCGGGCCCTTGCAGGGCAATCCGACGAACAACGGGTCCATCGGATTACCGTGCGGGCTGGTCTCGTAAGCCGTACCTCCCATGTCCTGGGGCGACGTTCCGCAGCTCTGGTTCGAGGGCACGACCAACTCGGCCGAGAAGTCGCCGTCCACGTCGGCCACAATTGGGTTTTCGTTCCAGGTGCAGGACGAGCGCCACTGCGAGTAAAGCACCGTCCCGTCGGTGCCGCGGTAGACGCGCACGAAGCACTCGTCGGCATAGACCACCTCGACCACTCCGTCCCCCTCGAAATCGAACAGGGATGAGCCCGTTATGTTCGAGGAGTGGTCCTGCGAGGGTTGGCTCCAGAGGATGCCGTCCGTCTTTAAAGTCGGGCAGCTGGCGACGTCCGGGGCACCGGTGCAGTCGGGGTCGAAGATGGTCATCGAGTCGGAGGCGGCCGCGGCCAACTCGGCCCGCCCGTCGCCGTCGAAATCTCCTATGGTCGGCGGGCCGCCTCCGGAGGAGGCCGGAAGCGATACAGGGCCGAAGACGGTTCGTCCGGCCAGCGTGTCGATGCGAGCTTGCCCGCCGGCAACCACTGCCACCTCGGCGATGCCGTCGAGGGTCGCGCGATCGTCGGCGCCCGCGTCTGCCGTGTAGCTGCCGAAATCGGCCACGGCGGTGTAGCCCGATCCGGTGGCCGCGCTCCACTCGGCCTGCCAGGCACGGGCCGCCGGGTCGAACTCCCAGACGGCGTCGCCCCCGGCCATCTCCACCTTGCCGTCGCCGTCGAGATCGGCCGCGACCGGGAATCCAATTCTGAAAAGCGCACCCAGCCCGAGCGTGTTGTCGATCAGCAATCCATTCGAATCGTAGACCAGCCCGCCGCTTAGCACCTCGGGCAGGCCGTCGTCATCGAGGTCGGAAAGCGAGGGACCGCCCCAGCCGGTGGAGCCCTCGCTGAAAACCACCGGGGCGCCGTTGCCGTCGTGACCCGTCCAGAGCGTGTCCCATGAAAGCGTTGCGGCATTGTACTTGTAGGCGATCACGCCGCCCGTATTCAGGTGGGCGACGATTTCCGGGCGACCGTCCGGGTCGCCGTCCAGGTCTCCGATGGCCACCGGGTTACAACCGTTGAGGTATGGCCCAAGTGAAAACTGGTTCTGGCAACCGGCCCCGTCGATGATGCGCATTACGCCGTCCTGGTCGGTCATGACGCCCGAGTCGCCGTCCGGGGCGTCGTAAGAGTTGAAGACGATCGAGGGCCGCACCACCTCGGGATCGCCGTCGAAGTCGAAGTCGGCCACCGTCGGCGTCCCGAGCACCTGGATGTGGCCGGGAAACTCTCCCGGCTCGGGCGCGGTCCACTCGCACTGCAGTGCCGGCTGGAATAGCCCGGCGATGATAAGCCGCGAGCAGTCAGGGTTGGTGTCGCCGCGGGGACCCTCGCCGTAGGGTATGCAATTACCCTGGTTGCAGTAACTGTCTTCCTGGCAGTCGCCGTCTTCGGCGCACTCGCCGTTGTCGGTAACGCAGGAATCAACCAGGCAGATTTCACCCTCGGCGCAACAAACTGCGCCGCAGGTAATTCCGCTATCGCTCTTATGATCGCAGTCGTTGTCCACCCCGTCACAAAGCTCGGCAGCCCCGGGATGAACGTTCTTGTCGGAGTCATCGCAGTCGCCGCCCTTGTCGCAGTTTATCCCGTATCCGTCGCCGTCGAGATCTATGCAGGCAGACGGAACACAGCTACCGTTCTGGCAGACCTCGCCGACGGGGCAATCCCCGTCCCGCAGGCAAGGAACGACGCAGGCGCCGTCACGGCACTCTTGCCCGGCCGAACAGTCTCCGTCACCCGTACACTCCGCGCGGCAGGCGCCGTAAGTGCATACCTGGCCCGGGGCGCAGTCGGCATCGGAGTTACAAAGCCGAGGCCCGCTGGTCTTGTCGCTGGAACAACCACCCGCAAGCAACGTCGCTGCCATGATAATCAAGCCAAACCATCTCATCGGTTATCCTCCTTCTGAATCAATACTCTCAGTATGCAACCCTGGACGCCGGGCGCGCAAGTGGTAAAAGTTCACGCCGTGAATCCCGGGCACATTAACGCGCAATTCACCAGTTTGCATCTGTGGGCCCAGTTACCAGAAAACACTACAGCTTTTTCGCTTTCCCGCGACGGGTACGCTTGTTGCATCAATGTTTCCGGCCTGCTGCGGGCGAACTGAGCAGAGGAACGAATCAATGTCCTCGCTAAGAAAATTGTCGTTTGGGATCCTCGGGTTCGTTTTGTACATGGGTGCGTCCGGATGTTCCACCACCCTTTGGCAGGTGGGTTTCGTCAAACCCGCCCAGGCCGAGCTGGTTCCGGCAAACGTCCCGTTTCTGAAGTGCCATTTGCACTCCGGTGAGGTGTTCGTCTTCTCGAGATGGGAATTACATGAAGATCGCAAGACCATCTCAGGAGCCGGTTTGCACTACACCGCCGATCGCCGGCTGGTCGAGAAGGGCATGTTCGAGTTGCCCGGCCACCGAATTGCGCTGCTGGAGACTGATCAACCCGAATCTGTCAGGGTGCATGGCGAGTATATCGTCATGGGCACCTTATCGGTGATCTCGTTGGTCTTGTCGGTCGCGGTGCTCGCATTGTTATTGGGGTAAGCGAGATGAAAAAAATATGCATCATGGCTTGCTTGCTGCTGTTGACCGGCGCCTGCTTCAAGATGCCACTGAATCGCTCTTTGAAACTCGGCAAACCGATAGAGAACTTTCCTATCGAAAAGGTGCCCGTCAAGGGGACCACTGTCGCGGTGCGTTCCTTCAAGCCTGGGGGCAAGGCCGAGGTGAAAGGCGAGTTGCTGGCTGCCGGCGACGGTTTCATCTGGGTTCTTCAAGACGGCAAAACCGTTCATATCCCCGAACGAATCGTGCGGGATGTGGAACTGCAGGATCTTTTCCCTTCCGGGGCCGGCGCCCTGGGCGCCTGGACCGCGCTGGGCACCGCCTCGACCGTGAGTCACACCTTTGCGGCTATCATCACCGCGCCGCTCTGGCTGGCGGTCGGCATTCCGGCCAGCGTCTCGGCAGCCAACGCGAACGATTTGACCGTCAAGCCCAAGAATTTCAATATGCTCTATCAATGGGCCCGCTATCCACAGGGAATGCCAAGTGTATCAAACAATATGCCGCCTCCTTGGGCGCCCGGTGAGAAGGCCGGGGAAAAAATAGCAAAGCAGCCCGCACAACCGAAAGACCAAAAACTGCCAGTGCCTCCGGCCGAAAAATCCTCAGAGCCTGTGGCGTTACCAGCCAAGCCACCACCGTCGCCACCAAGCATCCCGAAACCCGCGCCCATCCCTAGCAAGCGGGTACTGCCCCCGCTTGCCCAAGTCTGCCCGCCCCTGCCGGGCGGCGAACCAAGTTGCGGGGCCATGCTGGTAGAGGGCAAGCGCGCCCTATGGGTAATCGGCCGCGCCCGCGCGGATGGGGATGGGGACGAAGTAGCCATGCGCCAGTTGGCCGCCATGCGTGCACGCGAGCGCCTGGCCAGAATGCTGGCCCCAGAGGCAACGGGAAAACAACTCTCGGTCAGCCTGGCAAGAACCGTGATTATCGATCGCTGGCACAACAAGAAAGAGGGCGCGTTCTACGCCGTGGTAGCTCTTCCGCTATCCGCCTGCGGCCTGGATGCCGAAGCCGCCTCCCGCCTCTTTGCAAGATACAGCGAAAAAAAGGGAGGGGAAAGGGGGACGGAGTGAGTTCAACCCCGGTCTATTTCGTTACCTATGTATTCGGTCTGGACCCCGGTGTGTCCGGATTTCGGACACCTTGCCCTGTTTTCATTCAGCGCTATATTTCTTCGTCTCTTACAATGCCCCGTTTTAAAAGGTATTCTCAGACCAGTGCTTCAGCGGGCACGATCTTTGCTTTGCTTGCCGCTGTCATGTCAAGACCGGCTCGAAAAGATATCCTCGGTGACGGCCCCGCAACCGTGCATCTAATCGTCAGGGCTCACAACCGTGACTTCCTTCTGGCCGACCCAGTCGTAAAGGCCACTCTCTACATGCTTCTCTTCATCTACAAGACCGTCTACGGCATCCTCGTCTACGACTACGCTTTCATGGATTCGCACATCCACCTTATCTTGTACGTCCCCAGCACCGAGGCACTCTCGATGTTCATGCAACAGGTCTTCAGCCAACTGGCCCGTTTTATCAACAAGCGCCTCAATCGTTGCGGCCAGGTGCTGATGGACCGCGCCCGTACACCGGTTATCCAGGACGGCAGGCATTTCCTCAACACCATGCGCTATATCGATCTCAACCCCGTCCGGGCCGGCATGGTCAGCAAGGCCAAGGACTATGCCTGGAGCTCGTACCGCTACTATGCATACGGGGAACACAACGACTTGATCGATCCCGCGCCTGAATACCTGGGGTTGTCGAAGGTAGCCGCGATTCGCCGCAAGACATACCAGGAACTGGTGACCAAGCTCATAGCGCGCGGCGAGTGCCGACTGCCGGAAATGACGACCTGGTACTACATCGGCGACCCGGCCTGGGTGATCGGAAAGATGAAGCGCGCCGGATTCATCAGGCCGCGCAAGCCTCCGAGCCTCTTCGGCGGCTGAACACCCGGGAACACCACCGGGAGCGCAAGGGCACTAAGCAGTTCAGGTCTCGTTCCCTACTCCCTTACGTTTTTCCCGGCGGCGAATGCTTCCGATAAGCACAACTAGCCAGCCAAACCCTGCCGTGGACCCGGTTGCATTGCAGCCGCAACCTCCCTCGATGCGCCCACTCGTGTCCGCCGGTGTGATTCCGTCATCATGAACGCCGTCGGCGGCCTCGCCGTTTCCGTCGGCGCCCGCGTCCGCGTCCCCACCGCCGTCTTCCCAGCCCGCATCCACTCCGTCCCCGTTTCCGCGTTCCGTTTCCGCGTTCCCAGCCCGCATCCACTCCGTCCCCGTTTCCGCGTCCCCGTTTCCCTTGTAGTATACTATATTCAGAGGATTTCCAATCTGAGAGGCTGTACGGGTCCGTGCGGGTCGTTGATCCGTTCGCGGCGCCACCGTGAACGTCGAGTGGCTTGCCGTTGGACTTCCGGTTACGTAGATCGGCCGGCCTTAGGGCAGGTTTGGTAGAGCGATCCAAGTGCCGGGGGTACCACCCTCGGTGCATATCCAACCAGGGGAGGAACCAGAGGCAGGCGTGATCTTCTCGACGCGATCACCGGCAGTCCACGTCCCCACTGCCGGTGCTGCGATACCATTGCTTTTTGCAACGACATTGCTGCCATTAAAGAGGATCTCATACATTTTGACCACAGAGTCGACTGGTCCCGCAGCACGAGTTTTCCAGATAAACCCGTTGATCGACACGCCGTTGTCGGGAATTTGTCGCACATCGATCATCGGGTAGTCGAGATATTCATCGTAGGAGCCGGCGTTCGGGCCGCGGTAGATCCTAAGCGTCGTGCGTCGTACGGCGTAGTCGATGTCAGTTCCGAGAGGTATGATAACACCATTGTCTCCCGTGCTGACCGCGACTGTCCCTTCGTCTGTGCTCGTGAGCCCGATCATCCGGACCGGATCCACCAACGACTGCATGCGGTAGTAGTAGGGGGTCTGGTCGTCTCCCTGCTTCTGCCAGATCGTCCCTCCATTTTGGATGTAGGCAAACGGATACCAAAATTGAGAGCCGTTGATCACAAATGTTTTTGTAAAGTGAAACTCTTCGACTGCTCCATTGGGGGATTGCGGCAGCAGGGCGCCCTCTGTGCTCAACAGGTGTGAGTAGTTGTTGAAGCTATCGAGCGGCGTGCCCTTGTAGGAGACCAGGATCCCAGACAGATCAACGTGGTCTATGGCCCCCGAAACGGCTCGGCGTCTGTACACGTTGTCCAGTGAAACCATGGCGTTGTCATAGTCGATGTCCATTTGATCGTTTTCAAAAACGAAGTGCTGGTAGACCGAAATGTGGACATTCGACAGGTTGACTACAGCAGCCGCATATAGGTCGTTCGCAATCGAGATTGTGGGGCCCGTGGCGCTCTTGGTAATGTAGGAGTCTCTGATGGTGACGTTGCTGTCAAAAATATTCAGGCCACCGCCTTCTGAGTGCAGGTTGTTGATCGTGATCGACTCGCACGTGTCCAAAATGATCGGTTGGTTGATAATGCAGCTAGATATGTTCCCTCCCCAGCTTCTCGCCACCCGCAAGCCGTTTCCGGTTCCA
>CAZXHT010000085.1:0-21123 GCA_964640665.1 uncultured Myxococcales bacterium
CGCAGGCGGAGCCGTTCGTGTCGTTGGCGGTGCAGTTGTCCGCCCCCTCGTTGCAGGTCTCCGAGCAGTCGCCGTCGCCGTCCGGGCCGGGACAGGGGTTGCCGGCATGCTGGCTGCAGGAACCGCTGGAACAGGTGTCCGTGCCGTTACAGTATGTGCCGTCGTTGCAGCCCGAGCCGTTCGGGTCGTTGGCCGTGCAGTTGTCCGCCCCCTCGTTGCAGGATTCCGTGCAATCGCCGTCGCCGTCCGGGCCGGGGCAGGGGTTACCCGTACCGCCGCATGTGCCGCCACTGCAGGTGTCGGTCGTCGTACAGAACAGACCGTCGTTGCAAGCAGAGCCGTTCGTGTCGGCGGCGGTACAGTTGTCCGCTCCCTCGTTACACGACTCGGTGCAGTCGCCGTCTCCGTCCGGGCCGGGGCAGGGGTCGCCGGTGTGCACGCTGCAGGCGCCGCTGGAGCAGGTGTCTGTGCCGGTGCAGTACGGCCCGTCGTTGCAGGCCGAGCCGTTCGGGTCGTTGGCCGTGCAGTTGTCCGCCCCCTCGTTGCAGGTTTCCGAACAGTCGCCGTCGCCGTCCGGGCCGGGGCAGGGGTTGCCGGTGTGCTGGCTACAGGCACCGCTGGAACAGGTGTCCGTGCCGTTACAGTATGTGCCGTCGTTGCAGCCCGAGCCGTTCGGATCGTTGGTAGTGCAGTTGTCCGCCCCCTCGTTGCAGGTTTCCGAGCAGTCGCCGTCACCGTCAGGCCCTGGACAGGGGTCGCCGGTACCGCCGCATGTGCCGCCACTGCAGGTGTCGGTCACCGTGCAGAATAGACCATCGTCGCAGGCAGATCCGTTAGGATCGGAGGCGGTGCAGTTGTTGGATCCTTCGTTGCAAGACTCGGTGCAGTCGCCGTCCCCATCGGGGCCGGGGCAGGGGTCGCCTGTGTGCTGGCTGCAGGAGCCTCCCGAGCAGGTATCAGTACCAGTGCACCAGAGGCCGTCGTCGCAGGCAGTGCCGTTGGGATCGGCGGCGCTGCAATCGCCCGCTCCCTCGTTGCAAGTCTCGGAGCAGTCGCCGTCGCCGTCCGGGCCGGGGCAGGGATCGCCGGCATGCACGTTGCAAGAGCCGCCGGAGCAGGTATCGGTGCCGTTGCAGAAAGTGCCGTCATCGCAGGCTGCGGAATTGTTGGTGTTGCTGCAACCAGCCGGTATGGAGATACAGGAGTCGGTCGTGCAGACGTTGCCGTCGTTGCAATTGTCGCCGCATGCGCTGCAGTCGCTCATCGTGCCCAGCGTGACTTCGCAGCCGTCTCCCCAGTTGCCGTTGCAATTGTCATATCCCGCCTGGCAAGTGCAGGAACCGACCGAGCAAACGGCATTCTGGCCGCAGGAGTTTCCGCAGGCATTGCAGTTGTTGGGATCGTTTAACAGGTCTACCTCGCAGCCGTTCAGCCAGCTTCCATCGCAGTTGTCATAGTTGGTGCTGCAGGCACAGCTTCCGCTGGCGCAGGCGGCGTTCTGGTTGCAGCCGAAGTTACAGGAGCCGCAGTTGCTGTCGTCGTTGTTCAGATCTATCTCGCAGCCGGTTCCCCAGTCTCCATCGCAGTTGTCGAAGCCGGCGTCGCAGACACAGTTGCCGCCGGAGCAAGTGGCGTTCTGGTTGCAGGCGAAGTTGCAGGAGCCGCAGTTGTTTGGATCGGTCAGAAGATCCACCTCGCAACCGTCGGACCAATCGTTGTTGCAGTCGGCCACATTGGGGTTTCCGCAGGTACAGTTTCCACCGGAGCAGACGGCGGCCGCGTTGCAGTCGAAGCCGCAGGTGCCGCAGTTGTGGTTGTCGTTGTTCAGATCGATCTCGCAACCATTTGCCCAGTTTGTGTCGCAGTTGTCGAAGCCGGCAACACAACCGCAGTTTCCACCGGAACAAGTACTATTCTGGCCGCAGTCGTTGCCGCACACGGAGCAGTTGTTGGGATCGTTCATCAGGTCGATTTCGCAGCCGTTTGCCCAGTTTGTGTCGCAGTTGTCAAAATTGGCGTCGCAGACACAGCTTCCGGCTGCGCAGGAGGCGTTCTGGTTGCAGCCAAAGTTGCAGGAGCCGCAATTGTTCGAATCGTTGAACAAATCTACCTCGCAGCCGGTTCCCCAGTCTGCATCACAGTTGTCGAAGTTGACATCGCAGACACAGCTTCCGGCTGCGCAGGAGGCGTTCTGGTTGCAGGCGAAGGTGCAGGAGCCGCAGTTGTTGTCATCGTTGTTCAGATCGATCTCGCAACCGGTCAGCCAGTCTCCATCGCAGTTATCGAAGCCGGCGTCGCAAATACAGCTGCCACCGGAGCAGGTGGCGTGCTGGTTGCAGGCGAAGCCGCAGGAGCCGCAATTGTTCGAGTCGGTGAGCAGGTCCGACTCGCAGCCGTTCAATATGTCGCCGTCGCAATCGCCCAGGGTTGCCGGCGTGCAGTTGGTGATGTGGCAGATGCCGCCCTGGCAGGAGACTGTAGCACCGGCTGCGCTGCAGGTGGTGCCGCACGAGGCGCAGTCGGTCAGTGTCTCGAGCGATGTCTCGCAACCGTCGGCGTCGGTGCTGTTACAGTTATCCCACAGGGCGTCGCAACTGCCGATCGAGCAGATACCGCCCACGCACTGGGGAGTGGCATGGTCGCGCCGGCAGGGCGTGTTGCAAGTGCCGCAGTTGTCCAGGTCGGTGTCCAGGTCGTAGCAGTTGTTGTCGTAGAGACAACAGGTTTCGTTATTCACGCAGTCGGGGCCCACTCCGCCGCACTGGCAGACGCCCGCGACGCATATTTCGTCTGGATCGCAAGGCATGGGTGTTCCCGCGCAGGAGCCGCCGTTACAGCTGTCGTTGATGGTACACGGATCCAGATCGGTACAGTTGGCCGAAGTGTCGCTCCAAACCGGCAGGTTGCCGTCGAACAAGCAGGTGAAGGTCACTCCCTCGTCGCAATCGAAGGTCATGCACTGGTTGTTGTTTGTGCAGTCGATCGGGGGACAGCAGCGCCAGTTGGCGCATTCCTCGGGTATGCAGATGCCGTTCTCGCAAACCTCTCCGGCGGCGCAGGGCACGCCTCCGCAGGAGGTATCGTAACACTGTCCGGCAACGCAGACCTGCGAGCCGGGGCAAGTCACATCGATGCACAACTGGTCGACGCATGCCCCGTTTACACATACCTGGTACTCGGTGCAGGCGGGAGTACCGCAGTCTTCCGGGTAGCACTGCAGATCGGACGCGCAGACTTGGCCGGGGGGGCACTCCACGTGGGCGCAGTCGTCGGGGACGCAGACGCCGTTGAGGCAAATCTCATCCTGGCTGCAGCCTTCCTGGTTGCAGTCGCGGGCGAAACACTCGCCGTCTGCGCACGTCTGACCCGCCGGGCACTGGACGCCGACGCAGTTGGATCTTACACAAGTCCCTTGGTAGCATACGTAGGGCGGCTCGCAGGTCACTCCGCCGCAGTCGAGCGGGAAACACTCGCCGCGCGCGCAGTACTCTCCCGCCGGGCACTGAACTCCGACGCAGTCGACCTGCACGCACTCACCCTCGTAGCACACCTCGCCGTAATCGGAGCATTGCTCGGTAGGCGAACAATCCGACTCATAGCACCAGCCGTTGGCGCAGGTGTAGCCCGGCTCGCAATCGACTCCCACGCAGGATGTACGCTGGCAGACGCCGTCGATGCAGACTTCTCCCTCTCCGAAACAACCGGTGGTGCCGCAATCGGCCGGATAACAAATACCTCCGGCGCAACGCTCGTCAGGCAGACAAGTGACGCCGACACAAGTGCGTTCCACGCACTCGTCGTCGATGCAGACTTCGGCGAATCCTGGGCACTCCTTGGTCTCGCAGTCGACGGGATAGCATTTGCCCTGGGCGCAACGTTCATCGGCCAAGCATTCGACTCCAACGCAACTCGCCGCCTGGCACTCGTCGTCAATGCAAACGTCTCCCTCGCCGGGACAGGTACGGGTGGGACAGTCATTGGGATAACAGATGCCGTTTGCACAGGACGTGCCTGCGGGACATTCGATCTGCAGGCAGCCGATCTCCTCGCACATACCGGTGTCCTCGTTGCAGAAGAATCCCTCGGGGCACACGCGATTCGAGCAGTCCTTGGACTGACAAACACCATCGACTATGACACCGTCGGGGCATTTGTCGAGATGAACACCGGGCGAGCAGACGGCCAATAACCCCGCACAAAGAACGAGCGTGGGAAAAACACCCCTAGCCGGAAAAGTTCGCCTTTTCATCGTAAGCCTCCAGTTCATTCAAACATCAATTCTCAAAACGACAGCCTAGCGTGCCAGCCAGTACTCACCCAACGGGCACTGGTAGCGATCCATTTCGCCGTGATCTATATAGATCTTGACCGAGCGATCATTTGAACATTCCGGCATATCGAGGTTGCTGCAACGGCACTTGGCGTTGGCGCACCTGCGGCCCATTGCCAACGTGCGGATCTCGACTTCGGCCAAATCATCACCCATGATCTCGCGCAGGGCGGCCAGCATCGAGTCGGCCCTTCGTTTACTGAGTTCCTTGTTGAACTGGTTGCCCAGGTAGGGCAGACCGTCGAAGCACTTGTCGGCAAAGCCGATGATGATCAGCCTGGAGCGCGGTTCGCGAAGCTTTTGCAGTATTTGCTGTTTCTTTCCACGGATTTCATCCCGCGCGGCCTGCGGAATGGCGGCGCTGCCCGTGGCGATGCCCCCTGCGCCCGCCGACACGGAACGAGACGGCTCGCTGGGCGCGAAGCTAACCTCAATCAGGGACGGTCCCTCGGGGCCGGATTGCCCGTAAGACGTCGATGCATCGATGGGCTCGATGTTTTCCCGGGAGGATGGAGTCGGTTGCGAGGGGACGATGGGCACAACGGCGAGTTCTTCCCCGGTATCGCCGGACGTACCCCCTGTCTCGATGTTCTCTGTCGGGATCTCGCCGACTTCCTCGGCTGTATCGGCTCCTGGGCCGGCGGCCACTTTCTCGGGTCCGCTGGGTTTTTCCCACTTGCCATCGGGCACCTCGGGAGTTTTCCCGGCGGGGGGTTCTTCCTTGCCTTCGGCAATACGGCTTTCGGAGGTGCGGCCTTGCCACTGGATGGAGTATCCCAGGCGACTGTCGACGTTGGAGATTGGGACGCCGTAGCCGCCCCCCTGCATGTGCGATCCGCCGCCCACCGCGGCGTAAAGACCCGAGGCCATATCAGTGGGCTGGATTTGAATGGAGAACAGCAACTGGAAGGCGTTTTCGTTGGCCCTGTTGAAGTAGTAATCGAGCCCGGTGGCGATATTACCCTCGGCAGAGAAGGACAGCGAGTAAGGTCCCAGGGGCAAGGTGTAGGAAATTCCCGGACGGATCAACAGCTCGTTTCCAATTGGAGTATTGAGTGTCTTTACGCTCTCGCGCAGGAGAACTCCCATGTTCAGCATGACGCCGAAGTTTTTCCAGCGCCAGTCGGCCGCCACGAGTAATCCGCCCTGCCAGGCATGATAGCCGACGAAAGCCTTGTCGGAACCGAAGGGAAAAACCATCTGCCCGATACCCGCCAGGCCGAACCCGTGCCGCCGCTCGTGAAAGATGGGTATCTTCAGATAAAGTTCCGGATCGAGCAGGTTGAAGCCTTCCTGATCGGTAATGGTCGTCAGGTGATCGCTTTGGCCTGCTGTCTGGTACACCATGGGGACCACAATCGCCACATCGAACCAGCGCCGGAAAGCGAAAGCCACTGCCGGGCGAATCTGGAAACGATCTTCCACCGGCGCCTGCTTGATGCTGTCGTTCAGGCCGTCGTAGATGCGCCACGGCTCGCGCATGTAGTTCAGGCCGAGCGATACGTCAACCTTGAACATGTCCGGCAAGGTGGTTCCCTGTAGGAAGAGAAACGATTCCTGCAAGAATGGAGAAAGCGAGTAGCGATCGAGCGGAACCCTGGTTTCGGCGCTGACGACCTGCGCCCGGGACGCCGGCGGAAACATCAGTATGACGGTCAGGCCAATGATCGCCCTCGCCAAGAACACACCTGGTTTTTTAGTCATCGTCACGCACCCTATTGAGTTGAAACACCTCGCAATTTCATACTACCCTCGAAGCAGTGAACAAGTCAAGATAGGGGTCTCCCCACACATCGAGGTCATGTTGGTAATGAAAGAGATCGGAAAGTTCGAGCAGAAACAAGGCGACCTGACTGTGAAGAGTGTCTTGTTCCCGGTGGCGAAGCTGGTTTGCGTCCTTTTTCTCCTTTGCTCGTGGGAAGTCTCGGGAGAGGCTCAGCGAATAACCTCCGACAACTGGACGAATGCGGTCGGCTTTGCGCCGGATCTCTCAAATCCTGTGCTGAAGCACGAGAAAAAGGTCACGGCGAAGAACGCCTCCGAGTTCGGCAAGTTGCTGCCCGGCGGGCTGAATATAATGGTAAGCAAATACGGCCTCGAGATGCGCCTGCGGAACTACGAGCCCATTCATCCTTCCGACGGGTATATCGAGGCCACAAACCGATATCGCGGCCGGGCCGCCCTGGTCGACAACGGCGACGCCTATAACCTGCGCGGAATCAAGGGGTATGTGGCCGGCCTGCCTTTCCCCAAGCCGGACTGTGGTCTGCAGGTGGCCTGGAATTTTCACTACGCCTACGGCGGGGACGACGCGGATGTGTACTACACCGTTTTCTGGGTTTCCGCAGCTTCCGGCGTGGAGCACAGCGAGCGCTGGCGTCTTTCGCTGATCCGGGCCAGCGGGCGATCCGACATCGAACCGTTGCCCGAAATAGAATCGCTGGCCAAGAGGGGCATCCAGGGAGCCGGGCTGACATACGCTCTAGCGCCATACGACAAAAAAGGCTTTGGCGCCGTCTACTTCAAATCCGTTGAGC
The DNA here is from genome assembly GCA_964640665.1 of uncultured Myxococcales bacterium. Classification (GTDB taxonomy): domain Bacteria; phylum Myxococcota; class B64-G9; order B64-G9; family B64-G9; genus DATKYQ01. Next base: position 6,868 of record CAZXHT010000085.1, read on the forward strand.
CGCGAGATGGACAGGGACATACCTACGTGCCCTCGATGCGCCGCATCCTCAGAAACTCATTCGGCACGCGTGGAGACACCTGGAACGGCACCGACCTGCTTTACGAGGACGTCAGGGGATATTCGGGCTATCCCGAATGGATGCGCTGGAAGTTGGTCGAGAAGAGGACCGTCCTGTTGCCGATGCACGCGGGTGTGGCCCCGGGGCAGAAGGGGGCGCAAAAGACATACGCTTTCAATAAGCGGCCGCATTTCAATCCCCGTTATCGCTGGGAGCCGAGGCCGGTATACCTGCTCTTGGCCGTGCCCAAACTGCCCGACTATCCATACAGCAGGCAACTTCTGTATGTGGACGCCGAGACGTTTCAGGTACTCTACAAGGAATCCTTCGATCGCAAGGGTGACCTGTGGAAGATAATGATCAACTGCGGCAGCACACGCCCCACCGGTGATGGTGATGAGGGCATCCTGGCCTGGGGTGGCACCGTAGTAATCGACTTGCAGTCCGAGCACGCCACCGTTTTTCACGTCTACAAATCGCGCGCAAACATCGGGCTGGACCCCGATATGTTCTCGGTCTCAAGTCTGAGGAAACGCGCCAGGTAGAAGTAGAATTTCTCCGGCCTCAGCCTTCGGAGTGGACCCAGGCATCGATGATGTCGGCCTTGTCATCGGGGATGTCCGTGAAGCGCAATCCCATACCGGGCTCGTGACGTCCCCGGGGCTCGAAGATTCTCTTCCAGACCACCTCGCACTGGCAGGCGATCGTATCGCTGCACGGCTCGGGTAGCGGGAACTCCACCTTGAAACGGCTGCCCGGCTCATATGGATTGACCGACGAGATGAACATACCGCCCCGGCTGATGTTCCTGGCGTAGCCGAAGAATGACTTGCGATCATTCTCCAGCCGGGCCCGCAAGACTATCAGCGGCCGCCGCAACGTCTTGCGCTTGAACTTCTGAACATTGTCGAACCCGACCCGGGGCTGCTTCATGTTTCACTCCCACTTCGAATCATTTCATTTTCGCATATTCTCCGTTCGTATTATATCATGGTTTTTGCAGTCCGGGAAAGACAGAAAATGTTGTGTTGAAATGAAAGTTCTTAGATGACACGAATAGCGTTTCCCGATGATTTCCTGTGGGGTGCGGCTACCTCGGCCTACCAGATCGAGGGCGCCTGTGAGGCCGGCGGCAAGGGCGAGTCTATCTGGGATCGCTTCTGCCATACTCCTGGGCGAATAAAGGACGGCTCCAACGGGGACGTCGCCTGCGATCACTACCATCGCTTCCGCGAGGACATCGCCCTGATGAAGAGGCTGCGTCTTTCCGCTTATCGCTTCTCGATCTCCTGGCCGCGCATCTTTCCCCAGGGCAAGGGTAGCCCCAACCAGTCGGGGTTGGACTTTTACTCGAGCCTGGTGGACGAATTATTGCAGGCAGGGATCAGGCCGTGTGTCACTCTATATCACTGGGATCTGCCCCAGGCCCTCCAGGACCGCGGCGGTTTCTCCGTGCGGGATTGCGCGGGTTGGTTCGGCGATTTCGCCAACACCATGGTCCGCCTGCTTGGCGATCGCGTGACCTTCTGGGCCACGTTGAACGAGCCGCAGATTTTCGGCATTCTGGGCTACCTGATAGGCAAGCACGCGCCGGGCATGTCCGACCCGGCGCGTTACTTCAAGGCTTGCCACTTCATAAACCTGGCGCATGGAGTAGGCGTTGCCGCCATCAGGGCCGAGACTTCGCGGGCCGAAGTGGGAACGGTGCTCCAGTTTCCGCCAATCCACCCGGTTGGCGGTTCTCAGCAGGACCAGCGGGCGGCGAGAGTGATGGACGGATTAATGAATCGCTGGTACGCCGACCCGGTATTGTTAGGAAGCTATCCCGAGGACATGCTCGAGTTTTTCTCGGGGTTGGAGATTCCGATAGAAGAGGGTGATCTCGAGTTGATCCATCAGCCGCTCGATTTTATAGGCCTCAACGTGTATTCGCGCTTTTTCGCCCGACATGATGCGCGGGTTCCATTGCTCAGCGCCATGCTCGACGAAAGGCGCCGCGTCCCGGGCAGCGACTACACCGACTACGGCTGGGAGGTTTACCCCGAGGCGATCTTCGAGTCGCTAGTGCGCCTCAAGCATGAGTACGGCGATCCGACGGTGTACGTCACCGAAAACGGGGCCGCCTACGACGACCAACTGGTTAGCGGGCAAGTCTACGATCGGCGCCGGATCGACTTCCTCCAGTCTTACCTGGCCCAGGTGCACCGAGCGATGCAGCAGGGAGTCAAGGTCAAGGGTTACTTTGCCTGGTCGCTGCTGGATAACTTCGAGTGGCACGAGGGCTACCGAATGCGCTTCGGCCTGGTGCATGTCGATTTCGAGAGTCTGCGGCGCACGGTTAAAGAAAGCGGCCTCTTCTACAAGAGGCTGATAGAATCCGGCGGCTTCGAGTTCTGAGAGCGGGTAGCTACCTCCACCTTTCCATAATGCCGATGCAGGTCGCGTTGATACGCGCCGCCCGCTCCTCGCTTGCGGCCTCTGTATAGCAGCGGAACTCGGGCGCGTTGCCCGAAGGTCGCAGGTGGACTACTTCGTCGTTTTCAAAGGTGACGCGCACTCCGTCGGTGTCGTCGATGTCCTTGACCTTCCCAAAATGCCCGCCGAAGACGTCCTCTATGGCGTCCTTGTCCATGGCGGGATCGCCCGTACTGAACTCGGCGATTTTGGCCTTGCTTATCTGGGTGGGGAAATTCTTGATCCGGTCGCTGGCGGTGAAACGTTGCGGCAGATTGGCAAGCAGTTGGCTGACGGACCGACCGCGTTCGATTGCCAAAAGCAGCACCGCCAGGTGTACGATGACGGCATCCCGAGTAGGCAGCGGGGCCAACGTCTTGCCGCGCGACTCGACGGCCGAGTGCAGCAGAAAGCCGCCGTTGGCCTCGTAGCCCGCGACCGTGCCGGCCCCCTCTTGTGCGGCCCTTTGCATGCCCTCGATGACGTAAGGCGAACCGATGCGCGTGCGCAGCACGCGTTTGAAAAGGCCGCTCTTCTCGACGGCCGAATTGCAGGACACGGGCGTGACCAGCGCGTCGGCCTTCAGGTAGGCGGCGCACAGAATACCGGCCATGTCGCCGCGCAGCCACTTGCCGCTCTCGTCGGCCACCAGCGGGCGATCGCTGTCGCCGTCGGTTGAGATTATGGCGTCGAGGTGATGCTCGGAAGCCCATCTGCGGGCGCTGACGACGTCCTCGGGACGAATTGCCTCGGTGTCCACGGCGACGAACTCGTCGCTGAATCCCAGCGGTACGACTTCTGCTCCCAGCCCGCCGATGACCTCTACCATGATCTCGCGCCCGACGGCGGAGTGTTGGAAGACGCCGATCTTCTTACCCTGCAGGCACCCGGCCGGGAAGAAGTCCAGGTAGCGGCGCAAGTAGAGGGCGGTTGCCGCGGGGTCGTCAGGCAGGGGAGGGGCGGGTTGCCGCAGGAATCCGCGTTCGTCGAACAGGCCTGCGGGAATCGTGACGATTTGTGCCTTGATGCCGGCCTCGTCGGTCTTGAGAATCTCGCCGGCGCGTGTTGTGTACTTGATGCCGTTGCGGTCGTCGGGGATGTGGCTGCCGGTCACCATGATGGTAGGAATGTGTCTACTCAGGCCGTAGAGGCACAAGGCCGGTGAGGGTAGCCGGCCGCTGCCGTGGGGCGTATAGCCGCGATCCGCGATGGCCCTGGCGACCGCGCGCATGATGCGTTCGGTGCTCGAGCGCAGGTCGCCGCCTACCGAGATAGTCTCGCCGGCTGAAAGTTCGCCGGCTTGTTCGAGGTGCTGGATGAAACCCAGGCTATATGCGTAGCAGACCTCGTCGGTCATGTCCCGGACCAGCCCGCGGGCACCGCTGGTTCCGAATTGGACGCCGCTTCGAGCCATGAGATCATCGATCTTGATCTTCTCGCTGTCCATTGTCTTTCTCCAGGTGCCAGCCGTTTCCATCGCGGATCATTTATTAACTGTCCGATGGTTAGCAAGCTGTCGCAGACGCGACTCGGTCATGCGCTGGTTGACCAGCCTGGCCAGATCTGCGGGTTCCACGTGTGAGGCATCGGCGTGCAAGAATGCGGCAATTGCTGCCTCGAATTCCGCCGCGGTCTGAAAGCGATGTCGGGGGTCCTTGGCCAGAGCCTTCTTGACGGCGGCCGATAGTTTTCGGCCGGTACCCGGGCGTGCCTTGTGAAGCGGCAGAAAGTCGCCCCGTGTGATTCTTCCTACAGTCTCCTGGTGGGTGGCCCCGGCCAGGGGCGCCCGCCCGGCGACCATTTCGTACAATACAACGCCCAGAGAATAGATGTCGCTGCGCCTGTCGACAGGCATGCCGCAGAGTTGCTCGTTGCTCATATAGTTGAGCGTACCGCGCACTATGCCGGGTTGAGTTCGATTGACGCGGGTCGCTGACCGGGCGATGCCGAAGTCGGAAATCTTGACCATCCCCTCGCGCGAGACGAGAATGTTTTGCGGGGCGATGTCCCGGTGCACGATGTTCAGCGGTGTGCCGTCAGGGCCTGCCTTGCGATGAGCGAAGTCCAGGCCCTGACAAACTTGCATGGCAATCAGGCAGGCCTCGGGAACCGGCAGCGGATTAACGCTGCCGGCTGGCATGTCGATCAGTCCGCGCAGATCGACTCCGTCGACATACTCCATGACGAGATAATACTCTTTGTCGATTTCACCAAAAGCGATCACCGAGACGATGTTGCCGTGATTGAGGCTTTCCATGATCCTGGCTTCGTCCGAGAACATCGTAACAAAAGTGGGATCGATGGAAAGGTGCGGCAGAATTTTCTTCACTGCCAAATCTTTCTCGAAGCCCCCGGCGCCGCGCAGCCTGGCGCGGTACAGCTCGGCCATCCCGCCCTTGGCAATCAACTCGACCAGCTCGTATTTGCCGAATCCCGGCAATTCCCGCCCGGCCGTGGCGTCGCCAGCGGCCACTGCAGCGATCGATTCATCTCTCGCAGGCCGCCTTTCGCGGCTACGCTCGAGCGCCGAGCCGACCAGCTCGGTGAAAAACTTGTTCTCCCACGGCTTGGTTATGAAGTAGTCGATCAGGCTGCGATTGACGGCGTCGGCCGCTATGCGCATGTCGTTCGAGGCGGTCATCATGATGCTGACGATCGCGGGCCATTTCTCCCTTACCAGGATCAAAAGCTCGATGCCGTCCATGCCGGGCATCATGTAGTCGGTGACCACCACCGAGACATGGCGACCGTTGAGAACCTCCAGCGCCTCGACCGGTCCGCAGGCCTTGACCACCTCGCACCGGCTGTGGTGCAGCAGCCTCTGGACGGCGTTCAGGATTGCCGGATCATCGTCCACAACAAGGACGACCGGCTGCGGCGAATTCCCGCAAGCATCTGTAGACGAGCCCGAATACATTCGCTCACCCAACGTCACACCCTGGCGACGGACACGCGGCGATGGTAACAGGCAGGGGACCGGAGGGTCAAATCGGGCTATTGCAGAGGCAGGGGCTCCGTTCCTGTGTCATCGCTCCAGGCTATGAGACCCAAGCTGTTCCGGCCGTCCATGTAGGCTACCAGGGGCTTCGACGGCGTCACGTGGCGCAGATATGCGGTTTCCCTCGACAGGGGCTGCATCGCCAGCCATTTCCAGTCGACGAAACTCCCGCTGGCGTCTTCGTTCTTGCCGGCGCCCGGGGGGACGGTGAAATATCCCAGCCCCAGGGCGGTCAGGTTGTGAAAAAAGTGCGTTCCTTGGGAGGGATCGACGTTGTAGCCCTCGGGGGAAGCTTCCACGATTATCCTGGCGTTGGAGATCTGCGCCCAGTGGACGGGAATTCCCAGCCAGTGATCCGCCGAGCCCCAACGTCCCGGACCGATCAGGATGTACCTGCGTACCGGCTTCAGCATGGCTTCGTTCAGGCGGCCGACCTCGAGGGCGATCTGCCGCGTGACCGCCGGGTCGAAAGCCTCGGGTTTCACGTAGATGATGTCGCGCAGCTCGGTGAAGTGCCCGTGGCCCAGCGAATTCGTCGAGCGGCAGAAGATCCTTTCCGGGGGGAAGTGTTCCGGTTTGATCTCGTGCAGGGCGTGGCGCGCGATGATCGGTCGAACCTGCAGCGGATAGAAGACAGGCTCTTGGTTCGCGTGGCCGATCTTCTTGCCCTTGCCCCAGTCGCCCATGTCGCAGGCGAATTCCAACTCGACCGGCATGGCCAGGGCCTGTGTGGTAAGGTCAAGCAACTCGGATACCGCGGGCGCCAGTGGTATCGCCAGGTGCTTGAGGATGTTGTTGAAGGTGACCACCAAGGCACCGGGCTGGAAGAAGTTCTCGGTTATCCTGTCGTTTTGAGCGTCGTAGACGGAACCCACTGCCCGGAACGTCCCGTCTTCCATTGCCTGGGACAGATTCAACACGACCTGGTTGGCGTCGAATTCGCCATCCGCCTTCGACCACTCACGGGTGAGGTCGAGCGCATAGAAGTTGCGCTGGGAGTTCTTCAACACTAGTGCGGGGCTTGCGAATTGCGGCAGCACCTCGGGGTGCTGCGGGCAAAACCTCATCGCCTGGCCGCCATCCACGACCAGCCGGCCCAGCCCGAGGGCCGCCTGGACCACGCCGTCATCGGCCTTCAATTGGCCCAGGGGATAGTAGTTGTACGAGTGGGCCACGCCGGCGAAGTCGGGATAGAAGCGATCGGCGTGGCGGCGGCCAACCACCTGCTGTATGATGACGCCCATGCGTTCTTCTTCGACCCGGTGCGCCGTGTTCTCCAGGTAACTCCTGGCGTTGGAAGAGTGGGTGGTGGCATAGACGGTCTTGATCGCCCGGCATAGGTCTTTCAATCTGACGTCAAGATCCGGATCAGTATTGGGGATCATGACCGTGCCGTAGATACCCGCGAACGGGTGAAGCATGTCGTCCTCGAGCAGGCTGGAAGATCTCACGGCTAGCGGACCATGCATCTGCCCAAGGATTACCCGCAGGTCAGAAAATAATTGCTCGGGCAACCTGCAGTTTGAAAAGGTTTGCTGGATCTCGGCATCGGAGAGAGTTTCCGAGGCCAGGCGCCACAGGTTGCCGCTTTCCATGAACTGCTCGTAAGTATCCGTGGCGATGACGAATGTATGCGGGATCTGGATCTTGAGGCCGGCCAGGCTGCCCGAACCGCAGTCGCTGGTGATCAGGTGGTTGAGGAAGGCGATACCCCTGGCTTTGCCACCCAGGCTGCCCTCGCCGATGCGTTGTAAAAGGTTCTCCGGGTCAAACTCTTTTGCCGAGAAGTCGGCGATCACCCCGCGCCTGACCTGGCGGAAATGAGCCTCCAGGGCGGCCAGGGTGAACTTACGCATCTCCTCCAGGTTGGCGAAGTCGCCCACCTCCTGGGGCCGAAGTATCTCGGCAAGCTCGAATTCGCTGCGTGCCATCAGCCAGTTGGAGAAATGGTTGCGCCGGGCATGGTACTCGAGAGACTCGATCGGGACGCTCTTGATGCAGTCGGCGAGTTCGCGAACGTCGGTCGCCCGGGCGACCTCGCGCCCATCGGGCAGGCGGAACACAAAGGGGCCGAAGCCCAGGTAGTCGACTAAAAATTTGCGGATGGTATACAACAGCTCCGGCGAATCCTTGGTGATGAACTGGACGTTGAGGTTTTCGGCCATGACCTGATGCTCTTCCTGCGCGGACTGCAGCAGCACGGGCAGGTCGGGCAGCTTGAAGCGGACAATCCGGGCCAGCCTGATGCCCGCCTCGCGATCCATCTCACCCTGCCGGGGAAAGCCGATATCCGAGATCAAGGCCAGCATGTTGTCCTGGTAGGAATCGAAGATATCCAGGGCTTCCTCGAAGTCCTTGGCGTGCAGTACCTTGGGGCGCGTGCGCATGCGCAGCAGCCTCTGCAGGCGGTTGAGCCCCTCGAAGAAAAGTGAGTGGGATTGCTTCATCAACTCGGTATACAGCGCCGCTAAAAATGCGGAGTAGTAGCGGATGGAGTCTTCCACCACCAGGATGACCCGCACCCCCGCGACCTCGATGTCGTTGTCCACGTTGAGGCGATCTTCGATGTGCTTGATGATCGCCAAGAGGATCTTGGCGTCGCCGTTCCAGACGAAGAGCGCATCCACGGTATCGGGCCCGATTTTTCCCTTGAGCTTTGAAAGGTCTGCTGACTCGAAACCCAAAACGACCACCGCCTGGTCGGGCCGGGTGTCTTTCACCTTGCGGCCGAACTCCAGAAGCGAAGAAGTGGCGTCGCGGGATACGATCAACACCAGGTCGAAGTGCCGTTTCTGCAACAGCTTCAGGGCCGCGTCCTCGGTGGTGACATGGGTGAAGCGAGGCGCGGAAGAGAGGCTCAACGATCGGTACTCGATGAAAACCTGTTCGCTCAAGTGCCCGTCCTCTTCGAGCACGAAGGCGTCGTACCTCGACGAGAGCAGCAGCACGTCCCGCACCCTTATGGGCATAAGCAGGTGTTCTTTTCTGAATCCGCTCTGAGTGTCCATGGCCGTGATTGTATAGGCAACCGAGGCCGCCAAGAAAGTTTTAATTAAATAAAAAAAGAGGCGCCCACGGGCGCCTCTTTGGATAAATAGTAATCGGATTATTACACGATGCCCTGGTCGAGCATGGCATCGGCTACCTTGATGAACCCGCCGATGTTGGCTCCATCAACGTAGTTGATGAAGTCGCCCTGCTTGCCGTAACGTACGCAGACCTCGTGGATGCTCTTCATGATGCCGTGCAGCTTGCTGTCCACTTCTTCCCGCGTCCAGTGCAGGCGCATGCTGTTCTGGCTCATTTCAAGGCCCGAGGTCGCAACGCCGCCGGCGTTGGCCGCCTTGCCCGGAGCGAAGAGGATCTTCTTGTCCATCCAGACATCGATCGCGCCTGGCTCCGAGGGCATGTTGGCTCCCTCGCTGACGCAGAAGCAGCCGTTCTTCACAAGTGCCTCGGCGTCTTGCTTGCTGATCTCGTTTTGCGTGGCGCCGGGAATGGCGATGTCGCACTTCACGCCCCAGGGCCTGGCCCCCTCCATGTACTCGGCCTTGGGATACTTCTTAGCGTATTCGCTAATGCGGCCGCGGCGAACATTCTTGAGTTCCATTACCCAGGCCAACTTCTCGGCGTCGATGCCGTTCGGGTCATGTATCGAGCCGCTGGAATCGGAGAGCGTCAAAACCTTGGCGCCGAGTTGGGTGGCCTTTTCGGTGGCGTACTGGGCCACGTTGCCCGAGCCGGAGATGGTTACTTTCTTGCCCTTGAAGGATTCGCCGCGCGTTGTGAGCATCTCGTTGGCGAAATAAACCGAGCCGTAGCCTGTTGCTTCCGGACGGATCAAGCTGCCGCCCCATGCCAGGCCCTTGCCCGTCAACACTCCGGTGAACTCGTTGCGCAGTTTCTTGTACATTCCGAACAAGAATCCAATCTCGCGGCCGCCTACCCCGATGTCGCCAGCCGGCACGTCGGTATCGGGACCGATGTAGCGGAAAAGCTCCTGCATGAAGGCGTGGCAGAAGCGCATAACTTCGCCGTTGCTCTTGCCCTTGGGGTCGAAATCAGAACCGCCCTTGCCTCCGCCCATCGGCAGGGTGGTCAAGGAGTTCTTGAAGACTTGCTCGAAGGCCAAGAACTTGAGAATGCCGAGTGTTACGCTGGGGTGCAGGCGCAGGCCGCCCTTGTATGGTCCGATGGCCGAGTTCATCTCGATCCGGTAACCCTTGTTGACTTGAACATTGCCCTGGTCGTCAACCCACGGCACACGGAACAAGATGGTTCGTTCGGGCTCGATGATGCGCCCTAAGATATTGGCTGCCTGATACTGCGGGTTTTGCTCGATCACCGGCCAAAGTGACTCGGCGACTTCCTGCACGGCCTGGTGAAATTCCTTCTCGTTCGGATTCTTGGACTTGACGTAATCCATAAATTCCATAACCGATGCGTACATTTCACCGCCTCCTAACGAGTTGAAAAACAACAGCAAATCGGGCAGCACGGCCAGAATAGGTGGAACCTAACACATAGATCGCGAAAGTCAAGGTGAAAAAGGTAAAATGCGGAAAACTGGATTATTATCCAGTCCGTATGGTTGAGACGCGTGCCGGCGCGTAATATCTGTTAGTGGCATTTACGAACCGTGTTTTGTGCGTTACCTGGTTCGCAATGGTGCCACGTTATGCTTGCCTTATCAGTGTTTGAGGGGAACTGACAGCATGCAAACGGGAATCGCCTACCACAGCCAGTACTGGGCGCACGCATTGAGAGGTGACGAATGACAGAAAACCTTCCCAGCGTGCCGGACGGCGAGTTTCTGCTTTATAAGACCGAAGACGGGCAGGTAAAGCTCGATGTGCGTCTGCAGGATGAAACCGTCTGGCTCACACAGCCTTTGATGGCTGAGTTGTTTCAGACCACTCAGCAGAACATCAGCCAGCATATTCGTAATATCTTTGAGGAAGGGGAACTCACGCCGGAGGCAACTCACAAGAAATTCTTGTCGGTTCGCCGGGAGGCGAGTCGGGATGTTCGGCGTGAACTGGATTTTTACAATCTGGACATGATTATTTCTGTGGGCTACCGGGTAAAAAGCTTGATTGCCACCCGCTTTCGGATTTGGGCCACTCAGCAGTTGAAAGAGTACATCATCAAGGGCTTTGTCATGAATGACGAACGGTTGAAGAACCCGCCGGTCAAGGGTTCAGCCGTTCCCGACTACTTCGATGAGATGCTTGCCCGAATTCGCGATATCCGCGCCAGCGAACGGCGCATGTACTTGCGGGTTCGGGAAATCTTCGCCATGGCTGCGGATTACGAAGACCGCCAAAGAACTGAAACAACTCGAAGAATCACGTGGGACATCGGATAAGGAGGGTTCGCAATGAGCATTCAAAAAGTTAACATTATCAGCAACCGCCTGAGCCCGCGGTCCCCACAGCGGGATTCTCTGGAAATACTAGCGCACGTTTGCTAAATCGTTTCGATCGAGAAGACCGGCGATGTCGCCCGGGCGCTGGTTACGATCAAGACAGAATTCCCGACCGTCAAAGATTTCGAGTTCATCATGGAGTCAGGCAACAGCGGAATCCGGCGTAGAGAGCCGTCCAGCCGGCGTTGTAGGTGCATTGCAGCCTGGTTGCGGCCGAGGCGCAGTTGTAGGCTCCGCCGCGAACCTCGAACCCACGGGGGTCTTCGGTGGAGGGAACTATTTCCCAGGCGTTTCCGCATATATCGAATGTGCCGTAGTCGTTGCTGCAGTCGGGGAAGCTACCCGTGGGGACGGCATCGAAGCAATAATAGCTGTAGCCGCAGTTGGCGCTGGTGTTGCAATCAGCGGTTGAAATACCGTTTTCTGCGCAGTAGTCGTCGCAAAAGGTATCCACGCAATTACAGGTTTCGCGGTCGAACGTATCCCCGAAGACGTAGCGCGTTCCAGGATCGGGGCCTCTGCAGGCCGAGAACCACTCTTCCTTTGTGCACAAGTGCTTACCGGCCGCCTGGCAAGCCGCCTGGAAATCCAGAAAGTCATCGTAGCCGACTGGATTTACCATCCAGGGAAGCACTCCCGGCCGGCTGGTGGCCAGGGAATTGTCGGTTCCGTAGTCGCTGGAGGTCGCGTCCCGCCGCGAGGCCTCGTAGATATCGATGCAGAAATCAGTGCCCACCATGACCATATCATCGGGGCAGGTTATCCCGCACACGTCGCCCTCGTCGGTTTTACCGTCGCAGTCGTTGTCGATTTGATCGCAAATCTCGACGCCGCCGTTTGTCAGCGAGCACTCGCAGCCGTTTTTCGCCTTGCCGTCGGCATTATACCAGTCGCTCTCGCAGGCGCCCATCCGGCATTCGCCCGCGACACACTCGGGCACGGCGTGCGCGTAGTCGCAGACGACGCAATAGGGCCCGCAGCTTTCCGGCAGGCTCTTGTCGAAGCCCTCGTCGACCCCTTCGTCGCCGGGCCCGCAGAAGTCACCATCCCCGTTGGTATCGCCCGGACAGTCGCAATCGTTGTCCATCCCGTCGCAGACTTCCTCGATAGGCACGCACTGGATTGCCTCGCAACCGTTCTCAGCCTGGCCGTCGTTGTCGAACCAGCCCTCGATGCAATTGAAGTCGCAGCGGCCTGATAAACACAGCGGGTTGGCATGGGGCGGCGTGGGACAGATGTTGCCGCACGAGCCGCAGTTCTTTACATCCGCATCCAAATTGTAATCCTCGTCGGTGTCACCGTCGCAGTCGTTGTCCAACTGGTCGCAGATCTCCCGCGACCCGTTCGACGGCGTGCACTCGTACTCGCAGCCGTCGTCGGTTTCGCCGTTGAGATCGACAAAGCCATCCAGGCAGGCGCCCATCTCGCAAGAACCATGAGTGCAGGAATGCTCGGCGTGATCGAAAGAACAGCTTGCGCAGGCCTGGGGGAAACGGCAGTGGTTTTGTTCGCAGACGAACTCGACGCCGAAAGCGGCGTCACAGTCGGCGTCTTGCCTGCATTCGAAGACGCACTTGCCGTTGTTGCACACATCAGGCGATCGGCAGTCGGAGTCGTCGTAGCACTTCTGCTCGACGATACAGGCGCCGATTTGCGAAAGCAGCAACCCTGCCAGGAGGACGAACACCCCCGGCCCGTGTCTGGAACAATACATATCCTGCTCCCTATTTTCGGTACTCGACATTGGTTATCCTGTCGTACTCTTCTTCCAGGACGTCGATCATCTCTTCGATCGTCAGGTCGCCCGTGTATTTGCGACCGTTGATGAAGAAGGTCGGCGTGGCCTGCACCTTGTTGACCAGGCCCTCTTTCTTGCTGGCCACCAGCTTCTCTCTGAGGTGCGGGTCGGTGACCAGGCGCTGGAAGGCATCGGGATCCATCCCGGCTTCCTTGGCCCAGTCGGCCTGCTTGTGAATGCAGAACCGGTCGAAGCGCTCGTACGAGAGCAACATGAATTCCCAGAACTTGCCCATCTCGATCGCCGCCATGAAGCCCATGCCGGTCTCCTTCGAGTAATCGTGGCTGCGAATGGGAAATACCTTGAGATACAACTTCGACTTGCCCTGAAGCGGGCCCGATGAAATGGCATCGAACAGTTCGGGGGTGATCTTGGTGCAGTACGGGCAGCGAGCGCAGGCGTATTCAACCAGCGTCACCGGCGCCTTTTGCAATCCGTGTATCGGCAGGCCGGAAAGATCGATTGCGGACGGCTTGCCGGAGGGCAGCATGCTGCGGGCCCGGCGCGAGATGCCGCGTGTGATTGTGGCTTTGTCTTGCTTGTCCGCGACCCGTCGGCAGACGTCCTCGGCCAGGCGGAAGGCCAGCGAGCAGACCGGTCGCTCGGCCAGACACTCGGCGATTGTGCCGTCACAGCATGCGTAGGGATGCAGACTCGAAAGCAGCTCGGCCGCCAGCGCCTTTTGCGGACCTTCGAGCTTGTCACATCCCGGTGTCTGTGCTTGTGCCGGAAAAAAATAGAGCGTGAATGACAAGATGGTCGCAAGCGTACACGATCTAAGCATGGGTCTTCTTCCTCCTTGCCAGATATGTATCCAGCCCGATCGGCCGGCGGTCGAAAAAAAGTATATAGAGCGACAAGAACAGCCAGCCGCTGTCGCGCAGCACGGTCATGTACGAGATAGGATCGTCCTCGGTGGCCGCCTGCGACGCGAAACAGCCGCAGGACATGTCCAGACCCTTGTCCAGCGCTATAAGAATGGCCGCGATGAAGACGACCATCATGCCGGCGATGGCCAGCGCCGAGCCCCCGATTCTGAACCCGACAATAAGCATCAGGCCGGCGAAAAGCTCGATCCAGGGCAGCGTAATCGCCATCAGGTTCACAAGCTGCAGCGGAACGATATCGTAGGTTGCGATATCCAGTGCGAAGGAACCCGGGTGGGCGATCTTGTGCAGGCAGGCGATGACGAAGACGGCGCCCAGGTACCAGCGGGCGGGAATTGCAAGCCATGAGTGGCCGGGCCAGTTCACGAACCGTTTCACGAACCACCCCCCGCTTCCGAAGCGGCTCTCAGCGCCTTGGCTCCGCCCTCGACGAAGAAGACGTTCTTGATGCCCTTGCCCGAGATCTCCTTGCCCAGCCACTTGCCCGAGTCGGGCTTCTGCCCGTCGCCGATTACGACCACGCGCCTGGCGCCGCTCGAGGCTATTCGCCGGGCCATCTCATTGATGGTTTCGTCGGGTGTCGGATCGAGATAGTCATAAGGCACGTTCATCGCCCGTGGCAGGCTCCAGG
>CAZXHT010000085.1:21223-27046 GCA_964640665.1 uncultured Myxococcales bacterium
CAAACAGGCCGCCCGAATTTCCCGGATTGCTTTTCATCTCTGCTCGCACGGCAGATACCTCACTCGACGCAAGATGAGCCGCGCCGGGCCGACTCGTCCTGGCGCAACAGGTCCTGGATTCTCTCGTCGGCAAGACCCGAACCAGAGGACCCGGCCACGCCGTAATCCGGTACCATTTCCTCACCGCCGGGCAGCACTCGAGGCGCCCATGGATCGGATTCGAGAGTGAACCTGATTTTCAGAAGCAGGCGCTGCTCGCGGAAGCCGTAGTCTTCAACCGCCTCGTCGGCGGTGGTGGATCTCCAGGAATACTCGTAGCTCACACCCGCGCGAACGCCGCGCCAGGCGGGGCTCCAGATTCCGGCGCTCAGCTTGCTCAGGACATCGAGGCGCTTCGCATCGGTACCGTATGCGATCTGGCCGCGCTCGCCGCCGGAAGACGGGAAGTAGTCGATACCGAGGCTGGCGCCCAGGCGCGCATGAAGCCCTGAGCCCAGGTCGATACGGGCCACCAGCAGGCCGGTGCCTCCGAATTGATCGTATGGATCCCCCTCGGCATCGTAGTATCTCGCGGAGAAAGCCAGCAGCATGTGCAGCCTGCTCATCGGAGCGGCCGATCCTCCCAGGCCCCCGTCGAACTCCCAGCGTGTCCGCCCGCTTTCTTTGAAGATGCGACGGCCCGCGCCGGCGAAGAGCATCAGGTTGCCGAATTCGACTTCGATTTCCCCGCGGTGCCCCTCGTAGAAGTATCTCTCGGCTTCTTTTTCGAGAAGCAGCAAGTCTGCCTTGTAGCCGACGAAGACCCGCGGGAACGCGCTTCCCAGCATGACGCCCGGGCGGGTCGACAGCTCCAGGTAGCTAAGTTCCCGGGCCTGGCTCGACGAGATTCCGTGGCCCTTGAGACCGCCTTCCACAACCGGGCGCAGGAACGGATGAACAGGCCATGCGAACTTTCCGAAAAGATCGAGTCGGCCCAGACCGCTTGCCGGACCCGATCTTCCCGGATCGGTCGGCGAGCCGGCCTTGGCGTTGGAGGTGTAGCCGCCGCTCAACTCGAGACGCAGGGCCACGGGCTCGATCCAGCCGGGACGGGTCTTGCCGCGCAGGAAGAGTCTCAGGTTTTCATCATTTGGGAAAAGTTCGTCCACAGCGGATGCCTGCTCGACGAATTCGGAAGTCTTCTCGTCGTCACCCTCGGTGTGGGCCATGAAGGCGCGCAATAGAAGCCAGCGACCGCGCTCGGCCTCGACACGCGGGCAGCCGCTTTGGCCGAGCACATCGCGTGCCAGATCGAGATCACCCTGGCCGACGTGCAACCAGGCCAGCCAGTATCGAGTTGCACAATCGTCGGGATGACGCCCGAGAAAGTTTGAAAGCACCCGCTCGGCCCAAAATGGGTTCTTGTCCGCCAGGTAGGCCCGGGCGAGCAGTATGGCGAGTACGTCCTGATCGGGAAACTTCCGTACCAGAGGTTTCAGGCGGGCAACAGCCCGGCGCGCCATGTTGTCGCGCAACAGGCAGTCGCAAACTTCCCGCTCGCACCCGAAATCCAAGACACAGTCGCGCTCGCACCTATTACTCGCTGCGGCCTGCCCGGCGGTCGAAAACAACAATACGGCAATCAGGATGAACGCGCCAGGGGACTTTCTCACAGCCGGATACTCCCAATAATAGGTTGTCGCCGCTTTCTCCTGCTTGTAGTCTAGCGCTGTATGCTTCGTGGCACAAGACCAACAAATGTTGCTGTTCGATTGGAGGAAATGTTTATGAAAAGATCCATTCCACCTCCGTGAGATGATTGCTCATGGAGTGAAATATTTGTATACTTGGTTGAAATCAACAGGGAGGACGTGATGAGAATGGGGTTATTGAAAACCTTGATCTCTTGACTGGCTCTCCTGATAGTATTACTGGGCGCTGTTTCGGGCTGTTCCGAGTCCGAGGCTCAGGGTGACGCCCAGGTTGACTCTGACGCGGATAACGGCGATCAGGTCGCCACGGACGGCGATCGAGGCACGCCAAGCGATGCAGATCAGGCCTCGGCCGACGAGTTGAAAGACGACGGCGAAAAATGCGGGCCCGATGGAGACTGTGTGGCCGGGGCATACTGTTGCAAAGGCTACTGCGCCAACCTCGACTACGATCCGCTCAACTGCGGAAAGTGCGGCATTATCTGCCCGACCGACACGCCATATTGCTCGGGCGGAAAATGCGGCAAGCCGCCCTGCATGGTGAAATGTGACGCCGGTGAGACGTGCTGCAGCGCGCAGTGTTGCACCAGAGCACAGGTGTGTTGCCTGGTCGTCCGTGGCGGACCACAGGCCGCTCCCGACTGCTATTGGCAGCACTGTCCCGCCGGCTGTCCGACTTGCAAGTAGAGTTGTCTTTCCAGCGCTTTTAGAGATATCCCAGTTTTTCGAGCCGTTCTCGAACGAGTCGTTCCTGCTCTAGCGTATAAGCGGCATTTTGCGCCTGTCGCCCCAAGCTTGCTTTCGCGGGTTGAATGACGCTGGAAGGTGCTATCTCCTGTAGGCAGCGGCCGTCAAGCCCGGCGGGCAGGGGAAGATCGAGCGAGGCCAACAGCGTGGGGCAGACGTCCACGAGCCTGGCGCCGCCCGCGGGAGTCATTTTGCCTGTCGGGGGACTCGCTGCGACCAGCATGCCGTTCGGTCGGTGGCATCCGCTGGTACCGGTGCCCTTGGAGCCGATCAGTTGATCGTCGTCCAGGCGGCGCATCAGCCTGCCCGGCCGTCCCCTGCTGGGGGCCGCAGTCAGGCGGTAGCCGTCCCATTCGGCAAGTTCCACGAGCAAGTCGGGCGCCCGGTCCGAATAGGGACCCGGCTGGATGTCGCCGGGGCGGTGGACGCGGCGGACCACGGGCCGCCCGCGCGTATCGCGCCAGGCGAGCAGCCCCTCGGCAATGCGATCGCCAAGGCGGCGTTGTTCCCGGCTTGAATTACGCGTGCTCCTCCGAGGCGCCGGATGGTTGAGCCATATACCGGGGTTTTGGGGTAACTCGTCCGAAAATGCCCGGGTGGTTTTCCAGTCGATGGCGCCGAAGCGCCCCAACCCCTCGATGTGCAAGATCGCTTTTTGCAGCGGGCCTCGCAGCAAGGCCTCTTTGACGGTTGCCGGCAAGATGCGGGCTGCGCGTGTCGTAAGTGCCGAAAACAGATCGCTCGCGATCCTGTTTGGCGGATTGAAATGCAAGAGACCCTCTGCGGCCAACCAGCGATTTATATAGACTACCCGATCCGAACTTCCGCCGAAGCCGTGATCGGACATTACCAAAACCGCCGTCTGCGGATCGCAGGCCTCGAGCAATCTTCCGAGAGCCCGGTCGAGGGCGGAATAGGTTTCTTCGATCGTATCCGTGAGATCTTCGACATCGAAACCAGGCGCGCGCCGGCGCGGTGAGTTCGGGTCGTGATGAGCCCAGAAATGGTGACCGGCCGTATCGCTTTCGGAAAAGACGATGGCGAACAGATCGAACGATTTATTTTTCAGAATGCTCTCGGCTACCCGGGTCTTGCTTTCGATTGTTTGCATGAGAATGCGCCGGGTTCTCGAGTGCCAGCCCGCGCCGACCGCAAGCTCGTCCGCGCCGCCGTATGGCCAGGCCATGTTCCCGGCTTTCAGTTCGTCGAAGAGTTCAGGCGGCTGGAAAGCACTTCTGGCTGCCCGCGTGGCCAGCGGAGAGTCGAAACCGGCGATGCACACACCGGCATCCGGAGCAGGAGGCCAGCTACCCGGCATTCCCAGGCAGGCGACCGACAGGCCGGCCCGGCCGGCCAGTTCGAACAGCGTCGGCGCCTCACGTTCGGAGGCAGTGACCAATCTGAGTCTGCGCCGTCCGGGATCGAGCCTGACGAAGTCGACCAGCCCGTGGCGTCCCGGATTGACGCCGGTCATGGCTGAAGTCCAGGCCGGAAGCGAACTCGGCGGAATAGTCGAGGAGATCGACGAAAAGAAACCGCGCTTGACCTGCGAGGCCAGGCGCGGCAGCCGGCCGTCTTTCAGCATCTTGGCGACGATCGTCGGTTCGGCGCCGTCCCAGCCGACAAGCAGCAACTTGCGTATGGGAGTTTCACTCGCCATGGAGATCGACAGCGGCTTTCCGATCCTTGCGCTTGATCCAGGCCGCGGCCCGGCCGGCTACTTCCAGCAAGCCGTGTTGGTCGTCGGGCCTGACCGCCGGGCTCAACGCCCAGATCGCCCCTCCCGCCAGGCTGTATACCTCACCGGCCAGGAATCCCAGGAATCCGAGCAGGACGGCCTGTTCGGTGGGTAGACCCACGCGGGTGAGAAAGAAGACGAAGACTCCCTCGCGCACGCCGATACCGGCTATGGAAACAGGCACCAGGGTTGCCAGGATCATCAGCGGTCCCACGAACAGGATCTCGCTTGTTACCACGTCGGCGCCGACTGCCCGGGCCGTGGCCAGGTACATGGCCGAAGTGGCACCGTGAATGACGAGGCCGAGCCCAATGGCGGCGATGAGACGCCCTCGCTGGACTCCCAGGCCGGCCACGGCCCCCGTCAGGCGTGACAGCCCGGCGGACAGCTTTCCGCCGCGCCCGCCCAACCAGTCAGACAGGCGCATGAAAAGGCCGGGCCCGAAGAGCAGGCCGAAGGCGACGGCGAAGGGTGCGCCCATCGCCAGCCCCAGCATCCATAAAGCCCGCGTGTCCAGCAGGCGCGCCCCGAAGGGCGTGGCCGCCAGGGCCAGTGCGCTCAAGGCCACCAGGCCGATGATCTTCTCGATCATCGTAACGGCAACACATTCCGCCACCCGGCGCGAGCGGACGGAGGCATAATAAGTGCGGTAGGTGTCCAGGCCGATGGTGCTCGGCAAAAACGAACCGAAGAAACGCCCTGCCAGGTATGCCCCGCCGAGGTTGGCAAGTCGCAGCTTGATCTTCACGGTATGCAGCAGAAGCCGCCAGCGGCTAACGCCTGCAAAAATGCCGATGCCCTTGATGGCCACCGCCAGCAAGAACCAGCCGATGCTGATTTTCGCGAAGCTCTCGACGACCCGCTGCAGGTTTGTGTGCCGGAGCAACAAGAAAATCAAGCCAACGCTGACTGCTATGCGCAGTAACCATTTTGCAGCCTTAATAACTTTTTTGTTCATCTGAACAACATCTCGAAAAAGTGCACGATTTGACCACAACGGCCGGACGTCCTATAACATTCCAGGTGCATGGTCGCAAGTTGGCGGCCTTTTCGGAAAGGCTTTCTTGGATGACGGGTGCTGGATTCACGCGCAGGGATTTTTTAGCGGCCTCTCTGGGAGCGGGTATATTGGCCTCATGGCCGCTGCGTTTGCAAGGAGCGGCCCCGGTTACGCCGAAACTTGTGATACTCGGCTTCGACGGTGTCGACCCGCGTCTGGTGGAAAGGTGGATCGCCTCGGGCCACTTGCCCAACCTGGCCCGTATGAAAAAGCAGGGCACGCTATGCCCGCTGGGAACGAGCAGCCCGCCCAACTCGCCGGTCGCCTGGTCCAGCTTCGCCACCGGCTCGGGGCCCGAGAAACACGGTGTCTTCGGCTTCCTGCGCCGGGATGCGAAAAACTACCTGCCGGCCCTTGCGCCATATACCATCGTCCCCCCTCGTTTCGGCCCCGCCGGGGCAAGCCCTCCGCGGGCGGTGTCGCACCGCAGGGGCAGTGCCTTCTGGCAAACCCTCGATCGGCGCGGCATTCCCGCGACGCTGCTCTTCGTTCCCTATGCCTACCCCCCTCCCGAGTTGTCCCACGGGAGAGTTCTGGCCGGCCTGGGCGCGCCCACGCTGATCTTCGTCACCTACGCCTACGCGCTG
>CAZXHT010000086.1:0-26836 GCA_964640665.1 uncultured Myxococcales bacterium
TTTCTTTGTTTTGTCAAGACCCTCGATCAAAAAGGTCGCTTATTTCAGGTCTAGTAACACAATACCAGAACGGTAATTCCTGAATCCCATCTTCGAAAACCAATTTTCCAACACGCTGGTTGAGTAACGGTGATTCTTTTGTAGGTGGCACCAAGCCGACTTCTCCCACATAGCCTGTCATCCCAATCAATAGGTCACCCGTATCAAGACGGTACCTTGAAGCACCTTCTGCAATTTTTGGCGATACATAACTTACCTGGGTGAGGTCAATAATGCCTGGTTTCACAGACCCAATTTTCACTACTGGTACACCCGCGGCCGTCCAGTCTTTGCTTTTGAAGGAGTATCCTCCTAAAAATGTTACCCTATCTCCCAAAGTAATGTTTTCCCACCCCCTCGGAATCTCCCCCAACTCCGAATCCTCAAACCCATCTGGAAAGAGCGCGGCGGTGGCATCGTCCATGCCTGCGGGCTTCTTGCCTTCGGCCTTGGCCCGCACCGGGTTGAAGTCCACGAACCACGACTTGAAAATGGTTCGCGCCATCTCCTCCAGCGTCTGGTTCATCTTTCGGTTCAGTTCGATTTTGTCGTCCAGCGTGCCGAGGATGTGGGCGATGGCGCGTTGTTCGGAGAGGGGGGGGACCAAGAACGGTAGTGAAGACATAATAGAAGTGTTGAGGTTTGGCATTGTAGCGCCAATAGCATGGCGAACAATCCATGAACGGACCTCGGGATGGCCTAAGTAATATGAAGCGTACACCGAATTAACAATGCTTTCATTACCAAATCGCACTCTCAGGCAACCAGTACCGCAGAGCCAGCCGTCTTCATTCTCGCGTACAAGTGCCCTCCGCTCCACATCACCTCTACGGCTGTATACAATGTCGCCTTTTCGCAGGAGATACTTGGAAAGGCGCTTTGCATCTTCTTCTGTAATTCGGGCAATACCGTCCTCGACAATATTGTTGTCTCCAATATTGGCAGGCATCACTGATGGTATTCCAACTGGAACATAGTCCGCAGCGTGAAGCTGGCTGCCGAACGGACCTGTTTGAACGTATCCACCACCTGCTGCGCAAATGGACCCAAGCTCCACTAGCTTCCAGTCTGAAGGGTAAGGCTGAACCACGGACTCAACCCTCATATCCCATCCCCCTCAAGTTCCGCCTGCTGGCTTTCTCATCTGTCATCTTTCGCACTAAACCCGATTCGTCGTTTCTTCTTCACCGGCTCTTCCATTAGTTGTCGAATGGCATCAAAGATGGCGCGGATGCTTTGGCCATGACCGGAGACCTTGCGCTCAAGCTCACTGAGCTTGGCAGCCAATTGTTGGTGAGTGGCCAGTATGTGCCTGAGCTTTACGAAAGCGCGCACCACCAAGATGCTCATTTCGATGGCTTTGGGTGAGTTCAGTACAGATGCGGCCATGATAGCTCCATGCTCGGTGAAGACAAAAGGCAAACTGCGCCTGCCGCCCCAGTCGGAACTTGAGGTCGCAAATTGCGACTTCAAGTTGCGAAATTCTTGTGGGCTAAGTCGGAACATGAAATCTTCCGGGAAACGGTCAGAATTGCGTTTGACCTGCTCGTTCAATCGTTTGGTAGTTACGCCGTAAAAGTTTGCCAAATCCTGGTCCACAATCACCTTGTGCCCGCGAATCAGCAAAATGGCCCGCTCAATCCTGTCCGCTTGAACCAGTGATTTGCTTTTACCCATGAACTCCCACCTCGTTAGCCGATCTTGAGGTCGCAATCTGCGACCTCAAGATTACATCCTGAATCCAAGCCCCTTCAGGTTATGCCTGATAGCCTTCTCCAGCCTGGACGACTCCTTGAACTGCTCCTCCAGCTTGGCCACCAGCTTGGGCATCTTCACTTCGAACGGTTCGCCGTCGTCTTCGACGTCAGCCGCTCCCACGTAACGGCCTGGGGTGAGCACATGGTTTTGCTGCTGGATTTCTTCGGTCTTGACGTTCTTGCAGAATCCCGGCACGTCCTTGTACTTTCCGGCCCCGTCGCCTCGCCAGTTGTGGTAGGCATCGGCAATCTTGGCTATGTCTTCTTCGGTCAACTCCCGGTGAACGCGGTCGATCATGGCGCCGAGCTTGCGGGCGTCGATGAACAGGGTTTTGCCCGCGCGGTTGCGCATCTTCTTGCCCTTGCCGCCCAGGCCGTTCTTCTTGTCCCTGGAGATGAACCATAGACACACCGGAATCTGAGTGGAGTAGAAAAGCTGTCCGGGCAAGGCCACCATGCAATCGAGCAGGTCGGACTCGACTAGATTCTTGCGGATCTCTCCTTCACCCGACTGCTGAGACGACATGCTCCCGTTGGCCAACACAAACCCGGCGATTCCGGCGGGCGAAAGGTGATGGACAAAATTGGACACCCAACCGAAGTTGGCGTTGCTTACCGGGGGCGCTCCCCATTTCCAGCGCACGTCCTCCCGCAACCGGTCGCCGCCCCAGTCCGAATCGTTGAAAGGCGGATTGGCCAGCACGTAGTCCGACTTCAGGTCCTTGTGCAGATCGTTGTGAAACGAATCTCCCCATTGGCTACCCAGGTTGGCGTCGATGCCCCGGATGGCCAGGTTCATCTTGGCCAGCCGCCAGGTCGTCGGATTGGATTCCTGCCCATAGATGCTGATGTCGCCGAGATGACCGCCGTGAACTTCTACGAACTTTTCCGATTGCACGAACATGCCGCCCGATCCGCAGCAAGGGTCGAACACCCGGCCCTTGTAAGGCGCCAGCATCTTGACCAAGGTCTGGACCACGCAGCGGGGCGTGTAGAACTGTCCGCCCTTTTTCCCCTCGGCCGAGGCGAACTCGGAAAGGAAGTATTCGTACACCCTTCCCAGAATGTCCTTGGAACGGTTCTCGGCCGCGCCCAGGCCTATGGTGCCTATCAAGTCTATCAGCTCTCCCAGCCGTCTCTTGTCCAGCATCGGCCGCGAATAGGTCTTGGGCAATACTCCCTTCAGCGAGGGATTGACCTTCTCGATGGCCTGCATGGCTTCGTCGATCAGCTTGCCGATGGCGGGCTGCTTGGCGTTGGCCTGGAGATTCGACCAGCGGGCTTTCTTGGGCACCCAGAAAATGTTCTCGGCCTTGTATTCGTCCCGGTCCTCCGGGTCCGCGCCCTGGCTCACCTCGGCCTGTAGTTTGGCGTGTTTTTCGAGAAAGGCGTCGGAGATGTACTTTAAGAAAATCAGCCCCAGCACGACGTGCTTGTACTCGGCCGCGTCCAGATTGTTGCGAAGCTTGTCGGCGGCTTTCCATAGAGTGGTTTCGAAGCCGAGGATCGCTCCGTTGTTCTTCTGTACAACTTCACTTTTATTTTTCCGCCCGCGTTTCTTTGGAACAGTCTTATCTGACGGCACTTGTTTCTCCTCGCTTGGGCTGGGTCGACTCCTTGAAGCTCTCTTCTGAATTCTGACACATGCGGTCGCACGTCGTGCCCCACCCTGGGGATTACTTCGCTGTCGGCCGTATTCGCGGATGATATGGTCGGCCCCTCCCGGCCGTCAAGCCACGATTCCATAACCATATAAGAGTACCCGAGAGGCCCATTTTGGCCTGCCCGGCCTAAAAAAAATGATATTTTTTCCAAGGGCGGTTTTTATAACAGCGTTACTCTTGTTATAAATTTGTTGACACGAGCCTCTCTATTTGTCTATTTTGCCTTTATGACCTCGATAACAGCAAATAAACAGGAGTACCACGATCTGCGGCAGGATCTTGCCGACCTGTTAGAAAAAGGCCGGCTCCAGGCCGTCAGTGAGATAGCCAACCGCACCTACTGGCAGGTCGGCAAGCGCCTGAACACGGTCTCGGCACTGGCAGACAGCGGCTCGTCGAGCGCCTTCATGACTTCCCTGGCCTCCGACCTGGGCGTCAGCCCTTCGCTTCTCTACCACGCCCTGAGATTCTTCCGCGCCTACCCGCGCGGACAAGAGCGGGCTTTTCGCCCGCGGGCGCTTTCTGAACCAGGAACTGCTCGACGCGGGACAGGCGCTGCCCATGAGTTGATTCGCCTCCGGCCGATCTTCACTCTGTCCACGGTAGCTGATCCAGGTTGACGTTTCCTCTCGAGAGGATCATGCCTATGCGCTTGCCGCGATGATGACCTGTTCGCTTACGGTTACGATTCTTTCCAGGTGGCGAGAGAGAACTGGGGAAGGCGTATGCCACGGTCTGGGCGCCCTGTGACCTGCCCGAGGTGAGTGTTATCTACCGGGGTCTGGTCCAGGGGATCTCGGGGAAGGCCGGGATGGGCCGTCCCCATTTTTTCAACAAAGCGCGGCAACGCCCGCAAAAATCGTATTCGCGGTCGCAGGTCGAGACCTTGCCGCGGGCGTCTTCCATCAGGCAGCCTCGGTTGGGACAGTGCTCAAGGCCCAGGGTATGTCCGATTTCGTGGACCGCCACCTTGGCCAGGCGAATGCGGGCATGTTGCCTGTTCTTGGCTCCCTTGAGACAGCGGAAGATCGAGATGACCGCCATACGGTCATTGATCGAACCCAGACCCAGGATGCCCCAGTCTTGGTATTCACCCTTGGTGGTGGAAATATCTTTGCCGGTCAGGCCCAGGATGCGATAGGCGTCGGCCGGCGCCGTGCGCTTGAGAAAGTCGAGCAGCTTCTCGGCCCGGTATCGTTTCCTGGGCGGGTAATAGGCCTCCCGCGGCATGCTCACCCGTTTGCGCTCTACGAGCTCGAAGGCGAAGAACTCTCTCAGCGCCTTTTTCATAATCGTAAGGTCATTGTCGCCGAGCTTCTTGCCCATGGGTTGCAGGTACAGAACCTTCTTCTCCCGCCCGAATGCCGCGCCCGGCAAGATGGCGGCAATCCCGGCAGACAGACAGGTGAAGATGAAATCTCGGCGTTTCATTGACGACGCTGCCGGCCGGTCAGCCGGACCGTATTTCTCGAACCGCGTTTTTAAAGATCAGCAGGCCCAGGCCTTCTTCCGGCAGGTCGGGCTCGCGGGTCCAGCGCGGGTGGTGGGTGCGGTGCAGGTAGCACTCGGGATGAGGCATCAAGCCGAACAGGCGCCCGCTGGGATCGCATATCCCGGCCGCGCCGCCCGGCGAGCCGTTGGGGTTGGCCGGGTAGTGCTCGGTGGGTTGGCCGCTGGATGGGTCTGCATACCTCAGCGGAACGAGGTGTCGCGCGGCCAGGTTGTCGAGCATTTCCGCCTCGGCCACCAGCTTACCTTCCCCGTGCCTGACGGGAAGGGGCAGGCGTTCGATGCCGCGCGTGAAGATACAGGGGCTTTCCCGGTCGCACACCAGTTCCACCCAGCGGTCCTCGAAACGTCCAGAGTCGTTGAAGGTCAGCGTGACCACCTGGCGCTGCTCTCCGGCCTCGATCAGCGGCAAGAGGCCCAGCTTGACCATCAACTGGAAGCCGTTGCAGATCCCGATCACCAACTTGCCGTCGGCTACGAAAGCCTTTAACTCGTCCCATAGTCGTCGCTCGGAACCGGCAATTTTGGCGTTTCGATAACGATTGGCGCAGGCGCGCGCCGCGCCCAGGTCGTCACCGTCCAGAAAGCCCCCCGCCAGGCACAGCAGGTTGTAGTCGCCAAGGCGAGTCTCGCCGGCAACGATATCCCAGACAGGAACAATGTCGGCGACGTCGGCTCCCGCTTGCCGGCAGGCGAAGGCCGTCTCCCGCTCGCAGTTGGTGCCGTTGCCGCTTATCACCAGTGCCTTGACAGTTGTCATCTTGGTCCCCGAGCTTCAGAAATTCAGCGGCCGCAGCCAGGCCTGTCGCAACTCTTCGATTGATTCGCTCAGTATGATATCACCCGAAAGCCCATTGATTGTCAGCATGCCGTCTGCAGTCACGGTACCGATCTCGCCCGCCGGGTGACCTGTCAGAATTTCCTCGAAATCCGACTTTCTGCCGCCCGGGACGGTTACAACGAAACGACCCTGGCTCTCGGAGAAGAGCAGAACATCGTCCCGTGCGATGTCCTCGATCGGTACACTGCCGAGATTGATCTCCATGCCCAGCCCGCCCGCGAAGGCGACCTCGGCCAGCGCCACACCCAGCCCGCCGTCGGACAGGTCGTGACAGGCCGAGACGCAGCCGCTCCAGATAGCCCGGTGAAGAGCGCGGTAGAGCGGCGCCGATTCCCCGCTGCGCACCAGGGGGACTGTTCCGCCTGTGATGTTCATCTGGCCGAAGTACTCCGAGGCGCCAAGCTCCGGGCGGGTTGTGCCCAGTACGTAGACCTGGTCGCCTTCACACTTGGCGTCCATGGACACCGCCCGCGAGGCGTCGTCCAGCTTGCCCAACAGCGAGAACAGTAAAGTTGGCGGGATCGAGATGCGCTTGCCCTCGATGACAGCGTCGTTCTTCATGCTGTCCTTGCCCGAGATACAGGGAATGCCGTAGGCCACGCAGGTGTCGTACAGCCCACGGTTGGCGCGCACCAGTTGCCCCAGCTTGAAATCGCCGTCGGGGTTCTTTTCACTCAAGACCGGATCGCACCAGCAGAAGTTGTCCAGGCCGGCCATGCGCCTGGGGTCGGCACCGACCGCGACGGCGTTCCTGACGGCCTCGTCCACCGCCGCGGCGGCCATGGCGTAGGTGTCGAGATCGCTGTAGCGCGGGCAGATTCCGTGCGAGACGACCACCGCCTCCATCGAATCCAGCAGGGGCCTGAAAACGGCCGCGTCGGACGGGCCATCGTCACGGGCCCCGGTCAACGGTTTCAATACCGTGCCGGCCTGGACCTCGTGATCGTACTGCCTGACCCAGTAGGCCTTGGAGCAGATGTTCAGACGGCCCAGCATCGACTTGAGCAGTTTGCCGTGATCGTCGGGCTGCGCGGGCAAGACGCCCGGGTCGCCGGGGGTATTCCAGCGCGCCTCGAGATCCATGCGCGGCACGCCGTTGTGCAAGAAATCCATTTTCAGAAAGGCGACGCAGCGGCCATTGTCGCTGACCTTGAAATATCCGCTGTCTTCGAAGTGACCCAGATCTGTGGCCTCGACCTGGTAACGGTTGGCCAGGGCCATGAAACGCTCGAGCTTCCCGGGCGGCACCGCCAGCGTCATGCGCTCCTGGGCCTCGCTGAGCAGGATCTCCCAGGGGGCCAGGCCGGTGTATTTCAGAGGCGCCTGCGTCAGGTCGAGATCGCATCCACCGGGGTCTTCGGCCATCTCGCCCACCGAAGACGACAACCCGCCTGCGCCGTTGTCGGTTATGCCGCGATAGAGCCCCTGGTCGCGGGCCATGAGCAGGAAATCGGTCATGCGTTTCTGGGTGATCGGATCGCCGATTTGCACGGCCGTGGCCGGCGATCCCTCGTGCAGTTCCTCGGATGAGAAAGTGGCCCCGTGAATGCCGTCCTTGCCGATGCGCCCGCCGACCATGACGATTCGGTCTCCCGGGCGCGCCTCTTTCTCGTGCCCGGGCTTGCCGGAAACCGTGGCCGGCAGCAGGCCGGCCGTTCCGCAGTAGACCAGCGGCTTGCCCAGGTAGCGCTCGTCGAAGAGCACCGAGCCGTTGATGGTCGGAATGCCGCTCTTGTTGCCGCCGTGCTCGACGCCCTCGCGAACGCCCTCGAGCACCCGGCGCGGGTGCAGCAGGCCCCTGGGGATCATTCCCTCGCGAAAGGGGCTTGCGAAGCAGAAGACATCGGTATTGAAAATCAGCCGCGCCCCCATGCCGGTCCCGAAAGGATCGCGATTGACTCCCACGATACCGGTCAAGGCGCCGCCGTAAGGATCCAACGCCGAGGGACTGTTGTGGGTCTCGACCTTGAAGACCAGGCTCCAGTCGTCGTTGAACTTGATCACCCCGGCGTTGTCGGAAAAAACGCTCAGGCATAAATCCTGCTCGCCTTTGATCTTGCGTATTTTCTCGGTGGCACCCCGCACGTAGGTATCGAAGAGCGAGACGATCTCTTCCTGGCGGCCGTCGTTCTCCCGGTAGCGGATACAAGCGTTGAAAATCTTGTGCTTGCAATGCTCCGACCATGTCTGCGCCAGGGCCTCGAGTTCGACATCGGTGGGATCGTTACCGAGCGACTGCGCGGCGCGAGCCGCCTGCACCTCTTGCGAGTCGAAGTAGTCGCGTAGCGCGTGCATTTCGTCGAGCGACAGGGCCAGCACCCTCTCGCGGCTGAGTCGCACCAGGTTCTGGTCGTCGAGTTGCAGCGAAATACTGTCCGCCTCCGGGCGACCGCTGCCGGAGACACGCGGAACCTCGACTGGAAAACCTCCCGATTTTTCAAATGTGGCCGCATCCATGACGGCCGAGCGCTGGATCAACTCGTTGGATAGCAGTTCAGTGGCGATGCGTTCCACCTGGTCACGGCCGAGCTTGCCACGGATCAGGTATTGACGTGAAGTATATACCCCCTTGCCATCGCGCAGCGAACGATCCAGCGACAGGGCGACTGCCTCGGCGGCGGTGCGCCCGACATTGTCGGTGACGCCGGGACGGTAGGCGACCTCGATCGCCCAGTCGAAACCACTTCCGAGCGGTGCGTCGATGGCCGAGCGCTGAATGACCGGATCGCACAAAGGATCTCCAGCCACCTGTGAGAGTTGGTCGGGAGTCAACTCGACGTCAAGCGTGTAGACGTCAATGCAACGCACGGCACCGACTTCGATGCCGAGCTCCGAGCTTATCCGGGCGCGGATTTTATTGCCCGGCGCATCCGCCACCCAGGCGGCCAGACCGACTTCGATTCGGTGGGCCATGCAGATTCTCCCTGCTCAAGTTCCGCCAGAAGATCCCCCACAATGCCGATGTTGTCAACCGTGGCGACGACTTGTTCTTGCCTTTAGCTGCTCAACCATGCTAAGAGGCTGCGTTCTGTTGACTTGTAACATCGAATCATAAAAGGACGGAGCCATGCAGATTCTCTTAGCCGGGCTAGCCGGGCTTTTCTTCGTCTCATTTGTTGTTTCTGCGTTGATCGCCTCCCGGCGATCGGCTGAAATTCGCCGTTTCGGCGACGTCGAAAAGGAAAACCAGACCGTCATCGAGAAGGTGTCCCGGGAACTCGAGGAAAAGCGTGGGCAAAACGAGCAGATCAACGGCCAGCTCGACAGGGCTCGCGAGGAGGAGCGCAGGCTCAAGAAAAAGGTTTACACGCTTGAGCAAGCCGGCAAGGCGACGGGACCGACACCCGAACAGATCGATCTGGATCGCATCCAGGAACAGGCGATCGAGGAGGCACGGGCCGGGCTGGCCGCGTCAAGGGCCGCGACTGAGCGAGCCACCGAGGAGATATCAAGCGTACAGGCCAAGAACGAGCGTCTGAAAACCGAGTTGGACGAGGCTCGCCGGGAGTCGAAAGCGCGCAACGAAGCGCGCACAGGGAACGGCAAGCGGCTCGACGAACTCGAACGCGAGAACAGGTCGCTGGCCAAGAAACTGGAGGCGGCCAGGCGCAAGGCACGCAACGACGAGCAGGTCTACCGCGTGACCAAGAGCAAGCTCGAGCTTGCCATGGAGAAGATCGCCGCCCTGCAGAAGACCCTGGCCGACAAGGATCGCCAGGCGGGTGTTTCCTGATTGGCCCGCCTGCAGGAATTCGCTATGATTTTTCGTACCAGGTTCCCCGGCCGCGACCGCGTTGTACCAGGCGGCCCGCCGTTACCAGCCTCCGGATATGGTTTTTGACGGTGTTGCGATTGGCCCCGGTGAGAGCCTCCGCTTCGCGCACCGATACCCGCCCGTGTTCGCGCACGATACCGAGAAGTTTTTCAGACAGCGGCGAAAGCGGTGCCATGAGCTTCTCCCCGGCCACCTTGTGTTCGAGCACTTCTTTTTGTCGCACCAGGCAGCGCACGAAAAACGAAAGCCAATTGATGAGCCGCGACTCATCCTTGCCCAGGGTCGCCTGGGCCCGGCGTAGCGCCTTGTAGTATCCGTCCTTGTTGTCTTCCACGACCCGTTCCAGCGAACTGTAGGGCACGTAGCCGTAACCGGCTCGAAGGAGAAGAAGGACGGTGAGCGCCCGCGACAGACGGCCGTTGCCGTCCTGAAAGGGATGGATGGCTAAAAAGCGCACCACGAGAACGGCGATGATCAGCAGCGGATGATGCCGGCCCGCTTCAATTGCCTCGTTGGTCCACTCCAGCAAGTCATCCATCAACCGAGGTGTGTCGAATGGTGTAGCCGTCTCGAAGATCACGCCCAGGCTGCTGCCGCTCTCATCAAAAGCCTCTACCTGGTTGGGCAGTGTCTTGTAGCGGCCCCTGTGGCGTTCGTCTTTGTTGGAGTGTTTGAGCAAGATGCCGTGAAGTTGGCGAATGGTGTTCTCAGTGAGCGGTATTGAGGCGAAGGATTCAAAGATCAACTCCATCAGCTCGGCGTAACCCATCACCTCTTGCTCATCTCGAGATCGAAAGGATCGCAGTTCGAGCCCCGAGAGAAGTTTTTCGACTTCGTCGTCAGTGAGCTTGGCGCCTTCGATGCGAGTGGACGATCCCACTGATTCGATGGTAGCGATTCGCTTGAGTGCCGAGAGGCGCTCCGGTGCCAGGTTACCAAGCGTCTCCCAGCGACCCTTGAATTCATCGATCTCGCCGATCGCACGCACCAATTCAGGCGTGATGGTCGCTTTTTGCAGTGGGTCCATCGGTATCTCCATGGTTACATCCATAAATATCCGTATAACAGGGTTTTGTCAAGCAATTCGGATGGAATTGGGTAGATAAATAGACAACAGGATTGACTTCTGGCACTCCTGTTGGCGGATCAGCTGACACCTGGGGCTGGAATTCCATAGGCTGGCATTCCGGGAACAACATTGTCAATCGGTCGGCGCAGGAAAGTGCATCTTCGTTCGAGACGATTTCGCCCTTGACGCCCCACCCCCGGCGTTTGTTATACTTAAATCGGTAGCGCGGAGAGCCATTCGATAAGGGCAATTCGGAGCAGACTCCGGATCGCGAAGTCGCGCCTCCCCGCAAGGAAAAAGCAGGTTGCCGATGGTGACAGAATGCAAGCTATTGGAGTGCAGCCAGGAAAATTCCCGGTGGCCTTGTTATTTGCCGGGAGGAAATTCAACGAAAGGGAGGGATTGCCATGGCCAGTTTGAATGGGAACGACGGCTTCTCGAAGATCGTATGTCTGCTCTTGGCTCTACCCTGTCTAGTCCTGTCGCCACCGTCCAGGGCCGAGATTCCATGCGCAGAACCATTGCCCACGGTCACCTACGATGGGTGTCTCCTGCCGGATGATCCTAGCCAGGTGTATCCCTGGACAATCGACCCCGGTAGTCATGGAGAGCCTGTTATCGACAATTGTCAACTTGTCATCCCGGTCGAGGATTCTCTGGGCTACTTCGGTTATCGGCGCTACGACGAGGCGTTTGAGACGGCGGAATCATACTCCATGGAAGCAAGGGTGCGTGCCGAGGACTTCTACATGCAGGGCACATTCGTGAACGTCAGTTTTGGTATTAGCGACGGGCAGAAGATTGCCAGCATTTCCCTGACCCATAATCCCAACACGGGAGAGATGCGTGTGTTGGCTTGCGACCAGAGCCCCACGTGCACATCGATTGCTATCGACTGGTCCATCTACCACGACTACAGGGTTGATGTATGGAAGCTAGGCACAGCGAGGTTCTTCGTGGACGATGAGATGTTCTATGAGGTTGACTATGACCAACTTAGCAATTCTAACATATCCCCCAACCTGTCTGTCTTTGGAGGTGCTGAATCTATTTCATACTGGGACATAGTAAGATACAAGACCTGTATACCATCCCATTTTGAAGACAATCTGATTCCACTTGAAGAACAAATAACCAATATCTCTTCCAATATTGGCAGCCTAGATGTCCCAGGTGGTTTAAAGAATTCCCTTGAAAGTCAGTTAGAGTATGTCTTAGATGCTGAATATCCTTCAGATCAAGATAAATTACTTTCACATATATCTCATCTTCTTTTTCAAATGAAGTTCTCTGGAATAGTTAGGAGTGATACAACAATCCTAGAGGCACTTATAAATTTTGCTCGTAATACTATTTTTCCAAAAGCAATAGCAAACAGTTATCGCAGGAGGTTGTCATTATCTTCAATCAATGTGACTGAGGGTCTATTGATACCCGGGTTTAATGATTACAGTTCTCAAATAAATGTCAATATCTCCCCTACAGGAAGACAGATCTCCAATCATGGGAATCATAAGTTTGGTCTTTTACTGAGAGTTGGAATAGTTGACACGGAAAACGGAGAAGTTGTACGAACGATTTCTGAATTATATGAGTTGCCAGATAACTTACATGCTGGAAATGTATACCAGATGCCTATTACTTTCACATTTAATGGTTTGAGAGATAATGGTTTGCCAATTGATTGTGGAAAATGGTATCTGGCAGCAGCTTCAATTGATTACATTATGTACATGGGCTATGATGGTTTTGAAATAAAGGCTTTTATTGACGAGATGTTTTGGGATTATTCTTTTATTCACTCATGGGATGAAACACACCCGGGAAATGGAGGCGATGGATGCAATGAGGTGTGTGAAACGGCGCATACTTTTGAATTTAGCCCTGTTGAGGTATTATGTGACGATCCTGTACACCCGCATGAAACTATAATATGTATATTTTCATATACAATTGAGAGAGAAGTCGTAACTTGTATTAGATGCGGATCTTCATATACAAAGAGCGTGAGATTAATTGAAAAACATTTTGAAGGAAGTATATGTGAAAACGGAGAAGCAGCACCACCGGGCTGTAAACCCTTCATGTGGTGATGCGAGTTGTCTCTTGATTGGTGACGAATGCGTAGAGACGTGGACCGTTTTTCGATTGTGAATAATATGTATAGAAATATTCTATCAGTATTGATTGCGCTTGTGACTTGTCTTGTAATAATACCGATGACCGAAGCGGATACAGGGGCAAGAATAGAGGTATTTGATATTGAATTACACGACATAGAATATGAGCGGGAAGAGCTGAATGGTATATACAATCATCTTGTAAACAAGCTAAAGGAATCTTGCGGATTTCAGGTTGTTCCTCGGGAGAGAATGATAGGTCTCACAGAACAGAAGAAGATAACAAATATGAAATGCGATCATTTTGAATGCCTGCCGGAAGACGGCAAGAATATACTCGTAAAGATGAAAAAGTTGAATATATCATATGCCCTGTCGACCGAGGTGACAAAGACAGAAGACAAGTGTAAGATTATTTCTATACTGTATGATATAAATCAATCCTATGACTATATTGTCATCGAAACGCAAGCATTTGCAAGTGGTCATTGCGATAAGGCAAGTTTATTTGCTTCGATCGATAAGGTCACTGACAAGGTTGACGTACAGCTCAAGAACAGGAAAGAAATAAAGAAATTAATCAACAGGGGAACAGAATTGGTTCGCAAGAAACAATATTCGAAAGCAATAGAGGCATACAAAGAAGCATTATTGATTGCACCAGAAAACTGTAATGCCACACTGTTGTTGGGTGCCGTATTTGCGAAAATTGGAGAAAAAAAGGCAGCGGCTTCTCTATATAGGAAATTCAAAGAGACCTGCAGAGTGCGATCGGTGGTGCCGGCCAAATCGCCAATAGTCCAATAGGGGCATCCGAGTGAAGCGACAAAGTGGATACAGCTTTATAGTCGCGCGCCGGGCAATCATGATTCCATGAGCGAGGCCAGTCGTCGCTCCAGGGATTGGCGCTCGTTACTTTTGAAAAGCGCCTCCAGCCGGCCTCGATCCGGACGTAAATTTCCCAGGGCGAAATGCGCCTCCAACTCGTCCCAGCGCCGGTTGGCGGCCTTGAGCGCCACCCGTGATATCTCGCCCCGTTCGACAGCCCGAACGGTCTGGTCGATTGCCCGGGCGGCAAGTTCGGGCTTGTGGCAAATCAACACTCCATCGGCACCGGCGCTAATGGAGGCCGTTGCGGCCGGCACCACGCCGGGATCTTCGGCCACCGCTTTCATTTCAAGATCGTCGCTTATCAGCAGGCCCTCAAAATGCAGCTCGTCCCGAGCCAGGTGACAGACCGACTCGGAAAGAGAAGTGGGCAGCTTTTCGTCGAGCGCGGGCACCATAAGGTGAGCCAGCATGATGGCGGACAGACCCTGCCGCGCGGCCTCGGCGAATGGCGGCAACTCGACCTCGCGCAGGCGGGCAAGATCGTGTTCGACCACGGGCAAGCCGAGATGGCTGTCGACCAGCGTGTCGCCGTGCCCCGGAAAATGCTTGGCCACGGCGGCCACGCCCGCCTCCTGCAGCCCGGCCCCGAAAGCCACACCCAGCCGAGCCACCAGAGCTGGATCGCTTGAGAAAGCGCGATCCCCGATGACCGGGTTTGCGGGGTTGGTGTCAACGTCCAGTACCGGCGCGAAGTCCATGCCGAATCCCGCGGCCGCGAGCTCGCGGCCGAGTTGCAAGCCGGCCTGGCGACACAACCCGGCATCGGCGCTTCGGCCCAAAGCCCGCATCGGAGGAAGCTGCAAAAATGGTGCGCCCAGCCGCTGAACCCGCCCGCCCTCCTGGTCGATGCAAATAACCAGCGCTCGCGCCCCGGCCGCAGCGACGAGCCTTCGGTTCTGATCGAGTATCGTTTCGAGATCGGGCAGGTTGCGCGAGAAAAGAATCACCCCGCCCAGGCCCTCGTGGATCAGGGAGAATAAATCGGATTCAGCGGACGTCCCGGGTTCGAACCCGGCGATGAAGAGACGCGCAACCAGTTCAGAGGTTTTCTCAGATCGCATTGCAAACATCTTCTCAAGAATGCCCGGCAAGCGTCAAACCGTGAGAATGTCGCTCATTCTGTTGAGTCCATCCTGTCCGTGTGCTAGCCTTTCTTGCTGGCGGGCATGATGAATTTCATTCAGGGCAACGCGTTGCGATTCTTTCTGGCCGGGGTAATCCTGGCACTGTACGTTGCGCCCGCGCGCGCGGCCGACGAACGCTCCAGCGTGGTCGGCTTGCAGTTCATGCCGCTTTTGGATTATCTGAAACGGGCGCTGGCCGATCCCCGTCTCTCCGGGGCGCGCCTGGGGGTCAGGGTGGACGACCTGGCCAGCGGCAAAACCCTCTTCGCTCACAACCCGAACTTGCTCCTCAATCCGGCCTCGGTCACCAAGACCTTCACCACGGCCGCCGGCCTGTGCCTGCTGCACCCGGACTATCGATTCAAGACGGAAATCTACGCCCGCAACGAACCACAGGAGGGTATCATCAAGGGGCCGCTATACCTTAAGGGCTACGGCGATCCCTTTCTGATCGACCAGCGCCTGCACTACCTGGCTCTCGAACTGCAGGCCCTGGACATCAAGAAGATCGACGGCCCTATCATCGTGGACGACTCCTTCTTCGATGATATCAGGGACGGACCCGGCTGGAGCCAGGATGACAGTTCACGGGCCTACCAGGCTCCGGTGAGCGCCCTGAGCCTGGATTTCAACACCATCCGGGTACTTGTGTTTCCAGGCGCACAAGCCGGACAAAAGGCCCGGGTCGAACTGATGCCCGATTCCGATCACTTTCGCCTGGTGAACCATGTCGTTACCAGGCGCGGCTATGCCCGGGTGCGAATCGAGACGGAGAACTTTGGACGACGAACCAGGGTCACGGCGCGCGGACACGTCTTTCCCGATTTTCCCGGCAGTCGCCGCTACCTGCGAATTTACAATCCCACGCGCTATACCGGTTACAGTTTTCGCGAGGCGCTCGGACAATTGGGCATCCGAACCCGGCGCAGCGTGCGGCGCGGCGCGGTGCCGCACTCGGCCGAGTTGATCTACACACTGCGCTCCCCGGCCCTCGGAGAACTGGTTCGCAAGGTCAACAAGCGCAGTCAGAATTTCATGGCCGAGCAGATATTCAAGACCCTGGGAGCCGAGTTTTTGGGCGTGCCCGGAACCTGGTACAGGGGCCAGCAGGTGATGAATGCCTTTTTAGCCGAGGAAGTCGGTATCCCGGCCGGCAGCTACGTGTTGCACAACGGGTCGGGTCTCAACGACGTCAACCGGGTCAGCGCATCCCAGATCGTCGAGTTGTTGCGCTACATGTGGCGCCGTTTCGATGTCAGGCCCGATTTTTTAGCCAGCCTGGCCGTGGCCGGGGCCGACGGTACGGTCGCCGGACGTTTCATCCAGCCGGCCCTGGTGAGAACCATGCGCCTGAAAACGGGCGGGCTGCACAACGTCCGCGCTTTAGCCGGGTACATCAATACGCGCGGGGATCGGGTTTACGCCTTCGCCATAATCGTCAACGATTTTTTTTGCGAGGGCTACCAGGCCAGCCGCATTATCGACAGGTTGGCCACGGCCATCGCGCGGGCAGACGCCAACCTGCAAGTGGAAGAACAGATCGAGGTACTACCACTGGACGGTGAGGATCAAAGCCCGCTGATTTCACCCGCGGGGCCTCCGGAGGGCACCGAAGAAGAGGACATTCCCGCAGGCGAGCAACCCGAGGAAAAAAAGGGCAGTGAATAAGGCCATTTTGCGCTAGTATCAAGGATGTTCTCCCAGAGGAGGATCGTCATGGATAAGAAAACCTTGATATCATGCACATTGGCCATTGTGCTGGTTGCCGGCCTGCTGGCTTGTTCCAGCGCTATCGTTCCTTGCGAGCCGCGGGGTGATGAGATCTGCAACGGAGTCGACGACGACTGCGACGGCCGGACCGACGAGGGTTTCTCGCTCGGCGATGCCTGCGACGGCGACGATGCCGACCGCTGCGCGAACGGAACCACGACTTGCACATCCGACGGCAGCGGAACGGAATGCGTCAATGAAAATCCGACCGATCTGACCGAGAGCTGCAACAACACAGACGACGATTGCGACGGCGAGACCGACGAGGGGCTGACGAGCTGTGCTTGCACCGGCGGCAACGCCCCCGGCAGCGAGACCTGCAACAATATCGACGATAACTGCAACGGACAGATCGACGACGGGATTCCGAACTGCGGCTGCAGCGGCGGCCCGCCTGTAGCCGAAGCCTGCAACGGAATCGACGACGACTGCGATGAGCAGGTCGACGAAGACTTCGGTACGGGCCTGCCCTGCGACGGTGACGACGACGATCAGTGCGTGAACGGAACCACGACCTGCACATCCGACGGCGGCGGGACGGAGTGTGTCAACGAGGATCCCGTCAATCTGACAGAAAGCTGCAACAACGCAGACGATGATTGCGACGGCGACACAGACGAGGGCTTGACCGACTGCGGCTGCACCGGAGGCAATGTTCCCTCGGGCGAGACGTGCAACAACATCGACGATGATTGCGACGGACAAGTCGACGACGGGCTGACAGGCTGCGGATGCACGGGCGGCAACCCACCTGTGGCCGAGACCTGCAACAATACAGACGACGATTGCAACGGACAAGTCGACGACGGTTTGACGGGCTGCGGATGCACGGGCGGCAACCCGCCAGCGGCCGAGACGTGCAACAACACGGACGACGATTGCAACGGACAGGTCGACGACGGGCTGACAGGCTGCGGCTGTACGGGCGGCAATCCGCCCGCGGCCGAGGCGTGTAACGACACAGACGACGACTGCAACGGGCAGGTTGACGACGGGTTGGTTGATTGTCAGTGCACAGGCGGCAACCCGCCTGCGGCCGAGGTGTGCGACGGCATCGATAACGACTGCGACGAACAGATAGACGAGGACAACGGCAGCGGCACGGCTTGCGCCGGCTTCGGAGAACCGTGCAACAGCTACCTCGACTGCCCGGGCCGGATTTGCGCCGGAGACTCATTCGAACGTTATTGCAGCGCCGAGTGCGATGCGGCTTCAGATCCCGCCACGTGGCCTGCGGGTTATCGTTGTGTCGTCGGCCCCAGCAAGGACTACTACGCGCGCGATTATGCCGGCTGCGGTTCCGACGCCGACTGCGCCCCCGATGGGGTCTGCACCTATCACGAGGCGGACGATCAGCTTTCGATAGTTACAGAGTGCCGCCCGCCGCACGATCCGGGCGCGGCTCCCGGCGAGGACTGTTCGTCCTCCACCTGCGCCAACGGATTGTGCTCCCGGTACACCGACCTGTGCACCGAGATCTGCTCGGCGCCGGGAGATTGCAGCACTCAATACCTGGCCCACGACACCGCCTGCGTATTCGCCTGGGAGTTCGTCGGCCCGGGAGACTGCGGCCGCGACGAGCAGTGCCCGGTTGGATACAGTTGCCAGAGCGCTCATTGCCTCGGCCCCACCTGCACCGACGACGGGCAGTGCCAACCCGGCTACGCTTGCTCGCAGGTCAACCCGCCCGCCCCCGAGAAAGCCTGCCAGCCCCAGCCGTTCTACGATTTCATCGGCCAGTGCCGGATTGCCTGTGCCGGCGATCCCGATTGCCCGAACGGCATGCAGTGCTACCCGGCGGTGCTGGTGGACTCATCCGCGGTTCAGGGCTTTTGCGGGGTTCCCCCGACCGGCAACAACACCCCGACCGGTGGCGGGCCCTGCGGTGTGGGCTACGATGACTGCTCTCACGGAATCTGCTACGGCTCGGGGGCATCCTCCTACTGCACGCAACTCTGCGGCCTGGCAAGCGATTGCCCCGGGGGCGTGATGAACTGCACCGCCGGGACGCTCGACATGGGCTCTCTAGGCAGCTTCCCCGGAACGCTGACCTGCACCAATCCCTGAGTGGATTATTAACTACCTGCTGAGGTGGACGATGGTTCCCGCCTGGCCCACGGCGTAGACTTCCGAGCCATCCTGGGACACCCAGACGCCGTAGAGATCGGCGTGCGTTCCGGGCGACTCGCGGGAAACTTTTTCGGGGGTGATTCGGATCATGACGCCATTTTTACCGGCCGCGTACATGGTGGCTTTTGCCGATGCAGTGTCTGTGTAGCCGTGGACGGCCATGAGATCCGCATCGAAACCCGTTGACTCGGTCGCCCATTTTCCCTCGGCGGGAGGCGGCAGACGCCACACCCCTCCGGAAGAACCCACCACGGCGCCTTTTCCCTGGGCGCCGGCCCAGACATCCCAAAGGACGGGACTGGCCTCGTGCCCCTCGGGGCACTCGCCGTCGACCAGTTCCACGCCGCATACGGTCACGCTTGTCAGCGCCCAACTCCCGTCGTGCTTGCGATAATAAGCGCCCTCGTCGCCGCAGGCGTGGATTTCGTCGTTGACTTCCATGCTGACGCCTTGCATGCGCTCGCTGAAATCCCGGCCGCTAGAAAGACCGCCGCCGCCGTACCACTGGGAGGCGGTGCGCTCTCCAACGACAAAGGCCCCGCCGGAATCTATGTCGCCGTCCAGATCGCGGAAGTTGCCGCAGGTAGAGACGTTCAACGCATGCAGATCCGGCGGCGGTTCTCCCTCCTCCGGCGGTTCCACGGGCCCGTCATACTCGAGAGCGGCGCAGTTTTCTCCGACAACCACGACGTGGTCGTCGGCCGTTCCCCATACCCCGTACAGATCCTCGCTGGTGCCGGAATCCAGCGCCCGCCACCTGGCGTTTTGCCGTCTCAATACGGTTCCCCCGGTGCCCACCGCGAAGATATCTCCCGAAGACACGCCGAACACGGCGTAGAGATCCTCGGAGCTTGGCGAGCTTTCCTCGACCCAGCCCCCAACGCAGGCCGCGCCCGTCAGGCTCAACAATACTGCCGCTGTGTAAATACTCCAAAGCTTCATAAGCCCCTCCAGCGCCGGTTCATTCCTGGACTATCCGTTCGCCCAGCAGATCCGTCCAGCGAGTGCATCCCTGCCAAACTTCCTTGATCGAGCCGCCAAACCCGTTCTCGTCTATGTACTTGCCGGTTGTCTCGAAAGTCTGGCTGGGATCGTTGTTGTTATCAACGGCCCGGAAACTCAGATCGGCGTGTATCTCGCCGTAAAGCGTCGCCCAGCGGGTATCGAAGCGGGCCTCGAAATCGCTCTTGTCGATCAATATCTCCACTTCGTTTTCATAGGGCTGAGCCGGCGGCGGGCAACTCGAGCCGTCCTGATGACTGAAGGTCTCGGTCAGCGAAAAGCGGCCGGCGTAGGGGCCGAGATCCTGGCCGTTGCCGTCACCCGCCCCGCAGCCCGCAAGTCCCAGCCCGAAAGACAATCCACCCGCGAGGATCAATCTTGCCACCGGCATAGGCTCTCTCCTGAAGTCGATCTGGATCCAATCTACCAGCCGCGCGCCGAAGGGTCAATTCGGTTAGCCGGCCGGTTGCCAGGTCTCTTCATTCGTGAAAAAATGCCATCCATGTTATTCGGCAAGGAGGCACAATGAAGATCAAGGGCCAACGCATAGAACCCAGTCCCATGCCGGCCAGGATATCGGTAAGTCGCCTGGTGGATGAATACCTGGTCGCCTACAACGGTGCCCGCCTGCGTGAGGCCTGCCGGCTTATGGTCGAGAAGATTCTCAAGCCGGATGTTTTTGTCGGCCTTTCGATAAGCGGCGCCTTGACGCCGGCCGGCATGGGCACCTCGGTTCTGGCGCCCCTCATTCGGGCCGGATTCGTGGACTACATCGTCTCCACCGGGGCCAATCTCTACCACGATATTCATTACTCGCTGGGGCTGCCGTTGCACCGCGCACATCCACGGCAGGACGATCGCGAGCTGAAAAGACGCAACATCGTGCGCATCTACGATATCGTTTTTGACTTCGACGTCTTGCTGTCTACCGATCGTTTCTGTCACGAGCTGCTTTCCTCCGAGGCTTTCCAGGGACGGATGAGTTCTGCAGAGTTGCACTACCGCATGGGCGCAGCGGTTTCCGCCGCCGAGAAAAACCTTTCCCGCCCTTATCCCGGGCTGCTCTCGGCGGCCCACGCCGCCGAGGTGCCAATCTACACTTCGTCGCCTGGAGACAGCACCATCGGGATGAACCTGGCAGCGCTCGACTTACAGGATGCCGGGCCACAGATAGATGTCTCGGCCGACGTCAACGAGACCGCCGCCATCGTCTACGCCGCCACGCGCGGGCGCGGAAAGAGCGCGGTGCTGATCCTGGGAGGCGGCAGCCCCAAGAACTTCCTGCTGCAGACAGAGCCACAGCTG
Source organism: uncultured Myxococcales bacterium (assembly GCA_964640665.1). Lineage (GTDB taxonomy): Bacteria > Myxococcota > B64-G9 > B64-G9 > B64-G9 > DATKYQ01. The sequence continues at coordinate 20,997 of CAZXHT010000086.1, forward strand.
CAGGAGATCCTGGGCCTGTCCGAACGCGGGCACGACTACTTCATTCAAATTACGGATGCCCGGCCCGATACCGGCGGACTCAGCGGGGCCACCCCGTCCGAGGCGGTCAGCTGGGGCAAGGTGGATCCCGACAGTCTGCCTGACGCGGTGGTCTGTTATTCCGATACGACTTTGGCTTTACCGCTGCTTTCGGCCTACATCCTGGCAAATGCCAAGAGACGCCCACTCAGGCGGCTCTACCGGCGCCGTGAAGAACTGCTCGCCAAACTGCGGCGAGCTTACGTCCGGCGCGGCGCCGCCGGGCCAGCCGGACGCCTATAAGGATCGAGTGCGACAGAAAAAACGTGATCGGGAAGCCGGGCTGTGGTAACTTGCTTACCGTCCGAAAACCTTGCACTTTTAGGTGTTATTCACCTTGCAGACCGTCTGGCCACTATAGACGTCAGTATCCAGTGGCCCGCCGGTAATGGAGCCGCCGGAGCCGTTTTGGAGAAGCTAGCCGATGAAAAACTCATGGCCCGCTTCCAGAAAGGGCGCCTGCACGCCTTCGAGATTCTCTTCGCGCGACATCGCAACGGGGTTTTTCGTTTCATCCTGCGCTTCACGCGCAATCGCGAAACAGCCGAGGATCTGCTCCAGGATGTCTTTTTACGGGTGGTGGCCAAGAAGGACTCGTTCCAGCAGCGCTCGAAGTTCACCACCTGGCTCTACACCATCGCCCGCAACCTGTGCATCGATCACCTGCGCAAGATGCGCCATCGCAACGCGGCCTCTCTCGACCAGCCCCGTAAACCGGGCTCCGAGTCCGAGGTGGCCCTGATGGATCGTATCGACTCCAAGGCAGTGCCGCCGGATAAGCAGGCCCATGAGATCAGACTCAGAGATCACATCGCCCGGGCAGTGGAAGAGTTACGCCCGGAACAACGCGAGGTGTTTCTGATGCGCGAGGAGTCCGGCCTGCCCTTCGACGAGATCGCGGCCATCGTGGATGCACCGCTGAACACGGTAAAGAGCCGCATGCGCTACGCCCTGCAGAATCTCAGAACCAGCCTGGTTGCGCAGGGAGTTGAACTCTGATGAAGGCCGAAGAAAAAATGAGTTGCCAACGGGCGGACGAACTGCTGGTCGATTTTCTGTACGGCGAGTTGACGCCTGTCTTGCGTGCGGCTTTCGAAGAACACCTGGCGGGTTGCGCGACCCACGCCGAGGAAGTCAGCAAGCTGCGCGCCGTGCTCGACATCGTCCGCGGCGAGAAGGTCGAAGAAGTTTCTGAACGAGTAAGCCGGCGCATAATGCACTTGGCCCGGGCGGCCGACGAACAAGAAAGCCCGCGCCAATCGCTGTGGCGCAGGTTGGTGCTGAGCCCCGTCGCCGCGGCGGCGGTGCTTGCGGGATTGGTGATAACCGTGGGGATATCGGTTCAGTTCAGCCGGAAGGAATCGTCCGAGTTTCAACCCAAGGCCGTAAGCATCTTGCCGGCGTCGGCCCCCGGCGAAAAAAACATCACCGTCAAGAGCACCCGGCAGCTCGAGACTGTCGCTTCAGAAGAGCTTGCGCGCAAGCAAGCGGCGCCCGCTTTATCCGGCCCCGCGACAGGTACACAGGCTGACCGCGATGCGGAACAGGCAGGACGAGAAAAAGCGCCGGACGTTTTCAAGCAAGCCCGGTCCAGACCGGCCGCCGCCGGGCGCAAGTACAAAAAAAGCGTCAAGAGAAGGCCGACCGCGGTAGCCGAAAACAAGACCGGGACTGGCGCCCGGGGTGTAGCAAATTATTACCCGCCCGGCGAAGGCAAGTTGGATCTGGCAGGCCAGGACGGCTCACGGGCCGGGTCGCCCGCGAAAGAAGAATGGCAAGGAGCCTGGTCGAAGAGAGGGGCCGCAGGCGCTCCGGCCGTCGTGGGCGGGGCTCTCTCGGCAAACGACGACAGGGCGGACAAGCCGACACGCGACTTCGCCAAACCGCCTCCCGCAGAGCGATCGGAAGACAGGGAAACGAAAGACGAGAAGGCTCAGCGACCGAAGCGCAAGCTCGCCGAGGCCGCGACCACGGTCGATGATGTCAGCGCCGGTTATACAGAGCAGGAGCGCCCCGCGACAGAGCCCGTTGCAACGACTGCATCGCGGCGGTCCGAGGAGAAGACCCCTGTCGCCAAGAAGGCCGGGCAAAAGGATCTCTACGTGGCCGCCGAAGAATATCTCGCAGCCAAGCGCTACCGGGAGGCGTTGTCCAATTTCCGCGCCTTCATGAAGAAATTTCCGGGCGATGCCCGCCTGCCGACCTGCCGTTATCGCCTGGCGAAGACATTGTTTTTGATGGGCAGTTGCGCAGAAGCGATCCGGGCCGTCGAAAAGGCCACAAGCGCCTCGCCGCGACATGCCATGGCGGCTCCGGCCCTGCTGGACGAAGCCTCCTGCCAGGTGCGCCTGGGCCGCTTCACACAGGCGCGCGCAACCTACGAACGGATTATTACAGACTACCCGACCTACGCGATCGAAGCGCGCCGGGGACTCGAGCGCATCGAACGTTAAGGGTCTTGGTTTATTTAGCCATCGATTACATGCGCCTGAGCCTGAGCGAGGGAATAAGGGGACGTAGTTGCATTAATTGCATTGATGTTTGAAGCGTATCGAGATATCCTCTTCCCATGCCACGCGGACCCAGACTCGACGCGACTGGAGTTGTTCATCACGTTCGTGCTCGTGGAATTGAGCGCAGAAAAATCTTTCGAACAGACAACGATCGCGAGGATTTTCTTCAACGACTCGAGATTGCCACCCGAGGCGACCGAGCCTTTGTGTATGGGTGGGCACTGATCCCGAATCACTTTCACCTTGCCATTCGAACCGGCAAAGAGAAGCTGGCATCCGTCATGCGCCGCTTGATGACCGGCTATGCGGTAGCATTCAACCGCCGATATAGGCGCGATGGCCACCTGTTTCAGAACCGATACAAGTCGACTGTGGTCGATGACGACGCATATCTGCTCAGTTTGGTGCGGTACATTCATCTCAATCCTCTGCGGGCCGGCTTGGTGCGATCGGTTGCCGCACTGGCACGATACCCATGGTCAGGCCATGCTGCGCTGATGGGGTTCGCAAAACATGCTTTTCAGGACATTGATGAGATCCTGGGCCAATTCGGCCGACAAGTGGGCAGCGCGCGAAAGCACCTAGTCTCCTTCATGTCGGATCTTGAAGCCGCCAAGAACGAAGAACACCTGTTCAAGGGCGGTGGTCTGGTTCGTTCCGCCGGGGGAATCGAGCAGCTGAAGCGATTACCCAAAGGCGAACGGCAGATGTACGACGAGCGCATCCTGGGCGACGGGCAGTTTGTCGAAGCCATGCTGGAGAAGGCTGAGAGCCCCGACCAACCACTGGTATGGAGTGAATCAGAAAAAGCAGAGAAATTCGCCAGACTGCAAGACAAGGTGTGCAAACGTCTCAATCTTTCCCCCGTGAGTCTACGCATGGGCAGCCGGGCCAAGCGAATCGTTCGGGCGCGTGTCATCGTGGCGTACGTGGCCGGGCGCTATCTGGGATGGGCTGGCAGGAAATTGGCGGCGAACCTGGGAGTTTCACCTGCCACCGTATCTCGAAGCATGGCAAAGGGAGAAAAGGAACTCCGAGAACTGGGTTGGGATGTGGACACGTTGATCGATTAATGCAACTAATGCAACAACGTCCCTCTTGTTCCCTCTTGTTCCTCTCTAACTGTCAAGAATTTCGGGAAGGGGAACACAGTGTGGGCTCTGGGCGTGTTGCGGCTGATGGCATACAACGTTGTGCAGTATTTGAGGAAGCGAAGACTTCGGCGCAAGAGTGAAGCCGGAACCCGACGCGAGCCAATGAGCTGGCGGCAACTGTTCAAAACAATTACGAAGGTTCTTGAAGTAGGCAATTTTGAAGGACAGATGGTAAAAGTGACCAGCTGAACTGGCCCTTCCTCGTTGGTCGTTACATATTACCGCAATTAGTGACCGTTTTTGGCGGAAAGACCATGGTCTCGCCTGGAGCCAACACCGAGCGCGGGAAAACGCCATGATCGACCTCGGATCATGTAAGTCCTCATTCCGAAACGAAAAGCCGGATCAAACCTGCTGGCCGGGGACCGCCGCTTGACATTGCGGCTTGGCTGGGATAATTTGTCGCTATGGGATTCTTCGGAGACAAGCACGCAAAGGACCTTCGCACGTTCATCGACCATGCCAACTTCAAGTTGAAGGATGGGGCTCGGCACGAACTTGGCGAAGTGGCCAATGTTATCACCCACACCCTCGCGGAGGGAGCAGGGAAGATCCCACCTAACCTCGAAGCCGAAGCCCAGCAGGTCCTCGCCCGGCTGGAGGCCAAGAGCGAGGCGGACAAGCCGAAGCCGGTCGGTGAGCGGCTTGGCCTCTGTGAGAAGTGCGGGGGTGGCGACTACTTTGTCTGGCCACAAGTAAGCATCAAACTCGGCTCCCGGACTGGGTCGGGCGCTTACAGCCCCTACCTCATCCTCTCGGTCTGCAAGGGTTGCGGCAAGGCCGAGTGGTACGCCACAGATACCGCCAACGCCGACAATCAAGGGATCCAGCCGGAGACGGTCCACGTCGATCCGCCGACGCCTAGCTGAGTCGCTCGTCCTCCGACTTGGTTTTACCTCGGCCATGTCTTGGCGCTGCCCTCGGCGGCATCCAGCACAATCGCCAAGATGTGGCTCCCGCACCAGGGGCCCGCCGACCCAACGCCCCGGGTCGGCAGGTGCTCTGAAATTCACACTAGACTGAAGTTCCCTATAACAAAAATGCGGTTTTTGACATGAAGCCCAGTAGGCATGGGGTTTTCTGCAATTTACTCGCTGGTTTTGGGTGAAAACTGTAGCTTTGAATACGAAATGCATGGCACGTTTTCCGGCGCCGGCGCGGCCTTTTTTCACATTATTTCAAATTGGTGGGGATTCTGCTGAAACGGTAATGCAGCCCAACTGGGCGGTTGCGGTTAAGACCATCGTTGTCGAGCCATTTCCTTTATTCACGCTGGTCTGTACCTCTCCGTTTTCGTCCGATCTATCGGTTGTGGGAAAAAGATTTACGCCAGGCGCAGGCGACGTGAATGTCACAAGTACGTTCGGCCATGGGTTATCATCGGCATCCCCGACTACGAATGTTACAATTGCTCCCCTGTCATCTTCCGGGACAGCAGAGACAAACATGATATAGCCAAGCGGACGAACGTTAAGCTCTATATCGTCGTATGCATTCTTGTTGCAGAGATATACGCCCGCTGCGACATTGGCGTCAGCGCAAACTTGTCCAACCGTATTGAGGAAAGTGGCGAAGGCGACACCGTTTTCGTCTGTGTGGGTTATATACATAAGTGATTCCGACTCCAGGAAACGGCCCAGGTCTGTCGTGAAGTCGACTTCCACTCCCTCGCCGACTTTGATGCCTTCACCCTCAAAAACCTGCGCCTGAAGTAGTACTCTATCGGTATGATCGCTGGGAATAACGCTCAGCTCCACAGACGGAATGCATTCAAAGTCGCCCCCTCCGGCATCGTTCATCTCTTCGGCATCAGACCCATCACGAATATCGCCTGCGTCAAACCCATCGTGAATATCGCTGGCATCAAATCCATCACGAATATCGCCGGCATCGAGCCCATCATTTTCGCCGGGAGTACCCGCGTATCTGGAACAAGACGCAACTGCAATAACCATCAGAAACAGATAGACGTATCGGAAGGCCACCCCTGACTTTTCACGAATGTCGAGCATTACAACTATAAGTGTATCAATCGGGACCTAAAAAAGATACCCCGTCCCCTTTTCTTCTGTTTATATCTGTATACCTCAACCGC
>CAZXHT010000087.1:0-26737 GCA_964640665.1 uncultured Myxococcales bacterium
CGGTTCATACAGGAGGTCAAGTGGCATGATGAAAAAAAAGGCGAAGAAAAAAGTCATTGATCCTTGGGACAAGAAGATAAAAAGCGCCAAACGAAAGAAGAATCCCCTCAACAGGGTAGAAGCCTTGTGTGAAATCGCGGAGCAACTTGCCAAATCCGAACAACAAGACCGATCGATCCAAGTTTTCAAACAGTCACTGGCAACGGTCGAATCAATTTCGGATGGGTACGACAAACTTTCGGCTTTATCCGATGTCACCAGGGATATCCGCTTTTCCAATCTGCAACACAACAGCGCCGCCCAAGTAATCGAACATGCACTCGATATTGCCAACTCTGTCTCGGATCCCCAAGGTGTACTCGAGAAAATAGACACATTGTGCCATATCGGCATTGTACTTGCTGAATTCGGTCAAAACAATCGTTCCATAGAGATCGCTGAACAAGCACTCGTTTTGTCCGATGCCTGTAAGCCATTCGAATGGGCAAAAGCCAGGTGCGATATTGCAAAGGTGCTGGTTTTTGCAGGTGACAACAATAGATCTGTTAAAATCTGTGAAGAAGCTCTAGATGCTGTCGGAAAATTATCGAATGAAAACTTAGAGGGGGAGCTACGAATCCATGTGGTGAGTGCGCTTGCCGAAGCAGGGCAATTCGATCGTGCCCTTGAGCTCGCTTCCATCGACACGCCACAGTATAAGGTCAGGGCACTTTGTGGCATTGTCAAGGCACTTACCGAAGCAGATCAGCACGATCGTGCTGTACAGATTTTTGAGCAAACAGTAAATGAAGTCCAATCCATATCCAATGAGCAACATAGAAGCGATGTGATGTTGTTCGTAGCGACAGCTTGTTCGACACTGAAGCCGAAGCAGGTTGAACAACTTGTTGGAAAAATGCTTGATGTTACTGATTCTTTCAGTGATGTATTCAAGCCCTGGGCGTTGAACAACACCATATTAGCTTTCAACAAGGCAGGCCTGCATGACCAGGCGATCCATGTTGCCAACTCCATCCATGACGAAGGAGTTAAGGCAAGAGCTTTATGTGGTATTGTTGAGTCACTTGCCAGGGCCGGTAAGAAGGAACAGGCAATCGGACTTGCCGAGAAGATCTCAGACGCCAACATCCAGAAATTAGCTCGGGATTACATAGCACAATAATATTTCCTCTCTTAATGATTGCAATATTCTCATCCTCGGTTACTTGCTCCGTTTTCTTGGCTTCGGAGACTGTGCGAAACACGTTTATTTGATCAACCATAGCAGGGATGAACACAGGGTCTGGAGACCGATGGAGAGCCATTTCTTGACCGAGTTCATCATAGTGTGATTCTCGGCGGCAACCGGGGCACCGTCAAGGCCTGGGTGCATGCCGAGGGCATTGGTGACTCTCCAACAGGCTGGAATCATGTGCGGATGGAATACTGTCGAGTGACAGGGGATCGGCCACCACCACGAATCGGTTTCCCCCGCGGCCCACGCGATACAGTTATACGCGGCCGATGCTTGGCTGGTTACGGCGTGGGGTTCTGTGATGAGACGCGGGAAGGGTTCATCTACCATCGGATTCCCTGGCCCTTTGCCCATTCAAGCCAGGCCCGGGCCATTTCCTTTGGCATGCCTCTGCTTTCTGGAGGAACTGGATCCACGCCGGTGATCGACCTGAGCGCCCAGAACCAGTGATGAAGGCTTTCCTCAAGCTCTCGGAGGATGAAAGGCAGAACGTCGTTTCCCATGCCGATGATCTTCTGGTAGGCGGGATGCAGCACAATCTCGTTCATGGAAGACAAATACTTCACGGAGCTTTTCCATTCCCAGGAAAGACGTCCGAACCTCTCGGCCACCGTCACTCCCTGGCTCCTGCTGACCGGCTCATGATAGTGCGCCCTGAGTTCCCTGATTTTACTGAAGATGATTGCCTTCGGATCCTCCGTTCCTGAACGACCAGCGTCCAGGTAGGGTTCCTCGCGCAACAAGCCCGCCGGGGTGGGCGTATCCGCCATCGCGTAGTTCATCTGAAGAGCTCCTTCGTCTTTTCGGTGATGCTCTTGAAGAAGACCTCGTTCTTGAATTCCTGTAGATGACCGAAAGCTGTCCACATCTCCTCGTCGTCCGGGTCGAATGCCTGCTCTCGGTATATGTCCACATCGAATATCAAGGGCAGTGCATTCTCCCTGGGAGGTTCTATCGTCTCGGTCACGATGGCCACACAGTCCAGATCGTCGTGGGGTATTACCAGGCGGAGAAAAAATCCCCGCAACTTGTCCGGTATGCCGGGAGCGATCTCGGGCACGGTGAGTATGTATTCCTTGAAGTCCTTCATTGGAAGCGGGATTTCGATCCGGTTGATGTACCTGATTGCAATCCTGGACACGTCTTCCGGGCCGAAAGAACGCAGGAAACTTTCCCAATGTACCCTTGCTTCGTCGCGGAGGGAGTCCCAGCGATCATATGGCTTCAGCCAGCTGAACGTGAACCCGTCTTTTCTGACCTGCACGATCTGGCGGCCGTCGGCGGTGACAAACAGGTACCCATCAGGGCCTCCGGACTGGTCAATCATCGACGGGGAAGCTCCCGGTTTGAATTGAATCCCGGTCTGCCAGGGGTGTCTTTCTCGCCTTTCCGGGTACTTCTCCTTGATGGGCTCCTGGAACTCGGCCAGCTTCTCCAGGGTTACGTCATCGGGAAGCTTTGCCCTGATATCCAGAAGAGCTTCCACGATCGGTGCGTTTGGAAATCGTTCCCAGTCAGACATGAAGTCCTTTTCGGGAAGTCTATCCCTTCCACCATCTCTACCTATCACCGACCATCGTTTTCCGTCAAGGACAGAATGGGGGACGTATTTGCCTAAACGGGGGTAGTCAGTTAGCTCCTCCACCCCCTACATCTTGTGGTGTCACCAATCGTAGCCGTGGGTGACTTCAGCCTCGGTGACAGGACCGGTAGCGACGGCCTGTTCGATGAGCCGGCGGAAGACGAGCCCACGGCTGCGCGAAGTACGGCGGTTGAACCGGAAGGTGAATTCCTCCAAGTAGGATTGTAGGTGTGCGGGAACGATCGAGCCCTGGTGGGTACCTCCGTGCCGGGGGCCACCACGTCGCAGACGAACGGCACCAGACTGGTGCCTGATGCATCAGGAATGTGGCGCATCCGAACCCGCCCGAACCCTTTGGGCTCCTTGACTTCGACGGCTATCACGACGATGGACTTACTGGTGCCACGTCCGCGTTTTCCTCCGCGCTTGACGCCACCCACAAGGGTCTCGTCGACCTCCACCACGCCCGACAACCGTTCACGATCACTACGCACCATCGCCACGCGGTAGCGCTGCAGCATCGTCCACGCCGTCCGGTAACTGATGCCCAGTGTACGTTCCAGGGTCTTGGATGAAAGGCCGTTCTTAGCTGTGGCTACGTGCCAGGCTGCCTCGAACCAAGTCCTCAGCGGTGTTCGCGTCTTGTCGAGAATCGTCCCACCGCTGACTGACGCTTGATGGCGGCAATCTCGGCATACCAGCCGGCCCCGCGTCTGGCGCCACGGTTCTGCAGTTGCTCCACACGCCGGGCAGACGAATCCGCTCGACCAGCGCAGCTGCTCCAAGTAGGCGGCACATGCCTCGTCGCCGGGGAACATCTCCGCCGCCCCGGATAGGTGCCACCCGAATAGTTGGATACCCGTCTTGACAAGCAGATAAAAGGAAAACGAAATCAAAGGCCAGTTCGCACGACTACGCGGACAAGTACACCTATCGCATCCATTGGCACGAAGAAGACCGGGAGTTCGTCGGCTTGTGCGCGGAGTTCCCGCTATTGAGCTGGCTAGCCCCCAAGCCCGAAGCGGCGCTCAAGGGAATCCGCGCGGTGGTATCGGACGTGGTAGCGGACAAGCTGAAAAGAGGCGAGAGCGTTCCCGAGCCGCTGGTGACCAGGAGATACAGCGGCGTTTTCAAGGTTCGCATCCCGCCCGAGGTGCACCGCAGCCTAGTGATGGAGGCGGCGGAGTCCAACGTGAGCCTGAATCGCCTGGTGAGCTCGAAGCTGTCGTCCTCCGGCCTGGGTGGCGTGGAGGAGAAACCGGGATAAATCCTTTCGTTGAGCGTGTCTGACAAAGAGTAAACGGTGTGTGGCGAGTGATGCAGACGAGATAGGTGCGGCTTGTTCTTCCTGTTTCAGTAGGTCTGGGTTTTGGGGCGGAAACCGGTTATGATGCAATGGTTGCGAATTTCACGTTGGGAGTTTAGCAATGAGGCCGGTCGGGTGTGGAGCTTGCGTGGCTGTACTGCTGTTGTTCCCGGGCTGCATGGATCCGCAACCGGGTCTGGCACCGACTCCGCCGGGCGGCGGACCGCAGATTGTCTTCGACCTGGATGAGCGTCCCTTGCCGGAAATCCCGTTTCCAAGTGATCTGGCCACCCGTCCGGATTCTTCCTCACCCACCGGCCTGAGGGTCAATGCCTCATTGATTGCCTCGAGCGACGTGGAAAGCAAGTTTCGCTCACGCCTGGACAATCTGACCGGTTTTTCCACTTTCGCGCCTATCAGTGTGCGTTTCACTGCCGGGCTGGATCTTGACAACATCATCAGACGCCACGGACCTGACGGCGACATGTCCGATGACGCCGTATTCCTGGTCAACTTGAAAGACGGCTCGCTGGTGCCGCTCGACGTCGGGGGCGGCGCCTATCCCTACGTGCTGGAAAGACCCGATCGCTATTTTCCAGACGATCCGCGCGCCGAAGGGTCCAACCTGGTGTTCGAAACGGTCGAGGAAGATCTCAACGGCAACGGGATTCTCGATTCCGGCGAGGACAGCGACTGGGACGGGGTGTTGGATCATCCGAACACCATCGTTGTCGATGGAGATCCGGTCGACGACCTGATGACGTTCTACGAGCGCGAAACGAACACTTTGATCCTGCGTCCCCTGGTTCCCCTGGAGCAGGAGACCGGCTATGCCGTCGTGTTGACCAACCGGTTGACCGACTCACAGGCTGAGCCGGTTCGCTCGCCCTTCGCCTATATCAATCACGCCCGGCAGAACGAGGCGCTCGCGCCGTTGCTTGATTACCTCGACGACATCGGCGGCGGGTTGAGTCTTTCCGACCTGGCGTTTTGCTGGAGCTTTACCACCCAGTCGACGACCCGCGATCTTGAAGACTTGCGCATGGGCCTATACGGCAGCGGACCGTTCGCCTGGCTGGCCGACGAGTTCGGGCAGGATACGCTCCTGGAAAACGCCTACGACGATCCCGGCTCGGCGCCGGTGAATCCATTCGTCGTGCCGGCCAAAGACATACTGGAGGCCCTCGAGCCCATCGGCGGCGCAATGCTGGGCAATCCAGACGTGGTCGCGGCCTTGATCGACTCTTTCGACTACGTCGACTACCTGGTGCTCGGCCGGGCCCGCACCCCACTGTTGCTACACGGCGTCGACGGGATCTTCGAGTTGAACGCCAAAAGCGGCCAGGCCGACGTTTCGGAAGATACGCTGCCCTGGCTGCTTGCGATACCCAAAGAGCGCCCCGAACAAGGAATCACGGCTCCTTTCCCGGTGGCCATTTACCTGCACGGCACTGGCGGCGACCGCATGCAGGTTCTGGGTTTCGCGGGTCAACTGGCCAAGTTCGGGATCGCCACCGTCGGCGTCGATCTGGTCATGCATGGCATGGTGCTGCCCGAGGACTGGCATGACATTTTCGACATTACGCTGCAGGCTCACGGCTTCGGGCCCGTGGCCCGGGCGCTCTTAGACAACCGCACCATCGATGTCAACAACGACGGGGTCAACGATCCGTCCGGCAACTTCTGGACCTACGACGCCTTTCGCTCGCGCGACGCGGTTCGCCAGGGCGCGCTCGACGTGATGCGCCTGGTGCAAATCTTCAGCGCCTTCGACGGCCGGCGCACCTGGTCTTTCGATGCCGACGGCGACGGCAAACCCGATCTCAAGGGTCTGGCCGGAGACTTCGACGGCGACGGCCGGGTCGATCTGGTCGGCCCCGACGGGCCGTATTTCCTGTTCGGCATATCGCTGGGCGGTATAGTCACTTCCGTCGCGGCGGCCTGCGAACCCAAGATCACGGCTGCCGTGCCGATCTCTTCCGGCGGCGGCATGATCGATATCGTGCTGCGCTCGCTGCAGACCGGAGTGCCCGAGATGGCCATGTTGCCCTTCATGGGTCCCTTGCTGATCGGCGCTCGCGATCCGCAAAGCTCAGAGGCAGTGCTGGCTTTCTATGTCAACGACGCGCGCTTCGAGAAAAGCGTACCGGTCCATTCGCTGGCCGGCCTGCGGCCGGGTGACAAGATTCGTCTGGTCAACCTGGACAGCGGCGAGGAGGAGTGGAGCGTGGCCGGGGAAGATCTCGCCTTCCGGGCCGGCCTGCCTTGCGACAAGGGCGACGCGCTGCGAATGGAGGCCGTCGACGCCTCGGGCAAGATCACCCTTAGCGCCGATACTTTCGATCGCGACGTCAGCTGGCAGGGAGAGATCTTCCCGGCCGGAAGCCCGCTCGTCTCTTTAAGCGACGGGCTCGGTGTCCGTCGCCAGTCTCCCGAAATGCGCCGCTTCATCCAGATTGCCCAAACCGCGTTAGACGCCGGCGATCCTGTCAACTACGCGCCGCACTACTGGCTGCGGCCGACTTACTCAGGCTACCCGGGTGTCGGACGCTCGACACGGGTGTCCGTCGTAGTCTCTGTTGGGGACATGAACGTTCCTATCTCGACCGGTGTCGCCCAGGCGCGGGCCGCGGGCCTGATTCCCATGGGATCCGACGATATCGACCCGCGCTTCGGCAAGACACCGCATAGAGTGCTCACAGACAACTGGGTGATTGAAGGACTTGAGCGACTGAAGCGCTTCGACAGGCCTCCCTGGAATGATGAGCGCGCTATCCTGCTCGATCCCGACTTCCTGTCGGAAGGCAACGATGGGAACAACGCCCCTACCCTGGCAGAACCGCTCAGGCTCTCGGTCGCCTTGCCGGACGGCGGCGTTGGAGCACTGCGCTTCCTGTACGTCAAACCGCGCGGCGCGCACGGCTTCGGCCCATCAGACCCGAGCAAGATCTTCAACATCGATCTTTATGCCATCAATGCCATCGGACACTACTTCGCAACCGGCGGCGCGGAGTGGATCGACGACACCTGCCTGGCCGACGACTCATGCTCTTTCATTCCAACCCTGCCCGGCAGATGATCAAAGAATAATTTGCATTCCTGCAGCTTCGGGATTAGGAATTATAATGTCATGTTTTGCGAGAAGACTCTCTTGCTTGATGCGGGCTATGCACCCATAAGCATCATTTCGTGGACCCGGGCTATCGGCCTGCTCTGGCTGGGCAAGGTCGAGGTGATCGAGGAGTACGATCGCGTTGTCCATTCGCCCTCGGTGGCCGTGCACCTGCCGGCCGTGGTCAGGCTGATGAAAAGGTTCGTACGCGGCAAGAATCGAGTGCGCTTCTCGCGCCAGAACATCTACCTCCGCGACAGTGGTCGCTGTCAGTATTGCCGGAGTAATGTAACCCTGGGCGATTGCACCTTCGATCACGTCGTGCCGCGTGTCAGGGGCGGAAAAACCTGCTGGTCGAACGTCGTTCTGGCCTGTGTCGCCTGCAACCGCAGGAAGGGCTCCAAGACCCCCGCGCAGGCCGGCCTGCGGCTGAGGAAGAGTCCCAGGATGCCTTCTCACATTCCCTACGTGGTGTTCAAGCTGCACCAGATGGGCGAAGTGCCAAACCTGTGGCGCGATTACCTTGCCTCGGTCGAATACTGGACGGCGACGCTCCTGCCTGCCTGACGAAAACAATTGCTCAAGAGGCAGGGTCTTTGGAAGCGGGAAAACATCATTACTTGCCGCGCGGCCCGTGTGTCTGGTAAAAACCAGACATGGCGCAACTCGATCCACAAGCCAAGGAACTCGAGCAGCAGTTGGACGGCGTCGAGAAACGGATCGAGCGACTGAGGTCTCTCTACGAGCAGTACTTCCAGGGCATCGAGCGCATGGAGCCTTCCATGGAACGCACCAGCCTGCACAATCTAATCCAGGAGTTGCGGCACTCGAAGGTCCGCAGCACCGGCCTGCGCTTCAGGATCAACCAGGTCGTCTCGCGGATGAACACCTACGAGAACTACTGGACCCGCATCACGCGACAGATGGAAGCCGGTACCTATCACCGGGACGTTTTCAAGGCCCGCTACCGATCAAAGCTGAAGGCCGAGGCCCAGGAAGCGATCGAGGAAAAAACGAAAGAGCAGACACAGGAGAAAAGCCCCGCGGAGGCCGGAGACAAGAGGCGTCCGGCTCCATCCCGGCAGGCCGGGCTGAGCGATGAAAAGATCAAGGCCATCACAGACACCTACCTGCTGGCCAAGCGGCGCTGTCGGGAGCCGACCAGGGGCATCACCCAGGACGCAATCGCCTCCTCGCTGCGCAAGCAGGTCCCCAACATCATGAAGCGCTACAAGTGCAAGAGCGTGGAATTCAAGGTGGTGATCAAGAAGGGCAAAGCCATCCTAAAGGCCGTACCCAAGTTCTAAGAAATACTTATTTATTTTCTTCGTCCTTGAGACGAATGGCTTCCATTATCAGGTAGTTCAACGATCGGTCGATTGTGCGCCCGACCCCGGGGCCGTCACGCAACATGGACATCTCGGCGGCCTCCCAGCCGAGAAGCTTCATGGCCGCAGGCTGGCCGGACAACTCTCCGCATTCGGCGTGGATAAGTTCGCCCCTGTCGAAAAACAGCACACCGTTCTCGCGTCCGGGACCGGCCAGGCTCAAACTGACGGTCTGCCTTTCGGCCGCAAGCAACTGCACGAAGCCGGCGACGGAGATGCCGCTCAGGAAACCCGCCTGACCTCGAACCGCGTCCGCCGAGAGGATCTCGCCGATCGTCCTTTCGAGCACCGCCAGGTCGACCGGCTTGCGCAAGAAACGCAGCGCGCCGGAATTGAGCGAGTCTCTCTCCAACTCGGCGCTTCCGTAGGCCGTGCAGATCACGAACTTGACGTCCGGGAACCTGCGCCGGCAAGCAAGCAAAAGCTCCAGCCCGCTGAGACCCGGCATCCTTATGTCGGTCACAACCAGGTCCGGCTTGTGGCGATCAATAAGTTCGAGCGCCCGGATTCCGTCACAGGCCCCCATGACGGCGAAGCCGGCCGCGTTTTTCTCCAGCCAGGCCAACATACCTTGGAGCAGGCTGGCTTCGTCATCGACCAAAAGCACCATTTTGTCAGATAGTGTCATCCTCATCGATCGGGAAGATACCACGGCCGGGGCATGATTTTCCAGACCCTTTGACAACCTTGTTATTGCGGAATAGGCTTATTGAATCCAACAAGGAGTATGTTATGAAAGTATCAGCCCTGCCTAAAATACTGGTTGCCGATGACGACTTCGAGATCCAGAAGATGGTCAAGGCCGCCTTGCTTCCGATCGGCGCCACTCTGCTGATGGCCGACGACGGCGAGCAGGCCATAGAGAAGCTGCTTGTCGAGAAACCGGATCTGATCATCCTCGACGTGATGATGCCCCGGCTTTCCGGCTGGGAAGTCGCCAAATACATTCGCGATCATAGTGAGCTGAAACAAGTACGCATCCTGATGCTGACGGGGATCGGCGAAAAGGCGAACGATGCCACCTCGCCCTTGATCGGCGCCGATGACTACATCGACAAGCCCTTCACCTTCGAAGATCTGGCCGAGCGTGTGCGCAGATTGCTCGGCAACCACGCTTGACACGTCACGCCATTGAGACTCACCTTTCTCGGAACAGGCGGCATACGGCCGGACCCGGAACGCATGGGACCGTCAATCCTGCTGAGCCACGCCGGAACCAACATCCTGATTGACTGCGGACCCTGTTCGCTGCGCTCGCTGGCCCGGGCCGGTCACGACACCGCCGCCATCGACGGCGTCTGCCTGACTCACAGGCACACCGATCACGTCGGCGAGTTCGGCCTGCTTCTAGACCTGGAAAAGAATCGATCGAGAAACAGGCCCCTGGCCGTGGCCGGGCCCGCAATCGTCGACGAACTGATAGCTTTTCACCTCGCCTGGGGCAGGGACAAGCCCGCCGATCTCGGCTTTGCGCTTACCAGGCTGCTCATGCCCGGCCGGGGACGAATCGGGCCTTTCCAAGTCAGGGGCGAAAGCGTCCCGCATATCACTCACAGTGTTGGATACAGGGTAGGGGCGGCCGGCAAGAGCCTGGTCTATCCAGGCGACTGTGGGCCCGGAGACGAAGTCGTGCGCCTGGCCGAGAGAGCAAACCTGCTGGTGCTCGAGGCGAGCCTGCCTTGCGGGGCCGGCTCTGCGGCCCATCTTTCTCCAGAGGACGCCGCCGCGATCGCCAAGGCTGCCCGTTGCGACAAACTGATCCTGACGCACTTCCCCCCGGGGGCGGACATCGAAGCCGCCCTGGAGGCCTGCCGCCGGCGAGGCATCGACACGCAGGCCGCTTGTGATCTGGCCGAGATAGAGATCTGAAAAGAACTTCAGTCGCCGGTTCCGATCCATCCCGGGCTGCGGCAGGGCTCTCCCTCGGGGTAGGCCCAGTTGTCCTCTCCGTCCGTGGCCGCGGGATCGATGCGCATCAGCGCGCATCCCTCGTGATTGCTCATATCAACCCAGCCGCCGTAACGATCGCGCTCCTGGCCTTGGGCGTCCTTGATGACAATCACTTCGTCCCCGGCGTTTCTCAGCCCGTGCGGAGTCAACGTGGCGTGGCCGGTGCAAAACAGCGCCGTTCCCGGGCGCAGGTCGCTCGAAGGTACGAAGGCCTGGCCCACGAGCAGCGCGACGCTCCCCGGTCCGAGCAGTGTTGAATCGCCCTGCTCGCAGGGCGAGAGCAGATCCCCGGCATCACTCCCGCCGCTGTCGTCTATGCGAAAGGCCCTCAGATCGACTGCCGCCGAGCCCAGGTTGGCCAGTTCGAGATACTCGCCTTCGCTTTCGGGGCCTTCCGGGTTGGCCATGATCTCGGTGATCCTCACGCCACCGGCTTCGGTTGTGAACTCGTGCAGCAGGTGCGTGTTCATTCCCGTGGGCCGGCCGCGCTCGTCATAGCGCAGCTCGGTAACCAGCCGGTTGCCGGCCAGATCGGTTACGGCCGCCGATACGGCCACGGTGTAGGCCGTCGCCGGTTCCAACTGTTCGCGAGGCTTGAGCACGATACGCCGGCCGGCCAGATCGGCTTGTGAGTCGCAGGTGACCAGCCTTTCTGAGTTCTTGGCGGTCAGTGGCGGCTTGTCGAAATCGGCCAGCAGTTGACCGTCAATGCGATCCGAACGAACCAGGATCACCAGGTTGCCCTCGCCCTGTCCGAAAAGCACGGGCTCCGAGAAGAGAACCTCCACGCTCGCACCCAGCGAGGTTGCGTCTCCCTGCGGTATGAACTCCACCGCGGTGGGCGGCAAGCTGTCGGTGTCCGGGGGTTCGACGCTCATGCAACCCGCGCTCAGCGCGCAGACCAACAAGATTAGTTTTTTCATGGCTTCACCTCGCACCAGTTTTTCGTGAACCGACCTGCTGTCCAGGCATTCAGCGAGGCCGTGGATTCGAGAAGCTTCAAGGCTTCGGCCGTACCCGGACGCGGCAGGCCCCGCACCAGCAGGCGCAGCCGGACGAAATACAAGCGCACGACCATGCCGGCAATTTCCATCCTGTCCATGGCGCGCCGGGCCGCCTCGCGGGCCACGTTAATCTCGTCGGGGTTGTAGATTGCCCGGGGTAAATCCCAGCTCAGTTTCGCATCCCAGCGCCAGCCGTCGCTGTGCTGCAGCTGATCGACCGGCGACGTGCCGGCCTCGTAGCGGTAGTCCCAGCGCCCGCCGATGTCTTTCGAAACCCCGCCACTGAGGCGCGGCAGCCAACTTGCGGCCCTGACTCTTCCCTCCCGTGAACGATCGCGAGCCGCTTGCAAACCGGCCTCTTCCCATGCCGCCCTGACGACCAGGGCCACACCGGGCTCCTTCTTCAGGCAACGCGGCCGCCTTCTCTTGCCGGCGGAAGTGGGTTGCGTCTGCTGCGGCGCCGTTTGCAGCCCGAGATCCAGCGTCAACTCGTCCTCGTGGCCGCTATCGCCGGCGCTGCACAAGCGCGCCGTCGCCAGAACAATCGCTACAATACCGATCCCGACAGTATGCATCTTCGTCTCCCTTGTTTTTCACTGGTCACAAACCAATGCACCAGCCATGCCAAGCAGCGGCGGTTTGCATAACCCCGCGAACCACAACAGATCGCATTTTTGTCCGCTGGCGCCGGCAGCACCGGTGTGTCCGATTTTCGGACACCCCTCATGGATTGATGAGTTCGAAAAGCGACTGAAGGTCGGATGCGATCGGACACCCGGGCGCGTCCCCCGCCCCGAGTTCGCGGCAGATCGTGCGGGCCGCCGAGATCATCATGCGCTCGTCTTCGAGCAAGCGCCTTTGGGCAAGATAAAGATTGTGCCGGGCTTGTTCCCAGGTGAACGAACCTTCGGGCACCAGAGCCCTGTCAAGCTTCCAGACCAACCTGAGCGAGACACCCATAGTACTTTGCCTGCGCAAGATGATCCCGCCCTCCGCCCCGCCGCTGAAAGCGACAGATTCTCCCCCGTCCACATCGAAGACAATCCCGGGCAGCAAGCCGATCCAACACGGCGGTGGCTTGAGCGGCGGTCTCCCTGTGTTCCGGGCGGTTGCACAGCCGGCCGCTGTAAGACCAACTAGCAAGAGCAATCCGAAAAATCTGAAGGGAACAGGCATCGTCGCAGTGACATGCGAAGCTCGTGCCAGAAACAAGAGGCAGGTGTAACTCACCGATTACAAAGAAGCCCGCACCAATACGGCATTCATCTCACGCGCCTCACGTGTACGAAAATCGGACACACCTGAAACTGGCCCTGACTATGTGGCTGGCACCACCGGTGAGGGTCGCAGCGCACAAGATCCCCAAATCCTCTTGACCTCTTGAACATAATATGATGCACTTGTATTTATGAGGTGCATAAATGAATAGCGAAACATTGACAGTCCGGGTAGCGCCCGCAATCGCAAGGCGTTTGCGTGATCTCGCCGAGGCTACCAATCGATCCAAGTCGTTTCTGGCGGCCGAAGCCATCGAGGAGTACCTGGTGGTTCAAGAGTGGCAGGTCCAGGCCATTATCGAGGGTGTCGAGCAGGCTGAACAGGGAACGGGGGTGGATTTTTACGAACTGAAAAAACGATGGGAAAGCCGGGATGAAGATCCGACTGACCCTCAAGGCTGAGGGCGACCTGGAAGCGGTCGCGGCCTTTATTCGAAAAGACAACCCGGCGGCCGCTGTGCGGACAGTGCTGCGGGTCCTGGATGCCGTCGAGGGCCTTTGCGAATTCCCTAACATCGGTCGTCCGGGCCGGGTTCACGGGACCCGTGAGTTGGTCATCAACCGAACTCCATTCATCGCGGTATACAAGGTGATCCGAAACACGGTCTGGATCCTGCGCGTCCTGCACGCCGCCCGACGCTGGCCAAAGTAGAATTTCAATCTTTCGGGCAAGTGCTAGGGCTTGTTCCTTGTTCGGCGTCGCTTCGGGAACAGCCCGATCAAAAGCGCCAACAGGGCCACTATAACAGATCCGTTCCAACGTTCGTCGGTCGCACATGAGCAACCTCCCTGGGACTTGCATTCCTTTGGAGAATGCAGGCAGCCCTGTTGGGCGTCGCACTCGCCGCTGGTGCACGGATCCTGGTCGTCGCAATCCAAGATCGAGGTAGAGACGCACGCGCCCGATTGACAGGCTTCGTTCAGGCTGCAGGCATCGCCGTCGTCGCAACTCTTGCCGTCGGGAGCGGCGGGATTTGAACAGGCTCCACTTGCCGGATCGCATTCGCCCGCAAGATGACACTGGTCACTCGGCTCGCAGACCACCGGACTTGCGCCTCCGCACACTCCGGCCCGGCAGACTTCACCTTGCATGCACGGATCGCCGTCGTCGCAAGCCGTGCCGTCCGTCGCTACGGGATCGGGGCATTGGCCGGTCTGCGGATCGCAGATACCCGCGACGTGACACTGGTCGCTCTGGCTGCATATTACCGGGTCGGCCCCGCTGCATAATCCCGCCTGGCAACTGTCGGTCTGCGTGCATTGATCGCCGTCGTCGCAGGATGTGCCGTCATCTTTTGCCGGGTCCGAGCACAGGCCGGTCTGCGAATCGCAGACACCCGTGACGTGACACTGATCGCTCGGGCTGCAGCTAACCGGGTCGGCCCCGCTGCACACCCCCGCCTGGCAACTGTCGGTCTGGGTGCACTGATTGCCGTCGTCGCACGACGTTTCGTCGGCCGCGGCAGGGTCTGAACACAGGCCGGTCTGCCGATCGCAAACACCCGCGACGTGACATTGATCGCTCGGACTGCAGGTCACAGGATTCGCCCCGCTGCACACTCCCGCTTGGCAGCTATCGGTCTGCGTGCATAGATCGCCGTCGTCGCACGCTGTACCGTCAGCGATCGCCGCTCCGAGACATGTTCCCGCCTGGCAAACGTCATTGGCGGTACACACGTTTTCATCATCACAGACCAGACCGTCTACGAACGGCCGGCAGCCGTCGCAGCAGACATCAAGCCTGTCGCACAGGCATGCCGGTTGCGCCGACATGACGTTGGTGTGGGTCCAGGTGTGGCTGTCGCCGGATACCACCCAGCTATAAGTGCCGACCTTCAGTCCCTCCCCGAACCAGGGGTTCATGTAGTACAGGTCGTCTCCCTCGATCCCGTGGCCGACCACAAAGTGGCCCCCGCCGCTCGACCATGCCCAGCGAATGATGAACGGGCGCCAAGCGCTCACCTCGCTGCCCACCTCGGCCTGGGTCAAGGCCCGCAAGCGCCCGGAGTTGCTCACTCCCCAGTGAGTCAGGATATCCTGGATGCTGCCCGTCACGCCTGCGTTGTAGTTCCAGTAGTTACATCCCTGCGAGGGATCGACGCAGCAGTCCACCGACCCGAAGTCATGCCAGGTCGCAACCGTCCTGGTGTACTCGGCTATGGTGCACTCGGCCACGTCCGAGCCGTAGTAAAGCAGCACAGCCCGGCTGACGCCCGCCCAGCACCATTGGGTTTGCTCCTGGAAAACTTCGGGCACGGCCAGCACGTCGGCACGCGTCTGGCTGGAGTACAAGCCCGCAAGCAGCATGAGGCCGATTATTTCCGGGAAGATTCCACGAGTCATCATGGCCGCACCCTCCGAGGATGCTCTGCCAGCGCCTTGAACTGACTATCGAGGATCTCAATCAGTCGCCGCCAGTCGATCATCGCCCGTGTCCCAAGCATGAGGAACATGCGGGCAGACTGAAGCGGGTAGATCCGACCCGCTCCCGGTTTTCCGGGGTTTGCAGACACCAGGAGTAAATCAGAATGCAACTGTAATATCCGCAACAGGAAAGCCTGCTCGCCCGGTCCTGTCACGATCCCCTGCCGCATAAAATCGTCAAGCTCACGTGCCAGGCGGGCCGCCCCGATCTCGACCACCTTACAGCTCCCCCCCGCGCAATCCACAGTCAACAAAGCCACGTAGCGCCCGTCGATCAGAACCGGCACTCTCCAGACATCTAGCAACTCGAGCGGCGCCGAGTCCGGGCCGGAATCAGCGGCGACGCTCCCGGGGGAAATCGTGGCCATCCTGATCGGCGCGCCCGCGGCCGCCCGCTTGAACACAGCTCGCCCGGAAAAACCGTAGCCTGCTTCCTGACCGTTGGGGATCTTGGCAAGCCATTCCGCAAGCGCTTGATCCGCAGCCTGCGCGACCGACTGCCGGGATGACGCGCTGACTGGCCCGTCGTAGGCAAGGCCGGCCACGGCAAGCAGAACCGTGCCCAGCGACAGCAAAATAATCACTCTCGTCTTCAAAATACGCTCCTAAGCTATGAAAATCAGAAGTCAGGTCTTCCGGCGCAAGCCGACCCACACAAACCCCAGGCACACCAGCCAGATCAGCCCGGCAGCACGTGAGCCGTCCGTCGCCGTCGCGCAACCCGTCCGGGGTTGTTCGCCAGCAGAGGCCAGCGGCCGCTCTTGCGCTGCTGTGGTCGTCACCGGCCGCAAGACATGGGCCCGCCGAATAAGCGGGCGTGCTTGCGGCAGTTGCATCGGCTGCGTGTCGAAGACCAGCTTCTCGGGCTCGGGATCGAGGGTGCGGTATGAACCTATCGCGCGCGCGCGCACGTCCATGACGTGGCTTCCAGGCAGCAACCAGCGCTTGATCATGACGGTCGGGCCTCGCCTGAACGGCGACCAGGCCCCGGCGTCGATGCGGTACTGGATCTCGAGATCCGGATCGGGCACGGCCAACGCCACTCCGTCGGGGCCGATTTCGGCTATGCGCGCGCGCGTATCGACTGCCGGCGGGGGCGGCGAGAAGCCAAGGTCTGCGTAGATCGACATGAACTCGTAGTAGCCGCTGCCGACCCGCTCGAGATCGCCCTCGAGCGCTTTGATGTCGAGCACGAAACCCTGCAGGTCGGGAATGGCGATCTCGCCCATGGTACCCGTCAGCATCGGCAGAAACATGCCGATCAACTGCGGCACCACGCTTTTGAGGGTGTCCTCGTCCTCGGCCAGCAACTCGTTGTGAGACACTTGCACGTTGTCCACCGTGACGCTGTTCTCGTCCAGGATTGGCAGCACCGAATTATCGGGCTTGAACTCGAGGCCCAGGTCGACTTGGATGTCCTGAGAGAGCGACAGAAACAGCTCCCAACGTCCCTGGATCTTGGCCCAGAAGTCCATCCAGAAGTCGGGCAGAAAAAGATACAGGATGGGCTCGTCGATCGAGCCGTCAGCCAGGAAAGTGCCCGCCCCTACCTCGATATAGGGCACACCCTGGGGCCTTATCTGCAGCCTGACCGGAACATTTTCGCCGTCGGTGAGCAGGTTCAAAGACGGCAGGAACAGCGCCAGTGTCGCCGAGGAGATTTGGTCGATCCCGTAGGAGTCGATCGAGAGACACAAAAGGCCGCTGCGCCAGAGCTGGTAGAAGAAGTGATCGAGGTATTTGTCGGTGATGGCCACGCCTACCATGTATGAATCGCCGGTACCCGGCACGATCCCCGAGAAGTTCATCGCCGGGGCGAGACCCACCGGAGGAATATCTTGCGGGTCGGGATCGGGCAGGCAGCCGTCCTGGTCGGCATAGGTTCCGCCGATCAGGCGCACCTCGAGCCCGTTGCTGCGCACAAACGGGTGCTGCTGCGGCTGCTGGGCCTGGCCCAGGGCGACCAGCAGGTCGACCGCGGCGTCGTTGCCGGGATCGACGCCGGCAAGTTGCTGGCCGAGATCCAGCGTGCCCACCAGCCCCTGGGGCTTAATCAGGCAGTTGCCCGAGGCCTCGCAATAGCCGTCTCCGTTGCAACTCGATCCGGCCGGGCAGCCGCCGGTATAAAAGTCGCATGGCAGACAGGTCTGCTGCTTGACCAGGTCGGAGATCGACTTGTCGAGCTGGCTGGAGATGGCCAGGTTGAGAACGGTCGTCAGGCCGTCCTTGAGCCACTCCATGATCTGATCGAAACCAGGAGGGCACTGGATGTCGTAGTCGTTGTTGTCAATGCTGATATCCAGGTTGGTGACTTCGAAATGCACGAAATCAGAGTCTGGATCGACTATCAGAATGACCTGGGCCGAGATGGGTTTATCGCTGATCTGCAGCGTGAAGTCGCAGTGAAGCGGCACGAGGATGGTTGTATCCATCGAGATGTCGCCGTCCACGTCGACATGGCCGTCGAAGCCGATCGTGTCGGTCGGAACCAACGACAGATGGGCATCCTTGATGTCGATCTGCAGCGGACAGGGAGTCTGGCAGATGTCGACGTCGGTCACAACGACGTTTATCGACTGCGGCGGTATATCGAACTGCAGTCCGTCGGCCAGAAGGGTACCGAGGATGTCCGAGAGATTGGCCTCGATGAAATCGAAGGCCGAGCGTTCCAACCTGAGTTGGACGCCGTCATAAACCCGGGGCTGAACGGGAAACGGCCCGGATAACGGGGCCACGCATCCGCCGCAACTGTTGTCCGCGCAAGCCGTGGCCAGCAGCAAGGCGATCAGGCCGCCCAGGATAGTCCTGCGGGGAGATCGTGCCATCGTCAATCCTCCCATGAAAGTATTGAGGGCATACTAGCACACCCCCCGGCCGCCCACAACACGCCCAGTGATTGACTACGCTAGCTTCAGTGGCTGCCGGGAAGGGCGGGCGCACGGGAGCCTTGTGGTTTAGCTGGCTTGGCGGGGGTCTTCGCGCCGGAAGTCGCAGGGACTTTGGGCTTGGCGGGTATAGAGGTCTTCGGGACAGCTTCGTCCGTTTTCGCCGCGGGTTCGGGTTTGCGCACCATCCAGATAGTCTCGAAGGGGATCACCCCCTCCTGGCCGTCGGGCTTCTTGATCCGTACGCCGAAGTAGACGCAGCGCACGAACTTGCCCTCGATGATCGAGCCCTTGGTCTCCACTCGTACCGAATCGCCGGGTTTGAACTTGCAGAAGATCTTGAACTGGCCGGGCACCGGCTTCGACTCCTCCTCGGCCCGGCGCCGGGCCATGGCCTGGGATTTTTCTTGCGCGGCCTTCTCTTTCTTCTCCAACTCGGCCTTGCGCTGTGCCTCAACCGCGGCCTTCTTATGCTCTGCGGCCTGGCGCTTGGCCTCGGCAGCGGCTTTCTTCTTCTCGGCTATAAGCCGTTTGCGCTCTGCCACGCGCTCCTTCTTTTCGCGCGCCAGGCGGGTAAGGCGCTGCTTGCGGGACTCCTTCGCAGGTGTCTTGACAGGCGCAGCGGTAGTGGCCGCGGCGGTCGGCGCGGATTTTTTTACGCGCGGTGTCGCCGGCGGTTCGGCCGGCACCACGGGCATTACCGGCACGGCCGGGCCCGGCTGCAGGAAAGGCGCCTGCTGACCGGTAAAGCGGATCCCGGTGGCGTGCACCACGGTGCAGGTACAATTGTAAAAAAGTGTGTAGAGACTCTCTACGTCAACCACCACGTCGATCAGCGCATCCGCGTTGACCTTAAGGCGGGCGTCGTCAAGGGCTGTCTTCAGCGAGGCGTCCGTCGAGAAGGGGATGAAAAAAATGCTTTGCATGCAGCTTTCACTCGTAGTTTTTCCGGTCTCCTGGTACGGCCGGTTCGCAACCGGCGTCGTGGACGGCGCTACCAACAGCGGCGCCAGGCAACCCGTCGCGGCCACCAAAGACCCAAAAGCCAAGAAAGCGACAACCCTTCCGATTGGCGATATCATGAGAAACCTCCCACTAGATTGCATGGTCGACTATGTGCCTATCGGAAAACCAGCTGACTTGCAAGCGATCACACCATTTTACGAGAAACTGTTGGATCCCGGGCCGCGCGGCTGTATAAATATCTCACCGGGCGGGAGGACAGGAATAAGGAGCATGTCATGGCGCTTTGTTACGACCTTAGCGAGGACCAACAGATCCTGAGAGACAGTGTGCGCAAGTTCGCCGAGGGTGAGATCAAACCCGTGGCCCGGGAACTCGACGAGAAGGAGGAGTTTTCGTACGAAACGATGAGTCGTATGAGCGAAATGGGCCTCTTCGGCGTGTTCGTCTCGCCTGACTACGGCGGGCAGGGCCTGGACTACGTCTCCTACGCCATAGCCACCGAGGAGATCGCCCGCGTGGACGGTTCGCACGCCGCCACGGTAGCCGCCGGCAACTCGCTGGGAATCGGCCCGCTCTACTACTTTGGCACGGAAGAGCAGAAGAAGAAGTACCTGCCCGGGCTATGCAGCGGTAAGAACCTTTGGGGTTTCGGGCTGACCGAACCGAACGCCGGCTCTGACGCTGGCGGGTCCAAGACGACGGCCGTGCTGGACGGCAACGAGTGGGTCATCAACGGCTCCAAGATCTTCATTACCAACGCCTCTACCGACATCACGCTGGGCTCGACGGTGCAGGCCGTAACCGGCAGGCGTAAGGACGGCCGGCCGGAACTCTCCTGCATCATCGTCGAAAACGGCACTCGCGGCTTCGAGACGCGTCCGATGCACGGCAAGCTGATGTGGCGCGCGTCGAACACTTCGGAGCTGTTCTTCGATGACTGCCGAGTGCCCAGGGAGAACCTGCTCGGCAATAAGGGTGACGGCTTTCACCAGATGCTGGCCACCCTCGACGGCGGCCGGCTGTCTATCGGCGCCATGGGTCTCGGTTGCGCCCAGGGCGCCTACGAGGTGGCCATGAGCTACGCCCGCGAGAGAGTCCAGTTCGGCAAGCCGATCTGCAAGTTCCAGGCGCTGGCCTTCAAGCTGGCCGACATGGCAACGGAAATCGAGCTGGCCCGCAACCTGATGTATAAGGCCTGCTGGTTGCACGACCAGAAGCGCCCCTTCGCTAAAGAAGCGGCCATGGGCAAGCTCTATTGCTCGGAGGTGGCCCGGCGCACGGCCAACCAGGCCGTGCAGATCCACGGGGGATACGGGCTGATGAAGGAGTACGACGTCGAACGTTTCTACCGTGACGCCAAGCTTCTGGAAATCGGCGAAGGCACCAGCGAGGTGCAACGGATAGTCATCTCGCGCCATATCGGCTGTTAGCTGAATCATTTTTCTTTGACAGTTTCGAAAGGCCGCTGGTAACGTTCGAACAGGTATTGTCAAGGATGCACCGGGAGGCAGAATGAGAATAATCCTCGTCATGCTTTCTTTCTGCGGGCTGGTCGTCATGGGGGCACCCTGTGCTGCCGGCCAGCCTGAGCAAGACAAGGCTCCCGCTTCCGGTCTGACCTATTCCCACCAGAGCCCATTGGTCGCAGGCGCGCTCTCCATAGTCCCCGGCCTGGGACAGATGTACAACGGCGACTACGCGGTCGGCGGCATCGCCATGGCTTTCGACGCCGGATTGTACCTGGCTGCCGCTGCCTACGCCGGCCTGCTTGATCCCGACAAGAACAACACTCTCACTTACGAGTCGGCCTTCCTGCTGGCCGCCGCGATCGGAGTACACCTTTTCTGCTTCTTCGATGCAACCATGGAAGCCTCGCGGCGCAACGAGAACCTCGATCGCTGGTCGGTGATGATCGATCCACAAGGAGAGCGATTCGCCATGGCCTACAGGCTACGCTTCTGACTCGCCCGTGGCGCAAGTGCACGACAGGCCGTTCTTCGCCCGTTTTTGGCCGGCGAGCCTGGTAAACCTGGTTTTCGCCGGTCTGCTGGCCGCGGTCAGTTTCACAGACGTGCTGATAGCGCCTTACGGCGACTGGGTCGTCGGCCAACCCGCGCCGCACACCTGCCGCGCACCGGCCACTCATCCATCCGTCGAATCGGAGATTGAACGGGCCTATCCAGCCCCGCGGCGAATAATCGTCCGCCGCGGCCAGACGGTGATCGAGGCCGATCTCGAGAATCTCGATCGCCTGGTCCCGGAAAGAAAGAACTTCGACCCGCGGCTCGGCGGGGGTGTACTGGCTTTCTTTTTCCTGGCGCTGACTTTCTTCAACCTGGTGCTGCGCCGATCCCGCAAGCTGCTTCTGCTGCGCTTCAGGGCCGTGATATCGATGTACCTGGCTCTGGCCTTGAGCCTGCTGGCCGCAAGGCTGCTTTTGGACTACACATCGCTGAGCATGTTCGCAGCGCCGATCTTCCTGGGCGCCATCCTTTTTACTCCGCTGATCGGCCAGAACATGGCCTTCGTCCTGCACCTGCTGGCCGTGGCGCTGATGGCACCGATGATCGGCATCAACCGTGGCATGGTGCTGATCCCGCTGGTAAGCGGCTGGGTCGCCATCTTGTTGCTCGGACGCAATAGCGGTCTGCTGCGCATGCTCATTGCTGCGCTAGGCGGCTCTGCCGTCGGCGAGCTTTTCTTGGTGGGTTTGATCCTGTTCACCCCCCAGGGTCTTGATATCTCGCTGCAGGTAGGGGGAGACGTAGTCGGCCTGGCCGGAGGAGTCATGGCTTCCGGGCTGGCAGCCGGGTTCTTGTCCTATCCTGTGGCTCTCATGTTCGGACACGTCTCGCCCTCGCGACTGAGAAAACTGCTGGTGCTCGATCACCCCCTCTTGAAGGACCTGGCGGAGAAAGCCCCGGGAACCTTCCAGCACTCACTGGCGGTGGCAAACATGGCCGAGAAGATCGCCGACGACATCGGGGCCGATTCCGATCTGGTGCGCGCCGGTGCGTATTTCCACGATATCGGCAAGATTCACCTGCCGACCTACTTCATCGAGAACCAGCAGGGCGAGAACCCTCACGATAAAATTCCGCCGCGGGAGAGCGCCGCCAAGCTGCGCTCGCACACCGTGGCCGGCGTCACCATAGCGCGGGGAGCCAACCTGCCCGAGCGAATCATCGATTTCATCGTCGAGCATCACGGGCGTTCGACGATGGAGTATTTCATGGACAAGGCCTACAAGATCGACGGCAAGGTTCCGGCCGTGGGCGATTTCAGTTATAACGGCCGCAACCCGGCAAGCCGCGAGACGGCCATCCTGATGATTGTCGATTCGGTGGAGGCGGCTTCGCGAACGCTCAAGGAACCCACCCAGGCCGAGATCGAAAACCTGGTACGGCGTATCTTGTTCTATAAACTGTTGCACGGCTACCTGGACGACTCGGGCCTGACCACCGGCGACCTGAAGCAGATCGGCATCAGCCTGGTCAAGTTCCTCCAGGCCCAGTTCCACGTGCGCGTGGTCTATCCCTGGCAGAAACAGGACAACCAGCGCCCTCCTTTGCAAGTCGTCGCCGATGCCCATGCCGGCGCACAGGCGGACATGGCCCCGCGGGTGGCCCAACCTGTCGTGCAGCCGGTCGCGGAGAGTGTCTCCAAATCAGAGGATCAGGCCGAATAGCACCCCAAGTGTCCTATTCATCGAACCCAATGAAGTCAGAGACGATCTGCCGGATTACCTCCGGGTCGTGTACGTGGATGGCCGTGAAGTGAATGCCCATCCCGTTGTGTTTGGGATTCTCGCCGGCCACCACCCTGACGACCTCACCTTCCATGTCGAACTGTAACATGCCGGCTTTGCCAGGTAACTCAATTGTGAGATCCAGGCGCGTTCCAACCTCGGGTGGCACGAAGGTGCGAATGAACATGCCTTCGGGGGAGATGTCCGCCGCCAGGTTGCCGTACTCATCGCCGTCCAAGCGATAGGTCACCATTACCGACAAGGGCTTGCGCTCGGTCGAGCGGCGCGATTCATCTTGACTGTTCTTGGTCATTCTACCCTGAAGCTAGCAAAAATCAGCTAGCGCCTCAAGCATTTATGAAAGCCGCAAAAACCGGAAAATTGTGCTGCCATATTACCCGTTTTGGATATTTTCTGCCTCCGTCCCTCTTTCTTACGATTTATGGGAGGGCTTTGGTCTCCGATTTTTTCCCATTGCGTGGCAGGTGCCTTACACATGCTTCGACGACAGGAGCGAAAAGTTCCATAAGTTTTTTGTCGCGTTCATCGCCTGCAAATGTGGAGACCGATCCGCGCATGCTTCCTGGTGGAAACCATTGGCCGGACTCGGGGGCTTTCCGCGTTGAGCGAACGATGATAAAGCTCTGACTGCCGTTCTTGTGGGTCAAGGTCGAGGCGGGCCAGATTGTATCCGAAAGCGGTGTTGTCCATGGCTCGCGCCAGGTCACCTGCGCTGTTCCCGATCCAGTTTTCTGAAAGAACCACTGCGACACTACAATCATGGGAAAGCCGAGCTTGTCCGCGGTTTTCTTTACTGTGGTGCGCGGTGCAGGTAGCGGATCATTGCTGTGATGCATATTCCAGTCCTCTACAGCCGCTAGCATGTAGTTCCTGCAGGTGTTCATCCAGGCAGACGGTGCATTGCTTTCTTTACGCTGATCTTCAGCAGCAAGTGCGCTAACCGATAGGTGCAGGGTCATGAATAGCATCATCTGGATGGCTGATGTTCCAAAATAGCGCATGAATGTTTACTCCTTTTCTTAATTAGACTGGGATTCCCCATTTCAATCTGCCGTAAAGTAAAAGGATAATAAAAGATAAAAGGGGTCAGACCCCGACACTTGACACTTAGCCTTCCGCGGCAAGCCATGACTTCATCCATTCTTTGACCGCCCCTTCCGCACCATTCTTTCGCAGGTACCCGAGAACTCGTCCGACCTGGTAGTAATATACATCCAGCACATCGGCAATCTCCCGCTGGGTGATCCCGGTTCCCCTGCTTAGCGCCCAGATGGCGAATCGACGCGGCGGATTTGCCCTTGGTCCACGCTCCGTATTCCTAAGTGCCCGCAAGTTAGCTCCCGTCAATACCTGGATTCTCTCCAGCGCTTCCTTCACGGGCCTGTTGCGCGGCCCGTCCCCGGTCTTCCTCTCTTTCTTTCCTAGTCTGCTCGCCTTCTTCTCAATAGCTTTTTTCTTGAACAAACCCGTATCCGGGCTGAAGTCGTCCGTATACTCCAGGCGGCCCAGGCGATAGGACTCGACGAATGCGTGCAGCTTTTTTCTGCCCCCAAACAACTTGGAGATGAAAGACGTGGTCAACCATTCCGGCTTAGACTCTTTCTTCATGTATGCCCGGAAGCTGGTCCAACTCTCATCATCCACTTTCCGGACAAGGTTCGCCGTCACCGGGTTGAGGTGGATGTAAGCGATGAGCACCCGGATGTGCTCTTCATCCTCTACCAACTGGCTTTTGAACCGCCCCCGGAACACCGGCCCGTCCCAACGATGGCGTTTGTTGATCCATTGCGTGTAGTGACTCAGGAGAAACTGCATGCCTTTGGACAGATTGCCCATCCGGCTGCGGGCAAGGAGATGAAAATGATTGGGCATCAAAGAGTATGCGTGCAGCTCCAACTCGAATTCCTCGACCATCTCGCCAAGAAAGTCGAGAAAACCCTGGCAGTCTTCTTCAATCCGAAAAATCGGCGCTCTTCTGGCACCTCGATTCATGACATGGTGCCAGGCACCCGGATAGTCAATCCGCTTTCCGCGAGGCATTGTCCGAGCATCCCAGAACAAGGCCTAAGTGTCAAGTGTCGGGGTCTGACCCCCTATTTACTGTGGGTCAAGGTCGAGGCGGGCCAGATTGTATCCGAAAGCGGTGTTGTCCATGGCTCGCGCCAGGTCACCTGCGCTGTTCCCGATCCAGTTTTCTGAAAGAACCACTGCGACACTACAATCATGGGAAAGCCGAGCTTGTCCGCGGTTTTCTTTACTGTGGTGCGCGGTGCAGGTAGCGGATCATTGCTGTGATGCATATTCCAGTCCTCTACAGCCGCTAGCATGTAGTTCCTGCAGGTGTTCATCCAGGCAGACGGTGCATTGCTTTCTTTACGCTGATCTTCAGCAGCAAGTGCGCTAACCGATAGGTGCAGGGTCATGAATAGCATCATCTGGATGGCTGATGTTCCAAAATAGCGCATGAATGTTTACTCCTTTTCTTAATTAGACTGGGATTCCCCATTTCAATCTGCCGTAAAGTAAAAGGATAATAAAAGATAAAAGGGGTCAGACCCCGACACTTGACACTTAGCCTTCCGCGGCAAGCCATGACTTCATCCATTCTTTGACCGCCCCTTCCGCACCATTCTTTCGCAGGTACCCGAGAACTCGTCCGACCTGGTAGTAATATACATCCAGCACATCGGCAATCTCCCGCTGGGTGATCCCGGTTCCCCTGCTTAGCGCCCAGATGGCGAATCGACGCGGCGGATTTGCCCTTGGTCCACGCTCCGTATTCCTAAGTGCCCGCAAGTTAGCTCCCGTCAATACCTGGATTCTCTCCAGCGCTTCCTTCACGGGCCTGTTGCGCGGCCCGTCCCCGGTCTTCCTCTCTTTCTTTCCTAGTCTGCTCGCCTTCTTCTCAATAGCTTTTTTCTTGAACAAACCCGTATCCGGGCTGAAGTCGTCCGTATACTCCAGGCGGCCCAGGCGATAGGACTCGACGAATGCGTGCAGCTTTTTTCTGCCCCCAAACAACTTGGAGATGAAAGACGTGGTCAACCATTCCGGCTTAGACTCTTTCTTCATGTATGCCCGGAAGCTGGTCCAACTCTCATCATCCACTTTCCGGACAAGGTTCGCCGTCACCGGGTTGAGGTGGATGTAAGCGATGAGCACCCGGATGTGCTCTTCATCCTCTACCAACTGGCTTTTGAACCGCCCCCGGAACACCGGCCCGTCCCAACGATGGCGTTTGTTGATCCATTGCGTGTAGTGACTCAGGAGAAACTGCATGCCTTTGGACAGATTGCCCATCCGGCTGCGGGCAAGGAGATGAAAATGATTGGGCATCAAAGAGTATGCGTGCAGCTCCAACTCGAATTCCTCGACCATCTCGCCAAGAAAGTCGAGAAAACCCTGGCAGTCTTCTTCAATCCGAAAAATCGGCGCTCTTCTGGCACCTCGATTCATGACATGGTGCCAGGCACCCGGATAGTCAATCCGCTTTCCGCGAGGCATTGTCCGAGCATCCCAGAACAAGGCCTAAGTGTCAAGTGTCGGGGTCTGACCCCCTATTTACCCGTACCAACTTATTACCGGACTTCTCCAGCACCTTAGTAAACACTAAGCGTTCTTCCTCTTCGGAATATTCAGCACCAACGATATCGCCTGTAGCTACGCCATAAAAATAGAATGGGCAGTTTTCCATTCGATAACGTCCTGCTCCCAGATCGACAACCCAAGGAGTTTCAACGTATACGTCTTCTCCCTCCTCAAGCCGGAGCACAATTTTTTCGTACTTCTCTTCGCCCATTTCTTTTTTACACATAACAATGAGTATACTGGTCAGTATAA
>CAZXHT010000088.1:0-26401 GCA_964640665.1 uncultured Myxococcales bacterium
GCCATTGCCAACGCACTGGCCCCCCCTCCCGCCCCGCCTGCGGCGGGTCGACCTCCGCGGCGGGGGGAGGTGTAATAACCTCCCCGCATATCAAGTGAAAAACCAAGTCGGTCTCCAGAATCCAATCTGGGGTATTTTTTTCCTGAAAAACCGTAAAACTTGGCTTCCGACGCGTCTGTACGCCCAATCTTATGGGGTATCGTTCTCCACGCTCCTCGTGCTAGGTCATATACAATGTGGTCTTGCCGACAGCGCGGAATGCTCACGACTGTATTCAGTTGACCGGAGCCTTCTAATGGGTGATCCTTAACGCTTACCACATTGCTGAGGAGTCCTAACTATGGCACGACTTCCTACCCCTGGTGCTGACGAGAATGATTGGGGTGACATTCTCAACGAATTCATCAGGGTCGGTCACCGGGAGGACGGCCAACTCCGGAATACCTGGGAAGTCGCCGACGTCAGGGACTTTGGAGCCGCGTTTAACGGGGTTGCGGACGACACCGCCGCCATTCAAGCAGCTATTGACAGCGTTTCTCCTCGGGGCGGGACCGTGGTCTTGCCAGAAGGCACGGCCATACTCTCGTCGGCCTTGAATGTGCCAGGGAAAGTCAACCTCAAGGGCCAGGGGATTTTAACCACGTATTTGAAACTCACCGATTTTTCCGACTTTGGCATCAAGGTCATGGGCACGGACAACAACCGGCAAAGTCGTTGCTTGTTCGAGGATTTCTGCGTCGATGGGGACAATCAGACGAGCCCGATGGGTGCCATCCACTACCAATACACACATTCCAGTTATCTCAAGCGCGTGGCCGCGATAAAGATGGGCAATCCGAGTTGTATAGCTTTTGACCTGCAAAACTGCTTTCGCATGTACTTCGAGCGTGCCCACGCCTTTTTGGGGTCCAATGGAGTAATTATCGGAACCGGGCTCAGACTCCATGGAGAGGCGAGTGGAATGAACTGCGCCGAAATACTATTCGTTGATTGCATGATGCAATACTGTCAAACTGGCTTTGATCTGAGTAGCTATGGAACATCTACGTTTTATTCCTTCAATGTGATTCTCTTGGATTGTGAGACCACGGGAGCGGCCTATGCGGTCAAAGTTGGGGATTACATCAGGAATATCGTCATCGATGGAATGAATATCGAAGATGATGCCAACCACGATTCCCAATATGGCATCTACGTAAGACCCGCTTCCTCTGACACGACTTTCAATATCGATATCCGCAACAACTTCTTCTGGAGCATACCGACTGCCATCTATGCTCGGGACGTAGACGTTATAAACGTCTACAACAACTCATTTGGCGGAAACGGTACGCCGGCCGGGACAGTCATTGATCTGGATGATTCTTGTTCCAAGGTGAAGTGGTACGATAACCAGAACTACCGCGACTGGTACAACATCTTTGCAGTTGACGTGGACCCCCGGCATACCAAGGTTCGAGGATACCTTAACGCCGACCAAGACGGTTTGGTGGACAATGCGTGGAACACCGTATTGTTCGATGCTGCTGATTGGGATGCCAAAGCTGAGATCGACATGGTGAGCCACGGGTTTACGGCCAAGAAAACGGGATACTACAGGCTCTTTGCTCAGGTTGTTTTGCACGACTTGACAATAGGCTCCCGGATCATGGCGCATGTCTACAAAAACGGAACCACCGAGATAACGCGGACGGAGTATCGAGCCACCCATCCGGAATACCTGACCTTGCAACTGCAAGATGAGTATTACCTCGAGCAAGGAGATTTCATCGAGGTGAGAATCTATCCCGGGAGCGTGGGTACAGGGGAGGTGGACATCAACGGTGGCCGCAAGATTACCTATTTCATCGTTGAGTCATCCGATGCCCCATGACCCTCCTGGAGTTGCTAGACCACTTTCCCGGCAAGACGTTGTGCTGCACTAAAGTACCACTTTGTGGGGCTTCAGACCTGGAGGAAAGGAAGAACGAGTCCGAGTGAAGTCCTAAAAATGAGTCCCTTTAAAATTGGCGCTCCTGTACTATATGTAGGTCAGATACATGCATAATTTAGCTGGTACCCTCCGCTCCGAGTACAGTCAAGGCGCTTCGCGCCTCCTTCGCTTCGCTCTGGCCTCACGGGTGACTGTCTCTCCGCTTCGGCTATCTGCCACAGGAGTGCTCTAAGTTCCTCCGTAGCTGCCGGTTCCATAGGCGCAGGCTCCGTAGGGACCCGGCGTGCAGGTCGTATCGTCATCACGCGCGTGTTGAGAACACGCCACCTTGACCGCGGCCAACACTGAGACGGTTGCTGTCTTGAAAAAAACCCTGCGGGAGACCTTCACATCGAGAAAAACTCTTCTCCAGATGGGCATGGGTTTCTTTGAATTATTCATCGGTTTCTCCCCGACGGCGAGCTACTGTTCCCACGTCACGGGCACCAACGCCACTCCCAATGCAAAAGATACCTTGACGTTCTTTTGTCTGTCAAGCCGGCAAATGATCTGACCGTCCATCAGATTATATCGTTTCAAGACCAAGCCGAGTTCTCTCACCACCGTGCCCAACGTGTTTGGGATGTTAGCACAGGCCTTGGTTTTTAGTAAGGTCCCGGATCATCGATCTCATTCGCTTTACCTCTGATCAGGACACACCACGATTGTTCTCCGCGTCGGTCCCATATCCTGAAGGGCACACCGAAAGGTGCCATAAAAAACATGGCGGCAAAAGGTCCCACATGTGGGACCGACGCGTAAGCGACGCCCCGTCAGCCGACGAGTTTTTGGGTCACGCCCAAGTCGGCTCAGGATCTATACTCTGACACCGAAAATCTTCGCGGGCCGCGAAGATTTTCTGAGTACTGCGCGGGTCATTTAGTTGAGGAGGAGCCGCGCTGTGAATTCGAAATCTTGTTGAGGCGGGGCGCGTGCCGGCTGGAGCGGTGGGGGGGTCGGTGGGCTCTCCGGGGTGCTTCAGAATTCTCGAAAGGGATGATGGTTCGGTGCACCCGAGAACATCGCAAACACCGCGGATGAAGGCTATTATTTTCATGGAATGAGCGCAGCGTGGGCACAGTAATGGCAATGCCTTGTATATTCGATTATGCTGAGCTCAGCATAAATTCGAGCAATCAGCATGGCTCGTTGACAGATGCCGACAGTGGTAAGTAGACTCCTTGTCGAAAACAGCGAATAAATGGTGTTTTGGAGTTTCCGTGTACCAAGTAAGATGCGCCATCTTGATGTCATGCTGCCTGGTGTCGGCTTCCATCACCGGTTGTCGCCGGACTGAAAGTCAGAATGAAAAAAAAGCAGCTGACACCGAGTCTCCGCAGGCTCTAGTGCGGGCTGAAGAAGAAAAACGGGGGTTGGCTTTCGACGGAATTCCGCCTCCTGAGCTAGCGGCAGCCGAGCTTCCCGGGCCCGCCGGACCCTTCGTCGAGCCGCCGCTCCAGGAACGTCCCACACAGATACACCATGTTGTTGTCGACTGTGTGCCGGATCTCGAAGCGGCCGAGGCTCTGGATAAGGCAACCGCCGGCATCGCCGCCGTGCCGGTTGGCTACCCGGCGGTCGACTGGGCCGATGATATAGATGGCGCCGATTGCAAGTGGGTCGTTCTGGCGGGAAAGTTCGCCCGACCCGAGTTCGCCCGGGCTTTGCGCGACGTTCTCAGAAAAGCGGGGATGAAGAAGACGACGGTTGTGGCTCGTTCCTACCGGCACGACCGTTTCAGCCCCACACTCGGTTCCGGCGCAAACAGACATGTGGGGCGCGTCTTCGCCGGCGTGGCCGGGGTCGGCGTACCTCTTCTTATGCAGCCATCACAGGCCGCTCACGGCACCGGGGAGTTGCCGGACGGAACCCTGGTGGAGATAGTCGGGCGCAAGGAGAAGGCCGACAAGACCTGGTACCATGTACGAACGGGCCGGTTTACCGGTTTTCTCACTGCCGCACGCCTGCTCGCTGAGTTCAACGCCTATCCGTCACCCGACGGCCGCCGGGCCATCATTGCGATCTCCCTCGGGTGCCGGGATGGCGCCTGCCCGAGAGATTACTGGCTGGTGGGAAGAGATTTTTCCCCGCGCAGGCTCCTCTGCCCGCAAGCCGAGCGCCTGGGACACGCCTTTTCAGCAAACGGCGCAAGGCTGGCCTTTGCCTGCCCCGGTCGCCCGCTGATGATCGTCTTCGATGATCGGCGCGCCGATCTGAATCTCGGATCCGGCACTAGCCCCTCCTGGTCGGCGGACGGCGGTCTGCTTTTCTTCCGGCGTCCGGGAGTTGCGGGCAAGAGGGATGACGTGCAGGTGGCTCGTGCTCCTGCCTTTCAGGTCGAGACATTCTTCGATTACCGCGGCCAGCCGTTCTACCCGCGCTCGTTGTCAGCCTATCCGCCGGCGGTGGATGTGCTCGACGGCGGTAAAAAACTGTATACCATGTTCTACCGCCTGGTGCGCCGCGACGGGGGAGTTTCCATACAACGCTGGAAAGTGCTTCTTTCGCCCACCGGCAAGCTGATTAGCAAGAAGGGCGAGCAACTGACGGAATAGGCAGGTATGAGATCCATGGAAGCGGGTGAATGGGGATACATGAGTGCGGCGGCCGGCGCGGTCGAAAGTCTGCGCCGGGCGGGAGTGACGAGGGTCTTCGGAATTCCAGCCGTCGCCAGCAGCGATCTTTTTAGCGCCTTTGCAGGCAGCCGGATAGAAGTGATCGTGACGACCGGTGAGCAGAGCGCGGCCCACATGGCCGACGCCCATTCACGGGTGACCGGCGAGCTGTCGGTCTGTCTGGTCGGGCCCGGGGCCGGGCTGACAGGATCGCTCGGCGGAATCACCGCCGCCCGCCTGGATTCCTCACCGCTGATCGTGCTGGTTTCGAGCTACGGGATGATCGACAGGCAGCTTTACGCATCGCGCCTGCAGATGCTGGATCCGCTGATCGGATCGCGGCCGCTTTGTAAGGGCGCTTTCTCCGTGGATCAGCCGGAGGAGGTTCCCTCGGTTTTTTCCCAGGCCGTGCAACTCGCCCGCGGCGGGGAGCCGGGTCCCGTCCTTATCGAGATGCCGGCCGAGGTTCAGAATCGCAGCTGCCGGATGGAGGGCACCGGTTTCAGACAGGGGCCACGGGTGCTCGCGAAGACGGCGGTGCGCGAACTCGAGCGGGTGGTGGATGCGCTGGCCGGAGAGTGTCCGATCGGGCTGTACGCCGGGGCCGGTTGTTTCGAGGCCATCGACGAGCTTACTGAATTGGCCCGGCGGCTTGGTGCCCCGGTTGCCTGCAGCATTTCGGGGCTGGGAGTCCTGCCCGCCCAGAACCCACTCTTCACCGGTTTCGGGCCCGGGCCGGCCGGGGCACCGCTTACGCAGAGCGCCTTTTCGAGATGCCGGATGGTGTTGGCGCTGGGCTGCAAGTTCTGCGAGGTGGAGACGGAGGCGGGGAAATCCGAGCCGGGAAAGGTAGTGCACATCGACCTCGAACCGGCCCGGCTCGTGCGTGACGAGCGAATCGTGACAATCCAGGCGCCGGTGAAACAGGCCCTGCGTTTCATCCTCGATCGACTGAAACAGGGGAAGGACTCGGACATGCACGAGTTACTCTTGCAGGGTAAGCGCGAGCTGAAACAGGCTTTCTCGCGGCGCGCCGACTGGGAGGATGCCGTCGATCCGGTCAAGTTTTTCATTGTGCTGCGTGAGTTGCTGGGAGCCGAGGATCGCCTGATACTGGATGCCGGCAGGCACGCATACTTCGGCATCGCCTGCTACCCGGTACAATCACCGCGCACCCTGGTCGTACCGGTGGGTTATAGAGCTCTCGGCTTTGCCGTTCCGGCCGCAATCGCCACGTCACTCGCCAGGCCCGATTTGAGAGTGGTTGCCTGTGTCGGCGACGGGGGGTTTTTGCTCGGAGGAACGGAGTTGCTGACCGCCCGGCGCTGCAACGTGGCGCCGGTGGTTGTCGTCTTCTCTGAAGCCCCACCGGATTCGCTGGTATCTTCCGGTTCGCGGCTTCTCGACCGTGAAACTCTCTTCGGACTCGTGCCTGTGAACTACGAACTGTTCGCGCGGGCCCTGGACGTCGGCTACGTGCGCATCATGAAGGATGCCGATCTGCAAGACGGCCTCAAGCGGGCACTGACAATGGATGCCCCGGTAGTGGTCGAGCTGCGTGTCGCCTATCGGGAGGCAGATGCGTATCTCAAGGGCGCCCGACGCAAAACCTGGCAGCGCCTGCCGCGACCCCTGAGCCTGCGCCTGGGCGCCCAGTACATCATGCACCGTATCCTGGAAGGCACCTGAGCGGCGACCAGACGCAGCAGGGGTTGCCGGGAGTTCAGTTCACGGGGATTAGCCTGTGCTCTTCGACCTTCTTGAGTTTGTGTTTCCTGACCGGCTTGAGCTCCGGTGCGCGCTTGACCTTCTTTAGTTTGTGCTTCTTGGCCTTCTTGAGTGCATGTCCACGCCCTTTGTACCTTCGGCTCTTGTAGTAGTGGCCGCGTTTCTTGTACCAGTGGCGATAGGCACGGTCGTGATG
The DNA here is from genome assembly GCA_964640665.1 of uncultured Myxococcales bacterium. Lineage (GTDB taxonomy): Bacteria > Myxococcota > B64-G9 > B64-G9 > B64-G9 > DATKYQ01. The sequence continues at coordinate 6,512 of CAZXHT010000088.1, forward strand.
ACGCCAGTGATCGATGTACCTGGCGCGCGTGTTGACCGGCACCCACACCCGGGCACCGCCGGTCCAGTAGAAGGGGATACCATCGTCGGTGTAGTAGACGACATAGCCGTCGTAGAGCAGGGGCCGGTATCCATACTCCACCGGGGGCGCGTAGACGGTGACCCCGATCACCGGATGCGGCCTGGCGACAATGAGACAGGCGGACAGCGACAGACCGGCAAAGAGAACAAGAAAGGTCTGTAATACGATTCTCTTTTTCATGATAAACCTCCCAGTGGCAATGACGCTCCCGAAGCGGACGTTATTCTAACAGGCCATGGCAGAAGATGATATTTTATGTTCGCGCCGGCTTGTTCATGGGCACGATACCGGCTACACTCGACTACGTGATTGTTAGTTGCCAGAGTCTCTCCCACTCTTTCGGCAGGCTACTGGCCCTGCAGGGCGTGTCTTGCGAGATTGCTTCCGGATGCACTGGTCTGCTCGGGCCCAACGGCGCCGGTAAGAGCACCTTGATCAAATGCCTGCTCGGGCAGTTGCGGCCGCGGGGGCGTATCTCGGTGCTGAGCGTCGACCCGGCTGTCGAACCTTTGCTCGTCAGGCAAAGAGTCGGCTATATGCCCGAGGCGGATGTCTACCTGCACGGCTCGAGCGGGCTGGATATGTGTTCCATGTGCGGCCAGCTTTCCGGAATGCGCCGCAGCGACGCGGTCAGCCGGGCGCACGAGGTCCTGAACTACGTCGGCATGGGCGAAGCCCGCTACCGCGAGGTGGATGGCTACTCGACCGGTATGCGGCAGCGGGTCAAGCTGGCCTGCGCCCTGGTTCACGGGCCGAGGTTGTTGCTGCTCGACGAGCCCACCACCGGGCTCGATCCTTCCGGGCGTGAGGAGATGCTGCAGATCATCGATGACGTCGCCCATCGTCGCGGCATGGATGTGCTCTTCTCGTCTCACATTCTGCGCGACATCGAAGACACATGCGATCGGGTTGTGGTTCTCAACGAAGGCCGGCTGATCTTCGAGGGCTCTCTCGATGACTTCCAGCAAGAGGAGTCGAGCGTCCTGCACCTGCGCGTCAGAGAGGGACGCGAGCGGATGGCCAGGGCGCTATTGGACAAGGGCTGCCAGGTCGAATCACTCGATGGCACAGAGCACCTGGCGGTCAAGCTGCCCGCCGGAAGTACGCCGGAGATGATTTTTCGCCTGGCTATCGACCAGGGCCTGCAAGTGCGGCACCTGGCCCCGGCCACGCTGTCTCTGGAACAGGCCTTCGAGAAAGTGATCATCGGCTCCGTGAAAGGCGGGGAGGCGAGATGATCCCGGAAGGCCACGACGACGCCCGCATCTTCGACCAGGGCTACCGACCATTCGAGGGCCGGCTGGCATCGGTGCGCACACGTTTCTGGGTAATAACCGTAAATGAAATACGTCACGCCCTGCGCGAAAAATGGTTTCGTCGCCTCCTGTGGGCGTCTTTTATGCCACTGATCGTCTTCGCCGTACTGGTCGTCGTCCGCTCCCGATTCGCCCAGTTGTTCGACAATGCGGATTTCGAGATCTGGATGCCGTTCTGGGGTATGCAACTCTTCTTTGCGATGATCGCAGTCTTCTTCATCGGTCGTAGGGCGGTCGGAGAGGATCTTCGCAGCGGTGCGCTCAACGTCTACTTTTCGCGCCCGGTCAGCTTTTTCCAGTACCTTTTCGGAAAATGGTTGGCTGTCGCCCTGGGGGTGGTTGGGGTGACCTTGCTCCCCGGTCTGGTGCTGGCTCTCTTCCGCTGGCTGGCGGAACCTGACACTGATATCGCGGACTTCGCATCGTGGTCGGCTAGCTTTCTCTTCCTAACCACGTTGCTGGCACTGTCCATGGGCTGGATCATGCTGGCTGTCTCGTCGCTGGCCGGGCGCGGCAGGGCTGCCGGCATAGTCTGGGTGGCGTTGTTCTTCCTCAGCGCCGGGCTGGCCGAGGCGTTGGTCCATGCCACGGGCTTTTTACAGTTCGATGCACTGGGTTTTTCCGAGGCCAACGCCAAGCTGGCCGCGTTCCTGTTCAAGGGCACAGGTTCTATTAGCCTGGCGGCCGTATTGATTGGCGGCCAACTTGCATGGGCGGCGGTGGCGCTTGGCGTTGTACTTCTGAGACTCAGGCGCTGGACGAGGGTTTGACGATGGCTGCAGCCGTTTACTCGGTATCGGGCGTCAGCAAGTGGTTCGGGCAGATCATCGCCATTAACGATCTGAATTTCGAATCCAGCGCTCCCGTGGTGGGCTTGCTGGGGCCGAACGGCGCCGGCAAGTCAACCTTGATCAAGCTGCTGACCGGCCAGATTCGTCCCTCGCGCGGGCAGGTGCGTGTGTTCGGCAAGGATCCCTGGAACAATATCAAGTTGATGGCCAGACTGGGCTATTGCCCCGAGCACGATCGCTTCTACGAAGATCTGACCGTTTTGCAGTTCGTCGCCCTCTTGACACGTCTGCAGGGTTACGCTCCCGACCGGGCGCATGATCTCGCGCAGGCAGCGCTCGAACAGCTTGAACTCGGCTCCAAGTGCGATGCTCCCATCTGCACTCTTTCGCACGGCATGCGCCAGAAGGTTAAGCTGGCGCAGGCCATCGCTCACCGGCCCGACTGGCTCCTGCTCGACGAGCCGCTGTCCGGACTCGATCCGGTCAGCCGGGCCAAGGTGATCGCCCTGGTGCGCGCGCAAGCCGAGTCTGGAGCCATGCTGCTGATATCCAGTCACGTGCTGCACGAGCTTCAGGCCATGACCTCAGACATCCTGTTGCTCAACAAGGGGCGCCTGGTGGCCCAGGGACAGGTGCACGAGATCAGGAAGATGATCGACGCCCACCCGCACCGCATCGCGCTTTCGGCCGCGCGGCCGCGCGAGCTGGGCCGCGAGTTGCTGAAATTCGAGGACGTGGCCCGGGTGGAGGTCGAGAACGAGCGCATCATCATCGAAACCCGGTCCCCGGACACATGTTACAGCCGCATCGGCGAATTGGCCGCCTCGGGCGATTTCCCGATCAGCGCCATGTATTCCCTCGACGACAACCTCGAGGCGGTCTTCAGGTACCTGGTTAAATGAAGGACTCGATCAACAACCAAAGATCCACCCCCGGGGCGCTCGGCTCTCTTATGTTGCTTGCGCGCATGTTCTTCAAGGTCAACCTGGGCCGCCGGCGGATGATCTGGCTGGTGCTGGCCTGTGTCGTGCCCCTGGGGCTGGCGATATACTGGCGCATCGCCGAGCAGGGTGCGGGGCTTGGGTTCTTCGACGAGATGACGGTCAACGTCTTTCTGCAGTTTTTTGCCCTTGGATTGCCGCTCTACCTGGGCGTATCGGCCGTGCGCGACGAGATCGACGACAAGACAATTGTCTATCTTTTTGCCCGGCCTCTGCACCGGGCGGTTGTGCTGGGCAGCAAGATGATCTCGGTCGCCATACTGGTTACGTTCGTGCTGGCGATCGACCTGGCGCTGGCATATGTCATCATCGTCAGCGCTGATGGGTTCACGGGCATCATGGCCGGCTTGGGCCGGCTGTTTGCAAGCATTGGGGTGCTGGCCGCCGCGGCGCTGGTATACACCGCCGTATTCTCGCTGATCGGGGTGTTGCTGCGCCGGCCGATGATCCTTGCCATTTTATTCGGCCTGGGTTGGGAGGCGGCGGTCAGCAACCTGCCCGGGGCCTTCCCGCGCCTGACCTTGATGTACTATTTGAAGTCGCTGCTCGGGCTGGGGCCACAGTCGCACGGGATGATGTCCATGCTGATCCCGTCGATTACCCCGGCTTCGGTTAGCGAGGCGCTCGAGGTGCTTTTGATAATGGCGATCGTCTTGTTCTCGGCGTCGTTCTACGTGTCCAGCCACAAGGAATACCGCGTCTGACGAAAAAGGAGGCCAGCATGCGCATCGACGTCCGGCAGGATGTGAGTCATCCTCTGGAAAAAGTCTACGCGACCATGCGCGACAATTTGCCCGGGATTGTTCCTTTTCTACCCGGGGTGGAATCGATCGAGACGACCGAGCGCGAGAAGTCGGGCCCGGGCCGGGTGCGACTGCTGAACGTCTGGCGCGCCAACAAGGAGAACGTTCCCAAGGCGGTGCGATCGTTCGTCAGCCGCAACATGCTGCGCTGGAAAGATCACGCCGAATGGCGCGACGAAGATCATAGCGTCCACTGGCGCTTCGAGACGTTCCAACTCGACAAACTGTTCGAGTGCTCCGGCGGCAACCGCTTTGAGGAGACGCCGGGCGGCCACACCAGCATGCACATCCAGGGCGAGCTGCATATCTATCCCGAGAGGATCCCGGGGGTGCCCCGTTTCCTGGCCCGGCGCATAAAGCCGAAGATCGAAAAGTTCATCATGAAAATGGTCGGCTCCAACCTGAGCGACCTCGCCCGCGGACTGCAGGACTTTTTAAATCAGAGCAGGAATGGTCCGTAAGAAAAGGTGCCTATGTCGCAACGCCGCGTGAAATTCCTGTGGTTCGTAATCGGCTCGCTGTTCGGCGGGATTGTCACCGGCGCGGTTGTTGTCGGTTTTCTGGGAGTGGATCTGTTTGCTCCCGGAAAAAAAACCATAGAGCAGGCGGACGCAGGAGGCGTTGCATCCGTCCCGGCTGTAAAATCGATGCGCTGCCCGGAACTGTCGCCCGCCACGGCGCCCTGGCATACCGCGGACGATACGGGCGCCGCAGCGAGAATCGCGCGGCTCGAAGTTCCCCGCAGCCTCGAACGGAGGGTGCGTTTCTGGAAGCAGATATGGGGCCGACACCCCGATCGCGTATATTTCTTCATCGACAGGCGCCGCCCCTGGGTCATCCGTCGTAAGATCGACTGCCGCGATCTTCTCGACGCGGAGATAATGACCGGGGAATCCGAGAGAAAGTGCGATCAACGTCTGATCGCCGCCAAGAAGAATCTCAAAAGAAAGCTTCGGCGCCAGCGGCGCAGGCCGAGGCGCGACTTGCTCAGAAGCTTCGACAACAACCACAGACTGGCCCGCGGCGCCTACCGCAATATAATGGTGATCGAGGGGCGCAAGGGCAGCTTCGACAGGGCCCACCGGCGAATCGAGAGCTACCTGGCCGACGTCGAGCGTGTTTTTCTGAGCCTCGGGTTGCCGCCCTCGCTGGCCCGGGTGGCCATCATCGAGTCGCTGGCCAATCCCCTGGCCGCCTCACCCCAGGGAGCAGTCGGTGCCTACCAGTTCGTCGCCGGCACCGCCCGCCAGTACCTGACGGTAAGCGATGACGTGGACGAGCGACTGGATCCACTGCGCGAGGGCTGGGCGGCAGCCAGCTATCTCAAGGAGCTGTACACTGATTTTCGCAGCTGGCCCCTGGCGCTTACGGCATACAACACGGGTCCGGCGCGATTGAAGCGAGTAATCCGTCGCCGGCGCACTAGGGATATCGGCAAGCTGGCCGATCGCGGCGGCTCGGGCAACTTCGGCTTCGACGGGCAGAACTACTATGCGCAGTTGGCGGCCGTAATAGAGTTGATCGGCGCGCCCCTGGCCGGCAAGTCGGACGGCGTTTGGTTTGTCTACAGGGTCGAAAAGCCGCTGCCGCTTTCCGAAGCGGCTCGCTGCCTGGCCGTCGCGAAAGAACGCATCGAAAAAGACAATCCGGCGCTTCTCGACCGTGTCATTCAAGATCAGAGGGACATACCGACTGGATACCTGATTGCCGTACGCAAGCAAGACAAAGCACAAGCGCTCCATTAGGGGAGAATGCCGATTTCCGATAACCACGAGTGGATGTCTCTCCAGTACTGGTTCCAGTCGGGCGGGCAGCCGTTGTGATCGCATTCGTAAGCGATGAATTTGCCTTTTTGGGCCGCGGCATAGAGCTTTTCACCGTGCGGGAAGGGGATCAGGTCGTCCGCCCGGCCGTGGATGACCAGCAGCGGTGCGTCGAGGTTGCGCACGACTTCGAGATTCTCGAACGGATCGGCCACCAAAAAGCCCGGCAGCATAAAGCGCGCTGCCATGGAACGCATGCTTACGAAGGTCGACTGCAGGATCATCGCGGCCGGACGCCTGAGAGCCGCCAAGGCGCAGACGGCCCCGCCGCCGATCGAACGGCCGTGGAAGACTACGCGCGAGCCGTCCACCTCGGGGCGCCGGACTACGAGATCGTAAAATTTTGTGAAGTCGTCGGCGATGGCCTGCTGTGATGGCGAGCCGGCACTGCGGCCGTAGCCGCGGTATTCGGGCAGCAACAGGTTGATTCCCATGCGTCGGTAACCGGTGAGCGCCTCGGGCCAGTAGTCGATAAGCTCTGCGTTGCCGTGGGCGAAGATGACCAGTGGAGCCGGGTGCTCGGGGCCGGCACCGTCGCCCGCTATGAACCAGCCCTCGACCTTGCCCCGGGGTATGTCTATCCAGATGCGTTGAAGACCGGCTATGTTCTTGCCGGCCCCGGGATAGGGCTCGGTCAGATGACGCGGAAAAATGATTCTGCGCTGGAATGCGGCCAGACCCAGCATGGAGACAATGTAGATCGAAAGCAGGGCGACGACAATGCGAAAAAACCAGCGCAGGAGATTATCCTTCCGCGTCCATAATGGGCTGGTTAACAATCTCATGGTTGCCGGAGTCAGGAAAGGGGAATACAATATCGCCTGGAGGAGGGAAGGCAGTCCATGAACAGACGCCAGTTTATCAAGTTGCCGTGTGCGTTGTTGGCCGGGGCGGGCGCCTGGGGAATTTCCTCACGCACCTGCCGGTCGGCGTCCGGCGACTCATCCGAAGAACGCTTCGTGCGCGAGGCCGCCTTTTACAAGAAGCTCGATCACCTGAAGATCGAGTGCCATCTTTGCCCGCGCCGCTGCGTGGTGGCCGACCAGGAGAGCGGCTGGTGCGGGGTGCGCACCAACCGCAAGGGGACATACCAGACGCACATATTCGGCCGGCCGGTGACGATTCACAACGACCCGATCGAGAAGAAACCGCTGTTTCACTTTCGGCCCGGCAGCGAGGCACTGAGCATATCGACGGCCGGCTGCAATTTCGAGTGTCAGTTCTGCCAGAACTGGGAGATCTCACAGTTTCGCCCCGAGCAGATCCCGGCCCGTTACGGCTTCGTCGGCCCGGATCGCCTGATATCCATAGCCCGGCGCGCCGGCTCGCGATCGATAGCTTTCACCTACGGCGAACCGGTGATCTTCTTCGAGTACATGCTGGCGGCGGCGAAAGCATCCAAGCAGGCCGGTATCCCGGGCGTGATGATCTCCAACGGCTACATAGAGCCCGAGCCGATGCAGCAGCTTTGCGAGGTGCTCGGCGCGGTCAAGGTAGACTTCAAGGCCTACAGCGACTCGTTCTACAAGCGCTGGTGCCGCGGCACGCTCGATCCGGTGCTCAAGACCATGAAGCTGGTGCATGACAAGGGTGTCTGGCTGGAGATGGTTCACCTGACCATACCCACGCTGAACGACGACGCCGATGAGACGAAGGCCTTGTGCGCCTGGGTACTCGCGAACCTCGGCCCGGACGTCCCGCTGCACTTCACCCGCTTCCATCCTACCTACAAGCTCAAGAACCTGCCGGCCACGCCGCCCGAGACGCTCGAGAAGCAATACCGCATCGCCAAGCAGGCCGGCATACACTACGCCTACGTAGGCAACCTGCCTGGGCACGAGGGCGAGAACACCTACTGCCACAAGTGCGGCAAGATAGTGATTCGCCGGATCGGCTTCTCGGTGATCGAGAACAAGCTAAAAGACAGCAAGTGCCCAAACTGCGGCCAAGTGATTCCCGGGGTCTGGGACTGAGATCTCATATTTTCTGAAATTGGTACACACCCTGGCCCGAATTGCTGCGTCGATACTGCTTGTAAACCTATAGTGAGGGAGGATCTATAATGCGAACTCTTCAGAAAATGTTTATTTTCCTGGCTATTGGGAGCTTTCTGGCCTGCTCGCTGCCCGGGGCAAAGGCCGCGGCCGGGAAAAAGCCGCTGATTCAGATGGCTATCCTGCTGGATACTTCGAGCAGCATGGACGGCTTGATTTCCCAGGCCAAGTCGCAACTCTGGAAGGTGGTCAACGAGTTCATTACGTCGAAGAAAGGCGGGTTGCGCCCCGAGATCCAGGTGGCGCTTTACGAGTATGGCAAGAGCAGCATTCCTTCTGGAGAGGGATACCTGCGGATGATCGTGCCGCTGACCACCGATCTCGACAAGGTTTCCGAGGAGCTTTTCGCCCTCAGGACCAACGGGGGCCAGGAGTACTGTGGTCAGGTTATCCAGGCGGCGACCCGCTCGCTGGCCTGGAGCAAGTCAAACCGGGATCTCAAGCTGATCTTCATCGCCGGAAACGAGCCCTTTACCCAGGGCCGGGTCGATTACCGCAAGGCTGTCAAGGAGTCAATATCCCAGGGGATCATCGTAAACACCATCCACTGCGGCAACCGCCGGGCGGGTATCAACGGCAAGTGGAAGGCCGGGGCCATGCTGGCCGACGGCAACTACATGAACATCGACCAGAACCGCAAGGTCGTACACATCGCGGCGCCCCAGGATGCCGAGATCGATAAACTCGGAGGCGAGTTGAACAAGACATACGTCGGCTACGGCCGCCGGGGCGGCAAGGCAAAGAGACGCCAGGCGGCCCAGGACACAAACGCCGAGTCGGCCGCCGCGGGCAGCATGACCCAGCGCTCGGTCTTCAAGGCCTCGCCCAACTACTCGAACGCCGACTGGGACCTTGTCGACGCCCAGAAGAAGGGCAAGGTCAAGGTGGACAAGATGAAGGCCGAGGACCTGCCTGAAGAGCTTCGTGAGATGGACGGGGCCGAACGCGGGAAATATCTCGAGAAGCAAGGGAAGAAGCGCGCCGAGATCCAGACCAAGATACGCAAGCTGAACGCCGACCGAAAAAAGTTTGTGTCCGAAAAAAGGAAGCAGATGACCAGTTCGGGTGATGACACCCTGGATGCCGCCATGATCAAGACGGTCAAGGAGCAGGCGTCCAAGAAGGATTTCGAGTTCGAGTAGATCCCGAGTCTGTTACTTCCTGTAAAATACAGTCACATCGAGAGGCTGGTCGCTGGTTGCCTCGATTGGATCGAGGCAAACCCGGGTTGTGCCGAAAGGGCCCCAGAGTGTGTAGCTGTCTTTATCGAGACTTTCGCCGTTTACCACGACCCGCCTGACAGTGGCGTTACCAAGCGGTAACGCCAGGGTTACCAGCAGGGTTCCGGGACTGCTGGGTGTCACAGTCGCCCGGCGCTCGCCGCCGAGTTCGGTAAGTTCGAGATCGATATGCATATCGCCTACCCTGAGATTACTCCACTTCATCCCGGGCCAGTTGTTGGGCAGGTGGGGGGCCAGCGAGACCGCGCCATGGGCTGCATCCGGTTCGAAGCCTGTCAGGTAGGTGACCAGGCCGTCCAGGCTGACGCTGCCTTCCCAGGGACGATAGCGCGCCGTGAGATCCCCGAGCGATCCGCTCGGTTCGTAGATTAGTTGCAACACCGAGTAGTCGTCGTAAACCTGGTACTCGCTGAAGTTGCCCGACGGCGATGGGGCGACCGCCAACGCGTTGAAAGCCTTTTCGGCGTCGGGGTGATCGGAAAGCGCCAGGTTTGTCAGGTAGTATCCCGGCATCATCCCGGTGTAGACGCCCTTCGAGACGTCGAATCCCAAGTAGTCGTGGTAGCGCTCGTCGAGCGGCGACTGTAAAAAACCGTCCCGGCGGCCTATTTGCGCCATGACGTTTACCAGGTTCTCACGAGCGCACTCATTGTCGGCGTTGGTGTAGCCGGTCCAGAGCGGTTTGGTCGTCACATCCTCGAAAGGTGGCGGCAGGTTTGCGGGATCATCGATGTACAAAAAAGGTGCCCAGTAGCCGCCGGCGGTCCAGTAGTGCGCGTCGGCCCCTTCTCTTACCAACTGCGCCCTTGCGCGCAGGGCCGCAGCGTGATCGGTGCTTCCTTTGGCTTCCGCCTCAACGGCCAGCGCCTCGGACGCCGCCCCGAAAAGAAACGACGAGTTTGCCGACTTGCACAGTCCCGCGTAATCGGGCTCCAGATCGAGCCCGAAGGCCATGCTCATGGCCCCCCTGTAGGTCTCGTCGCCCGAGAAGCCTATCAATCCCTGCGAGTCGACGTCCTGAGCGGTAAGAGCCCTTCTGAGAAACTCGTACTGCTCGTCCACCAGGCTCGCATCGCCCGTGGCTTGCGAGTACCAGTGGGCCATTAAAGGCAGGTAGCTCGGCACCTCTCCGGCTGTGCGCCCCTCGAAAGGCGGCATGGAAGCCCAGTCTGGTTCGAGCGGCGGGTCGGGAGGATCGTAATCCAGGTCGAGGGCGTTGGCGATGTCTCCGCGTAGCACCGAGCCCAGGTGGTAATAATCGAGAATGGCACGGGCCTGCTCGAACAAACCCATCTTCAGATAGAAACGCACAACCCCGGCGGTGTCCCTGATCCACATCAGGCTGTAGCGCGACATGGGAGACACCCCGCCCAGCCAGGCGGTCTGGTTGCGAACGGTGACCAACATGCCCTCGAGAAGATCGCAAACCCTGTGGTCGGGTGATTCCAGCCGGGCCGCGCCGTCGATGAAGCGCCGCCATTCATCGCGCGTGGCTTCGAGCAAGCCGTCGATGTCCGTGGCACGCAGGGCCGTGATGGTCTCATCGGGAGAACCCGTGTCACGCATCCACATCACGTAAGCGAAGACGACGATCTTTTCCCGTCCGGGGTCGAGATCGCCGAGATCGAAATTTTCAGCGTCACCGTCCACGGGATCGAGCAATACCAGGCGGCGCTCCCGGGCCAGGCTGGCATTGGCCAGGCCGGCGTCTGTTGAAACTATCTTGATCCCGCTGACCGGATTGGAGCTTACGTTGCGCACAACCACGACGCGGACGATCGATCGATTGACGGGATCCGAATCGCCGGATCCGAAGGGCGCAAAGGTAAGCGTGCTCAATTCGAGATTTTCGGTTTTTTCGACGGCGATCAAGATGCCGGTCCGCCGCACCCGGAACATGCGCCCGTCCATGACGGCGGGCGCTTCGGGGCCCAGTTGCATGAATGTGTCCCTGAAAAAATCCGCTTCTTGCTGGTAGTCGGGACCCGCCATGGTGTGCAAAGTGTTCAGCGGGCAGGCATAGCCGCTGAGCGCGAAGGTGTGGCCGTTGCCCACCCCGAAGTCGCCCATGTAGCGGGCCTCGTTCGGCTGATCGTCGCCGCAGCCGGGCGCCGACCAGGATGAGACATCCAGCAACCAGGGACGCTGTGTAAAATAGTCGGCCCCGGGAAGCTCGACCGCGGGATCGTCCCACAACACCGGATCGGTCAAAGCCGGTCGGGAGTCGTTGCCGCAGGCTACAAACAGCAAAGCCGATGCTATCACCAAGATCGTGTTTCTTGCCATGTCTCTGACAGGCTACGGATATCAAACGATCTCGTCAAGTCGGGTGATCTACCGATACGACAATCCGGAATATGGCGCTACAATTGGGAACAGACTGCCGGTTGGCGGGGAACACATAAGGAGACAGAATGTCTGATGAGTATGTTGCCGCAACTAACAGGTAAAATAACAGGCAGCCTCGCAATGCTGCTGCTGGCCGCCTGCCTGCGCTGGGGGCTGCTGGGTGCCTACGCCTTCGCGGGCGCCATGTACGACCTGAGGCGCAGGGGCGGGGAACTGCTTGGTGACTTGCGCTACTCGTTGCCCGGGCCCGCGTTGTGGCCCGCGATGTGGACGGGGCTTTTCCTGCTGGCGGGGTGGTTCATGCTGGTTTACTGGCAGGGGTGGGATAGCGCCTGGCGGCTGGTTTCGGGAAGTGGATCGTGAACAGTGCCCGTTACATACCGGCCGACCGTAGCAGGGCCAACGTATGGTTGGTTTACCTTTTATTGCTGGCGCTGGCGGCCTGTTTCGCCAGTTCGATGGTCGTCTACCTTCTGCTGGAGAGGATCATTTTTGAATTGCTGCCGCTGGCGCAGGCGCTGAAAATTGCCATCTTGCTGACGGCGATTGTGTGGCATGCGAGAACGCTTTGGCGCAGGTTGCCCAAGACCCTGCTGCCTGGGCTTTCTGTCTTGGGGCGCTGGCCGGCAGGATGGCAGGGCGGGTAGTCGGCGGAATGTTGTTCGGTTTGTTCGGAGTGGCCGGTCCGGTCACGGGAGAGGCGCTGGGACTGGTTTTCCTGGCCATGGCCGGATACCTTTACGCGCGCTCTCCCGAAGAGATCCTGTCGATCAAACCGGCCACGGCAAGATAGTCTGACCAATACTACATGCCTTACAGGTTGACAAACTGACCGGCTCATGTTTCTTTGGCACTGAGCGCCTGGAATTGATCGCGGGCATATGATTGTAGGATCATGGGCGGATGAAAGGCGAAATAATGAATGTCTCCGAAAGTAAAGTTGAAGTCAGGGGATTTGATGCGCGATTTTACGACTATCTTTTGGGGATCGGCAGCCTCGGCATGTACAACCGCATGCTACGGGCTGCGATCGCAGCCATGGACATCCAATCTGGTGACTCAATTCTGGATATGGGCTGCGGTACTGGTTACAACGCCTGCCTGATGGCCGACTATCTTGGCAACGACGGCAAGATTACGGGACTTGACATCGGTGCGGAGATGATAGCCCAGTTCGAGAAAAAATGCCGTGCGCACCCCAATATTTCACTGATTCGAAAACGAATCGAAGACCCATTGCCGTTTCAGGGAGAGTTCGAAAAGGTTTTCATTTCATTTGTTTTCCACGGTTTTCCGGATTCGGAGCGAGAGAAAATTGCCCGCAACGCGTTCAATGCACTTAGACCGGGCGGGCAGTTCATTATCTTTGATTTCAACGAGTTCGATCTTGACTCTCAACCGTGGTGGTTTCGCGGCGGGTTCCGGGTGATCGAATGCCCGCTGGCTTTTCAGTACATCACGGTCGATTGGAAGGATCGGCTGTCGAGCTGGGGATTCGATCGTTTTGAAGAGCATTTGTATTTTTCCGGACGAATTCGGCTTCTCAAGGCTTTCAAACCGGCATGATGCATGGATGCTTATAGTATCGCCAAAGAAGAGATCTCCAGGCTGAAAAAGCAACCGCGCCGTTTGCTTGAGATAGGTGCCGGCCGAGGAGAGTTTTTACAAGAGTTGGTCGCAAGTCATCACGCTATGGGCATCGGTATCGATCCTTATTGTACCGAGTATCATGCGGATAATGTAATGCTTCAGCGAATGGAGGCCGAGAACATCGCCTCTCTGCGGCAGTGGTTCGATGTCGTCTACAGCATCAAGTCGTTTCATCATTTTTCCAGGCCCGAGAAATGTGTTAGTGCATTAAAATCAGTCATCGGCTGGGGCGGGTTGTGCTTGCTAATAGACTGGCATTCCGGCGCACGAACCGGCATTCCCGAAGACTATTATTCATCGGGAGAAGCGGCCGCCGTCATCAAGAGCAGCGGTTTGAGAGTAGTAAGAGAGCGGCGCACAGGAGACTTGTTTTCCATTTCAGCGACGTTGAATACGTGGAATATTGCCGTGGCCACGGACGAGAGGCATGAAGAGATATACCCCAAAATGTTCGGCCAGGCACCGCAATTCGCTATTTATAGATTTTCACCGCAAACCGGGTTTCAACTGTCGGAAGTACGTCACAATCCCTACCGGAAGACATTGCAACATCAAAAAACATATGATGTTTACGATGTGGTGAATGACTGTCAAGCCGTATTGTCGGCCGGGATTGGCAAAAAAGGCGTCACCCGCCTCGAGGAGTTGGGAGTATGCCTCTTCTTCGCACGAGGCGATCTCGAAGCCGCTTTGGAACGAACTGCTTTTGGTATAGGCTAGCGGTGATAAACCTGTCTACGATGGCCGATTCTGAGGACCAGGACGATCAGCGTCCCGTCTTGTATATCTACTATGATCCGGTAGCTTCCGACCCGATACTTCCATAGTTTTCGTAGCGGGCCATGCAGCGCCTCGCCTATGCTTCGCGGATCTTCGAGCGTTGCGACGCGTTCCCTCATGAACTTGACGATACGCCGTCGGTGAGGCGTATCGATACGTTCGAGTTCCCTGGCTGCCCGGGGGTCGATCTCAATCCGCCAGGCCAAGCCTTTGTTCCAACTCGTCGAGGGGAATGGATTGCATCTTGTCCTCGAGCCTGGAGATGGCCAGGTAGTAGTCTTCAAGGTCGTCTAAGTGATCGAGGATCGCATCCCGGGCAATCTCGGTCTTGGTCTTGAGGGTGCGTTTGGCCAACTTGGCGAGACGCCGGTCGACTTTCTCGGGAATCCTGATAGCCAACATCCTGGTCGTCATCGGCACTCCTTGTCGATCGTTGATATACATTGTATATCGAATTCCGCAATCAGTCAAACCAGGAAAATACCAGCAGCCTGACACCAACAATGCCAGCATCGAAATCGTAAGTACCTTCATCATGATACCAACCCCTTCCCTGGCGCCGGCCACTTGGTTTTCCTGCTACCAAATAGTCGGAACATGCGGGTACTGACGAATGGCGCGGTCGGGCGTTATCAGGGTGGCGCCCAGCCCGCGGGCGGTGGCGACCAGGATCTGGTCGGCCGGGTCTCCATGGAAGGAGCCGGGAAGTTCGGTGCTGCCTATGCAGATGTCCGCCGTTAGATCCGTCTGGATTAATCCCTCCATGCGCAGGGCGCGATGGATCCAGTCGCGGACCGGAATCCTGAAGTTCAGGCGACCCTTCTCGACCAGGTTGGCCACCTCCCAGCAGGAGATGACCGATACACCTAACCGGCTTTCCTTGCGCGCAACCGCGATGGCCTCGAAGGCCGCCTCGGACAGTCGCTGCCTGTCGGAGGCCAGCCAGATCCAAACGCAGGTGTCCAAAAGAACACGGATCAACGATTTGCCTCCCAGTCCTCGCCGGTCGAGAGCAGGTCATCGTCCTGGTGCAGGATCATGCCCTCCAGGTTCTCCTCCGCTTCCAGCGGGAGAGCGGGCAGAATGCGTATCACCGGTTTACCCCGCTTGGTGACCACGAGTGCCTTGCCGGTACGCTTGATCCGGTCCATTACCTTCAAGCACTTGTTCTTGAACTCCGCGGCGCTCATTTCCTCGATCATGGGTCCCGCCTCCATATAGACATATAAACATGTCCATGGACATTAGTCAAGGCCATTTACAACAAGGCAAGATAGTTTGCGATCAGAACAGCGAGGCGACCGAGGCGCGGGCGGCTTCGAGGTAGGGGGTGGGGTAGAGGCCTATGGCCAGGACGAACAGCATTGAAATAGGCCACCAGGGGAATTGCCAAGCCCCCGTCTTTCCTTTTTCTGACGCTTGGGTTGAGAGCCGATGCTCGGTCTGTTAGAGTTGCCGGGCACACGGCTGGTGGCGGCGGTGGTATTGCATTCCGTGAGCCTGTGTTGATACTGTCGGAGTAATCCTGGAGGTTGCCCCATGGCTGGAAAGGTTAACACCAAAGACGCAATAGTTCAGCGCATCCAGGGAGCAAGAGAGCGGCTCGCATTGCTTGGGGTCAGGAGTGTTGGATTATTCGGTTCATTTGTTCGGGGTGAGCAGACATCCTCGAGCGACGTCGATATGCTCGTGGAATTCGTGCCTCAAAAGCACACTTTCGACAATTTCATGGAGGTTACATTCCTTCTTGAGGAATTATTGGGGCGCAAAGTCGAAGTGGTCACACCCGAGGCTCTCAGCCCATACATCGGACCCCATATTCTGAGGGAGGTCGAGCATGTCCCTATTGCCGCGTGAATACCTGCGCCACATTCTGGAGGAAATCGACTACATCCTGGCCCAGATTTCGAATACGGATTTCGACTGCTTTCTCAGGGACGCTACGCTAAAGAGAGCATTCGTTCGGAGCCTCGAGATCATCGGTGAGGCATCGAAAAAACTGCCTGAAGACATCAAGGCGATGCAAACGGATATTGAGTGGCGTAAGGTGACTGGAATGCGAGACAAGCTTATCCATGATTACTTTGGTGTTGACTACACTATTGTCTGGGATGTTGCAACGACCAAGCTGCCAGATCTGCGTGAGAAGCTCCAGGCCCTGCTTGAGGCAACCGAGAAGAGCCACCCGGCCAAGTAGAAAACGGGGACATTGGTACATTAAGACGAAACAGGCCGCCATGGATCCAGTCGCGGACCGGAATCTTGAAGTTCAGGCGACCCTTCTCGACCAGTTTCGCCACTTCCCAGCAGGAGATGACCTACACACCCACCCGGCTTTCCCTTCGTCAGGCGGCCTTGCCTTTTCGCCGGCCGGATTGCGGCGCCACGGATAGCTTCAAGCCGAACGGGCGCAAGAGTTGTTCAAGGATTCTTTGAGTCGGATTGTGTTTCGGGTTGATGGCACGCGAGATATTGGAACTCGGCAGCTTGGTCTTGCCGGCGAATTCCTTTATCCCGTATGCCCGAATGACCTTACCCAGCGCCTGCTGCAATGTGAACTCCTCGTCGAGAAGCACGATAATGAATTCGCGCGCGAACTTCGGGTCTCTCAGATCCCGGGCCAGGCCCTCGTTCCAGTCACGGCTGGGCCAGGCCCTCGTTCTGGGCCCTCGTTCTGTCGAGGTGCCAGGCACTTCGTGGCTTCGTGGATGGGCAGGCACTTCGGGGGCACTTCGGGGATGGGCAAGTTTTGCTTGACCCGAGAGCAAGTATCTTATAGAATAAATAAAAAAAGGTAGAATCTGCATGGCAATCAATATCAAGAACATGGAAGCAGAGAAACTGGTTGCCGAAGTGACCAAGGCGACAAAAGAGACGAAAACGAAGGCGATCATCGTCGCGCTTCAAGAGCGTCTCGAACGCCTGAAAGGCAGGCGAAGAGCCGCGAGTCTCGATCAGGCGCTTCGCGAGATCTCCATACGATGTGCAGAATTGCCCGACCGCGACACGCGTTCGACAGACGAGATTCTAGGATACTCTGATAACGGAACATTCGAGGAGTAACCGGATGGTAATCGATACCTCGGCCCTGGTTGCTATCTTGCTGCGTGAAGAAGAAGCCGATGATCTGATCGCTAGCCTGGCGCAAGATCCCAAGCGGCTGATATCGAGTTTCGCGTATCTGGAATGTGCAGTGGTTATCGAAGCCAGGAAAGGCCCGGTGGGGGTTCGAGAACTCGAACTGTTGATGCACGAGGCGAGCATCGAGCAAGTGGCGCTGGATGCCGATCAGGTTGCCATCGCCATCAAGGCTTATCGTCGCTACGGCAAGGGCAGGCATCCGGCCAAGCTGAACATCGGCGATTGCTGCTCCTACGCCCTGGCCTCGATTTCCGCAGAGCCCCTGTTCATAAAGGGCAATGACTTTACGAAAACCGACCTGCCCCGCGTCGATTGGTACCCAATTCCTTGACCGATTCTCACTATGTGGGTACAATGTAATTACGTTAGGAGGTGTCGGCATCATGAAAGCCCGCATAGTGAAGATTGGGAACTCCCGCGGGATTCGCATACCCAAACCTCTGATGGAGCAGACGGGGCTGGGTGAGGAAGTCGAGATCGTGGTCGACGACAACCGCCTCGTCATAGCTCCACTTGACGCCATTCGCTCTGGATGGGCGGATGCCTTCAAGAGGATGTCAGATCGAGAAGATGATGAATTGCTCGACGCTGACAGTCTCCCGCCGACGTGCTGGGAGGAGGAAGATTGGGAATGGTAGTCAACCGCTTTGAGGTGTATCTGGTCAACCTCGATCCGACGGTAGGGAAGGAGATCAAAAAGACCCGCCCATGTTTGGTAGTATCCCCGAACGAAATGAATCATCACATTCGCACGGTGATTGTGGCGCCCATGACGACGAAGGGTCGTGCTTATCCAACGCGCGTGGCCTGTCGATTCAGGGGTAAAGCCGGTCAGGTGGTTCTGGACCAACTACGAACAGTGGACAATGCCAGGTTTGTTAGAAAACTCGGGAGGATAAGCCGGAAGACCGCTGAAAAAGTACTGGCGTTGCTCCAGGAAATGTTTGCGCGGTAGTGGGAGATTGGGGGCACGGTCCCCATTTTGCACGGGAATGACGGTTATTGGTAGGGAAATGGACTTTTTACGAAGGCATCAAAATTGGTATTATTAACAATTTGCGCTACCCTTCCTCGTGTTACCCCGGTTGTTTCCGCGATCTTCTAGACGTAGCTTCATTATTTACATTTTCTTGCCAGATGGGCGTGGCTGGATGAAGCCGCTTTGGGGCTGTTCTTTCCAATTTGGCCTTCATGCGACTTTTTTATAACAGGTGGGGCGTTCGGGAGGCCTGAATCAGGATAATGGATTATTATGGTGTTATTGGGGCTATTCAGTGGAAATTACGAGATCCGTTACTTTGTGATCGGCAGGTTAGTAACAACTGTAACACTGTTACAAAACAGGCTCCGAACGCAGGGGGCTTTTTGGTGACTGGTGGTGGTGGTGTCGAGGTGCTGTCGAGGTGCCAGGCACTTCGGGGATGGGCAAGTTTTGCTTGACCCGAGAGCAAGTATCTTATAGAATAAATAAAAAAAGGTAGAATCTGCATGGCAATCAATATCAAGAACATGGAAGCAGAGAAACTGGTTGCCGAAGTGACCAAGGCGACAAAAGAGACGAAAACGAAGGCGATCATCGTCGCGCTTCAAGAGCGTCTCGAACGCCTGAAAGGCAGGCGAAGAGCCGCGAGTCTCGATCAGGCGCTTCGCGAGATCTCCATACGATGTGCAGAATTGCCCGACCGCGACACGCGTTCGACAGACGAGATTCTAGGATACTCTGATAACGGAACATTCGAGGAGTAACCGGATGGTAATCGATACCTCGGCCCTGGTTGCTATCTTGCTGCGTGAAGAAGAAGCCGATGATCTGATCGCTAGCCTGGCGCAAGATCCCAAGCGGCTGATATCGAGTTTCGCGTATCTGGAATGTGCAGTGGTTATCGAAGCCAGGAAAGGCCCGGTGGGGGTTCGAGAACTCGAACTGTTGATGCACGAGGCGAGCATCGAGCAAGTGGCGCTGGATGCCGATCAGGTTGCCATCGCCATCAAGGCTTATCGTCGCTACGGCAAGGGCAGGCATCCGGCCAAGCTGAACATCGGCGATTGCTGCTCCTACGCCCTGGCCTCGATTTCCGCAGAGCCCCTGTTCATAAAGGGCAATGACTTTACGAAAACCGACCTGCCCCGCGTCGATTGGTACCCAATTCCTTGACCGATTCTCACTATGTGGGTACAATGTAATTACGTTAGGAGGTGTCGGCATCATGAAAGCCCGCATAGTGAAGATTGGGAACTCCCGCGGGATTCGCATACCCAAACCTCTGATGGAGCAGACGGGGCTGGGTGAGGAAGTCGAGATCGTGGTCGACGACAACCGCCTCGTCATAGCTCCACTTGACGCCATTCGCTCTGGATGGGCGGATGCCTTCAAGAGGATGTCAGATCGAGAAGATGATGAATTGCTCGACGCTGACAGTCTCCCGCCGACGTGCTGGGAGGAGGAAGATTGGGAATGGTAGTCAACCGCTTTGAGGTGTATCTGGTCAACCTCGATCCGACGGTAGGGAAGGAGATCAAAAAGACCCGCCCATGTTTGGTAGTATCCCCGAACGAAATGAATCATCACATTCGCACGGTGATTGTGGCGCCCATGACGACGAAGGGTCGTGCTTATCCAACGCGCGTGGCCTGTCGATTCAGGGGTAAAGCCGGTCAGGTGGTTCTGGACCAACTACGAACAGTGGACAATGCCAGGTTTGTTAGAAAACTCGGGAGGATAAGCCGGAAGACCGCTGAAAAAGTACTGGCGTTGCTCCAGGAAATGTTTGCGCGGTAGTGGGAGATTGGGGGCACGGTCCCCATTTTGCACGGGAATGACGGTTATTGGTAGGGAAATGGACTTTTTACGAAGGCATCA
>CAZXHT010000089.1:0-25870 GCA_964640665.1 uncultured Myxococcales bacterium
CAGCCGGACCGAATCCGTCGTCGCCGAACAGGATATTCCCACAGCCTAAGACCAGTGTCTTAGCTGCACACCACGGCGATATTCTTCTGTTGTCCATGTTCATGCCTTACGGATATTTTTACCATATTTACGAGTGACGGGGAAGGTGCAGCCGTCGGGCTTGCAACCTGGGCCCGGGGCGAGCAATATAGTTCAAAGCAGCACACGGGAGGAGATTTTCATGAGACACAGCCTGCTTTTTGTGGTTGCGCTTGTCCTTTTGTTGTTTGCCGACGTGCCCCGGGCCACAGCGGCCCTGGGTGACAATTCGGTCGGGATGAACATACACCTCGGACGCCAGAGCTTCATCGATGCCTGCGCCGATCTGGGCGTCGGCTGGGTTCGCATGGATGCCAACTGGTTCAATCTCAATCCGTCGCTTGGAGTCTACAACTACGGCCAGATGGAAACATATGTTACGCGCGCCAACGCGGCCGGCCTGAAGGTCTTCGTCTCTCTGGGCTACACGCCCGAGTGGGTCAGCCGCAAGGATGACAGCGATGGAGAGTTCGGCAACGACTGCCCGGTCGACTCGACCGATTGGGTGAGCTTCGTCCAGAACTTCGTCACCCATTTCTCAGCGGCGCCTTACAACGTAACCCACTTCGGCATCTGGAACGAGCCCAACCTGGGCGGCTTTTTCGAGGGCACGCTGGATGACTACGCCAACATCATCCTGCTGCCCGGCGCGGCGGCTGTCCGGGCTGCCTGTCCAACTTGCCTGGTGCTCGGGCCGGAACTCGCCAACGTCGGCGACTGCGACGTCTATCTCGAAGGCGTGCTCAGCCGGGTGCCGATCAACACCTTCGACATCGTCACCCACCATATATACCAGGATTTCATCGAGACCGGCTGCCTGCCATACGGGCTGGGCGGCGACTGTTTCGAAAACGCGCTCGAGTTCCAGCGCTTCCCCTTCACCCGGCGCTCGCTGAAACAGATACTCGACGCGGCCGTCTGGGCGGGCGAGGTCTGGATTGCCGAGACGGGTTACCGGGCCACGCCGGGTGATTCGGGCGAGGAGGATAACCAGGCCACCTACGTAACCCGCGTACTCGAAGAACAGCTCTCGCGGGCCTGGTACACCAACTCTTTCTTCTATGAGATCCAGGACTGCAAGCCCGACCAACCGGAGTGCACCATCGACGGCTTCGGCCTGATGCGGGCCGTTACCGGCTCGCCGGGCTCGCGCATTTTCCCCGGCGACTTCCGCTTGAAACCTGCCTTTCTTGCTCTTCGCCGGTTCATTGATGACCATCCAGAGATCGTCGGCACCCAGCCGCCGCCCCAGTGCGGCGACGGCGCCGACAACGACGGCGACGGGCGCACAGATCTCGACGATCGCGGCTGCACCGGCGCGCTGGACGACGACGAGTCGGACGATCCCCCAAGGCTGCGCCTTAGCGCCTACCGCACGCCGGGCATGACTCTCGACGGCGACTGCGGCGAGGTCGGACCGGACGGCTGGCTTTCACTCGGCGATGAGGCCTGGCATGGGATAGAGCCACTTACAGGCGCCGGAGACCTTTCGGTTCGCGCGGCCGTCCGCTGGGTTGGAACCGATCTCTACTTTGCCTTCGAAGTCACCGATGACATACAGGACAACAATCATGCAGCGGCCGAGTTGTGGCAGGCAGACAGCATTCAGTTGGCCTTCGACGTGGGCGCAAACGGGGGCGACGGCTACGACGACAGCGACGACCACGAGTTCGGCTTCGCATTGATAGGCAGTCAGGCCCAGTCTTACCGCTTCCAGGGTCCCGCGGGCGCCACTGATGACTTCTCGGCGGCGACTTCACGCGTGGGCACGACGACCAGCTACGAGATTCGCATCGGATCTTCCGCCATGCCCGGTGTGACTTTCACGCCCGGCACGCTCGTGCGTTTTTCTTTCCTGGTAAACGACGACGACGGCGCCGGGCGTGTGGGCTGGATCGAATGGACGTCCGGCATCGGCGTTTCGAAGATCCCCGAGTTGTACGGAGAGATCGAATTGCTCGACCAGACCAGTCCCGCGGATATTCCCGACGGCGGAGCCGACGCGGGCAGCGACGCCGGAGCCGATTCTGGAGCGGACGCCGGAACGGATGCCGGCGTTGACGCCGGAACGGATAGCGGATCTGACAGCGGCGCCGATCAGATTGGCGACCCCGGACAGGATGCCGGCGCGGATTCAGGCTCCGATTCGGGCAATGCAGGTGACCAGGCCGGAGCCAGCGAAGGATGCGGCTGTATGGTGCGCTCCCAGGGGAGAGCAGGCGCAATCATTTTATCGGCGACAATATTACTGCTAGGTATGATGTTACGTCATCGGCGAACAAGAGGGGACCAGAAGGAGAATGGGCGATGAGAAACACGGCGTTTCTGTTGGGGTTGGCGCTGACGCTTAGCGCCTGTGCCGAGGGCCCGTCCGATCGGATCGGCAAAAACACCCAGGCGCTTGAGTCCGGGCGTGTCTGGACCAGGTTGTACACCGGCCAACCCGGCAAGCTGCGGCGGCACCTCGAGCAGGACGGCTACGACGTGACAGGCTCACACCATCGGCTCGGGTTCGTCGATATCTTGACCGGCCCCGATCGGCGCGACCTGATCCATGCGAAATACGCCAAGGCGATTGACGCCACCCGGGCGCTGGACATGGACAAGGCCGCGCGCGCTCTCGATGATTACCACGACCCGGCCGAGGTCGAGACCATCCTCGACCAGGTCCAGGCCGGCTACCCGTCGATTGCCAAGAAGATCCTGCTGCAAGACAGTCTCTACGAGGGCCACAAGATCTGGGCGATGAAGATCTCGGACAACGTGTCGATCGACGAGGACGAGCCGACTTACCTGATGGACGGTGAGATTCACGCCCGAGAGGTGATGACACAGGAAGTCATGCTCGACGCCATAGACTACCTGACTTCCAACTACGGCACGGATACAGAGGTCACCCGTTGGGTGGACGAGATGGAAATCTGGATCGTCCCGGTGGTCAACCCGGACGGATCCGCCTTCGTGTTCGAACAAGACAACTGGTGGCGCAAGAACCGCAACCCCGCCTGTGGATCGGACATCGGGGTAGATTTGAACCGCAACTTCGAGTGGAACTACCGCCAGTGCCCGGGTTCGAGCGATTCCTGTTCCGATGACACCTATCATGGCAGCGGACCGGCCTCCGAGATCGAGACCCAGACGATGTCGGCTCTGCATCAGGAGCTACGACCGCTATACTACATCAACTATCACACCTACGGCGAGTACATCATTTGGCCGACGGCTTGCGGTCGCACCAAGGAGCAGGACCTGCTGTCCTCGATCGGCCAAGCCCTCAACGAACGGGTCGAGTGCGACAACGGGCAGACGGGCCAGTGGACCATCGGCACCGCCCCGGACATCCTCTACTCGGCGCCCGGCGGCGCGGATGATAACGCTTACGGAACGGCCGGGTCGGTCGGCTTGACCTTCGAGTTGAACAGCTCCGGCTTCCAACCCGACTTTGCCACTTGGCGCGACGCGACCTGCCAGCGCCAGCGCGCGGCCTGGCGACACCTGCTCGAGCGTACACTAGACTATCCGTCGATCGGAGGTCACACCTACGACGCCGACACGTTGGCGCCGCTTATGGCCAAGTACCAGTACGTCAATCATCCATTCGAGACCGGCCAGTGGCCGCTGCACGCAGACAGCGCCGGCCGCTTCGGGCGCCCGGTGCTTGCTGACTCCGATCACCTGCTGGTCTTTACCGCAAACGGCTATCTGCCCGAGAGCCGCCAGGTGCACGTAGGCTCAGGACCGGTCGATCTCGACGTTCCCATGCACGCCGGCGTCAACCACGCGCCTGTGGCCGACGCCGGTCCGGACCAATCGGTGGGGGAGGGCGATCTTGTGACGCTCGACGCATCGGGCTCGTCCGACCCCGATGGCAACACGCTCATATACAACTGGACGCAGACGGCGGGGCCGGCTGTGACTCTGCAGGACGAAAGCAGCGATCACCCCTCGTTCACGGCCCCCTTCGTCATGGCCCAAACAGATCTCGTCTTCGAGGTCGAAGCCTCCGATGGAGAATTCAGCAGTGCTCCAGACAGCGTGACAATAGCCGTCCAGGACGTCTACCCGTCGTTCAGCGCCTCCTCGGAAGACACTCCGATCAACATCCCCGACAACGACGTCAACGGGATTGTCAGCGTCATCCAGGTCGGCACCGATTGCACCATCCTGCATGCCTCGGTAACGGTAGATATATCTCATACCTACATCGGCGACCTGTTGGTCACGCTCGAGAGCCCGGCGACCACGCTGGTGACGTTGCACGATCACGAGGGCGGCTCCCAGGAAGATCTGCACCAGACCTATCATCCGACCGAGTTCGACGGCCAGAGCGCCACCGGCGCCTGGACGCTGCGCGTGGCCGACACGGCCTCGATAGACACCGGCATTCTGGACGGCTGGAGCCTGATGATCGACTGCCAGGTGACAAACCCCTGCAGCACGCCGGCCGACTGCGACTTGCCCAATGTAAACCAGCATGGCTGTGTTGCAGGCCAGTGTACGGTCATCTCTTGCGACAACGGCTTCGCAGACTGCGACGCTCTGGCTGCCGACGGCTGCGAGACCGATGTCTTAGCGGATATCCAGCACTGTGGAGACTGTGTGACGACCTGCGGCTACCCGAATGCTCAGGCCTTGTGCGTTGCGGGACAGTGTCAGATGGGAACCTGCCAGGGCGGATTCGACGACTGCAACGGGTCCGATGGAGACGGTTGCGAGATCTTCGTTTCAGGCGATGCCCAGCACTGCGGTAACTGTACGACAGTTTGTGCCTTCGATAATGCCGCGGCCGCTTGTGTCTCCGGCGCCTGTGTAATGGGTGCCTGTCAGTCCGGTTTCGGCGACTGCGATGCCAGCAACGCCAACGGTTGCGAGACAGACACTTCTGACGATGTCCAGCACTGCGGGAATTGCGTGACGGTGTGTCTTTTTGACAACGCCACGGCTGGTTGTGTCTCGGGTGCGTGTGTCATGGGCGCTTGTCTCGCGGGCTTCGCCGACTGTGATTCCAGCGATGCGAACGGCTGCGAGACGGATGTTTCTTCAGACAGCCAGCACTGCGGCAACTGCACGACCGTCTGCTCGTTCGCCAATGCAGCGGCGCTTTGCACATCGGGCGCCTGCGTCATGGGCGCCTGCCAGGACGATTACGGTGACTGCGACTCGATCGAAGTCAACGGCTGCGAGACTTACCTTGTTGATTCGCCCGCAAACTGCGGCTCTTGCGGACATGCCTGTGCCTTCGATCACGGCAGCGGCTCGTGCAGCGCCGGAAGTTGTGAGCTTACCGGTTGCGATGCCAACTGGGGTAACTGCGATAATCTCGGCGACAACGGTTGCGAGACCGACCTGCGCGGCAACGTGGTCCACTGTGGCGCGTGCGACAACACTTGCTTCTACGAGCACGCGGCGGCCCTGTGTGTGCAGCAAGCCTGCCAGATGGGGAACTGTGCCCCGGGGTTCGGCGACTGCAACAATGATTCGGCCGACGGCTGCGAAACCGAGCTTGCCACGGACGCCGCAAATTGCGGCGCCTGCGGCACTCTGTGTGCTTTCGATCACGCGGGTGCCCTGTGCCTGAACTCCGTCTGTGTTCTCGGAGATTGCCAGACGGGATTTGCCGATTGCGACGGTGAGGTTGCCAATGGCTGCGAGGCGCAGTTAGGGACTGATACGCGTTGCGCAAGTTGTGACGATGACTGCACGGCCAGGTTTGCAAATGCCGCAGGAAGCTGCGCCGCCGGCGCCTGCGCCATTGGTGCTTGTATTGCCGGCTTTGGCGATTGCGACAACGACCCGGCCGACGGGTGTGAGGCGTCTCTGAGCGCGGCCGCAAACTGCGGCGCATGCGGGAACGCCTGCGGGGCTGCGCAGGTTTGCATAGACAGCGGCGGCGGTTACACCTGCCAGACCGGCTGTCACGACGGTGACGACGACGGTTATGCCGACGAAAGCTGCGGCGGGACGGACTGTGACGACGCCGATTTTGCTACCAATCCCGGGGCCACAGAGAAGTGCGACGGCATCGACAACGACTGCGATTCCACAACAGACGAGGGATTCACGACGCTCGGTCAGGCGTGCGACAGCGAGGACGACGCCGATCTATGCCCAAACGGCACGTTTGCCTGCAATCCGGCCGGGGACGGGGTCGTCTGCCAGGGCGACGTAGCCATTTCGGAGATCTGCAACAACCAGGACGACGACTGCGACGGCGAGACTGACGAAGGCGTTTGCGCTGACGACTCTAACGGTTGCGGATGTTCGTCTAGCCAGGCTGGCTCCGGAGGGTTCTTGGCGTTGGGATACCTGGGACTGGCGCTGCTGCGCCGCCGCAGGCGTCGAGGAAATTCAGTAGCGCGAGGTTAAACTCGTCTGCGCGATCTACCGGAGTGGCGTGGCGCGAGCCCGGTATCACCACACGGCGCGCGTCTGGAATCAGGGCCAACTGCTCGTCGCTTACGGACAACGGCGTCTGGTCGAGATCGCCGCGGATCTCGGCGAGCGGACAGCGGATCTCGGCAAGCCTGTCGCTAACGCTCCAGTTCACAAGAGCGCGGATACTATCCAGGTAGCAGCGCTTGTCGTTTTCGGCCCAGCGGGTTATCACCTTGCGGCGCATTTCTTCCTGATCGCTTTCGGGAAACATCTCCCGGGCCAGCTTGCGACCCACCATGCGCATGCCGAGAACGCGCACGATGAACAGCCGCAGCCATAGCATCATCTTGGCGCGGGGTCCGTCCAGGCGCAACTCGGGGCCCGAGTTGACCACGGCCAGGCTGCGGACCGACTCTGGCGCGTCGAGGGCCAGTTGCAGGCCGATCATGCCGCCCATCGACACTCCGGCGACATGCACCGGCCCGGTCTCGAGTGTCTCGATTAGCCCGGAGGCGTCCGCTGCGAAGCCGGCGATGCTGTACGGGCCGGGGGGCTTGTCGCTTTGGCCGTGGCCGCGCGCATCGTAAGTGATTACACGGAATTTTTTCGAAAGCGCAAGCTCGTTGTACTCCCAATCGCGGGTGCTGGATCCCAGGCCGTGGATCAGCAACAGCGGATCGCCGCTGCCGCTGGTTTCGTAATGTGTGCGGATATCGCCGGTCTGGATGTAAGGCACCGAATTGCTCCTTGCCGAACGCTCAGTCTTCTTGCGCGCCCATCATCTCCTGCAAGGCGCTGTAGAAGCCCCGCGGGTAGAAGAAGACAAAGCGCGTATCACCGAACGTCAGCTCATCGCCGTCATTAAGCTCGAACGCCCTTCCGGGCAGCACGGCCTTGCCGTTGATGGTGGTCCCGTTGGTCGACTCGAGATCCTCGAGAAGCATGACGCCGCTGGTGCGGACACGGAAGAAGCGCGCGTGCCGGGCGGAGACAGTCTCGTCGGGGATCATGATGCCGTTCTCCTCGGCACGGCCAATGCTCACTTCTCCCGAAGAGCCGCGGCCGCAACGCAGCTCCAATACCGGTAACTGATGACCGATCTTGGGTCGCTTGTTATGGCCTTTCTTCTGGCTGTCATGCATCTGGGTGGCAGCCAGCTGAAAGGTCTGCTCTTGCGGGGACCGGCGCACGATCAGCACCGGCGCGCCGACCTGTTCACAGAACGCTTCG
The DNA here is from genome assembly GCA_964640665.1 of uncultured Myxococcales bacterium. Taxonomy (GTDB): domain Bacteria; phylum Myxococcota; class B64-G9; order B64-G9; family B64-G9; genus DATKYQ01. The sequence continues at coordinate 7,684 of CAZXHT010000089.1, forward strand.
CAATCCAGCTTGATGCTTGCGTCGAGATAATCCTGTACAACCGGTTCCAACACGTTGCCACCCCGAGAAGGTAAACCGCGGATCATCTATCACAACAATCGGTGACCGGCAAGGGCGGCGCACCGGCTTGGTGCGCGCCAGGAGCCAATTGCACCGATCTGGATCGTTTTCTTCCCGCCTGATTACTCAACTATCCGGAATGCCCGTGAAATACAGATGGCACGATGGTTGCAGTTTTCATTACCAAGAAAGGAGGCAGTCAAATGGATTCCGCGATGTTGAGAGTTGTCGGTCGGTTGGAAGAAGGGCCCAGCGGGCAGGTTGTCGCAAGAGAAGAACTCGGTTCGGTCAAGCGTATGGAGTTCGCCATGTCGGTGCTCGACTACAACCAGTCATTCGTCAACTTCACCGACGGTAAGGCCAACTCTTTACTGCTTATCAACTCGATCTTCCTGGCCATGGGCGCGGTAGACGCCATGGGCTCGAAGATTGGCATCGCGGCGGTGTTTGTCTCCGCCATGGCCATTCTGATGTGCATGGCGGTGATCTTCGCCAGGCTGCCTGGAATGATGAGACGCGACAGGGCCAAACTGGTTTTCTTCGGCCACGTGCGCCAACGGCGAAACAAGGCCGCTTACGTTGACGATTTCAAGGCGGCGCATGCTTCCGAGATCTCTGAAAGCCTGAGCGGCCAAATCTACGACCTGGCCGAGGTGGTCGAACGCAAGTTTATTGCCTACCGGCGCGCCCAACTCGTGACCCTGCTCTCAGCCGGACTGTGGATCGTGGGGCTACTCGCGCCAATGCTTGACAGCGCCAATGTCTGAACTACACTGGGTGCGGCCAAGAACGGCACGGGAGACAGTGTAAGCGATGGGACGAGTAACGACTCTGGTGATTCTGATGACGGGCATATTGTCGCAAGGCCCGGCTGACGCAGGTAACTGCAAGGTACTCTCGAAAAAAGGGACCAGTTGGAAATATACCGGGGAGTGCCGCGGCGGGCTGGCCAACGGGCACGGCAAGGCCGAGAGCGGCAAGCGTCACGTATACGAGGGCGAGTTTAAAGACGGCGTCATGAGCGGCCACGGGACCTACACCTGGCCCGACGGATCGTACTACATCGGCGACCTGATCAAGGGCGAGTTTCAGGGACAGGGTGCCTTTATAAAGCCCGACTCCAGCAAGTACGAGGGCCAGTGGCGGCACAACAAGCGCAACGGCAGGGGGCGCTATGTCGGCCCGCGGGGCAAGGTGTACGACGGCCAGTGGAAGGACGACCACATGCATGGTCGCGGCAGCATGACCTGGACCGACGGTCGTGTCTACGAGGGCGACTTCGTCAAGGACAAGATGCAAGGCCAGGGCAGTTACAGGTTGTCCGATGGCCGACGCTACCAGGGCGGCTGGAAAAGCGACAGGCGCTCGGGGCAGGGGAAATACAGTTGGCCGGACGGGCGAAGTTACGAGGGACTCTGGAAAAACAGCCGCCAGGACGGCCGGGGAACCATGCGCTGGCCGAGCGGCACGGTCTATACGGGCGAGTTCAAGGCCGGCAAGCGAACCGGCAAGGCGGTCATGAACTGGTCCGACGGCCGCAGCTACGATGGTAAATTCGTGGGCGGCAAGGCGCACGGGCAGGGCAGTATGACCTGGCCCGACAGGCGCAGCTATACAGGCGGCTTCGTGGCGGGCCTGAAGCATGGCAAGGGAGTCTACACTTGGCCCGACGGCAAGAAGTGTTGCGGCAACTGGAAGAACGACCTGCGCGAAGGCAGGGGCAGTATGAGCTGGCCGGACGGCTACAGCTACGAGGGTCAATGGGAGAACGACAGGCGCAACGGCCGCGGGACGCTGACCTCGAAGACGGGTGAGAAGTACGAGGGAGGCTGGAAGGACAACCACAAGTGCGGCCAGGGGGTGCTGACGTTGCCCGACGGAACCCGTTACGAGGGTCGCTTCAAAAACGATAAGCCCAACGGCAGGGGCAGCTATATTTTTCCGAATGGCAAGAAGATAAGCGGTCGCTGGAAAGACGGCAAGCAGGTACGCTGATAAACAGGTGGTTTAATCGGCCGGTGTTATGACCAGGGCCCAGGAGTCGAGAGTGCCCTTGTCGAGGTTGGCCCGGTCGCTGACGGTCAGGGTCCAGTCGCCGCGGGCGTTTTGGCCCGCGAAGGTAGAGACGTCGAAGGTCTGGTGGATGTCGTCGGCGCCGCCCCCGGCCCTGTCCCACATGGCGTAGTTTGTGCCGTCGTGTTGCAACTCGATTTGCAGATCGCCGACGTAGGTGTGCTTTACATTCAGCTCGATTTTGAGCGCGCCGATGGTCACCGAGTCGGGCACGTTGATCGTGCGGCTGATACCGCTTGAATCGTTGTCGGGGATGGTCGTGCCCGCGGCGTCCTGGTAGCGCAGATCGTCGCCGGGGTCGGGGTTGTTGCCGTCGTCAGTGGTGAAGACCAGCGTCCAGCCGTTGAGTCGGCCGACATCGGCCCCGGCGTGGTCGCTGACCTGCAAAGTCCATTCACCGGCGGCGTCAGCGCGGTTGAACCCACCGGCGCTGAAGGTGTCGCGAATGTTCTCGGCGGATCCGCCCGCGCGGTTCCAGAGCGTGTAGCTGCTACCTGCGTGGGACAGCACTACCTTTAGGTCGCCGATATAGGTATGGTTGATGTCCAGTTCGACCTGCAGCGATCCTACTTTGAATTCGTCAGGGACATTTATCGTTGATGCAACTCCCTCGGGCTGGTTGTCGGGAATCTCGATCCGTTCGGTATTGGAATAGTTCGTCTCTGTCGGATCGGGATCCGGATCGCACAGGTTGCCTGAAGGCGAATAGCAATTGCCGCGGGCGCCGGAGACGCCGAAGCGGGCATGGCCCAGCTTGTGGCTGACGGCCTCCATGATGTCCTGCCAGGAGGCGCGCCCCTGGTTCTCGAAGCCCCAGACGAGCTTGGCCAGCACGGTCGTGGTCAGCGGAAAGTTCTCGGAGTAATAGGTGGGGGTGATGTTGGAGATGACGTCAACGGCCGACCAGTCGCCCTTGCCGGCCAGCACCGGCCGCACGTAGTACTCGTAAGACAGGCAGCTGGCGATCTGGAAGATCTGGTAGAAGTCGGGGTAGTCGGCCTGCTCGAAGGCGTAGCCGGTGCCCAGCACGCTGTGGCCGTTGTACATGACGATCTCGTGCTCGCTGACCGCCCGCTGCCAGTTGGAGAAGCGCGAGTAGTCGGCAACCGAATGGAACACGTCGGGGCCGTAGACGTCGATCACGACGCTCAGCTCGCCCGAGGTCTTCAGGTAGCGTTTGCCCATGGGCGCGTCGGGAGTCTCTGTGAAGCCGGCCTCGACCAGCCAGTCTCCGAGCTTCTTGACATTGCTCCAGTTGCCGTCATCGGCCACGTCGCCGTCGTCCAGCTTGCCGAAAAAAACCGCGGCGGTCAGCTTGCCGTCTTCCCAGAGCTTGTCGTACTCGGGGTAGCTGTCGGGATTGTCGGGCAGCACCTCGGTCACGGTCAGCGTCATGGTCTGCAGCAGGTCCTGCCGGCAGCCCGAGTGCTTCGGGTTCCACAGATACCAGTAGATGCCCTGGCTGAGCCCGAGATGGGAGTCCTTGTCGACACATTTGTCGCCGGCGTCTTTCATGATCGAGTCGGGCTTGATCGGCACCAGGGCCTCGAAGGTATTGCCGACCTCGATCTGGTCGGCCTGGTAGCCCATGACCACGGCGTTGACTTCCCGCATGCGGAAGTGGGTTAGCTTGCTGCGGTCTATCTGGTTGGTCTGCTCATGGGTCAGCCACTCGCCGTCGACCAGCCATTCGACGCGCTCGGGGGCCGTGGTGTCTTCGGCCAGAAGCTCCATGTAGAAGCTGTCGCGCTTCCTGAGGTAGGTAACCGCGAACTGGGCCAGGTCGGCCGGGGCGTCGAAGATGCGCCAGGAAGACGATACCTGAATGTCGGATTCTAACGTGGCGTGAACCTCGACGCCGCGCAGGTTGACGTAGCCGGTGTCCTGCTTGCCATCATCCAGTCCCTCGAGGAACGGGTTGCTGCCGTAGCTTTCATGATTAGCGTTGGTTCCCCCACAACCTGCGGCCAGAAGCGCGGCAGAAAACATGATAGCCCAGAACCTTTTCATGGTTGCCTCCGTGGATTAGTTTCAGGCACACACATGAGCAACTTGCGTGCCACACGTCGCCCCGGGAATAGTTTGTCGATCTTTCAATGTGTTACGTCCGAGAGCGAACCTGAGAGAAGGAGCTGGAGTGTATCTCGATGTGAACATGAATGAGTCTGTTTTTCAAAATGCATGTAACTACATAATTACAAAGCCATATTTTGTGTATAACAAAGATTACGCTTTGTAGCCTTGATGAATACGACATTTTCATGGACGTTCTTGATTCTTTGCGACTTACGGGTTACATATACCCGCAATCCAAACGGATATGGAGTAATTCGATGAGCAAGCCGAACAGGATGAACAGGATTATCTCAAGTATCAACCGATTGCCGGATATCATCAGGCAACGCATACTTACGCTGACAGTTACCAAGAAGGTTCCCTACGTCGGCACTTCGTTGATTCGTATAGAAGAACTCACGGCCGAACGGGTGGTGGGTAGAATTCCCAATAAAAAGAGAGTGCAGAACCACATTAACAACGTCCACGCCGCGGCCATGGCGCTGCTGGCCGAGACGGTGTCCGGCTTCGTGGTGGCCATGAACCTTCCCGACGACAAGTTGCCGCTTATCAAGTCGATACACGTGGATTTCAAGAAGCGCACCAAGGGAAGCATGCAGGCCGTGGCCACGATTACCGAAGAGCAGCGTAAAAAGATGAACGCCGATCCCGAGGGTAGCGTCCCGATCGAGGTCCACGTGACCGACGAGTCGGGCAGCGAGCCCATTCGCTGCGAGATGATCTGGGCCTGGGTGCCCCAAAAGAAATAGGGCTACGTCTATTAGAGGAACCGATGGAACTTCACCCGCTGGCAGGAAAGCCCGCTCCGGCAGACAGCCTGATCGACGTATCACGACTCGTTGACTTGTATTACTTGCAAAAGCCCGACCCGGACAACCCGCGGCAAGCCGTTGCCTTCGGCACCTCGGGGCATCGCGGCAGCTCGCTCGACGGCAGCTTCTGCGAGAATCACGTGCTGGCCATCGCGCAGGCGATCTGCGATTACCGCGCCGGCCGTTCGATCGCTGGCCCCCTTTTCATGGGCAAGGACACCCACGCGCTTAGCGGGCCGGCGCAACGAAGCGCGCTCGAAGTCTTCGCGGCCAACGGCGTGCATGTCTTGATCCAGTCCGGGGACGGAGCTACACCGACGCCGGTTGTCTCGCATGCCATCCTGGCTCACAATCGCGCAAATAGCGGCGCCCCGGCCGACGGCGTCGTGGTCACGCCTTCACACAATCCTCCCGGCGACGGCGGGTTCAAATACAATCCGCCGCACGGAGGGCCGGCCGGCGGTGAGACCACAGGATGGATCCAGAAGAGGGCCAATGAGATCCTGCGCTTGGGCCTTGCGGACGTCAGGCGCATGCCCCTTGAGAAAGCGCTGCGCTCGGATACCATCCGCGAGCGTGATTTCATCGCGCCCTACGTCGCTGACTTGGCTCAAGTGATCGACATGCAGGCGATTTCCGCATCCGGGTTGAGGCTGGGCGCGGATCCCCTGGGCGGATCTACTCTGGCCTACTGGGAGCCCATCGCCGAGCGCTACAAGATCGATATCCAGTTGGTCAACCGCAGACTGGATCCGGCCTTCGCTTTCATGCCGCTCGATGGCGACGGCAAGATCCGCATGGACTGTTCGTCGCCTCATGCCATGGCCGGCCTGATCGGCAACCGCGATAATTTCGATCTGGCCTTCGGCAACGACCCGGACGGTGATCGCCATGGAATCGTCACCCGCTCAGCCGGCCTTCTGAGTCCAACCCAGTACCTGGCGGCCGCGGCCTGGTATTTGTTCGGACAGCGCCCGCGCTGGAAGCAGGGCTTCGAACTGGGCAAGACCCTGGTGACCAGCTCGCTGCTCGATCGCCTGGCCGCGGAGGCTAAGCGCGGGCTTTACGAGGTTCCGGTCGGATTCAAGTGGTTCGTAGACGGCCTGCGCGATGGTCGACTGGCCTTTTGCGGCGAGGAGAGCGCCGGGGCGTCCTTCGTGCGCCTCGACGGCTCGGTGTGGACGACCGACAAGGACGGCATGTTGCTCGACCTGTTGGCCGCGGAGATGACGGCCCGCAGCGGGCGCGACCCCGGGGAGATCTACAGCGAAATTGCAGCCCGACTGGGGACGCCGGCCTACCGGCGCATAGATGCGCCGGCAACGCCGGAGCAGAAAGAGATCTTGAGAAACCTCTCGGCGGATGCGGTTGCGGCGCGCGAGCTGGCCGGCGAGCCGATTGTTGCCAGGCTGACGCGCGCCCCGGGTAACGACGCGCCCATCGGCGGGCTGAAAGTGGTCGCCGAAAGCGGCTGGTTTGCCGCCCGGCCGTCCGGCACCGAAGACAAGTACAAGATCTACGCCGAGAGTTTCGCAGGCACCGAAAGGCTGGATGAGATCCTGTCTCAGGCGCAAGAGATGGTCGCCGGGGTGTTCGGGACCTAGCCTGCGATCTTCTGCCAGATCTCGTCGTCGAGCTTATCGAGGGATTCGAGCACCACGTCGGCGCGCAAGAAACGCTCATCAGAAACCAGGCGCTTCTCGGGCACGGCCACGGCTTTCATTCCGGCGGCCAGGATGGCCTCGACGCCGGGCAGCGAATCCTCGAAGGCAACACACTCGGCGGGAGCCACGCGAATACCCTTGGCGGCCAGCAGGTAAACATCGGGGTGCGGCTTGCCGCGCGGCAGTTCCGCCGAGGACTGCAGGTGATCGAACATGGCAAGGATGCCGAGCCGGCCGAGAGCCGCTGCGATGAGTTGGTGATCGGATGCGGTGGCCAGGCCGATCCGAGCGCCCTTGGAACGCACGAATTCGAGCGCCTGCAGCGCGCCCGGCATCGGCCGGGCGTGTTCTTTTACCAGTTCGACGACCCGCCTGTGAATAGCCCGGGCCACCTCTTCGCGGCTGCGCTCGCTGAAGGGTCGCTGTGCATAACGAAAGGCGACAACCTGATCGAGACCCATACCGACCGTCTCCGCGCATTTGATCTCGTCAAGCTCCATGCCGACCGTGGCGAAGACCTCGATCTCGGCCCGGGTCCAGAGCAGCTCCGAGTCTACCAGCAAGCCGTCCATGTCGAAGATTGCGCCGCGAATCATGGTTGAACTGAATAGCATCACGGTATCTACTTGGCAAATCCGGTTATTTCCGGTTCGGGGCTTGTCTCGGAAATAAGAAGGGGTACTATTGGCATGTCGGGGAGAATCGCATGCAACGCATAATCGTTTTTCAGCAGCATGGCAGCGGTGAGTATAAGACCAAGGCGCTCGCTGAATACGGCCAGGAGATGCGCATCGTCGAGGTGGTGTCCATCGACGAGGAACTGCCCGTGGTGATCGACCAGCCCGGCCGATGGCTGCCTGAGAAGCTGGAGGCCGACCTGGTGATCGATCACCTCTTGCATCCCGATCTGAGCGACGAGCTGGCGCAGATCTGCCGGGCGCAATCCATTCCGCTGGTTGCCTCGGGCCGTAAAAGCGTGCCCGGCAGCGTGTTTGCGCCGCCGACCTGCTGCGGTCTCGGACGGCATCCCGAATTGGGCGCCTACGCCGAACGCTTGGGCGCGCCGGAGCTTGCGGCCACTGCGAAACAAGGCAAGATAACAAGCATCGAAGTAATCCGCCAGGCGCCCTGCGGCGCGACTCGCCAGGCGGCGGCGCGGGTGATCGGCCTGCCGATAGACGAAGGCGTCACGCGCTACGGGCTGGAAGTACAGTTTCTGTGCAAGGCCGATACATCGCGCTGGGATCCGATACACGGAAACAGCCCGGTGCACTTCGCCGGAAAGATCCACGCCCGGGCGCTGGCTGCGGCGCTGGAATCGCGCCAGGAGGATATTGATCTTTCGGAAGCAAGTCGGGTATGATGATCTGCATGCGAGAAACCATCGGGCGCCGGGAGGGCAAGGTTGCGGCCGTGTGGGTGTTGGTTCCCGCCTGCCTGTTCGTGTTTGCCGCCGGTTGTTCCGGTTCGGGCGGCGGAGAATCACCACCGTTGCTCGGGCCAGATCACATGGGCTTCAAGAACCCAATCTGCACCCAGTGCCACGTGTTGCCTGTTTCAGGTCATGCCGCCAACCTGCCCACTCAGTGCGCCCGCTGTCACGGGGCCAACGGGGCTTGCGATCCCAACGGCCTAAACAGCCCTCGTGAGCACGACTCAGGCGGTCAGTGCCTGGCTTGCCACGGTAACCAGCACGGCTTTACGAACCGTAATGACTGCGCCTCCTGTCACTTCGCAGCGTCCGGGTTGGACGAGAGTTGCGGAAGCCCGCTACCCGAAGATGGAACGGACGGTGGTCTCGAAGGTGACGCGGGCGACGCCGGTATGGGAAGCGATGCCGGCGATGACGGCGGTCATCAAGACGGCTCGGCCGACGCCGGCGACAGCGGCGGGCCGCATCTCTCCAATGCCCTCGTGGACAACTGCTTCAACTGGCCGGCCGAGGAGTTTGGGCCGGATAACCACGCCGGCCTGACGACGGCTCTTTCGGTCGGTCAGCCGGCGGTGGAGTTCAGCCTCAAAGACGTCGGCGGTGCGCCCCATAAGCTGTCCGAACTGCTGGCCGGCAAGCCGGTGCTGCTCGTATTTGGCGCTTTCACCTGACCACCCTATCGGGCCAGCGTGTCTGACCCCGGCAAACTGGACCTCAACGAGCTGGCCCAAAAGAGCTTCAAGCAAGGTAAATATTCCGACTATGTTCACTTCGTCCACATCTACGTGATCGAGCCGCACCCGATGTCTCCCGACATCAGCCCCTACCGGGGCGAGGTCTGGGAGCAACAGTACAGCAGCAAGCCCCAGCCCAAGACCTACCCCGAGCGGGTGGCCAACGCCGCCGATATGCTCCCGAACCTTCAAGGCGATCAACTGATGCTGGTTGACGACCTGACACCCGGCCAACGAATCAATCCACTCTGGTGCACCTACGGCCCGTGTCCCAACTGCGCCTACCTGATTGGCACGGACGGCATGATCAAGACCGTCCAGACCTGGGCCAACCCGAACGATCTCGAGACTGCCATAGACGATTTGCTGCAGTAGTAGCCTGCTGTGAACTAACCGAATGTTTCGAGCAGGAAAAAAGCGATGCAGACCACGGCCCCTGCCGCCAGCGCGTACAGCAAGGGCTTCTTGATCGAGATCTTGCCTTTACCCAGGACGAAAAAGCCGAGCGATAAAAATGCCACGGTCAGCAAGACGAGCCCGGCGGTTTCAACCCACAAGTAGCGAGGTCCCCAGGTGTACCTGCCGCAGAAGCGGCCCTTGCCGCTGACTGCGAGGTTGGCGATGGTGACGGCGCCGTAGATCGCGGCGCATACACCGCCGAGCAAGACGGCCGACTGCTTGCGGTTGCGCCACCAATACCGAAGGCACAGCAAACCGAACAGCAACACCAGCGCCGGCAACCCGGCGGCAAGAAGATTGTTGATTATTTTCATCTACTGGCCGATTTATCAGGTAACTTGCCCACAAGCAAGATCAGCCTGTGGTTGGAGAGTGTCCGTGATGAAGCGCCTGGCTACAGTGTTCTTATTCGCTTGCCTGACCTGCTCGGGCTGCAACACTTTTTATGCGATGCGCTCGGTCCCGCTGCCGCCGGGCGCCCGCGAGATAAAAGATGTCACTTATTTCCGGGGACCGGCGGCCGATGCTGACAAGCACCGGCTGGACATTTTCATACCCGTGGGCAGGCGGGCGCACCCGGTGCTGGTCTTCATCCACGGCGGGGCCTGGACACGAGGCGATCGCGGCACTGCCTTCGACGTCTACCGGAAGCTCGGACGCAAGCTGGCGGCCCGCGGCATTTTAACGGTAGTGCCCTCCTATCGACTGGCTCCGCGCCACAAGTACCCGGCCTTCGTGCGCGATGCGGCCCGGGCGCTGGCCTGGGTGCAGCGAAACATCGGCCGCTACGGCGGGGCGGTGGACAAGATCTTCCTGATGGGTCACTCGGCCGGGGCGCAGATAGCCGCGCTTTTGGCCTGCGCGCCAAGATTTTTGAAAGGCGCCGGCGCCGATCCCGCCCGCATCGCCGGCGTGGTGGGCATCTCGGGGCCCTACGATATCGCATTCATGGCAAAGGATGTTCCCGATTTGACCCGTAAAGCCTTCGGAGCTGACCGCCGAATATGGCGTGACGCCTCGCCAGCAACTCACCTGGGCAGGGACCGACTGCCTCTTTTCCTGATAGCCAGAGGCTCGCGCGATCCGCAAGCACTGCAGCACCAGGCACGAGCATTTGTAAAGGCGTTGCGCCAGTCCGGGGCGACCGTAACAACCTTCGAGGCCGCCGAGCGCAACCACTTCACGATAATCATCCGCCTGGCTGAGCCGGGCGATTCCCTTGGAGACGCCATCGAGTCGTTCATCAAGAAACGCACTTGAGAAGCAACTGCGGCACAGTTTGTGGTATACTCGGCCGGTCGGCAGGAAAAGGAGAACGCCATGCCAAAGGGAGAAGAGAAGACAGACCGCAAGAACAAGCCAAAGCTATCCAAGGCGGAGAAGAAGAAAAAGAAGAAGGAGAAAGCGCTGGCCCGCAAGGAGCGCCAGCAGAGTCAGGATTGATCATTTACCCCGTTCGACAGTCCTCGGAGACTTTCATCAAGGGACGAGGATTACCCGCGCGGGTGCTCCATCCAGGCCACGTATCTTGAGAGGCAGGCAGACAAGCTGGTAGTCGCCTGCCTGTGACGCCGAGAGATCGAGCCCCTCGATGATGTAGACTGGCTCATCGCCGCCAAGCAGTGTCTTGTGAACGGTATGGCCCGGGCTCGCCTGCGCCTCGATCGAAAGTGAGTCGATACCGACGACTCTCACACGCGTGTTTTGCTTGAGATAGCGCGCGGCATCCAGTGTCAGGTGAGCGTTCTCGCTGCCGGTCTTTATGATCAGGCGCTCGATATTTTGTATGCCACTCGCGGCCAGAATTTCTTGGGAAACATCAGGAGACCCGTTGGTCAGATCGGCGACCCGGGCCGGGCCGCACAGGATCTCGAGCGGCACATGATCTACAGTTTCACCGCCCGGGATGAAATGCGCGGGCGCGTCCAGGTGGGTGCCTGTATGGGAGGTCAGTGACAATAGGCTAATCGCGCAGCTTTCGGGATCGTTTTCGGCAAGTACGGAGTGGGGCCCCGAAGAGAACGGCGGATCGCCGGGGTAGGTTGGCATGCCTTCGAAAAGCTCGCGGCTGACGTCGATCAGACGCATGTTGTCACCTCGTAGTTTCATGATGGTGAGATATTGCAGTTAGACCTTTGCTCAGATAATGCGTACAACGCGCACCCTCGCAACAGCGGCGGCACTTGACTTCGTCAAGTGCACGACGCTGTAAGCTCGAGTACAGCTGTTGGCTCAGAGACAAAAGGACTTCCTGGGTATTAATAAGAAGTCCTTTCGCCACAACGCGCCTGGCAGGATTCGAACCTGCGGCCTACGGCTTAGAAGGCCGTTGCTCTATCCAACTGAGCTACAGGCGCATAAACACCTTCGTTGCTTACTCGATGATACCAGGACTGTCAATCGTCTTCCTGGTTTATGGTCACCTCGCAGGGGACGCTTGTTACAAGCGGCGCTTCGATTGACGAGCCGCGCGGTTTTTGGCAGAGTCGATGGCAACCAGGACGGAGGAAAGCAGCATGGCCAGGCTTCCCGAGAAGCAACTGCGCATCAATACCCAGTTTGCCGAGGAGACGGCCGATCTGAAGACCAAGATGCTCTTCGTCTCACAGACGCTGGGCGCCTTGATCAAATCGATGGACGGCATCTTTGATGTTTTGGTAAAGCGCGGAATCCTGAGCGAGCAGGATCCGCTGCTGCAAGACTACCACATGGCCATCTCCGAGGTGGAGAAATCGGGCTTCAAGATGGATCCGCCCACAGATCCCGAAGCGGTCGTCTACCAAGTGAAATGCCCCAACTGCCAGGCAGTGATAAAAGCCGATCGCGACGCACCACCAGAAAGATGCGACTGGTGCGGCCACGTCTTCCAAGGTTGAGCGTTCTTTCCGTACGCGATTCCATATGGTGATTATCGGGGAGGGGAAGGCTGAAAGAGCCAACGCAAATAAATGACCCGCCCCTATAGAGAGTGACAGAGTAAAATGATTATCGGGGCGGGCGGATTTGAACCGCCGACTTCCTGCTCCCAAGGCAGGCGCGCTAACCAGGCTGCGCTACGCCCCGTTTTCCTTACAGTCTGGCAGACTAGAGCATTTCTTGCCCCAGGGCAAGTCCCGGGTTTCGCGCCTTGATTCATTTGCATATTCGTGTCATTAACTACTGCCCCGGCGCCTCGTGCGAGAGTGGCGGAATTGGTATACGCGCCAGATTTAGGATCTGGTACCCACCGGGTATGGGGGTTCAAGTCCCCCCTCTCGCATGTTTTTTTGGAGGATTCCTTGCTTCTCAGGCCGTGCTGGATGCTCGCTATAGCCCTTGCCTTCTCGGGCTGCTTCGCCCTTTCCCGGGCACAGCGGGATTCCGACGAAGACGAGTGGCACGAGCAATGGGGCTCGGAGGACGCGGCGGCCGGGAACAAGACAGACAAGGTCCAGATAGCCAAGGCCGAGACGCCCAAGGCCAAGGAACCCAAGGCCAAGGAACCCAAGGCAGACAAGACTAGCGAGGACACAGCGGGTGATCGTGAGCAGCCCAAGGAGTCTCCCGACATCGAACAGCCGCCCGAGTTGCCGCCCAAGGTGGCTCCGAAACCGCCGCTGGTAATGTATCCCCCCGCGGGAAACGTGAAAGCCTCCGGGAAGAGCGACAATCCGTCGATCGTCTCTCCGGTGGCCGCGCCCAACAAACCACCGAAGCACGAACCGCAAAAGACGGCCTCAGGTCCGACCGAGCCCTGGGTGGTCGTCGAGGCGCGCGGCGGTATGTTGATCTCACAGAAGGGCAATCTCATGCCGGCCGGGTTTGTCTATCTGGGCGTCGACCTGGGCCGCCTGGTCGGCTGGCGCGGGCTTTTGGCCGGTGTCGGGGCGGACGTATCTGCCGGAAGCGATCAGCTGGGAAACACCGACTTCGTCACGCTCGATGCCGGCCTGGGCCTGCGCGGGCGCATTCCGCTAGGACCGGTTCGTATCCTGGTCGGACTGGGCTTCGTGCTGCGCAGTGCCTTCGTGACCAGCTTCACCGGCGACAGCGAGCCTTCGTCAAAGCTGGGCTTGGGCGTGCTGGCCTCGGCCGGCGTCGAGATCCCCGTTTGGGGGCCGATCGGCATTGTGGTTGTCGGGGACGGCAGATACATAAAGGATCCTTTCACCGCCAAGTTCGTCTTCTCTTCCGGAGTTGGCGGTGGAGTGGCGATTGAATTCTGAACTCAACTTGCTGTGCTACGTCAAAGGCGCGCACGAGCAAAAGGGCAATCAATGAAAACTACAATCGAGTCTCCCGATCCACTGCACAAGACGATTCAGGTCGAGATCCCCTGGGACATGATCTCAGACGAACTCGATCGCTCATTCAAGGAATTGGCCGGCCAGGTCAAGCTGAAGGGCTTCCGCCCGGGCAAGGTTCCGAAAAGCGTTGTCAAGAAGCGCTTCGGGAAGAAGGCACAGGACGATGTTCTGGCGCGCCTGATCGCCGATTCATACGACGCCGCCCTCGTCCAGAACCGCATCCGGGCCGTCTCCAAGCCCGAGTTTGAGCGGGGCGCAGTCAAGGAGGGTGAGCCCTACCATTACACCGCCCGGGTGGAGGTCGCGCCGGAGATCGAAATCAAGCAGATCCGCTTCGAGCTTGAAAAGCCCGTCGCCGAAGTGACGCCCGAAATGCTGGACGAACAGCTTCAGAACTTGCGCGAGAAAGAGGTGCTGCTGGTGCCGATAGACGATCGCCGCACGGCCCGCAAGGGCGACACGGCCGTGATCGACTACAGCACCACGCAAGACGGCAAGCCGGTCGAGGGCGGTTCGATGACCAACCACCCCGTGCAACTCGGCGCCGGCAAGTCGTTGCCGGGGTTCGACGACGAGATCGTCGGCATGCAGGTAGATTCGTCGAAGGAGTTCGATCTCACATTTCCAGAGGGCTGGGACCCGGCGATGCTCTCCGGCAAGGAAGTGCGCTTCGAAGCAAGCCTGCGGGCGTTGAAGCGCCGCGAGCTGCCCGAGCTGAACGATGATTTCGCCAAGGATCTCGGCCGGTCCGACTGCGATTCGCTCGAAAAGCTGCGCGAGCAGATTCGCGAAGAGCTTCTCGAACAGGAGCAGGACAGAGTCGACCGCGAGGTGAAAGACAAGCTGATAGATAAATTGTGCGAAGCCAATCCCTTTCCCGCGCCGCCGACGCTGGTCGACAGGCAGCAGGATGTGCTGGCACAGGAGATGGAGCTTTACCTTTCCAAACAAGGTATTAACTTGGAAAAGACCGGCCTGAGCCGCGAGCGCATGAAAAAAGACATGAGCGAACGCGCGGAAAAGGAGATCCGGACGGCGCTTTTGCTGACCGCAATCGCCGAGCGGGAAAAAATCTCGCTGAAGGAAGACGAAATAGAGGCCCAGTTGGACGAACTGGCCGCCAAGAGCGGTAGTAACATCGCGAGAATAAAGGCCTTCTACGACCAGCCGGCCGCAAAAGAGCGTTTGCGTAACAAGGTCTTGCAGGACAAGGTGCTTGATATTTTGCTGACACCTTCTAACATGGACGAAAAGGCGGCCGATGATGAAACCGGCGTAGGCGCCACGGATTCAAAACCGAACTGATTGTGGGTGAAAAAATGACACTGGTTCCAATCGTTGTCGAGCAGTCGCATCACGGTGAGCGTGCTTACGACATCTATTCGCGCCTGCTCAAGGATCGCATAATCTTTATGGGCACCGAGATCGACGACGACGTGGCCAACCTGGCCATCGCCCAGATGCTGTTTCTCGAGAGCGAGGATCCCGCCAAGGACATCAACCTGTACATCAACAGCCCGGGAGGCTCGGTCTCGGCCGGCCTGGCTATCTACGACACGATTCAGTACGTCAAGTCGGCGGTTTCCACCATCTGCATGGGACAGGCCGCCAGCATGGGAGCCCTG
The DNA here is from genome assembly GCA_964640665.1 of uncultured Myxococcales bacterium. Classification (GTDB taxonomy): domain Bacteria; phylum Myxococcota; class B64-G9; order B64-G9; family B64-G9; genus DATKYQ01. The sequence continues at coordinate 22,905 of CAZXHT010000089.1, forward strand.
CTGCTGACGGCGGGCGAGGCGGGGCGGCGTTACGCCCTGCCCAACGCGCGCATAATGATCCACCAGCCGATGGGCGGCTTCCAGGGCCAGGCCAGCGACATCGAGATTCAGAGCCGGGAGATCGTGCGCCTGAAGCAGACACTGAACGATATCCTCGCCCATCACACCGGCCAGCCGATCGATAAGATCATCGCCGACTCCGACCGGGATTTCTACATGACATCCAAAGAGGCGGTCGAGTACGGGCTGATCGACGAGGTGGTCACGCGCAAGCCCACGGTGAAGCCCGGTTCGGGCAAGTGAAGGAGCGCGCTTGAGCCCAAAGAAAAGAAAAGACCCGCCCGATTTCCTGTCATGCTCTTTCTGCGGCAAGGGTCAGCGAGAGGTGCGCAAGCTGATCGCCGGCCCCACTGTATATATATGTGACGAGTGCATCGCCCTGTGCAACGAGATCATCGAGGAAGATCTCGAGAAAAAAGGCGCCAAGCCGCACATCGCGGTGCCTAAGCCGGCCGAGATCCATGACGAGCTGAACGCCTACGTCATCGGCCAGGACGACGCCAAGAAGGTGCTCTCGGTGGCCGTGCACAACCACTACCAGCGCGTGGCCACCAGGGGCGTGGTTGACGACGTCGAGCTGCAGAAATCAAACATATTGCTGATTGGCCCCACCGGGACGGGCAAGACCTTGCTGGCCCGCACGCTGGCCCGTTTTCTGCAGGTGCCGTTTACCATTGTCGACGCCACCTGTTTCACCGAGGCAGGATACGTCGGCGAGGACGTCGAGAACATCATCGTCAACCTGCTGCACGCCGCCGATCACGACGTAGAGCGCGCCTCGTGCGGTATTGTGTATATCGACGAGATCGACAAGATTGCCCGCAAGAGCGAGAACCCATCGATTACCCGCGACGTCTCGGGCGAAGGAGTGCAGCAGGCGCTTTTAAAGATAATCGAGGGGATGATCGCCAACGTGCCCCCCAAGGGAGGTCGCAAGCATCCCCAGCAAGAGTTCCTGCCTGTCGACACGACCAACATCCTGTTCATCTGCGGCGGGGCCTTCGGCGGGCTGTCCAACATCATTGAGCGCCGCCTGGGAGAGCACGCCATCGGCTTCGGCAGCGAAAAGACCCGCAAGCGCGAGCGCTCTCTGGGTGAACTGCTCAAGGAAACAGCCTCCGAAGATCTGCTGCAGTACGGTTTGATCCCCGAGTTCGTCGGCCGCCTGCCGGTCGTGACCACGCTGCACGAACTCGACGAGGAGATCCTGGTTCAGATCCTGCTCGAGCCCAAGGACGCGCTGGTCAAGCAATACACCCGACTTTTCGAGATGGACGATGTCGTCTTGCGCTTCACCGACGGCGCCCTGGTGGCCATCGCCCGGCAGGCGCTGGCGCGCAAGACCGGGGCGCGCGGCCTGCGATCGATTCTGGAAAACGCCATGCTGGAGTTGATGTACGAGATTCCCTCGCGACCGGCCATCCGCGAGGCGATCGTCAGCGCGGATGTGATCGAGCACCGCGAGAAGCCGATTCTGTTGTTTGCCGAGCAAGTTGAAAGCGCCTGAGCGCACTACCTAGGACCGGAGAAAATCATGCTGTTCAAGTACGATGACAAAAAAGGCAACCCGCCGCCGATTCCAACCAGCAGGGTCATGCCTCTGCTGCCGCTGCGGGACATCATCGTTTTTCCCCATATGGTCGTGCCGCTGTTCGTCGGCCGCGAGAAATCCATCAAGGCCCTCGAAGAATCCATGCACCACGAGAAAGAGATCCTCTTGGCGGCGCAGATAAAGGCCAAGACCAACGACCCCTCCCCGGACGAGATCTTCAAGGTCGGCACGCTTTCGAGCATCATCCAGTTGCTGCGCTTGCCCGACGGCACCGTCAAGGTGTTGGTCGAGGGTAAGCGGCGAGCCCGTATTCGCAAGTTTGTCGAGACCGATCCTTTCTTTCGCGCGGAAGTCGAAGAGATCCGCGAACGGGTCGAGAGCACGGCCGAGATCGAGGCCTTGATGCGCTCGATTCACGGCTCGTTCGAGATCTACGTCAAGCTCAACAAGAAGATCCCGCCGGAGATGATCATGTCCACCGCCAGCATCGACAATCCCACTCGCCTGGCGGACACGGTGGCGGCTCACTTGAATCTCAAGTTGAACGACAAGCAGGTCTTGCTCGAAACCGAGAGCACCCTGGATCGTCTCAGGAAACTCTACGAGCTGATACAGGCCGAGATCGAGATCCTGCAGATCGAGCGCAAGATCCGCACCCGGGTGAAGAAACAGATGGAGCGCACCCAGAAGGAGTACTACCTCAACGAGCAGATGCAGGCCATCCAGAAAGAACTGGGCGAGAAGGACGAATACAAGAACGAGCTGAAAGAGATTGAGGAGCGTCTCAAGAAGAAGAAGATGTCCAAGGAAGCCATGGAGAAGTCCCAGAAGGAGATCAAGAAGCTCAGGCTGATGTCTCCGATGAGCGCCGAGGCCACCGTGGTGCGCAACTACATCGACTGGATGCTGTCGTTGCCCTGGTATGACTACAAGGAGGAGAAGCTGGACATCGATCAGGCCGAGAAGATTCTCGAGGAAGACCACTACGGGCTGCACAAGCCCAAAGAGCGCATTCTCGAGTTTTTGGCCGTTCAGTCGCTGGTTAAGAAGATCAAGGGGCCGATACTATGCTTCGTCGGGCCTCCCGGCGTCGGCAAGACTTCGCTGGCGCGCTCGATCGCCCGCGCCACAGAGCGCGACTTCGTCCGCCTGAGTCTGGGCGGGGTGCGCGACGAGGCCGAGATCCGCGGCCACCGCCGGACGTACATCGGCGCCTTGCCGGGTAAGATCATCCAGCACATGAAGAAGGCCGGCACGGGGAATCCGGTGTTCCTGCTGGACGAGGTGGACAAGATGTCCACCGATTTCCGAGGCGATCCCTCGGCGGCGCTGCTCGAGGTTCTGGATCCCGAGC
>CAZXHT010000090.1:0-25806 GCA_964640665.1 uncultured Myxococcales bacterium
CGCTCCTCGTGCTAGGTCATACACAATGCTGTCTTGCTGACAGCGCGGAATGCTCTTTGTGTCTTGAAGTTTTCTCCGGCAGAATTTAGCATCAAAATGTGGGGTGTTCGGATGAAGCGATTGTGGATGGGAGTACGTCAAGGATGGAGACGGGACGCGCATCCGCGGCGGTGCATTCAATTGCGCAGACTCCGTGAAATTACACCGTTGCGACTACATTCCGGGTGTATGGACACCTTCCGCCCGTGGTTTCCGCTGCTGCAGCCTGGGGATGCCGGAAGAGAAAGGGCCAGGGACGGTCTCAGGTTATTAGGTTTTGGACGGAAATAATGGAATGAGAACTAAAACCTGAAAACCTGAGACCGTCCCCGTTCTGTGCTCAAAGTATGGCAACCGATTTCTGTGCAGGATATGTATGCTCGGAGGTCAATTTCCCAAATGAATTGTTATGTGACGACGGAGTTGCAAGCGAGGGAGGCTGGCCTTGCGAAAAACTTTCAGCTGGGGATAGTGGACTAGTATTAGTGGACAAGGATACAAGAATACTTTTTTATTATATTCGGACTGTAGGTCAAGAAGCCATGTGTGGAGGGGGCGTTCCTGTTGATTTTGCCTTGGTGCAGTCATTGAGACAAAGGGGAGATTGTATAGATGAGTACATTAAAAATGGATATTTCAAATGGTGCGATGACACTGATTCATGCAGCGGGTGTTCGGGCATTGAAAAAATGCATAGTACAGGGGTTGTGATCGATGCGAGCAAGTATCTTGGGTTGACATTCTGACCAGGTTCAGATATCCAGGATCGAAAGTTTTGCGCTCCGCCATTAAAACCGACAAGGAGGCCTCAATGCCCATGAAAGCCAAGAAACCCGGAAAACGCTACAGCGACAATCAGAAATCAGCCATGCTCACCAAGTACCATAGACTGCGCAAGTCGGGCACCAACGCCGAGAAGTCAGCCAAGAAAGTCGGCGTGCACTACAACACGATTTTGAAATGGGAGAACCAGGCCGGCAAGCCGAAGGTCACCAGTGCCACGCCGAAGAAGACGACTACCATGCACAGGGGGAAGAAGAAGCGGGGCAGGAGACCCGGGAGCGCTGCGGTGAAGACCGGCGGCTTGGTGCTGGTTACTCCTAACGGGTTCCGGATTGAAGGCATTTCTTCGAAGGAATTGGCTCGTGTGCTGAGGGAACTGAAGTAGTGTTTACACGGTGGACCAAAAGCGGTTCTGAAAAAGATGACCAACACGACGGTGTCGGAGATTGAAAGCTACGGCGTACCCTGTTAGGCAAATACGTCCCATATTCTTGGAAACAACCTTGGGTTTTACCCAAGCTGCTGCAGCTTTTGGATGTACTCCGGCTTGGGATTCAGCTCCACCGCCATCTCGAGGTTCCTCCTGGCGCGCAGGTTGTCGCTTCTGAACAGCAGCAGATCTACCTGTTTGAATAGCAACTCGGCGGACATCTGTAGCTGTGAAACATCGATCACCTGTTTACGATATTGCTTGCGACGATCGCGGTTGTCTAGGTACTCGATAGCCTTCTCGGCTATGGTCACTCTCTTGCGGCACAGCTCGGCGGTTGCCGCAGAGTGGCCGGCCAGCCTGCCGCCGGGGCCGTAGTTGCGCTTGATTTTCTGCAGGGACTTTTTGTAGGTGGCAGGGTGGGCGCTCCAGTGAACCCCGGCCTGATCGAACCGGCTGGCCTCGGAGAGCCCGGCCAACTCTTTCGAAAGCTTGTACTCGGGCTTTTGTTCCTCGGTGGCCAGCGAGTCTACCAGCAGATCGAACGTGCCGATTGCATATAAGGCGGCCATCTGCAGGCGAAGCCTCTTTCGCCGGACGAGGGGAACGATGTTGAGGGCATCCGCGAGCGTGCGCGTGCCGTCCAGCAGCTCGTCTGCAAACCTGTAGCCCTTGCGATCCAGGGCCAGATCGGAAAGCGGCCAGCGACAGTCCTTCTTTGGCAGCGGGTAGCGGTTTGTAAACGGCGCCAGAAATTCGTCGAGTTGCTTAGGATCCAGCTCGGCCAGGGCGCGCTCGAGCCAGGGTACGATCAGGCGGCCGAAGGCCACGCCGGTTCGGCGCGTCGTTTGCAGGGCACCGACGACGTAACGACTCGCGCCGGCATGCCTGATTTCCTCGAGCACATCGACGACCTGGTCGCGCACGCAGTCCCACAGCTCGCGCAGCTTGATAATCTTCTGCGCCATGAGAACCACTTCGACAGGCTTGTCGTCTGAGGCTTCCGACAAAAGCAAACGCTTGCGGCTGCGCGGGATGAGTTGCCCCTTGATCAGGCGCTCCAGGAGATCTTCCTGCGCGCCGGAAGCAACGTAGTGGACGATATTACCCTTGTCATTGAATCCGAGGCGCAGATTTCTGTTGACAAGACCGACCTTGAGTTCCAAAGACATGCCTGCCGACGACAGAGACGCGATCAGGCGAAAGAGATCGATGCTGCGGAGCTTATCGTCCGCGAGATCCACGGGGGTCAAGGAGCGCAGGCCGGCGATCCCCTCGCCGGGCACTATTCGTCCGTTAATCTCGACGTCGACCTGCTGCGCGGCGACGGGGCGGTGGGCCGTGGTTGTCTTGTTCCCCGGGGGCGCCGCATCGCCAACGGCGGGAGGATTGTCGGCAGCTCTTTCAACCCTCTCGAGGAGGTCGGCAAGAACCTTGCTGGCCGCGGGATCGATCGAGATATCCAGGCCCACCTTGCCGTGGTCGCAGACCAGGATCTCGGCCTGGACGGAGGCACCGACGCCGACACCCTCTATGAAAATGGACAACCGCAGGGCATCTCCCCTGTTCCAGGAATGGGGCGAGTCGGGATACATGAGGCCCTTTCCGAGATGATGTTTGTAATCGGCGATGTATGCATACGGCGAGCGGTAACGCACGTTGCCGTCTTCCAGGAGCACCGGCGTCGAAAGCTCAACCGGTCCCGCGGGAATTATTTCCGCCAGCCCGCGGTTTTCGTCCGCGACGATCGCCTCCCCGGCGGCGGGTGCCGAGAGACGCTCGAACAGCGAGTTCAGCGCGGTTTTCGTCGTTTCCCGGTCAGGGAAATCAAGGCCGACCTGGTTGCCCCGGCAATAGACAACTTCGGCCCGCACGCTGACTGCGAAATCCCGACCGGCTACCTTGATGCTGAAGTCGATCGGTGTGCGCATAGGCCAGTCGCGTCCTGACTTCAACAACAAGCCACTGGGCGAAAGAACGCTTTCGACCGCGGTTCGCAGCTCATCCAGTGAATCGTACTGAATGGTTCCATCATCCAGCAGAACAGGCACGCTTGTCTCCTACCTTTATAAAATTATTATAACATTTTCACGACCAGGCCGACACTTTCGGATCCTTGTCGCCGGCGAGAAGAACCCCGTCCCCGGCGGGAGCGACGATTGGCTGATTGGTTGGGGAGGACTGAATTTGGGGACGGAGCGGGGTGAAGCAAATACCCTTTCTGTATCAATATGCCGTTGCCGTGTAGGTATCCGGCAGGTTGCGCGGATCGTAACAGAATTTCACGCCGTCTTTGTCAATGCACTGGTACTGGGTAGCGTCATCGACTACCGGATCGTGCTCGCCCGTGCGACAGTCAGCGTTGGATTCGCAGGCCGCCGCGCAGGTCTTGTTGTCTATGGTGGCCTTATACCCGAAGACATCAACGTCCTGCGAGGCCACAAGCATGACGCTACCCTGGGGGCAAGCGGTCATGTTGTCGTAATCGCCGAAAACGGCCGAGTTGCAGATCAGATCGGCCCCGGTGCACTTCGTGGCCATCAGGCCGCAGTAGCCGTTGGCGAAGTACGTATTTGTTGCCAGCGCGCCTTCGTAGGTTCGCAGGCAGACCCTGGCGCCGCCGGTCCAGTCTACAGGAACGTCGTCGCAGCCGAGGATGGTGCCGGAAGCGGGCTTGGGCACGCCCGTCTGCTCACACTCCTGCCCGTCGCAGGAACAGGCCGAACCGATTTCCCGGTCGCCCGGTCCGCCCTTGTCGGCAGTCTCGTCTGCGCCCGGATCCGAGCCGTTATCGGCTCCGGCATCGATGCCCTCGTCTGCGCCGGCGTCCTTGCCTCCGTCGGCATCCTCATGAAACCCGCTGTCTTCGGAGTTGTCGTCGCCGCCGCAACCGCAGAGTGACAGCGCAAACAGCAGCCCGAGCAGAATGAGTAGCGCTCTTTTCATAATGTTGTCCTTTCATGGTCGCATACAGTTTGTGATGCAAGATTCGCGCCCACTGGGACGATCTCCAGAGGCCCGGAATCACTTGGCGAGGGATCCGTGAAGACGCAAGGCGGCGTTCGTAACTGCACGCCTGTTCGAAATCGCACATGCCAGATGTTTTTTTCCCGGCACACTTGCGGCCTGGTGACCGGGCCCGTATTCTTTGACTGGAGGTGGCCATGAAAGATCTGCGAGACAGGGTCGTGGTAGTCACCGGCGCCGCATCGGGCATCGGACTGGCCACGGCGCGCGCCTTTGCGCGCCAGGGCTCCAGGGTGCACCTGGTGGATGTCGACGCCGAGAGGCTGAAGGCCGCGGCAAGTACTATTGCGTCTCCGCAGGTAAACATCCGCGTGGTTGATTGCAGCGACGGCGCGGCTGTTTCCAGATTGGCAGACGAAATTTTTTCCGCCGAGGGGCGCGTGGACATCCTGCACAACAACGCCGGCGTGTGTTGCGGCGGGCCCGTCTGCAGCATCCCGCTCGACGACTGGCGTTTGTCGATAGATGTCAACCTGTGGGGAGTGATCCACGGGGTTCGCGCCTTCGTGCCCCGAATGATTGAAGGCGGCGGTGGGCACGTTATAAACACGGCTTCGATGGCCGGCCTGATTGGACTGCCCTACGTCGCACCCTACTGTGCGTCGAAGTTCGCCGTGGTGGGCCTGTCCGAATCCCTGGCGCTCGAGCTGGCCGCCCATAACATCCAAGTGACGACCGTTTGCCCTGGAGCGGTGCGCACCAATGTCCTCGATGGCGGACGACTCGAACTTCCCGGCGACTGGCTGGGACGCATCAAGGGCCTGGTCGCCCGCCATGGGTCCGATCCCGAACAGGTGGCCGCGCAAATCGTCGCAGCCGTGCGCGGCAAACGCGGCATGCTGACGCCGGCAGCAGCTGGAATGTTACCGATGTGGCTGCTGAAGCGCCTGTCGAACCGGTTGTACACTCGTCTAGGACAACTAATTTCCGGATTGGCCGGTACACAATTAGGCGGAGGTTGAACTTGGATGATCGAAAAGAAGACCAGCGATTCGAGGGAGCAATTGAATTAGACGAGTCGCTGCTCGATGACCCCGTCCTGGCTCTCGAGGCCGGTCTGCGGGATGCCGATCGCGAAAGGATCCTCGGCGCCTATCGGCTTCTGGTCAACGCTCAGAAGGTTCCCGACCTTTCTCCGGATCGCGCGCGAATCCTGGCCGCAACGCTGGAAGATGCCGAGATGTATCTGGATGCGGCGCGGGTTTACCGGCGCGGAGCCGAGGCGGATCTCGCCGATCCGCAGGCGCCCGAGAGCCTGTTTCGCGCCGCATGTCTGCTGCTGGGTCCGGCCCTGAGGCCGGAGCCGGGAGTAGACATGCTGATGTACCTGGTGGGCAACTTTCCCGACAACGACCTGCGGCCCCGGGCGGAGCACATCCTGGAGTTGCAGGAAGGCGGCGATACGCAAGGCATGCGACGGGAACTCGAGGATCTCGGAGTGTACCGCCAGCCGGCCGATCTGCCGGTCTCGCCCCTTGAAACGGTCGGGCAACCTCCTCTGCCGGCCAGCGGCTACGAATATCTGCGCCATCGCCTGGCCCCCGTCGTTGCAACTCCCGGATATCGGAAGGCGGCGATCGTTTTCAAGGCGATCTTTTTGGCGCTGGCGGCCGTTTTCGCAGTTTGCTATTTCACCCGCGACAGCCTGGCAAGCATCGACGACATCGATCCGTCCTTGTTACAGGCCCCTCTTCAAAAAGAAGTCAGCGACGCCAGCCCGGTCACCATCGAACATAATGACTACCGACTGACGCTGGTTCCCAGGTACGACTACGTACTAACGAGTCTGATCGTCAGCAAGGACGACTACAAGATGTTCGGCCTCAGCCGCGGCAATGTCTTCATGGAAGATCTGTGCGTCATCTGGGGCGGCAACGTCAAGAGCCGGGTTTACCAGAAGGACGGCGTTTCCTTCGAACATCACGGCAACGTGTGTTACGCGCAGTGGAAAGATCCCTATCGCGTCGCCGGCAACGAGCTTTCGAACAACCACATCCTGACCGCCGACGAAAATCTTCTCTCGGCCTTCGACGACCTCGAGCGCGGAGACCAGATCCGCATCAGCGGACAGTTGGTCGATGTGCGCCTCACGCCGTTACACGGCAGGGGTGAGCGTCGCGCCGGCCTGCTAAGGACAAGTACCTCGCGCAACGACGGGGGCTACGGCGCCTGCGAGATCATTCGCGCCAGCAAGCTTGAAGTTCTGGCCCGGGGAAATCATCTTTCCCGGCTGCTCTACCGCGTTTCTTTCTGGCTGCTGATTTTCTTGCTGGCGGTGTTGGTTGCCCGACTGGTTCTGTTGCCGGTGGGACGCCAAGTGTGACGGAACCGGCGCCTGGTCGGCGAAACACTTTCAGCGCCGCTGCAGCACCCCTGTCAGGCAACCGATCGCGCCCGCGGCCTTGGTGATCTCGCCCACCTCCACCGTCAGGCACTCGACGCCGCGCTTCTCGAGAAAGACTTGGCTTGCGGGGTTGCCCGTGGGCATGACTATCCGCCGCGGGCCCAGGCATACGAAGTTGAGCGCCATACCATGACGCAGCTCCCCTGCGTCCGGCATTTCGAGTACGGAATAACCGTGCTCGCCCAGAGCCTGCAAGGTCTTTAGGGAGTTTCTCCCCGGCCAGCTTACGACCGTGCGCTTGTCGAGAAAACGCAGCTGGCCCATCAGGTGCATCCCGTCGTCGGGAAGATCGACCTGGATCGTTGTCACTCCGATCCCCGTTAAAATCGCGGCCACTTGTTCTGCGCCCTCGCGGTTGGTACGCCGCCCTCGCGCCAGCAGGACGCTTTTCTCGTCGAGCCAGGCCGCATCCGCGCCCTCGAATGTGCCCCTGCCGTGTACGCTCATCAGGATCGGAACACCCAGATCGGCCAGGCGCCGGGCTATGTGCCGCTCCTCGCCGGCGCGAACAAGGGAAGCCGGCCGCGCCAGGATGGCACCCTCGGGGGTCATAAAAAGCAGGTCGGCGACGAACATCAGGTTGGGAGAAGGGCGACTGCGCGAGAAGCCGTCCGGTACGGCGGAATACACAATCACGCCCGCCCGGCGGTACGTCTCGGCCAAGGCGGCGTGCTGCCGGGCCGCCAGATCGGGGTCGAGCGGTTCGAGCATCAACACCGCCTCGGGGTTCCTGCTGCGGGCAAGCTCCCCTCCAGGCCGGTGCATCAGCACCGCCGCGAGCGGCGAGTACTCGTTGTGCTGTCCGCAGGCCGACCAGATGGATCCGATTTCCCCGCGCAGCGAACGATCGCGGGGCGCGAAGCCATGGCCTCCGTACGCGGCCGGAGTCTTGTCCGTGGGCATTTCCCGGCCTCTTCAGGCGATGGTGTATCCGCCATCCGCGCAGAACGTCTGTCCGGTTACAAAGGATGACTCGTCCGAAGCCAGAAAGACTATCAGCTCTGACACTTCCCCTGGTTTCCCATAGCGCTTCAAGGCGGTGTGGTCGGTGAAGATCTTGATCATCTCGGGAGTGTTGACCAGTACGGCGGACAAGCGCGTGTCGATCACTCCCGGGGCCACGGCGTTGACCCGGATTCCCAGAGATCCCAACTCGACGGCCAAAGTCTTGGTCATGGAGATCACGGCTGCCTTGGTCATGCCGTAGACGCCCTGGAGCGGGGCGGCACGCAGGCCGGCGATGCTGGCCACGTTGACGATCGAGCCCTTGGTTTTGTTTTCCTGCCAGCGCTTTACCACCAGGCGGGTGGCCTCGAAGTACCCCTTAAGGTTGACCTCGAAGGTCTTATCGAACAACCCCTGGGTAACATCCAGCATGGGACCGAAGTGAGGATTGGTGCCGGCGTTGTTGACCAGGATGTCCGGGACGCCCATCTCCTTCTCCATCCAGGCAACGAGTTCCGAAAGCTGTTCGGCGTGACCGACATGGCAGGCACGCGGCACGACACTGCCGGGATAGCCGGCGTTGATTTCCTGCGCGGCAGCCTCGGCGCCCTCTTGCTTGCGCGCGCAGATGACCACCCGCGCGCCCTCGCGGGCGAAGGCCTGTGCCGTGGACTTGCCGATGCCCCGACTTCCTCCGGAAATCAGCGCCAGTTTGCCCTTCAGACGATCGACCATACTGTCTATCCTTTCGTCTCCGAGGTTGCGATCTCGGCAGACTATCACGGGCGACCGTCGGGCGCACTACCGAAACTCCACACCTGCCCGGACTTTTTGAGAAATTGTCAGTCTTGTTTGTAACGTGTTGTTTCATCGGCGGATCATCGAGGACTTGAATCGAGTGTGGAATTGTGGGATACTCCGCGCTTCGATGAGCAAGACGGGTACAAATAGAGATTGGCCGGAGCTGGCCGAAGAACAGTTGCTCGAGGTTCGCCTGTGCGATCTCGGGATTTCAATCGAAGGATCCGTTATCGAGGAACGCATCGCGCGGGTGCGATACGAGCTTGCCCGGCGCGGTTTACTTTTCCGACCCTACTTCTGGCTGTCCGACGACTGGTTCACGCCCGAAGACGTGACCGGGGTGGCTGTTCCCTTTTACCTGGCGCACCCGCGCCTTTTGCGCCTGGAAAGAAAGCAGATTGGCGAGGTCGAGGGCGGTAAGCGCGACTGGTGCCTGATGATTCTGCGCCACGAGGTCGGACATGCGCTCGACCACGCCTTCGGCCTGCATCGCAGACGCCGATGGCAGCGGCTTTTCGGGCCCACCTCGCGACATTACCCGAGCGGCTACCGGCCCGATCCTCACTCTAGACGGCACGTGATGAACCTGGAGTACTGGTACGCCCAGGCCCATCCGGACGAGGACTTCGCCGAGAGCTTCGCGGTCTGGCTGCAGCCCCGCTCACAGTGGCGCAAACGCTACGCCTCATGGCCGCAGGCCTTTGCGAAGCTCGAGTACATAGACGGGCTGATGACCGAGCTGGCCGGCAAGAAACCGCCGCACACTACCCGTGAACGGGTGGACTCGCTGCCGCGCATGCGTAAGACCCTGGGCGAGCATTACGATCAAAAGCTGCGCGTGCAGGGGCGCGAGTTTCCCGATTATTACGACGGCGTGCTGAGGAGGGCTTTCAGCACGGCCAAGAGGCGCCCGCGGACAACACCAGCCTGGTCCGTTCTGCGCCGGGTGCGCCCGTTTGTGCTGAGCAAGGCATCCGGTTGGGCGGGCGACCAGCGTCACAGCCTCGATTTGATGCTGCGCGACATGGCCGGGCGCTGCCAAGAACTGGGTCTTTACGCTACCGATGCCAAGAGGCAATCCCGGCCGCAGTTCGCCCTGAGTCTTGCCCGTCGGGCAATGGATTCTCTCCATCGCAACCGCAGGTGGGTGCAGATGTGAGACGTCTGCGCGTCATGGCCTTGATGCGCGATGATCTTCTGCCCCCGGAATCAATTTCCGGGATGTCCGCCGACGAGTTCAGCTGCGCCCCCTGGAAGACTGAATACGACGTGGTCGCCAGCCTCGGGGATCTCGGCCACCGGGTCGTCAAGCTGGGGCTCTATGACGACCTGGCGGTGCTCAGGAAAGCTATCGACGAGTTCAAACCGGACATCGCATTCAACCTGATGGAGGCCTTCTCGGGCGAGGCGCTCTACGATCATAACGTGGTGGCCTATCTCGAGCTGAAGGGCGTGCCCTATACCGGCTGCAATCCACGAGGGTTGATGATCGCCCGCGACAAGGCGCTGTCGAAGAAACTCCTGGCCTATCATCGACTAAGGATCCCGGATTTCGCAGTCTTCAAAAAGGGCCGCGCCATTCGCCGCCCGAAGCGCCTGAAGTTTCCGCTTTTTGTCAAGTCGGTGGTCGAGGACGCCTCGCTGGGCATCTCCCAGGCGTCACTGGTGAAAGACGATGCTGCCCTGGCGGCCCGCATTCGCTTCGTACACGAGCATACAGGGAAGGGAGCCATAGCCGAGGAGTTCATCGAGGGGCGCGAGCTGTACGTGGGTGTTATCGGCAACCAGCGCCTGGAAGTGTTGCCGGTCTGGGAACTGTTGTTCGACAAGAAGCCAGAGGACGTTCCGCTGATCGCCACCGCGGCGGCCAAGTGGAACCTGAAGTACCAGAAAAAATGGGGCGTCATGAGCCGGGCGGCGGAAGATCTTCCGCAACAAATCGCCGAGCACATCGCGCGGCGCTGCAAGCGCATCTATCGCATCCTGGGCCTGAGCGGATATGCCAGGTTCGATTTTCGCCTGGAGCCTCGCGGTCGATTGTATTTTCTCGAGGCCAACCCCAACCCGGCCCTGTCTTTCGCCGAAGACTTCGCCACCTCGGCCGCCAAGAAGGGAATCTCCTTCGAGCGTCTGATCCAGCGCATACTCAGCCTGGGACTGCGCTGGGAGCCCTGGCACGCGGCATAATGGTTACGATACACAAAATGTAAGTTGATTTTTTAGCCTTGCCATACAGAAAGGAGAACAGAATGCCAGGACTCAAGGGTACCCAAACAGAGAAAAACCTGCTGACGGCCTTCGCGGGGGAATCACAGGCCAGGAACCGCTATACCTATTTCGCGAGCCAGGCCAAGAAGGATGGCTATGTGCAGATTTCGAAGATCTTCGCCGAGACCGCCGACCAGGAAAAGGAGCACGCCAAGCGCCTGTTCAAGTTCCTCGAGGGCGGCGAGGTCGAGATCGGCGCCGCCTTCCCGGCCGGCGTGATCGGGGCGACAGTCGACAATCTCAAGGCGGCAGCTGCCGGCGAGCACTACGAGCACACCGAGATGTATCCGGTCTTCGCCAAGGTGGCCCGAGACGAGGACTTCGGGGCGATCGCCGCCGTGTTCGAGGCCATTGCCGTGGCCGAGAAGCAGCATGAGAAACGCTACTTGGATCTGGCGGCCAACATAGAGGCCGGACGGGTATTCAATCGTGAAAAAGAGGTTGTCTGGCGCTGCCAGAACTGCGGCTACTTGTACGAGGGTCCCGAGGCCCCGGCAAAATGTCCCGCCTGCGATCATCCCCAGGCGTATTTTGAATTACTGGGCGAGAACTGGTAAGCAATAAGTAATATTAACGACTAGGAGGCTGCAATGAAGAATTTCGAAACGATGGAAGAACTCATAAATTTCGCCATCGGCGAGGAAGAAGCGGCTGCTGCGTTCTACAAGGCCTTGGCGGTCAAGATGGACCGGAGCTGGATGAAGGAGATTTTCGAACAGTTCGCGCGGGAAGAAGAGGGGCATAAGGCCAAGCTTCTCAGGATCAAGTCCGGCGAGTTGCCCGCCCCGCCGCTGCAGAAAGTGATCGATCTCAAGATCGGCGACTACCTGGTGGATGTCGAGCTGAGCGCCGAGATGGACTACCAGGAGGCGCTGATAGTAGCCATGAAGAAGGAGAAAGAGGCCTTCAGGATGTACAGCGACCTGGCCTCGGTGTCCGATGACGATCGGGTGCGCGACCTGCTCTTGTCACTGGCCCAGGAAGAGGCGAATCACAAGCTGCGTTTCGAAATAGAGTACGACGAGATCATTCTCAAGGAGAACTAAGTCCCACCTGGTCCACCGTTGTACGCGGAAAGCACGGCAATCGGCAGCGTGGCCGGGTGAGAGGGGAACGCCATGAGCCAAGAAAGAAGTGTTACCATGAAGCCGAGGAAAATCAGTGAAGCTGTCTCATGGCTGGGAGCAGTGGACTGGGATCGACGCCTGTTCGACTCGCTCATTCCGCTGCCGGACGGGACCAGCTACAACTCTTACCTGGTAGAGGGCCGGGAAAAGACCGTCCTGATTGACACTGCCGATCCACCCATGGCGGATGTTTTCTTGTCCAGGCTGGAGAACGTCACCCGTGTCGACATGGTTGTATCGAACCATGCCGAGCAGGATCACTCGGGTTTAATCCCCGCAGTGCTCGAAAGGTATCCGGACGCCAAGGTAATCGTCTCGGCCAAGGCCAAGGGTATGCTGGGCGACCTGCTGGGCATCGCCGCCGAACGCTTCCAGGTGGTAGCCGACGGTGAAACGCTCGATCTGGGCGGACGCACGCTCGAGTTCATCTATACACCCTGGGTCCATTGGCCCGAGACCATGGTGAGCTACCTGCGCGAAGAGCGGATCCTGTTCAGTTGCGATTTTTTCGGCTCGCATATCGCGACCAACGAGCTTTTCGTCACCGACGAAGGACGGGTGCTGGAGGCAGCTAAGCGCTATTTCGCCGAGATCATGATGCCCTTCAGGACGATCATCAAAAAGAACCTGGAAAAGCTCGCTCCTTACGATATTGAAATGATCGCTCCCAGCCACGGGCAAATCTACGGGCGGCCCGACCTGATCCTCGACGCCTACAGCGACTGGGTTCTCGGAAAGCCCAAGAATCTGGTGGCGCTGCCCTACGTATCCATGCACGACAGCACCCGTCGCATGGTCGAAGGCTTGGTCGAGGCATTGACATCCCGCGGCGTCACGGTCGAGCAGTTCGACCTGACGGTGGCTGATATCGGCAAGCTGGCCATGTCTTTGGTGGATGCGGCCACCATCGTGCTGGGCACGCCGACCGTGCTTGCCGGCCCGCACCCGCTGGCCGCCTATGCAGCCTTTCTGGCCAACGCGCTCAGGCCCCAGACACGCTTTCTGTCCGTGATCGGCTCATACGGATGGGGAGGAAAGACGGTCGACGTCCTGGCCGGGATGATCCCCAACCTCAAAGTCGAATTGATCGAGCCGGTGATGGCCAAGGGGCGGCCAACTGCGGATACGCTGCAGGCCATCGACAAGCTGGCCGAGTCAATCGCCGCCCGGCACGCGGAGCTGGACACGACAGGAGCGCGAAAAGGACAAGACGGCTGAAAACCAGGTGGGGCAACATGTTTACGGGACATGCAGCCGGGCTTGGTTTTAGCGCCGGACGCTGGCCGGTTAATGAAAATCTTTTAAGCCTGTTTTTTATTCACGGGGCAGGGGGATCGAGCGCCTACTGGTCGAATCACCTCGATGGCCTGGCTGACATCGCTAACACCGTCGCCGTCGATCTGCCCGGCCGCGGCGGCAGCCAGGGAACCGGCTGCGTAAACATCGAAGACTATGCGCATGCCGTAAAGGGGTTACTCGCGGCCTTCAGGCTGCCACGGGTGGTGCCGGTGGGTTTCAGCATGGGCGGTGCCGTGGCCCTGCAACTTTTGCTCGACGCGCCAGGCGACTTTGCCGGCGCGGTGCTTGCTTCCACGGGCGCCAGGCTGCGGGTGCTGCCGGCAATCTTCGAGTTGGTCACAAACGACTTCGCGACTTTTCTCGATCAACTCGGCCGCACGCTGATCTCACCCGCCAGCGACCCATCACTGCTCAACGACGTCATCGAGGACACCGCCCACTGCGATCCCCGGGTGATACTCGCGGACTTCACCGCCTGCGACAGCTTCGACGTCCGCGAGCGCCTGGGGGAAATCAACGTTCCCGTTCTGGTGATAAGCGCCGCGGACGACCTACTGACGCCGCCGCGCTACGGCGCCTACCTCGAAGACAACATCCGCGATGTGCGAAGAGTACACATCGCGGACGCCGGTCACTGCTTATCCATCGAGAAAGCCGCAGACTTCGACGCGGCCGTAAGAAAGTTTTTACGACAACTTTACCACCAAGCATGAGGCGCCCCCGGCAGGGAGCGCCCCAGTGCGCCATTACTTGATCTCGACCCTGCGGGGCTTGGCTTCCTCGAGCTTGGGAAGCGTTATCTTGAGAACTCCATTTTTGTACTTGGCCGCCACCTTGCCGCCGTCAACGTTGCTCGGGACGGCGATGGCTCGCTCGAATGCGCCGTAGCTGCGCTCGGAGCAGTAACAGGTGCCTTTCTGCTCTTGATTTTCTTCCTTTTTCTCTCCCTTGATCAACAAGGTTCCCTCTGTGAGGGTGATCTCGACATCCTTTTCGTCCACGCCGGCCAGCTCCAACAGCACGCTGAAGGCCTCGTCGTTCTCTGTAACTTCCAGCGCTGGAGCAACCACCGTCGGTCGCACATCGAAGAATGGCGAGTCGAAGAAACGATCGAAAACGTTGTCCATCTCGCGGCCGAAAGGCGAAAGCTCTCGTGCCGGTCTCCAGATTGTCAGTGCCATGATAGAACCTCCTTTTCCTTTTCTTGTTCTCTCTCCAGTTGAAAAAGTGTGCACTGGATGCTAATTGTCAAGACCCTCGCGAGCCCGCGAGAGGAAGGAAGTGGCCTATGTCGGCAGATGATGAACTAACCGCCAAGATCGCCCGACTCAAGCAAAAGCGCCGGGCGATTATCCTGGCCCACAACTACCAACTCGGCGAGGTGCAGGACGCCGCCGACCTCACCGGCGACTCGCTCGATCTCAGCCGCAAGGCCGCGGCTACCGAGGCCGAGGTAATCGTTTTTTGCGGCGTGCACTTCATGGCCGAGACGGCCGCCATTCTCTCGCCCGGCAAGACGGTGCTGTTGCCCGACAGGCACGCCGGCTGCCCGATGGCCGACATGGTCGACGCCGAGAGCCTGCGCAGAAAGAAGGCCGAACATCCCGGCGCGGCGGTGATAAGCTACGTCAACTCGACGGCCGAGGTGAAAGCCGAAAGCGACGTCTGCTGCACCTCGGCCAACGCCGCCAAGGTGGTCAACTCGATTTCGCCCGGGCGCGAGATCATCTTCGTCCCCGACAAGTATCTGGGCACTTACGCAGCAGAGCAGACCGGCAGCGAGCTGATCCTCTGGCCGGGCTACTGCCCCACCCACCGGCGCATCCTGCCCGAGCACATCGAGCGCCGCAAGGCGGAGTACCCGGAAGCAAGGGTGATCGTGCACCCCGAGTGCAGGCCCGAGGTGACGCGACTGGCTGACAATGTGGCCAGCACCAGCCAGATGATCCGCTATGCCACCGAAAGCAAGGCGCAGACGATCATCGTCGGAACCGAGCTGGGCATCATCCATCGCCTGCAGAAAGAAAACCCCCGCAAACGCTTCATCGCCGCCACAGAGCAGGCCGTCTGTCACAACATGAAACGCAACACTCTCGAAAAAATAGTCACGGCACTCGAAGAAAACCGCCATATCGTGAGCGTGCCAGAGGAAATTCGTAAAAGAGCCGCAAGTGCTCTGGAGCGCATGCTCGAAATCACCTGACCGGTCCGCAGGCAAGGAGTGACCTTGAGCCTCAGCCGTGAAAAAGTAGTCGTCGGTATGAGCGGCGGCGTGGATTCTTCGGTTGCAGCGGCGCTGCTGGTCGAGGAAGGCTTCGAGGTCGAGGGGCTCAGCCTGCGCTTGCAACCCTGCCGGGACGACCAGGAGAACCGCTCGTGCTGCGGTATACAGGGTCTGGCTTGTGCACGGGCAGTCGCAGAAAAACTGGGCATCCCGCACCTGGTGCGCGACCTGCGCCGGCGCTTCGCGCAAGTTGTGCTGCGCGGTGCCTGGGATGACTACGCCCGCGGCCGGACGCCCAATCCCTGCGTCGTCTGCAACCGGATGGTGAAGTTCAAAGCGTTACAAGAGCGGGCCGAAGAGATCGGGGCCGCCTGGATTGCCACCGGCCACCACGCCCGTGTCGTCGGCGCAGGCTCCGCCGAGCTGCTTCGCGGTCTAGACGGGGACAAGGACCAGGCCTACTTTCTATGCAGGCTCTCGCGCGAGCAACTGGCCATGACCCGCCTGCCGATAGGCGGGTTGACCAAGGCCGAGGTGCGCGAGCTTGCCCGCAAGCTGGAGTTGCCGGCGGCCGGGAGGCCCGAGAGCCAGGACGCCTGCCTCGAATCGCTCGGTCTCGGCTTTGCCGAGGCGCTCAGGTTGCGTTTCGGCGCCCCGGCGCGCCCGGGCGAGGTGGTTGACACCGAGGGCAATGTCCTTGGCACTCACGCCGGCATTCACCGGTTCACCATCGGCCAGCGGCGCGGGTTGGGCATCGCCTCGGGAGACAGGCTGCACGTAGTCGCCATAGACCACCTGCAGGCCAAGGTGATTGTCACGGCTGAAGAGCAGCGCCTGTTTTCAACCTCGTGTGTGCTGTCCGACGTGGTCTGGCTGTCTGAGGAGCAGGCCGGACAATCTTTCGAAGCCGAGGTTCAGATCCGCTCACGCCACCGGGCCGCCGGGGCGCTGATCGAGCCCGTGGTTGATCGGGCCGTACTGGTTCGTTTTCACGATATGCAGCGGACGGTGACACCGGGCCAGGCGGCCGCAATCTATACTGGAGAGCGACTGCTGGGCGCCGGCTGGATCGAGAGCGCCGCCGGGGGCTTACCGTGAGCACGCGTGCCGTGGTCTTGGTGTCCGGTGGTCTCGACAGCCTGCTGGCCGTCAAATTGCTTATCGACCAGGGCATAGAAGTTCTCGGGCTGAACTTCGTAAGCCCGTTCTTCTCATGCGCCGGAGCCGGGGACCGTCACCTGCCGAGCAAGGCGCTCGATGAGATGGGTATCAAGCTGCGGGTGATCGCCATGGGCCGCGATTATCTCGATATGCTGCGTAAGCCGCGCCACGGACGCGGGTGCGGGATGAACCCCTGCGTCGATTGTCATATCTTCATGCTACGCCGTGCTGCCCGCCTGGCCAATGATATTGGGGCTGCCTTCGTGGCCACGGGCGAGGTGCTGGGCCAGCGTTCCCTCTCTCAACACAAACAGGCTTTCCGGCTGATCGAGCGCGAAACCGGTCTTAGGGGAAGTTTGCTGCGTCCGCTGAGCGCCAAGCTGCTCGAGGCTACCGTTCCAGAAACAGAGGGCCTCGTTGACCGCAGCCGCTTAGGCGCCATCCAGGGACGCGCGCGTAAAAAACAGATTGCGCTTGCCGAACAACTGGGTCTTTCAACATTTTCGGCGCCGGCAGGGGGTTGCCTGTTGACCGATCCGCACGTCGCGCGCCGCCTGAGGGATGTGTTTGAGCGACTTCCCGATTTCGACATGCTCGACATCCGGCTACTCACAATGGGGCGCCATTTCAGGCTGAACGCCGATCTGAAGGCGATTGTCGGTCGCAACCAGCAAGAGAACGACAGGCTGGCCCGCCTGGCAGACAGGCACGGAATGCTGGAGCTTCGCGATCACCCCGGGCCGCTGATGCTCGTGCGCGGCCGACCGGCAGCGGACGAACTCGAGAGCCTGGGGCGCCTGTTGCGTTACTATGTGAGAAAAGTGACAGATACGCGCGTTGCGCTAAGCTGGATCCGCGACGGCCGCGAAGAAACATTGACGATCGAGGGGAAAGCCTCGCTGGAAGAAGTCGAACGGCTGCGAATATGAGGGGAAAGTAGATGGCGCACATGGAAGATCGTTACGCCAGGCACCGGGTCATCCCGGAGATCGGCGACGCCGGCCAAGAGAAGGTCGCAGCGGCCGCGGCACTGATCGTGGGCTGCGGCGCGTTGGGCAGCATCCAGGCCCAGTTGCTGGTGCGGGCGGGGGTAGGTCGCGTGCGCATAGCGGACAATGACGTGACCGAGCAGGTCAACCTGCAGCGGCAGATCCTCTTCGACGAGGATGACGTCGCCTCCGGGCGGCCCAAGGCGGAAATCGCCGCCGCCAAGCTCGGACGCGTGAACTCCGAGGTGGTCGTCGAGGGAATCGTGACCCGGGTCACGGCGGAAAATATAGAGAGCTTGATCGAGGACGTCGATATCGTCATGGACGCCTGCGACAATTTCGCGACCCGCTATGTCATAAACGACGCCTGCGTCAAGCACGGGATTCCCTGGATCTACGGCGGAGTGATCGGCGCCACCGGCATGTGCCTGCCGGTCGTGCCCGGTCAAGGGCCCTGCATGCGCTGCATCTTTCCGCTGCCGCCCGAGCCGGGCAGCACCCCGACCGGGGTCGAGGCCGGGATACTCAGCCCGGCCCCGGTGGCTGTGGGATCTCTCCAGTGCGCCTTTGCTCTGCGCCTGCTTGTGGAAGGCGGGCTTACAAGCCACGCTCTCGCCATGCTCGACCTGTGGAACGGATCGCTGCGCACGGTGGACGTAATACGAGATCGGCAATGCCCCTGCTGCGTGCGCGGGCTCTACGAGTTTTTATAATAAAGGAAACACTCAAGTCCGCAGGTGGTCTCGGGCAATCGCCAGGGCCTGGTCTTGATCGGCTTTATCGATCCATTGAATCTTGATCCCCTTGCGCTCCATGCGCCTGAACCAGCCGAGTTGGCGCATGGCGAACTTGTAGATGGCCGAGGAGAGCGAGGCGAACAACTCCTCGCGGCCGGCCGTCTGGCCGCGGATGAAGCGGGCCAGATGGCGATACTCGAGCCCCAGCGAATCCAGTCGTTCCCATGAAAATCCACGGGCGTGCAGGTGCTCGACCTCCTCGACCAGGCCGGCTTGCAAACGCTGCTCGAGCCGGTGCTCGATTCGGCGGCGCAACTCGTCCCGTTCGAAACGCGTGCCCAAAACCAGCGGGCGAAGTTCGGGCGGAGCTGGGGGCTTTTTGTCTTTCGAGTGCACGGCTATTTCTATGGCGCGCAACGTGCGTTCGCGGCTTGCGAGATCCGTGATGTTGTGCAGCTTGCCCTGAAGCGACCTGAGCCGCTCTTCCAACTCGCCTGTGGATAGTTCGGCAAGTCCGGCGCGCAAGACGGGATCTGTGGGAACTTCCACGAGTTCGTATGCAAGAAGCACCGACTCCAGGTAAAGCCCGCTGCCGCCTACCATCACTGGCAGCGCACGGCGAGCGCTGATTTCGGCAAAGACGCCGTAGAACATCTGCTGGTAATCGAAGAGGCTGAACTCGCAGTCGAGATCGACGACGTCGATCAGGTGATAGGCGATACTCCGCCCGTCGATTTCGTACTCTTCCAGATCCTTGCCGGCGCCGATGTCGAGGCCGCGATAAACTTGGCGCGAGTCGGCAGAGACGATCTCGCCTCCAAACTCGTGCGCCAGACGCACCCCTAAAGCCGTTTTTCCCGAGGCGGTCGGCCCCAGCACAACCAGCAGATTTTTTGATACCCCGGACATCGGCGGTCATTATAAGCGCTCATGCGACGTTTTATTAATACTTTGATCACAGCCGGCCGTCTGGTAAAGTTCGCTGGACGAGTGAGAGCAGTTTACCATGATCGTCTACAAGGGAGGTCGTGTCATGAAAAGTGGTCGGATTATTCTAGTGGCCCCGCTGGTAGTCGGCCTGTTGGGGGCGGGCTGCATGATGAGCAGCACCCACGAGCAGGTTTTGAAAGACGAGCGGGCCAAATCTGCGGTGCAGCTCGACCAGACCCGCAAGAAGCTGACCAAGGAGCGGGACGAGCAGGCCGAACTGAAGAAGAAGTGCGATACCAATCTGTCAAACACGCAGGTGGCCAAGAAGAAGATCGAGGCCGACCTGGCCGCTCGCAGCATGCAGATCGAGAAACTGCTCGACGAGAAAGGCGCCTTGACCAAGGAGCGCACGCACCTGACTGCCGAGCAGCAGAAGCTCTCGAGCGAGATCCAGGAACTGCAACGCATGCGCGCCGCGGCCGAGAAACGCTCGGCCGACTACAAGGACCTGCTCAAGAAGCTGGCCAAGATGATCGACGCCGGCTCTTTGCAGGTCAAGGTGCGCAACGGGCGCATGCTGGTGCAGATGTCTTCCGACGTGCTCTTCGCCCCGGCCAGCACGCGGCTCAAGCCAGAGGCCACGGAGGGCATCCAGGAGCTGGCGACCACGCTGGCCACCTTCACCGGGCGCAAGTTCCAGGTGCTGGGCCACTCCGACTCCACCCCAATCCACTCGGCGCGCTTTCCATCGAACTGGGAGCTTTCCAGCCAGCGGGCCACCGAGGTGGTCAAGCTGATGATCGAGGCCGGGGTGCCGCCGCAGATGCTCAGCGCCGCCGGGTCGGCCGAGTTCGATCCGCTGGTGGATAACGAGATCCCCGAGAACCGCGCCACCAACCGCCGGGTGGAAATCATCTTCATGCCCAAGATCGACGAGTTGCCGGGATTCGACGAGGTGCTCAACAAGTAATATTGCCGGCTCATGCCTCAATCCAGAAAAGAATTCGACGCGGTCGTTATCGGGGCCGGCAGTGCCGGCTCGGCCTGCTCTCTGTTTCTAACACGGGCCGGGCTGCGGGTGGCCCTGTTGGAAAGCCGCCCGCTTGAGCAGGCCGGAGCGCGCTGGGTCAACGGTGTGCCCGCCTGGATGTTCGAGCAAGCGGGACTGGCCACGCCGGCGCCGCCCGAAAGTCGCGGGGAGGCACCGGCTTTCGTGGTCACGGATGCAGCCTTACACAGTCGTTTACGAGTCGAGCCAAGCCCGGTCACGACCGTCGACATGCCGCGGCTTTGCGCGCGCTTGCACCGGCTGTGCAATGATGCCGGGGTCGAGATCTTCGATCGCTTTCACACACAAAGCTTGAAAACACTGGACGCAAGACCCGTATCGCTCGCGGGAGAGGTTCGCACCACTGCCCGTAGCGCGCGCGGGATGATTTTCAAAGCGGCCTTGTTCGTAGACGCCAGCGGCCTGGCCGGCGCCTTGCGCGGCCGGGTTCCGGCCCTGGACGAAGGCTGCGGTCAAGTCGAGAACAAGCACCTTTGCAGCGCGGCACAGGAGGTCTGCGAGGTTGCCGATCGTGCGGGCGCCGAGGAGTTTCTTTCGCGTAACCGCTTGCGCCCCGGCGAAGTGTTGGCGGCCACCGGTGTAGACGGGGGATTCTCGACCAGCAGCTTGCAACTGGACGCGGATCTGGAAACAGTGGATCTGCTGACGGGCTCTATCGCGGGTCCGGGACAAAGGGGCGGCCCGGCTCTGATGGGCGAGCTGAAAAACAGCCGGCCGTGGATAGGCAGGCGCATATCGGGCGGCTCCGGCCTGGTCCCGCTCAGGCGACCCTATGACAGGCTGGTCGCGCCCGGCATCGCGCTGGTCGGCGACGCCGCTTGCCAGGTGTTTCCGGCCCACGGCTCGGGCACAGGCTCGGGGCTGTTAGCCGCGCGCGCGCTATCGAACGCGGTCGCAGGCAAGCTCGATCCCGGTTCGCTGGATGCACTCTGGACCTACCAGGCCGACTGGCAACGTGGCTTCGGTTCGTTGTGCGCGGCCTACGACGTCTTCCGGCGCTACTCGCAGTCGCTCGACGGTGACGAGCTTGCGGGCCTGCTCGGCTCGGGGATTCTGGGTGCCGCAAGCTTCAAGGCCGGTCTCGATCAGGTCATGCCGCGGCAGTCTTTCGCGGAGCTGTCTGTGTCGTTGCGCGAACTTGCGCGCGCGCCGGGCATGTGGGGTTTGGTGCCGCAACTGGTTCGCATGGGCGCCGCCCGAGCTCTCTATCGGCGGTATCCCACAGAAAGCAACCAGCGCGCGCTGGCACGTTGGTCAACCGCCGCAAGCTGGCTTTTTGGCGAGACTTCTGTCTGCTTATAAGGTTTTCATTGACGCGAGATCTCCGCCCTGTTATCTGACGCCCGGACCCGAGCGGAAGGATTTGCTTCGTGAAGAAAGTTCTTTCGGTACTATGGTTCCTCCTGGTTCTCTACCTGTTCTTCCTGTGCATCGAACTGATGGGCGGCTCTTTCAGGCTGATTGGCAAGGAAGCCGCCCACGGGCTGTTCGCCGCCACCAGTAACCCCTTCGCCGGGCTGCTGATAGGCCTTTTAGCCACGAGCATCATGCAGAGCTCGTCCACCACGACGTCGATAGTCGTCGGCATGGTGGCGGCAGGCACACTGACCATCGAGCAGGCGGTGCCGATGGTGATGGGCGCCAACCTCGGCACAACTGTGACGAACATGATTGTCTCGCTGGGCCACATGCGCATGCGCAAGGAGTACGAGCTGGCCTTCGCCGGGGCCACGGTGCATGACTTTTTCAACCTCTGCTCGGTGACGCTGTTTTTGCCGCTCGAGATAGCCTTTCATCCCATCCAGCGCACGGCGACCTTCATCGGCGAGCTGTTCGTCGGGGTGGGCGGGGCTACTTTTCACAGCCCGTTCAAGGTACTCGTCAAGCCGGTGGTGCAGTTGATCGAGCGTGCGGGAAGATCGATCGTCGGCAACGATCATGTCTTGGGCATCATCCTGGTGGCCGTGGCGCTGGGCATTTTGATCTTCGCCTTGTCGCGCATGGTGAAGATCATGCGTGGGGCGCTGGCCAAGCGGCTCGAGGTGATCGTCGACCGCTACTTGTTCACAAGTACGTTCAGGGCGCTGCTGATCGGCATGCTGGTAACCGCCGTGGTGCAGTCCAGTTCGGTGACCACCAGCCTGGTGGTGCCTCTTATGGGAACCGGGATAGTCAAGATCGAGGCGGCCTTCCCCTACATGATAGGAGCCAACATAGGCACCACGGTGACGGCCATCCTGGCCTCGCTGGTCACCGGCTGCTCTTCCGCGTTCACCATCGCCCTGTGCCACCTGCTGTTCAACATTTTTGGGACGGCCGTCTTCCTGCCGCTGGGAAGAATACCGATTTGGCTGGCCAAGACGCTGGGGCGGGTGACCGCCAGGCATCGCTGGTTGGGACCGATCTATGTGTTTTTTGCCTTCTTCGTAATACCCGTTATACTGATGTGGTTGTTCTGATATAGGGAAACCAGTTATGATAAGGCAAATAATCCAGGCTCTACGAACTCACGGTGTGATGGTCGAGGTGGAACGGAACATCCGCCAGATGGCAAATCTGGCACGTGGCGTCTTCTCGGCCAGCGTTCACGCACTGCTCGACCAGCGCGAGGTCGAGTTCGACCTCTACGCCCGCGACCGCGAGATCAACCTGCTGGTGGTCGAGATTCGCCAGAAGATAGTCGAGCACCTGAACATAGCCGGAAGCCACGATGTCTCAGGAGAATTGGTTCTTCTGAAGGTGATAAACGATCTCGAGCGGGTCGGTGACTACTCGAAGAACCTGCTCGACCTGGCCAAGATGCTGCCGGCCCCGCTGGAGGACGAATTTTACATCCAGAGCTTCAGGTTGCGTTACGACAAGGTAAAGGGCTTTTTCGACAAATCCCTCGACGCGCTTTTCGACGGGGATAAGGACGCCGCCCGCGAGGTAATCGAGGGGCACATGGAGATAAACAGCTCGTGCGAGGAGTTGGTAGAAAAGCTGATGCATGACGAGGAGATTGGCGCCCAGCCGGCCATCGCTTATGCCCTGACATCACGCTATATAAAACGAGTAAGCTCGCACCTGAAAAACGTCGCCTCGACGGCGATAAATCCTTTCTCGCACATCGGCTACATGAAGACGCCCGAGGTTGGCGACTCGGGGGAAAAATAGTCCCACTACTGAAAACCAACGACAATGCGCCCGAAAACCAATCCAGGCCGCCGAATCAGTGTAGTTTTCGCACTGGCAACATTGCTGACTGCCGTCTCTTTCGTTTGTGCCGCTGAGAACGAAGGAGCCAAGGACGAGTCCACCCGGGCGCAATTTACGGACATGGTCAAGCCCGGCGCGCAGTGGTTCTTGTCCTACGGCTGGGGAGAAGAAGGCGGCGCGCCTTCCAACCGGGCCAGGCTGGAGCGCGGCTACCTGACGCTGAAGTTCAAGCTGTGTACGTGGTTCGAGCCGCGCGTCACGCTCGATGTCCACCAGGACGACACAGGCGATTTCAAGGCCAGGTTCAAGTATCTGTACGGAAAGTTCATCCTCCCGGTGGAAACGATCTTCTTCACGGATCCCTACATAGAGTTCGGCATCGTGCACACCCCCTGGTTCGACTTCGAAGAGCACCTCAACCGTTATCGCGCCCAGGGCACGATGTTCATAGAGCGCAACGGAATCTTGAACTCGGCCGACGTGGGCGTGACGGTCGGCGGTCTTTTCGGTGTCAAGCTTGACAAAGAATATCGCGAAAAGGTCAACCCCCACTATCCCGGCGTCTACGGAAGCTTCGCACTAGGCGTCTACAACGGCGGCGGTTATCACGCGAGTGAGAACAACCAGAACAAGGTCTTCGAGGCCCGCCTGACGATGCGCCCGCTATGGATGGTATTACCGGGCCTGCAGCTTTCGTACTTTTACATAAACGGCTTGGGCAACACGCCCGCCGAGCCCGGCTGGCGCCTGCACGACATGATGCTCTCTTACGAGCACGAGTATTTCACGGCCATCGCACAGTACCTCATGGGCGAGGGCAACCAGGACGGCGACCGGGTGGACACCGGTGGAGCAGAGCAAGAATTTACGGGTTTTTCCTTTTTCGGCGAGATCAAGTTGCCGTGGATAAAATCGGCGTTGATTGCCCGTTACGACAACTTCGACTGGGACTCGGACGGCAGCCCGGCCGCGGGTCGGAGGCTGATAGCTGGCTATGCCTTTCATTTCCTTTCCGGCAACTTCTTGTTGCTGAGTTATGATCGCGCCTGGGATGGGAGCAGCGCCCCCGCCGACTGGCGGGTGGGGCTCACCCTCCAGGTCGCCTACCCGCCGAAGTAACCCCTGGATCGTCATGAAGCGGCAAGTGAACATAGAAGAGGCCGTCGGCCTGAAGCTGGCTCACGATGTAACCGAGATCCGACCCGGGGAGTTCAAAGGACCGGCTTTCCGCCGTGGGCACGTGGTGCGCACTGAAGATCTCGATCATCTGCGCAGGATCGGCAAGTCCAGCCTGTTCGTGCTCGACCTGGGAGATGACGAGTTGCACGAGGACGAGGCCGTGGGACTTCTGGCCGGGGCCCTGTGCGGCGAGAACGTGGCCCCGCGCGGCGAGCCGAGCGAGGGCAAGCTCGAGTTGGTAGCGCAGGCGGGCGGCCTTTTGAAAGTGGATGCCGCCCGGCTGTTGGAGTTCAACATGCTGGGCAGCGTAATGTGTGCGACCAGGCACGGCGACGTGGTGGTCAAGAAGGGCCAGGTACTGGCCGGCACGCGGGCCATCCCGCTGGTGATAGAGCGTGAGACGGTGGAACGGGCGGTAAAGATAGCTACCGCGGCCGGCGGGTTGATAGCGGTCAAGAAACTGGCACCGCGGCGGGTGGGTGTGATCGTAACCGGCAACGAAGTCTTCGAGGGTTTGATAGAAGACAGTTTCGAGCCGCTGATTCGCAGGAAGGTAGCCGAGTTGGGGTCCGAGGTGGCGGAAGTTGTGCTGGCGCCGGACGACACCGGGCGGATCCAGGCGGCGATAGAGAGGTTTGTGTCGAATGGAATGGAGCTGGTAGTCTTGACCGGAGGGATGTCGGTAGACCCCGACGACGTGACCCGTCTGGCGGTGAAGCGGGCGGGCGCGACCCGGATACTTTATGGAGCGCCGGTTTTGCCGGGCGCGATGTTGCTGGTGGCCCGGATAGGAGAGGTAATGCTTCTGGGGGTCCCGGCCTGTGCCATCTACTACAAGGCTACGGCGTTTGACCTGGTATTGCCGAGGCTAATAGCGGGCGAACAACTGACCCGCAGGGACATTGCCTCCCTGGGCCATGGCGGCCTGTGCCTGAGCTGTAAGATCTGCAGCTATCCGGATTGTCCTTTCGGCAAGCACTGAAACAGCAGCAAAGGCGGTGGCCGTACGCACAATTGCAACGCACAATAGCTTGACAGCGGAGTGAATAAAGTGTAGCAAAAACCCCTTGCCGGCCGGTACCGGCAGCCGATCTTTGAAGCAACAGTAAGCGAGTTGATCCCCAGTAGCTCAGCTGGTAGAGCGGGTGGCTGTTAACCACCATGTCGGCAGTTCGAGTCTGTCCTGGGGAGCCAAA
>CAZXHT010000091.1:0-14376 GCA_964640665.1 uncultured Myxococcales bacterium
GTTGAAAAAGCTGGGTTTGGAAGAGCAGGACCTATTGGATTAATGTTCTTAATGTACCAACGTCCCCTTAGACTTCAGATAAGCGCCCGCGGCTCATTGAGCTTGCCTAGCGCGCCGGCTGCTAATAACATGTGCCCATGCCCAAGCGAGAGAGTCCATCGGTGCTGCATTCCGTCGCCGCCATGCTTTCCAAGCAGGTCACCAAAGATCGCCTGCTCGAGGCCATGGTCGACCGCGTGGTTGCCGAGCTTACCGCCGAGCGCGGGACCCTCTACCTGGTCGACGCCGTCACCGGCGAGCTGCGCAGCAGGGTGGCCCAACTTCCCGAACTCGATCAGATACGCCTTCCCGCTGGTCAAGGCGTGGCCGGTCACGTGGCCGAATCCGGCCTGGCGGTGATCGTCCCCGACGCCTCGGGCGACAGCCGTTTCTTCCCGGGTATCGACTCTGCTACGGGTTTCAAGACCCGCAACATGCTGGTGGTGCCGATCCGCGACGACGAGGGCGCCATCCGCGGCGTGCTCCAGGTATTGAACCGCAAGCAGGGAAACTTCGACGAGGCCGACAAGGAACTGCTCGAGAACCTGGCCGGGCAGGTTGCCCAGGCCCTCGAGCTGACATCGCTCAGGCCCATCGGTGACCGCGCCCGGGGCGTGCTGGTGGATGGTCCCTTCAACAATATCATCGGCGAAAGCCCGCAGATGAAGGACTTATACACGCGCATCCTGGCGGCCGCCGGCACCGACGTCACCGTCCTTGTCCGCGGCGACAGCGGAACCGGCAAGAGCCTGGTGGCCCGGGCCATCCACGACAATTCCGAGCGCTGCGACGGGCCCCTGGTGCACGTCGATTGCACAACCCTGCCGGCCGGGCTGATCGAGAGCGAACTCTTCGGCCACGAACGGGGCGCCTTCACCGGCGCCGAGCGGCGGGTTGAGGGTAAGTTCGAGTTGGCCGACGGAGGCACTCTTTTCCTCGACGAGATCGGCGATTTGCCCCTGCAGTTGCAAGGCAAGCTGCTGCACTTTTTGCAAGAGCACTCCTTCGAGCGTCTCGGCGGCCGGCAGACCCTGCGGGCCGACGTTCGGGTGATCTCGGCCACCAACGCCAACCTGGAAGACAAGCTGGCGGAAGGCTCATTCCGCCGCGACCTTTACTACCGCCTGCGAGTGCTCGAGCTGCGCGTCCCCTGTCTGTACGAACGCGGCCCCAAGGACATCGAGCGCTTGGCGGAGCATTTTCTCGACCGGTACTCGCGCCGCCACCGTCGCCGGGCACGGAAACTGGACAAGGCGTCCCTGCTGCGGCTTTGCGCCTACGACTGGCCCGGCAACGTGCGCGAGCTCGAGCACTGTATCGAAAGCGCCGTTGTCCTTTCGGCCGACGAGGTAATCACCGAGAACCTGCTGTCGCTGCCGGACGCGGCTGCGCCCTCGCCGCAGGCGGCCGGCTATCCTGCCGGCTATCCTGCCGGAACTCCGCTTTTCGAGGTCGAGCGCGATCATATTCGTCGCACGCTCGACGCCTGCGGCGGCAACCGCACCGCGGCTGCCCGTCGCCTGGGCATAGGCCGCAACACACTGGCGCGCAAGCTCAAGAGTGACGAACAACCCGGCGCAACGTTACTCGCGGCCGCCCCTTCCGGGAGGGAGACATGATCCTCGTTGACGCGCCCGGTTGGGGCCGGCGGGCTATCGAGCATCTGGTGCTCGACTTCAACGGCACCCTGGCCACAGACGGCCGCCTGCTCGACGGCGTCGAAGAACGCCTGATGAAACTATCCATCAAGGCCCGGCTCTACATTTGCACGGCGGATTTTCACGGCACGGTGGCGGACGAAACCCGCCGTTTCGATCTGGCCCTCAAAGTGCTCAAGACCGCCGACCAGGCCCTGGAAAAGGCCGAGTTCGTAAGGCGACTGGGTCCGATGAAGGTCGCGGCCATCGGCAACGGTAGTGCCGATGTCCAGATGCTCGCGGAATCCGCCCTGGGCATCGCGGTCATCGGACCGGAAGGCGCAAGCCCTAAAGCGATCAATGCCGCCGACATCGTTTGCGGCGACGTACTGGAAGCCCTCGATCTGTTGCTGGCCACAAAGCGCCTGGCAGCGACGCTGCAGCACTGAAGATAAGACAACAAAACAATGGACAATTACCGGCCCTGGCGATATTCTCGCCGAAACTTGTCAGAGGGTCTGAAAATGAGCGCTTCCCGCGAAAACACGCATCTTTCAGAGTTGCGCTTTCAACTGACCGTCACGCGTGCCATGCTGGGCACTTTAAACCTGGATCAGATTCTCTACATCATCCTCTCGGGGATAACCCACGGTGACGGTCTCAACTTCAACCGGGCCTTTCTCTTTTTAGCCGGCGAAGACAGCAAGGAGATCCGGGCATCCACGGCGGTCGGCCCCAACGACGAAGCCGAGGCGCATCGCATATGGGAGGAGATGGAAAAACACGAGCTTGACCTGCCGACGCTGCTGGATGCCTTCCAGGCGGCCAGCATCAACCCGCGAACGCAAGACCTGGCCAAGAGGCTGGCGGGTTTCTCCATGCCCTTGTCCGCCTCGGCGCCGCCTGTACCCAAAGAGGGCGAAGATGTCCCGGTACAGGCTCTCGTAGCCCGCTGTGCAGCTTCGAAGAAGGCCTTTTTTTCCAACACACAGCACGCCATTTTCTCGCCACCGCCTGCTTCGGGCGGCAAGGTGCTGCACTTCTCAAAGGTGGCGGCCGTGCCGTTGCTGCTTGCCGACTCGGTCATCGGCGTCATTCTGGCGGACAACATCTACAACGGGCGCGACATCCGCGAAGAAGAACTGCGCGGATTGACCACCGTCGGCAACCTGGCGGCAATAGCCATCGAGCGGGCACGCCTCCATCAACGCATCAAGGACATGGCGGCCCTGGACGGGCTGACCGGCGTCTTCAACCGGCGTCACTATGAGCAGCGACTCGAACAAGAGGTGGCCCGCGCGCGCCGCATCGGGCGCTCTTTAGCGCTTCTGATGTTCGACATCGACCATTTCAAGCGCTGCAACGATAGTTACGGCCACGAGTGCGGCGACCTGGTTCTCAAGGATCTGGCCGCCTTCCTGAAAGACCGCGTGCGCGCCGAAGACCTCGTGGCCCGATACGGCGGTGAAGAGTTCGTGGTGTTGCTCACCGGCGGCGCCACCGGTGAGGAGAGCCTCCAGGTGGCCGGGAAGCTGCGGGCTTACATCGAATCGCACAGCCTCGGAGGCCGGCCGGCCGGAGAAATCACCGTCAGCGTTGGGGTGGCCACCCAAACGGCCGGCGAATTGGACGGCGCCGAGATCTTCCGCCGGGCGGACAAGGCGCTCTACCGCGCCAAAGACGAGGGCCGCAACCGCGTGATCGCGGCAACGGGTGATTGAAGCGGGGCCATAACTCTTGTCGATACTGCAGCCAATCTCCAAGTTCGGATCGGGACATTCGGGTGGTAATCGGACCGCCGGCATCTGCCTGATAACCGGCATCGTCCTGGGGGGAGCCGGAGGTTTCTTCATTGGGCAATCCACCCGGCCGAGGGAAGTAGTGCGGCCGGCGGTGGGCGCTAACGAGACCAACCCGCAAGCAGGCACACCCAGCGTCGCAGGAACGTCAGGAAGCACTGCTGCTTCCGAACACACACCAAAGGCCAAAGACAACCTGCGGCGGCTGGACGTGTCGGTAAAGGGCTCGCTCTACGCCACGCTGGCCCGCGAGATCAAGGGACACGAATCGGACGTATTGAATGCCCACCTGGGACGCATCATGGTGTGGTGGTTAGATCTGCGCCGTGACGTCATGCGCGGCGATCGGGCGCAGATCCTCTACCAAGCAGCCGAGAACCCGGAAAACATGCGGGTGCTGGCCTTACGCTACACGAGCGCCAAGCTGGTCAAGACACTCAGCGCCTACTATTTCAAGCCCCGTGGTTTCGACTATGGACGCTACTACGATCCGGACGGAGTCGAGATCGAGCTGCGACTGCTGCATTCTCCCATCGAGACCTACGAGCAGATCACCGAGCGCATGAACCTGGCCGGCCGCAGGCATCACGGCATCGACTTCAAGGCCGACGAGGGCACACCGTTATCGAGCCCCTACCGGGCCCGCATCGAACGGCGCAACTTCAACACGCACCGCAACGGCAAATGCCTCCAACTGCTCTATATGAAATCCGGGATCCGGGCCTACTTCCTGCACCTAGGCGAGATCCTGCCCATCGCCCGACCCGGGCGGGTGGTCGAGGCCGGCACGATTATCGCCCGCTCGGGAAACACGGGCCACTCCACGGCACCCCACCTGCACTACGAGTTGCACGGGAGGGATAACCACCTGCTGGATCCCTTCGTGGCGAGCGAGACCGAACACCTGCGACTTACAGGTGATATCCTGACCGAGTTCAAGGCCCGGCGCGACCGGCTCGACAAGACTCTTGGTGGCGCGGCAGAAGTTCGTGAATCATCTGCACCGCCTTCCGGGTCCAGCGTTTCGAAGGCGACAGGAGAATAAAGCGCTCCAGGTTGCGCACGGCGTCGTTCCAGTTGCCGCGCCTGGAGTTGATCAGCGCTAATAACAGGTGCGGCCCGGGTTCGGCCGAATCAAGGCCCGTGAGCCGTCCGAGTTTTCTCCAGGCTTGCGGTAATTCCTCCCCGTCGATGTCGTGATCAAGCGCGTCATTCATGCTCTCGGCCGCATGGTCGAAGTCTCCAGACTGCGCCAGGCAGAGGGCGATGTCGAAACGGGGGAAAATCAACTCGGGGTTGCGGTCGACGATCTTCTTGCCCACCGCGGTGCAGCCGGTGAAATCCCTCGTCCTATACAACAGGTCCATCAGGACGAGTTGAGTGTCCTCGTCCACCGGATCGAGAGAGGCAGACTTCTTCATCTCCCGCACGGCGCCTGGCAGGTTGCCGTCGTGCACCAGGGCAACACCCATCGCGAAATGAGCCGCGGCAGATTCCGGGCTGAGGCCAACCGCTAAAGTCAGGGAACGGATCGCGGGCTTCGTCTGGCCGGCCTGGAGCAACGCCTGGCCCAAGGCAAAGAAAGAGTCGGGCTTGCGGCGTCCCATGGCAATCGCCCGCATGAAGTGGCGCGCGGCCAGCCGGGGCTGCTCGCACAGGAACAATTTCAGACCCTGCATGAAGTGCGCTTCGGAATCCTGGGCTCCCTGGGCAAACCCCTTTTCGAGAACTTCGGCGGCCTCGGCCAGCCTGCCCAAGCGCACGAGGCTGATAGAAAGAACTTGGTAGGCCCTGGGCTCGGACGGGTCTTGCTCAACAGCGCGTCCAAGGCGCAGCGCCGCCGCCTCGTTCAGCCCGAGTTGCTGGCAGGCCATACCCAGCGCCAGATTCAGCGCTCGGTCACAGACACCCAGTTCCGAGGCCCTGAAAAGGGCCACGGCCGCCAAGACTGGATTCTCGTCTCCCAGGTGAGCCAACCCCTCGAACAAGTAGGCCTGTCCGACAGCGGGAGCAGAATGCGCAGCCTGTCTGAAGAGAGACGCGGCTTTATGGTACTCATTTCTGGCCAGGAGAATCCCGGCGCCGTTGTATGCCGCCGCGAACAATTCCGGTTCGGCCTGCGAGGCCTGCGCGTACTCGATCAGTGCCTGCTGCGGCTTCCCGGCGGCCACAAGGGCCCGGCCCAGGTTATTGTGAGCCACTGCCAGGTAGCCCGGCTCCTTGGCCAGTGCCCGGAATTCCCGGATGGCATCCAGGGGCTTTTGCAACTCGACGAAGATGTTGCCGAAGCCGTTTATCACATCGGGATTTTTTGGAAAGTCCGCCGCGGCCCAGGTGTAGGCGCGCGCGGCTCCAAGATGATCGCCTTGCATGAAGAGTACGTTGGCCAAACCTACTCGCAGCAGCGCACTATCCTCTCCAGCCGCGATCCGCGCCCGAATCGATCCGACCGCTTCGTCGAGCCGTCCAGTCTTAATGTGACGGCAAGCGGCTGCGAGTTTCGCGCAGTTCATTCCGCTGACAACCGTCACCGACCCGGCCTTGCTGCCCCCGGAGAGAAGCACCTGGAACCTGCCCGCCCCACTGACCACTATGCGTCTTGTGGTACTGTCCGCTCCGGGTTCGCTTGGACCGGACAGGTTGCCCACGCTGTCACCTTCCGATGCCAAGACCCCGTTCCCCTGCACCATCGAACCTGCCACGATCAGAAAAACACCCATGAAAGCCAGGCGCCCCAAGGCGCGCATGGTTTTCGAAAGCTTAGCGCCAAGCAACACTCCTCGTCCGGCGAACATCGTAACCACCTCCAATCCCTTCAACTATCCAAGACGGAAGGTGATAGCGGATCTGTATGTGGAGATTCGGGTTGGTTGGGAGCGTGTTACTTGTCAGTGATTCGCGGGCGGCGTGGACGGGGCGCGGGGCCGAGCTTGCTCATCTTCGGGGCAGGGCGTTTTTCAATCGCCCGCAAGATAAGCTCGGGCGGAACTTGTCCCGTAAAAGCACCTGGCAACGCTTCTTTGCGCAAACCGAAAAGAGTGCCGAATTCATGGCAACAGCGCTGGCACATGGCCAGGTGGTCGCGCAACCTTGAGGATTTTTCACGCGAGAAAACACCGTCATACAGACCGGCAAGCTCTTCGGTAGAAAGACAGCTCACACACCACCTCCTCCCTGGACGTGTTTCTTCCCACTTTTTGTCACGACGGAAGTCCCCAAGGGATCTGGAGTAAATATCTCATTTTTTTCTTGCAGGCAGTCGTCCAGCCAACCCTCAACACGACGCACCTGTTCTTGCCCTATTCCGGCTCGAGCGAGGCGTGTTCGGACCAATCGCCTGGCCTTGCTCAATTCGTCGTAAACACGCTGCCGTTTTCGAAATCCCATGGCCTTTTGCGTCTCCGCTCCCGAGAGCCCTCGCGCCATGCGCATCATCAGTACATTACGGGTCACCGGGGGCAGGGAGTTCACGGCCAGGACCAGTTCGCGGGCGACCTTCTTCGCTAAAATCCCGTCCCGGGCCATCTGCAGCACAAGATCGGGCCTGCCGTATGGACTGAGATCGACCACCTCGAGCGGTCGCGGATTTTCTCCCGGACCCCAACGGTCGAGGCTCAATGGCGGCACGCGGCGCATGAGATCCTTGTAAATATTCCAAAGGTTTTTGGCGGACAGCTTGCCCGCCAGGAGATCGATCTGCCGGTCGAACTCGGGACGCTCAAGATCCGGGTGCGGGCCCTTCAAAGTCTCGAAGGCCTCATCCTCGGAAAGGCCTTCCCAGAAGAGGCTGGTGAACACGTCCTGCCCGAGAGTGCTCAGCTCCCCGACTTCCTTGGGCAACATCCGGCGCCCTTCCTGTCCACGGTACCAGTCCCTGAACAGGTTCTTGACGACGAGTGCCAGCCAACTAGTGAACTTGCTTCGCCTTCCAAAATCAGCGATCGAATCGAGATAGTTGCGTAGGCGGTAAAACTCCCTGCCGTCCGCCCCCGGCTTGCGCAGCCCTTCCAGTGCCCAGAGCACGAGATCAGAGGCGGTGTCACGGTCGCCGCGGGCATAACGCCAGGCCAGGGAGTACAAAAAACCCGCGTATTCGGTAACGAAACGCTTCCAGGACTCCTCGTCGCCCGCGACCACCGCCCCAAGCAGCCGCACCGGCCGCTCGGCCCTCACCGGACTTGCCTGTTTGCGAGACATGCCGCTGATTCTACCCCATCTCGCACAAGAGACACAAACATCAGACCACAGAACAGTGAAGTCCGGAACGCACCTGCCACCACCTTTTCGCACATCCGACCCCATGCCAACAAGCGCTGAGAAAGCGTCGGGAACATGCTTGTTCGTTGATTTTAAAACAGAATATTAGAAACCGGCAGGTCGGATCGAAGATTCGTAAAAACAGTTTCACACTTGGTGGAAAAAATCGACTCCCAGACATTGCTTGACACTGCGTGTAAACCTGATAAATCAAACAGTTACAGATAAGGCACATCTCTTGCATGAAGGCGGGCCGACTCATTGCATTCACATGGAGTTTGAAATGATAAAGCCGGAGATGGAGAAAGAAGAACTCGATCTCGTCCTGTCCACCATAAAGAGCTTTGCCAAGCGGCGCCTGGACATCGATACATGCCTGGCTTTCGACCGGGAAGAACGCTGCCCCGAGGAGTTGATCAGGGAACTTCTGGGCCCCGAGATCGGCCTGCACCTGGCCTTCATCCCAACATCCTACGGCGGGCTGGGGGGCGGCGCGATGGAGATCTTCCAGATTTCGGAACTGGTGGCCGGTATCGACCTGGGAATCGCCACCTCCCTCCTGGGCGTATCGCTGGGAACCGACCCCATCAGGGTCGGCGGCACGGACGAGCAAAAGAAACACTGGATGGGCAGAGTGGCCGAGGAAGGCCTGGTGGTTGCCTATGCCGTCACCGAGCCTTCGGCGGGATCCGATCTGGCTCATATAAAGACCAAAGCCACACCGGTCATCGAAGACGGCAAGACCACGGCCTACCTGCTCAACGGCAACAAGCAGTTCATCACCAACGGCGGCATCGCCGACCTGTACACCGTGCTGGCCGTGACACCGGACGGACCGTCTTTCTTCGTGATCGAACGCGGAACGAAGGGCTTCGATCCCGGACCGCCGGAGATAAAACACGGCATTCGCGCCTCGAACACCACGCCAATCAGCCTCGATGATGTCCGCGTTCCCGCCGCCAATCTGCTGGGCGGTGTCGAGGGTCAAGGCCTCAGGCAGGCGTCCAAGGTTTTCGGCTACACGCGGGTGATGGTGGCCTCTTTCGGGCTGGGCGTAGGTGTCGTGGCCATCGAGAGAGCCATCGAGTACGGCAAGGAAAGATACCAGGGCGGCTCGCTGCTGTGCGAGAAGCCG
Source organism: uncultured Myxococcales bacterium (assembly GCA_964640665.1). Lineage (GTDB taxonomy): Bacteria > Myxococcota > B64-G9 > B64-G9 > B64-G9 > DATKYQ01. The sequence goes on from CAZXHT010000091.1 coordinate 8,868, forward strand.
GGCTGGACCCACAAGCTGATCGTGCCGCATGCCGTGGCGCTTGAAGCCTCGCGGGCACACATCGAATATGTCGCCCGGCGGCTGGATTCCGGGGAGGAAGGCCTCGAGGTGGACGGCGCCGTGGCCAAGATGACCGCCACCGAGTCAGGCAACGCCGCCGCCGAGGCCGCTATTCAGGCTCTCGGCGGCTACGGATACATAAACGCCTACGAAGTGGAGAAGCTCAAGCGCGACGTGCGCATTACCTGCATCTACGAGGGCACCACGGAGATCTGCCAGCGTAGCATAGCCCAAGACCGCTGGCGCCTGCACCTGATGACCAGGGGAGCCAACTACAAGAATCTGGCCGCCGACCTCGATCGCTGCGAACAATCGAACCCGGGATGCGGTGCGGCCGTAGCCGCCCGCAGCGCACGCGCACTGGCTGAGATAATGGAGGTTTGCCGAGCCAAGCGCCTGACCCGCAACCAGCACATCTCGTTCACGCTGGGCATGATGTGTGCTCACCTGGAAGTCGCCGCGGCTTTCTGCCGCAAAGTGGCATCTAAAGATCCCGGCACATCGAGGTATTCCCTGCCCACCCTGGCCGCCATGAGCCGCCTATGGGCACGCCAAGTCTCGCAGGAAGTTACATCAGAAGGGCTGGGAATAATCGCCGGTTCAGGGGCGCTGGCCGGTTCTTTTCTGACTTCTTTTGTGCAACTGATCGAGGTCGACGGTATCTACCAGGGCCTCTCGGGCAAACTCGACGACCTGGGCGAGGTGGCCCGGGAAATCTTTGCAAACTGAGCCGATGGTTGATCTTAGCAAGCAGATGTAACCTGCAATCAGGAGACGCACATGACAGCAACCAGACCCAGTACTCCCATAGCCATTATCGGGCTCGGCGCCGTGATGCCCGACGCCGACGATCTGGCCTCTTTCTGGAAAAACATCCGCACCGGGAAATACAGCATCCGTGAGGTTCCCCGCGACCGCTGGCTTCCCGAGGATCACTACGATCCCGATCCCAAGGCGCCCGACAGGAGCTACGCCAAAATAGGCGCTTTCGTGCGCGGGTTCGATTTCGATTCCCTGTCCTACCGGATCCCGCCGCGGGTGGCCGAGTCCATGGACGACGTCCAGAAATGGGCCGTCGATGCATCGAGGCAGGCGCTGGCCGACTCCGGTTACGACAAGAAAGATTTCGACCGCAACCGCACCGCGGTGGTGATTGGCAACGCCATGGCCGGTGAACTGCAGTACACTACTAACCTCAGGGTGTACTTCCCGCGCTATGCCCGGGCCCTCAGATCTTCGCAAACCTTCGAGGCGCTGCCGGCAGGTACCCGCGAGCGCATAGTCGACGAGTTTCACTCCTTATTCACCGATGGTCTGCCGCCGATCACCGAAGACAGCATGCCCGGCGAGTTGTCCAACGTCATCGCCGGCCGGGTGGCCAACGTCTTCGGCCTGCGCGGGCCGAACTACACCGCCGACGCAGCCTGCGCCTCGTCCCTGGCCGCCCTGGAGGCAGCCATCAACGGCCTGGCGGAACTTCGCTACGACATGGTTCTGACGGGCGGCACCGATTCGAGCATGGCCCCGCACAGTTTCGTCAAGTTCTCCAAGGTTGGCGCGCTGTCGGCCAAGCTGAGCTGCCCGTTCGATAAAAGGGCGGACGGTTTCGTCATGGGCGAGGGCTGCGGCATGCTGCTGCTCAAGCGCCTGGTAGACGCCGAGCGCGACGGCGACAAGATCTACGCCGTGCTGCACGGCCTGGGCAGTTCCTCGGACGGCAAGGGCAAGGGAATCACGGCCCCCAACCCCGCCGGCCAGTTGCTGGCACTCGAGCGCGCCTACGAAAACAGCGGCATCTCTCCCGCCGACGTTACCATGCTCGAGGCCCATGGAACATCCACCATCGCCGGCGACCGGGCCGAGGGTAACCTGGCCGCTGAGTTCTACGGCCGGTCCGGCGCCGCCCGGCACTCGATCGCCATGGGATCGGTCAAGAGCCAGATCGGCCATCTCAAGAGCGCCGCCGGTGCTGCCGCGCTGATCAAGACGGCCCTCTCCATTCACCAGGGCGTCATCCCGGGATCTTTGAACTTCGAGCAACCTAATCCCGAGATCCCCTTTGACCGTGCACCGGTCTTCGTACCCACCGAGACATGTAAGTGGAAAGTCGCAGGCGGCAAGCCGCGCCTGGCCGGCCTGTCGGCTTTCGGCTTCGGGGGCACAAACTTCCACGCTGTGCTGGGCGAGTACCGCCCGGCCCAACGGCCGCGGGTTTTTCCGGCCGGTAACGGCGGACAGGGTTCCGAGGACGATGCCTCACGCAAAATGTTGGCGCTTGGCGCCGCCGACACGCAAGCCCTGAAACGCTCGCTGGAAAAGGCTCTCTCTCTCCCGCGCGAAAAAGATGCGCAGCTGCCGGCCATGGAAGTACTCGCATCGGAGGAGCGTATCGTCATCGAGCACGGATGCGAAGAAGAACGCACAAAGCGAGGCCGACGCGCGCTGGCCGCTCTTGAGGGTGACAATCCCGCCGCCTGGCGCGCTTTAGCCGGACAGGGCATCTTCCGCGGCCGCGGCCACGAGGCCAAGGTCGCCTTCATCTTCCCGGGACAGGGATCGCAGTACATCGGCATGTTCAAGGAACTGCGCGGTCAGGAACCAGTCGTCGAGGAGGCCTTCCGCGAGGCCGACCGCATCATAGAGCCCATCCTGGGCAAACCGCTGAGCGCATTCATCAATGCCGAGGACACCCCCGCGACCCGCGAGGCGCTGCGGGACACCAACGTCTGCCAGCCGGCCATGTTGGCAGGCGACGTGGCTTTGGCGCGCCTGTTCGAACAGCACGGCATCCGCCCGGACATGGTGGCCGGCCACAGCCTGGGAGAATACGCCGCCCTGGTGATTTCCGGCATGCTGTCCTACCCGGAGGCGTTGCGGGCGGTGTCGTCGCGGGCGCGTGAGATGTCCAGCGTAAAAGTCGACGACCCGGGCAAAATGGCCGCAGCCCTGGCGTCGTTCGACGAGGTCCTGGCTGCCCTCGACGGGCTCGAGGGAATTGTCCCGGCCAACATGAACAGCCACAGGCAGACGGTGATCGCCGGCGCCAGCGCACCTTTCGACGAGGCCATGCGCCGGCTCAAGCAGGCCGAGATCAGGGCTATCCCGCTTCCGGTGTCGCACGCCTTCCATACTTACATCGTCGCACCCGCCATGAAGCCGTTGCGCAAGATGCTGGCCAAGTTCGATTTCCATCCCCCGCGGATCCCGCTGGTGGCCAACGTCGATGCACAGCCTTACGATCCCGATCCGGCCGCCATGAGCGACAACCTCGACCGGCTGGCGCAGCAAATCGCTTCGCCGGTGCGCTGGGTCGAGAGCGTCGAAAAGATGTACGAATTGGGCGCCCGGGTATTCGTCGAGATCGGCGCCAAGCGCGTGCTGGCCAACTTGACTTTTGACATCCTGACCGATCCCGGCGTCGTCTCGGTATCTTCGAACAGTCCCAAGCTGGGCGACCGGACGTCCTTCAATCTGGCAATGGCGGCGCTGGCTGCAGCCGGCCGGCCGCTGCCCGCGGCAGAAGAGGAAGTCACCCAAACTTCAATCACGGAGAATGTAATGCCGACAGACACCACCCTGACCACGGCGTTGCCTGAAGCCGGACCGGAGATCGTCATCAGCGGGGCGAGCCTGGGCTTGCCTGGGGTGAACCATCCCGTCTTCGACGAGAACAACACCGAGCGCATCCTCGAGGGACAGGCGTGTATCGATCCGGTTCCCGTAGACGATCGCCGTAAAATGGCCGGGCAGAGAATAGTGCGCCTGGTGAAGAACGCTCCCGGCGGCCCGGTCTTTACGGTGATCGAGAGTCCCGACCAGGTTGCCCGCTTGACGGGACGTAAGGGGCCGTTCGACCTGGCCGAGGAGTTCGGCCTCGATCCCAAGCGGGTCGAGTCTTACGATATCACCACCCGCCTGGCGATCGCCGCCGGATTGCTTGCCTTACGCGACGCGGGCATCCCGCTGGTGATGAACCATCGCCGGACGAGCACGGGCTCCAGGTTGCCTATCGGCTACCGGCTGCCCGACGAATTGGCCCCGCAGACAGGGATCATCTTCGCCTCGGCTTTCCCCGGCTACGATCAGCTCGTGCAACAGATGAACCTCAGACAAAGAGACGAGCTTTACCAAGCGCGCATCGCCGAGCTTAAGTTATTGGCCGAGGATGTCGGTTCGCTGCACGCCGTCACCCGGCGCATCGAACAGCTCGAGCAGGAGCGCGGTGAACGTTACGGGCTCGATCGCAAGTTCATTTTCCAGGCACTGGCTTTCGGCCACGCCCAGATGGCCGAGTTGATCGGGGCCCGCGGCCCCAACATCCAGGTGAACGGCGCCTGTTCGTCGACGACCCAGGCCATCGCCATCGCATCCGACTGGATTCGCCTGGGCCGTTGCCGTCGGGTGCTGGTTGTCGGCGCCGATGACATCACCAACTCAAACCTGGCTCCCTGGCTGGTCGGCGGGCTTTTAGCGACCGGGGCGGTCACCAACGAGGCGCGCCTGGAAAACGCCGCGCTGCCGTTCGATCGCCGGCGCAATGGCATGATTCCCGGCATGGGCGCGGTCGGCATGGTCGTCGAAGACTCAACAGAATGCAGGCGACGGGGTGTTGCCGGACTCACGCGCCTGCTCGGCACCGCCGTCGTCAACAGCGCTTTCCACGGTACGCGCCTGAACGTCGAGCACATCTCCGAGACAATGAACGCCTTCATCGGCAGGATGGAGCACGAGCACGGTCTCGATCGGCACCTGATGGCGTCGCAGACTGTCTTCGTCTCCCACGAGACCTACACACCCGCCCGCGGCGGAAGCGCCAGCGCCGAGGTACACGCCCTGAGACATACATTCGGCCAGGACGCCGAGAAGCTGGTGATCGCCAACACCAAGGGGTTCACCGGCCATCCGATGGGCGTGGGCATCGAGGACGCAGTTGCGGTTAAAATGCTCGAGCGCCAGATCGTACCGCCGATACCCAACTACAAGGAGGTCGATCCGGAGTTGGGCACGCTCAATCTCTCGCGCGGCGGACATCACGACGTTCGTTACGCCTTGCGCATTGCGGCGGGCTTCGGCTCTCAGCTGGCGATAAGCCTGATGGAGCGTGTATCGGGCGATTGCGAGCGTATCAACCAAGCCGAGCAACTTGCCTGGACGCAGGATGTGACCGGCATCGCCGGGCCCGAACTGGAAATCGTCAACAAGACGCTGCGCGTGAAAGACACGACTGACTACACACGCGCCGTGGCCGCAAAGACAGAATCCGCCGCAGCGGAGCCCAAGACCGAGCCCGCCGCGCCGGTCGAGGTCGTAAACCCCCCGGCCCAGGCACCCGACGAAGCAACAATCGAGAAACGCATCCTTGAGATAGTTGCCCAGAAGACAGGTTACCCGGTCGAGATGCTGGAACTCGATCTCGACCTCGAGGCCGACCTGGGCATCGACACCGTCA
>CAZXHT010000091.1:14476-25519 GCA_964640665.1 uncultured Myxococcales bacterium
ATGAAGCTCTCGGACTACCCTACCCTGGGTCACATCATCCGCTTCGCCATGCAGAAGTCCGGCGCGGCCGTCGTCGCAGAGCCTGTGCAGGAAGCCGTCCGGAAGCATCGCGATGCGCCCCTACATGCCGCGCCCGAGCAAACACAGACGGACACACCGGCCTTCGACGAAGCGACAATCGAGAAACGTATCCTTGCTATTGTCGCCGAAAAGACCGGCTATCCAGTCGAGATGCTAGAACTCGATCTCGACCTCGAGGCCGACCTGGGCATCGACACCGTCAAGCAGGCCGAGACTTTCTCGGAAGTCCGCGCAGCTTTCGGCATTCCCAAGCAGGACGACATGAAGCTCTCGGACTACCCCACCCTGGGACACATCGTCCGCTTCGCCATGCAGAGAGCCGTAGGGGCGCATCGCGATGCGCCCCTACATGCCGCGCACGAGGAAACATCGCAGGACAATCAGCCCGAGCCGCTTACCAGTATCACGGCCGAGTCGGAGACAGTTCGTTTTCTGGCGCCCGTGCTGGTAGGCAGGCCGCGGGCCCGCGAGTGCCTGCCCACCGGGGTCGATGTCGCCTGTCGTTCTTTCATTATCGGCGGCGACGAAGGTGTGGCGAACACCCTGGCCGCAGCCATCAGGGCCAAGGGCGGTCAACCTGTAATCATCGATGCTTCAGGCGACCCGGATAGCGTGGCTCACGAGGTCGAGCGCCTGGCGAGCGAAAACCCGCCCCGGGGAGCGTGGCTGTTGACCGCTCTCGGCGATCCGGTCTTGCCGGGCGGCGACGACCAGGAAGCCTGGCAAAGGGCCGTGGATTCACGCGCCCGCCTGCCCTTCAGGGTAGCCAAGGTTCTCGATCAAGCGCTCTCCCGGACAGCCGGCTCGTTCTTGGTGGCGGCAACCCGTATGGGCGGCCACCTGGGATTGCGTCCGGGCGGCGGCTCGCTGGATCCCGTCGCCGGAGCCACCTGCGGTTTGGTAAAGTCGCTCGATCGCGAGTGGCAAGAGACGCTCTGCAAGGTGGTCGACCTGCCCAGTGACGCCGACGCCGATTATACGGCCGCCACTTTAATCGAGGAGGCCGAGGTCGACCGCGGCGTCTGCGAGGTGGGGCGCGCGGGCATCCGCCGCTGGGGTGTCGGCCTGAGTGAGTATACCCCCTGTGCCGAAGAAGAAGCACAAGCCGGCGCGGGCTGCCTGCCCGCCACGGACCCGGTGGTTCTCGTCACCGGAGGGGCCGGAGACATAACCGGACGCATAGCGCTCGACCTGGCCGACAACCTCGGCGGCAGCTACTACCTGCTCGACCTGGCCCCCGAGCCCGGCCAGAACGACCCGGACATCAAGCTTCTGGGATCCGACCGGGAGGCCCTGAAAAAGGCCATCCTCGAGCGTTTGCGCAGACAAGAGACGCGTGTAACTCCGGTCATGGTCGATCGCGAGTTGCGTGGCGTCGAGCGCCGGGCTGCGGCTCTCGAGTCTTTGCGGGCCATTGGCGCAACGGGCGCAGAGGCAAATTATATTTCTCTGGATATCACCGACACGGCCGCCGTCAAGCAGGCCGTCAGACGCATCGTCGAACGGCACGGCAGGCTGGATCTCGTCCTGCATGCCGCCGGCCTGGAGCACAGCCAGGGCATCGCCGGCAAGAAGCCCGAGGCCTTCGATACTATCATGGGCGTTAAGGTGAACGGGCTGCAGGCTCTGCTTTCGGCCACCCGCGACGTCGAGCTAAAGGGTCTGATGCTCTTCGGCTCGGTGGCCGGCCGTTTCGGCAACGCCGGACAGACGGACTACGCCGCGGCCAACGACTTGCTGGCCAAGTGCACTACCTGGCTGAAAGCGGCCAGGCCAGGCCTGCAGGTGTTCACTCTTGCCTTCAGCGGCTGGGACGGGCGCGGGATGGCCACGCGCGGATCGGTTCCCGAGCAGCTTGCCGGCGCCGGGATCACCCTGATCCCGCTCGAGCAGGGAGCATCTTCCGTGCGGCGCGTTCTTGCCTCGGGGTTCTCCGGCGAGTTGGTGTTGGCCCGCAGCCTGGGCGTGCTCTACGAGAGCCTCCGCCTCGAGGGGGTCGATCTCGATCTGCTGCGCGGGCGGCTTTCCAAAACTCCCGAGCGTTTCCCCCTGCTGGGAGACGTGCTCGACTGGACACAGACGGACGGCTTGCGCCTGCGGGTCTCATTCGATCCTGCCAGCGACGGCTTCCTGAACGACCACCGCATCGACGGTGTCGCGGTGCTGCCCGGCGTGATGGCGGTCGAGACCTTTGCCGAGGCTGCCATTTTAATGCGGCCCGATCTTACCGTGGTTGCCATAGAAGACCTGGCTTTCGAGGCGCCCTTGAAGCTCTATCGCGACGAAAAACGAAGCGCCGTGGTACGCCTGATTCCCACCTGGGACGAGAACGGGCGCGTCATCCTGGCTACCATGGAGACGGAGCGCGAGTTGGCCGGCGGCCTGCGGCAGAAAACCAGGCATTTCAAAGCCAGGTTGCGCCTTGACCAGGATCTGCCGCTGGTACGTTCCGACCCGCCGCCAAACGGTCGCGGCCCGGCAATCGACAAGGAAGCGATCTACCGCGCCTACTTCCACGGTCCCAGCTTCCAGGTTCTAGAGCGGGTGACCACGGAAAGCGACGGCCGGATGGCCGGATGGATGAGCCCGGGAACCGAACTGCCGCCGCTACGCCGGCCGGGAAAGCTCGCGGCCCGGCCGATGTTCACCGAGCTGGCCTTCCAGGCCGCCGGGATGGTCGAGATGCAGAAGAACAACAAGCTGGGCCTGCCTTCGGGAGTGCGGCGCATGAGGTTGCATCGCACACCGGACGGTGCCGACACCAAGCATCAAGTGGCCGCCTGGGTTATACCGCAGGGCAGTAACGGCGAGACACAATACGGCATCAAGGTCATAGACGACCGCGGCTACGTGCTGCTCGAGCTCGACGGCTATCGCACCTCGACCTTGCCGAACTCGTTGCCGGACAGCGTGCGTGCCGGGCTTGAGCCGCGGGAACAAAAATGATTCGCTGGCTTCTAGCCCACCCCGGCCCGGCGCTTGACCGGGGTGTCTTTCTCTGTCGGCAGGAGGCCGACGAGGGCAAGCGTTTCAGACACCCGGGCCGCCACCGCCAGTGGCTGTTGGGACGCGCGGCGGCCAAGACCCTGCTGATGCAACATTCCGCGGCCGATGGAGGGAAGGACTTGCCTTTCCGTGGCATTCAGGTGCACCGCACTCCCGACGGCTGGCCCCAACCCATGGCCGACGGGCGGGTACTGCCGCTCTCGCTGTCGATCTCGCACACCGGCGAGCGCGCCCTGTGCGCAGTCTGTCCCGAGAACGAGGGCCTGCTAGGCGCCGATATCGAGCTGGTGGCAACCAGGCCGGCAAGCTTCATGGAAGACTACTACACGCAAGACGAGCGCCTGCGCCTTGCCGCCCTTCCCGCCGGCACCCGCGACAAGCTGGCCACCGTGATCTGGTGCATCAAGGAAGCCGTGCTGAAAGCCCGCCGAACCGGCTTTCACGAAAGCGCCACCAGTGTCGAGGTGCTGGCGCTGGATCATTTTCCCACGGGGGTCTGGAAGAAGGCCGAGGTAGTCTTGAAAGACGGCTCCCGTCCCGAGACATACTGGCGCCTGTCGCAAGACGACAGCCTGGCCATGGCAATAGCCAAAATTTCGGCTTGATATTTGATTGCAACTATCCTCTATAACTCGTAAGCTACAATATTGATTGTTTGATGTCCAAGGGGAAGCGCCATGGGCAATAAAGAGCTATTGGAGCGAATAACATTCGATCCCAACATCTTCGGCGGCAAACCTATTATTCGCGGTCACAGGCTGGCGGTAGAGCATGTGCTTGGAATGCTGGCGGCTGGTGATACGATCGAGACAATTCTCGCGGGGTACGACTGGATTGAAAAGGAAGATGTTCAAGCATGCCTGGTCTACGCTCGCCGCATGGTCGGGCGTGAACGGGTCGAGCTCCTCCTTTTGGATACCGGTTCGTGAAAGTTATCCTAGACAGCTGCGTCTAGCGACAATTACACCTCCCCACCCCACTGACGACAATTAGACTTCCCCATTTTTCAGAGCGTTCACAACTGGAAAGAGGCGGCCGCGTGTTGCGCCCAGCCAGCCATAAATGGCCAGCCATAAATGTGCCCATAAATGTGCCATCGAATTCGTAAGAATCCTTATTCAAATTGTGCCAACCTGGTTTCTCGAAGTAGATTTAGGGACAGATCGTCATCCAGAGATCGCGAAGGTGACGGGATAGCAGGCCGGGATCTCCTCGTGCTTCAGAAAAAGACGCACCGCTACCCTGCAGCCTCATGACAGACAATGAAATGTATGGATTTTCGGATGTTGCCGTTACCCGGGAGGATCGGGCCCGCTGAAGGCCAGCCGGGGCGGGAAGCAGTTGGCGGGAAAACGCACGCTCAGGTCTCCAGACCGCAACCGCTTCGATGCCACCCGGTACAACTGCACGAACCAGCGGTAGTCATCCCGGTACTCCCTCCATTTGTCGGGATTGGAACAGTGGAACAACGGAGCCGGCTTTTTCTTGATTTTCCTGGGCCGACGGTGCGGATGCTGCTTGAGAATACCGCGCACACCGAGAACCCGGCGGCCTCCCCGCCCGAACTTCTTGCGGGTCTCGCGCTCGATGTCCGCCACCATGGCCCGGTAGCGGGCCCGCCGCTCTCTCTCGCTCAAACCCGCGAAGCAGGGTAGCGGACTCAGTCTCACCTCGACCTTCTCCGCAAACTCACCCGTTCGGACCTGGATGCCCGCCCGGGCAGCCTCGTACTCCTTGGTTCGGTCGTACCAGGTACCCACCAGCTTCTTCCCCCTCGTGACCGTCTGGACGCAATTGACTCCCGGCCAGTCTCCGGGGCGAAGCACCAGGCCCTCCTTGCATCCGTGACTCAAGATGTAAACGGCGCGCTTGAGCATATCCGCCTCGTCCCCGTCCTCGACGGCTATCATGGTGTAACGTCGCCCCCAGAACTTCTCCTTCCCGCGGTGGAGACGCCCGGCTTCGCGGGCCAGGCTGGAGTTGACGTCGCGCATGAAATTGGCCAGCAGTTCGACGCATGGGGCGGTCAGCAACAAGTGGATGTGGTTGGATGCAACAGTCACCAGATGGAGTTGGATACCGGGGTAGCGTTCGAGGAAGCGACCCAGGATCCCCAGGATAATCCGGTTGAGTTCCTTGGAGGGACGCAGCAGCAATCTTCCCTGGATAGCGCGGGAGGTCACTTCAAAGGTGGTGTTGGGTTTCTTCATGTATCGCAAGCGTCTTCCCATGGCGGGATACGGGATACAAGGAGTGCAAACATCTTGCCATCGGGCAACGAATCACTACCCGTACTCGAGATCATTCCAAAACAATGGGTTACAGAACCGGACTCGAAAGTATGGAGGCCTGGTTCAACAAGCCTCGTGTCCGGAATCCGGACACAGGGGTCGAAAACCGGTCACGGTCTTCTCACGGTCTCCATGGCACCTTGGCCCCCCCCTGGCCCTGGCCCCCCCCCCCGCGTTGTCAGCCAAGAATGTCATTCGCCTGTCTTCAAGTCAACCGAGTTTGTGACTTTGTGAGGAACGTCCCCGTTTCTTTTTTTCACCACGGACGACAAGAGAAAGCTCCCGACGGCAACCATCGCCCGCATCCTTACCTTGAACCGATGTATCGACCCCGCCGCCAAGTCACAGACGCCGGAATGGTTCCGTGGCACGGCCCTGCCCTGGCTTCTTTACGTCGATCGAGACCTGGTCAACCCCTCTCGCGTCTTTCGCGAACTGGACGCCATAGAAAACCACAAGGAAGCGATATGCGATCATTTGTACAAGAAGATGAATGAGAAGGTGAGCGCCGCTACATCCTGTGCTTCAACCCACAACTGTTCAAGGATCAGCGCAAGGCGAGAGAGCAGGCCGTGGATGATTTTCACTCGTTCGCTAAGGAACTGAATGCGGAGTTGCGCCGGGCGAAGAAATCCAGGCAGAGGGGTCCGACATACGACAAGTTCAAGAACAGGATAGAGAAGAAGAAGCTGAGCGGGTTCGTCGATGTGCGGTTGGAAGTAGAGTACGTGAAGAACAAGGCCGACGACGGGTCCGAACGTGAGGTTCGCACCTACGTTGGCGAGGTCGTGGTGGATGAAGCCAAGATGCTCCTGGCGGGAAGGCTCGACGGATTCTGGATGCTGGTGACCAATCACAAGGATAAGGAAGGAGACGTATTCCACAACTCCCGTAGGGGCGATATTCAGCGAAGCAGCCCACGCCCGTCGGCCCGTTGTTCGGATATTGTTTTCAGCAGCCCGGCCGCGCTGCCGGTGAGCGCAGGATCTCGAATCTGTCGACACAGTTTCTCCGCCTGGTCGAGATTCCCCACCCGTAGATTGGCGTAGGCCAGACGATACCTGTTTGTGTCATTCATGGCCCCTGCGGCAATGAGCGGTTCCTGGCCCCGAACGCCGCCCTCAGAGAGCAAGTGATCCAAACCGCCGGTCCCTCGCCGGCCCTTCTCGATAGACTCAAGAACGCCGCCTCATGCATGGGAATTCATGATGGAGGCGCAGAAAACGAATCCCTCGAGCCGAGCTCTGGCACCGGGATCCCGAAGCCGCCAAATGAACCGGAATCCCGCCAGCGTAAGGAAAAACCCCGGCGCGCCTCGTACCTGTGGGCCATATGTCGATGCCGTCCTCCGTGCGGCGGCGGGACGCGACCCGCGCCCGGATTTTTAAAGGTTCTCCACCAGCGCTTCGGCGAACCCGGAGCATTTCAGTTCAACCAGATTGCTCTCGCCTTCGTTGCGCCAGCCGCGGACCAGGTCGTAGGTTCCCGTGCGCCGGGACAGGGTGGCTTCCAGGGCCCGGTGGATCATGGCGGCGGCCTCCGGCCAGCCGAGGTACTCGAGCATCATGGCGGCGGAGAGGATCAAGGACGACGGGTTCACCTTGTCCTGGCCGGCGTACTTGGGGGCGGTGCCGTGGGTGGCTTCGAAGACCGCCAGGTGATCGCCGATGTTGGCGCCCGGGGCCAGGCCCAGGCCGCCCGCGCCGGCTGCGGCGGCGTCGGAGATGTAGTCGCCGTTGAGGTTGGGGGCCACGATCATGTCGTACTCGTCGGTGCGGGTAAGCAGTTGCTGAAACATGTTGTCGGCGATGCGGTCGTTGACGGTTAGCTTCCCCTTGAACTCGGGTTCGTCGGCGACCTCGTAGCCCCAGCGCATGAAGGCGCCCTCGGTGAACTTCATGATGTTGCCCTTGTGCATCAAAGTCACCGTTTTTCGGTTTTTTTCCAGAGCCCAGCGTAACGCTTTGCGTACATGGCGCTTGGTGCGACCGGGGCTGATGGGCTTGATGCCCACCGCGGCGTCCCCGGCAATCTTGTCGGGGTTCATGCCCAGTTGGTGAAGCAGAGAGATTATCTGTTTCGCTTCATCGCTCGAGGATTCGTACTCCACGCCGGCGTAGACGTCCTCGGTGTTCTCGCGGAAGATCACCACGTCCAGCTTCTCGGGGTGCTTCAGTGGTGAGGCCGAGCCGTACCAGCGCACCGGGCGAACGCAGGAGTACAGGTCGAGTACCTGCCGGATGGTCACATTCAGGGAGCGGATCCCACCGCCCACCGGGGTAGTCAGGGGGCCCTTGATGCCTACGATATATTCGCGCAGGGTCTCCAGGGTGGCCTGGGGAAGGTACTCGCCGGTCTGCTTATGGGCTTTCTCCCCGGCGAGGATCTCCTTCCACTCGATCTTTCGTTTTCCAGAATAAGCATGCTTTACGGCCGCGTCCACCACTTTCAGCATGGCGGGGGTGATGTCCACGCCGATGCCGTCCCCCTCGATGAAGGGGATGATCGGATTGTCGGGGACCATCAGCCGGTCCTGATCGGTTTGTATGCGTTCGGACATGGTTACAGTTTTATCTCCCCGTGTTTCCTGATGTGCTCCACCAGGCCGCCATCTTTAAGGATTCCCATCATCTCTTCGGACAGCGGCTGGAAGGAGACTTCCTTGCCACTGGTCCGGTCTTTTATAACTCCTTTTTCCAGATCCACCTCGAGTTGGTCGCCTTCGTCGATGCCGGAGGTGTCCACCAGGATCACCGGCAGGCCGATGTTTACGGCGTTTCTGAAGAAGATCCGGGCGAAGCTCCCGGCCAACACGGCGGAGACGCCGGCGAGCTTTATGATGGTGGGCGCATGCTCCCGCGAGGAGCCCAGGCCGAAGTTCTTCCCGGCGACGATCAAGTCTCCCGGTTTCACGCTCCCGGCGAAGTCCTCCCGGGCGTCCTGAAGCACGTGCTTGGTCAACTCGGGGAGGTTGGAGCGCAGGTGGAAGTAGCGGCCCGGGGCGATGTGATCGGTGGAGATGTCGTTTCCGAATACCCAGGCTTTACCCACCAGCAGGCTCATGTCGTCACCTCCCGGGGATCGGCGATCCTTCCGGCCAGCGCCGTGGCGGCCGCGGTGGCGGGGGAGGCCAGGTAGATGAAGCCCTCGGGGTTGCCCATGCGGCCCTTGAAGTTGCGGTTCTGAGTGGCCAGCACCACCTCGCCGAAGCCGAGGATTCCCTGGTGAACCCCCACGCAGGGGCCGCAGCCGGGGGGCAGGACCATGCCGCCCGCCTCGACGAAGATCCGAAGCAGGCCGCGCCTTTCCGCTTCCAGGTACGTTTCCCGGGAGGCCGGGCCCACCAGCAGGCGGACGCCGTCTGCGATCTTTTTTCCCGCCAGCATGTCCGCGGCGATCTGGAGATCGCCGATGCGTCCGTTGGTGCACGTGCCGATGAACACCTGGTCGACCTTTACGTCTGAGAGATCCCGGGCCAAAGCGGTATTGTCGACGGTGTGGGGCTTCGAGACGGTGGGCTCGATCCGGCCGAGATCGTATTCGAGGTTTCGTTCGTAGGAGGCTCCCGGATCCGGGCCCAGTTTTTCTCCGTTGCGGCCGCGCTCTTTGAGATAGGCCAGAGTGATCTCGTCCGCGGGGAAGAGCCCCGCCTTGGCGCCCGCCTCGACGGCCATGTTGGACACGGTCAGGCGCGACTCCATGTCCATGGCTTCGAGATCACCGCAGAACTCCAGGGCCTTGTAAGTGGCCCCGGCGGCGCCGATGTCGCCGATGAGGTGGAGGATCAAGTCCTTGGCCCGGACGCCTTTTTCAAATCGCCCGGTCAACTCGACTTGGAGGCTTTCGGGCACCCTGAACCAGGTCTTGCCCAGGGCCATGGCCACGGCGACGTCCGTGGAGCCCACCCCGGTGGCGAAGGCGCCGAAAGCACCCGCCGTGCAGGTGTGCGAGTCTCCGCCCACGATCAGCATGCCCGGGGCGGCGTGGTGCTCGGCCACCAGCTGGTGGCAGATTCCTTCTCCCACTTCCGAGACTCCCGCCCCGGTGTTCTTGGAGAATGTCCGCATGAAAACGTGATCGTCGGACAGCTCCTTGCGTGGACTCGGGGAGGCATGGTCGAAGAAGAACCGGGTGGCGGCCGGTCTGGCCACGCCCGGCATGCCCAGCTTCTCGATCTGCCGGATCGCCAGGGGCCCGGTGCCGTCCTGGGCGAAAACCAGATCCACATTCGCCACGACGATCTCGCCGGCGCGGGCTTCGCGCCCGCACTTGGCCGATAAGATCTTTTCGGCCATGGTCTGAGGCCGCGTACTCACTTACGCTTCTCCAGTGGTATGAACCTCTTGTCGAATCCGCCGATGTAGTTGGAGGTCGGACGGATCAGCCGGTTGTCGCGAAACTGCTCCATGACGTGGGCGATCCATCCGGCGGTGCGGGCCATGGAGAAGATGCAGGTGAAGTACTCCTTGGGGATGCCCAGCGCCTCCTGCACGGTGGCCGAGTAGAAGTCCACGTTGGGACAGATGCCCTTGAGCCTGCGAACCTGCTCCTCGATGCGCTGGGAGATCTCGAACAGGTGCTCGAGTCCGGCCCGCCGGCAGAGCTTTTCGGAGTATTTTCTCAGGTGGCGGCTGCGCGGATCCTCGGTCTTGTACATGCGGTGGCCGAAGCCCATGATGCGCTCGCCGCTGGCCAGCATGCCGTCGATGTAGGCCTTGACCCGGTCCTTGCCGCCGATCTCCTCGATCATCTCCATCACCCTGGTGTTGGCCCCGCCGTGCAACGGCCCCTTCAGGCTGGCCAGGGCCGCGCAGATGGCCGAGTGTATACCCGCCAGCGTGCTCACCGTGGCCCGGGCGGCGAAGGTGGAGGCGGCCAGCCCGTGATCGGCGTGCAGCACCAGCACGGAGTCGAATACCGATCGATCGAGCTTACCGGGTGTGCGGCCGTTGAACATGTACAGGAAATTGGCCGCGACGTTCATGCCCTTATCCGCGGACACGATGGGCTGGCCGGTACGTATCCGGTACAGCGAGGAAACTATGGTAACCATCTGGGCCAGGACACGCTTGGCCTTGCGCAGGTTGGCTCCCTCGGAGTTCTTGCCGCCGTCCGGATCGTACATACCCAGGGCGGAAAGGGCCGTGCGCAGCACCACCATGGGGTTGGCGTTGGGGGGCGAAAGGCGGATCAGCTCGTCCACCTGGTTGGGCAGCCGCATCTCGGCGATCAGTTCGGAGCGGAAGTCCTCGAGCTGCTTCTGGTCGGGCAGTTCCCCGAACCAGAGCAGGTGAACCACCTCTTCGTAGCAGACTTTTCCGGCCAGCTCGTCGATGTCGTAGCCGCAGTAGTAGAGCTTGCCGTTCTGCCCGTCCACGAAGCTGAGGGCGGTCTCCGCCGCCACGACGCCCTCCAGGCCGCGGACCGCTTTCTTTCTCTTCTTGCCGAAAACCATTGGTTTTTCCTCCTCCCGGCGACAGAGCCCCTTGTACAGTAATTGACCGGGGGTAGTCAAACCCGACCGCGTGGACCCGGCCCGTGCGTATAATGAAGCTACGTCTATATTTCCCACGCCCACCCTATACGACGTCTCCCGCCCAGAGCTGTTTGCAGAAATCAGACCAGGGCATGATGTCGATGCCGTCCTCTGTGCGGCGGCGGGACG
>CAZXHT010000092.1:0-24890 GCA_964640665.1 uncultured Myxococcales bacterium
GGCGGGCTTTCTCCTGGGCCTCGCGGCGGGCTTTCTCCTGGGCCTCGCGGCGGGCCTTCTCTTCTGCCTCGCTACGAAGCCGGTCTTCTTCTCGCTGGCGCGCAATTCTCTCGATCAGCGAGCGATCTCTCTGATCGTTCTCCCTGTATGCCAAGGCCAACACTGCCCGGCGAGCCCCGGAGACTTTCTCCTCGGCCTCACGCTGAGCCTGTTCCTCTGCCTCGCGGCGGGCCTTCTCCTCGGTTTCCTGGCGGGCTTTTTCCTCTTCCTCCTTGCGGGGTTTGTCTTCTGCCTGCTTTTGTTCTCCTTGCGCCAGTTTGCTCCAGGCCTGCGCTTCTTCCGCAAGCTCATCGTGCTCTTCCGTGGTATCCAACTCTTCCTTGATTTCGGCGAAGAGCCTGCTCATGCTTGCGTCGCTGGAGTCAGCGCTGACTTCCCCGATCGCATCATACTTTACACTTTCTGCGGGTGGGGACAGGAAATTCTTGTCGATCTTGTCCAGACGCGGAGGAAAAGCAGCACTGACCTCTTTTTCTTCCGGCGCTTCCTTGCCCTCCGGTGGAAGCAGCCCGCCAACCATGCTCGGATCTATCTTGTGTCTCAGGGTAGTCTCGCGCGCCAAGGGGGCTTCTGAATTGACCGGCGCGCCGGTCTGCCTCCCTTCCTCATCGACGCTTGCCTGCGTCCCGGTCGCGCCGCCCGGAGGTTCCAGCAGACCATCCTTGAAGGCCGCACCCATGTCCATCATCTGCTCGACTCTCTCTGCAAGATCCTTAGGTGCCTTCTTCCCGGGCGCAGACCGCGCCTCGCCGCCGGGTGCAGGAGCCACCAGCGTGGTGGCTTCGCGATCGACACCCACGTAGGTACGTATCTTCGAAATGATCTTGGGAATCTCCAGGGGTTTTTCGAAGTAGTAATCGCCGCCTTCCACCAGGGCGTCCCCGAAATTCCTGACGCCCTCACTGCCGGTTCCAAAAAGCAGTATGGGCACGAGGTCTCCTCCATCTATCCCACGGATACGGCGGCACAGATCCACACCCTTGCCTTCTTCGATCTGCAGATCCAGCACCACCAGGGCGGGAGACAGGGAGGAGAAGTCACTACGCACCTGGGAACCATCGTGCATGATTACAGGTGTCCAGCCCGCTTCTTGCACCGCGTCGGACAGGGAGTCAAGCGCGCCGTCTTTCGGCGTTAAAATTAGGATCTTGGCCATCGATCACTACCGTATGACATGCAGAACACCAGCCGAAATCATAGCATGTCCTGAGGATCGACATCAAAAAGAATCTTAGCACCCGCCGGCACCCGGCTGCGCCGCTGCACTGCGGCGGCCGTGGATAGCAGGTCTCTGACCCGCTGCGCCTTCACCAGCATTTGCCAGCGGAAGCGATCCCGCAACCTGGCCAGTGGAGACTCCGCCGGGCCGAGTACCGTGATGCGTCCCTTGCCCTCGCGGCGCAAATCCTCGGCCACCCGCGAGGCGAACCTTGATGTCGCCCCGCGGTCGGGGTGGCTTACCCTGACCAGCATGAGTTTTTTCGCCGGCGGGTAGCCCAGCGCCTCGCGGCGACGCAACTCGCGTTTGAAGAATCCTTCGAAGTCTTGCCTGGTCGCTAAAACTATGCACTCGTGCTGCGGCAGGAAGGTCTGAATGATTACCCGGCCGGGGCGCTTGCCCCGGCCGGCCCTGCCGGCAACCTGCACCAGCAGTTGGAAGGTTCGTTCATGCGCCCGGAAGTCCGGCAGGTTCAGGCCCAGGTCGGCCAGCAGCACTCCCACCAGTGTGACCCCCGGTACATCGTGACCCTTGGTGACCATCTGGGTGCCGACCAGCACGTCGGCCTCGCCGCGCGCGAACTCGGCCATCTTGCGCTGGACTGAACCGCGGCGCGCGGTGCTGTCGGAGTCGAGCCGCAGCACAATGGCCCCCGGGAAACGCCTTCGCACCTCGTCCTCGCACTTCTCGGTGCCCAGGCCGAGAAGCTGTATCCTGCCTGAGCCGCAGGCGGGACATTTTTTGGGCACAGGAATGCTCAACCCGCAGTAGTGGCAGCGCAGCCGCCGCTCGCTGCGATGATGAACCAGGGCCACCGAGCAATTGCTGCAGCGTATGCTCTGACCGCAATCCTTGCAGAGCGCAAAGGACGAGAAACCTCGCCGGTTCAGAAACAGGATAGCTTGTTCGCCGCGGTCGAGAGTTTCGGCTAAAGCCTCGGCCAGGGGTTGACTGACGGTGTGCATCCGTTCGATCGGATCCGGCAGGTCTTTCTTCAGATCGATCACCTCGATGGTTGGCATCGACCTCTCGTGAACGCGCCCGGCAAGACGCAGCAAGCGTGACCTGCCCGCAATAGCATGTGAATAGGACTCCACGGTCGGCGTGGCCGTGCCCAGGACAACCACTGCTTGCTCCTCGCGCGCACGGACCATGGCCAGGTCCCTTCCGTTATAGGGCAGCCTCTCCGATTGTTTATACGAAGAGTCGTGTTCCTCGTCCACCACGATGATGCCTACGTCGCGTAACGGCGCAAACACGGCCGACCTGGCGCCTAGCGCCACGCGGGCCTCACCCCGCCGCAAGCGCCACCACTCGTGAAGTCTTTCCGCACCGGAAAGCCCGGAGTGCAGAAGGGCCACCAACGAGCCGAAGCGTGCGGCCACCCGGGAAAGCAGCTGCGGGGTGAGCGAGATTTCGGGAACCAGGAGAATGGCGTTGCGCGATCGTTCTAATGCGTGGGCAATAGCCCTGAGATACACCTCTGTCTTACCGCTGCCGGTCACCCCATGAAGCAGGAAGGCGGCATATGCCTCGCCGTCCTGTGCGGCATTCAATTTGTCAAGGGCGTCGGCTTGGGCGTCAGTCAAGCGTTCGATCTCCGCGGGCAGCGGAAGATCTTCTGTTTGCACTTTGGTGCAATCCTGCCGTTGTGCGAATCGAACCAGCCCCTTCTTCTCGAGTGCTCGCAGGGCCTGGCGCACGCCGGAGCCCATAACGGCAAGTCGCGCGACGTCGACCGGCCCTGATTTTGCAAGTTCGCTCAACAAGCGCGCTTGCAGGGGCGCCCGTTTCACGAATGCTTCTGTAGGTGGTATTCCGGTTAATTCAATAGCCAGGTGCTGAGAGGGAAAGATAGATTTTCCCGGCCGTTTGAACGACGGAGGAAGGGCGGCGAAAATCATCTCTCCCGGCGGCGCCAGGTAGTAGTTGGTCGCCCAAACGAGAGTATCGATCATCGCCTTGGTCAACACGGGTTCGACCGTCACCAAGCCGGACAACGGCTTGATATCGATGTCTTTCCTTTCGTTATCGGAAGCGAGACCGGTTAGAATTCCTCGCAAGGATTTCTTTCCGAATGGCACATCCACGAGTTGTCCGATCTTCGGCGCGCCGGGATACGAATTCGGAATGCGGTAAGTGAACTGCTTCATGACAGGCGCCGCGACCGCGACCTGGACAAAGACGTCCTTCTCCGATGACACCCTGGTTCCTCCGGGAAGTTGTCGCTCCACTATACCCCTATACCCCGGAGAGCTGACAGAAGTTGAAATCCTGCCCTATCTGACCTTGGCCTGAACCGAGGCAGCCAGTTTTGACAGCATGTGCATGACCAGCTCGGCATCTTTTGGGGTAAGCGAACCCATGCCGCAGGCCGGCGTCAGCATTGACTGCCGCAAGATCAAGTCCCGGTCGACACCGCGCTCGGCAAGCCCGTCGACCAGGGAAAAGAAACGCTTCTCGATGGATGCAGCGCTCTCTTTGTGCAGCATGTTGTTGTTGGGAACGATCCCCCATGCCAGGACCCCTCCCCGGGCCATATGTTTTCCTACTTCGTCGGCATACACCAGCATGCTCGGTCCGAAGCCGTAGGCGTCGTAGTTTAGAATGTCGGCCCCGGCCTCGATGATCATCGGCCAGTCGGTGTTGCCGCAAACATGTACCCCGACGATTGCGCCCTCGCTCTTGACCGCCTCGATAGCGGTACCGAGGCGTAGCACGACGTCCTCGCGCAGCACTCCCAGATAGCCCGATGAGCCGAAGGCGGCCAGGCTGGGTTCGTCCAGAAAGGTGATCAGTTCACGCCCGCATGGCAAAAAGCGCCTGGTTAGCCAGCGCGCCTGCAAGGCCACCTGGCGGCCAAGCACGTCCTGGAAGGTTTCATCGTAGTAGAGCGCTCGATCCTGATCGTCTTTCAGCCCCAGTTGGAAAGACACCGGCCCGATGCATTGGACCTTGACGGCCGGGAAAGGTTCGCTTCGGGCTAAGAACTCACGTCTGGCTGTCTCGAGAGCCGAAGCGTAGCCGGGCCCGATCGCGAAGGCGTCAAGATCTCCGCTTGTTTCCGCCGCGAATGCCCTTTCGTAGAATGCCGCCAATTCGTCCGAGCCGTCACGAGCGGTGTCCACCCACATTTTTCCGGCCGCCTCATCAACCACCAGACAGGGGAGCCCGTCGCTGTGGGCATGTACCATGTCTTCTTTGAATGAACGCCGCGGAAGCTCGGGCAAGACCGGTGCCTCAGGAAGAAGCTCCAGAACCAGGCGCACGGCCCGCTCGGGATCGGAGTGCGGCAGGGAGCCGATCATGGTCGCCATGCAACCAGGTGCTCTCATTTGGCTTCCCGTTCTTCACTGATGAGTTGATCGAGCACCCATTTTCCGAGGATCGACTCCTTGTGGATGAAACCGTCCGCGCCGCAGCTTTCGGCGGCGGCCTCGAGTTCGGAGACGTCCATGCTGGAGCACAGCACGACCTTGACGTCGGAAAACATCTCGTTGGACTTGACGAAGCGGCAAAAATGCCGCCCATCGACACCGGGCATGATGACGTCCAGCAAGACCATGTCCGGCCGGGTCTTTTCCTTGACGATCAGGCGGGTGGCCTCGTCGGCGCTCGTGGCTCGCAGGATCTCGAAGCCCTTGCCGGCAAGCTCAGCCTCGATCAGCCTGGCCGTTTTTTCGCTGTCATCGACGATCAACACGCGCCAAGATTTTCCACCTCCAGGTTTTTCACGTCCGACCATACTGTGAATATATCATGTTTCGTGGATGATCTCTAAAAAACGACCTGGCAAGAAGAGGTGCGGGATAGCTATTCTGGAGGCTATTCTGGATTGACAGAAATATCAAGGTGCGATTCAATGCGCGACAGGGGGAAAGTAACGAGGGCGGTGGAGAGAGATCGGTTACCCGGCGCTTGAAAATACTGTCATCGACAAACGTGGCCGACTATGTACACTGGCGGGGTGTCACGCTGGGACTGGACGCTTCCGGGGAAACCATCAAGGTAATGATCAACCTGGCAAGCTGCCGCGATGAGAAGGTAGAGTTCGAAAAGAAGATCATGGACAGGGCAATAGTTTTCTTCTGAGCAAAGAACGAACGACCAAGGAAGGTGGGTGTCTAATGGCTACCAAAAAGAAAAAGAAGATGCTCAACGAGCTTTACAAGATGAAAGCCAGGGGTGAAAAAATCGTCTGGATCACTTCCTACGACTATCCCAGCGGCCAGTTTGCCGAAGAGGCCGGCGTGGACATGATCCTGGTCGGTGATTCCCTGGGCATGTGCGTTTACGGCTACAAGGGCACCGTACCCGTCACCATGGATCAATGCATCGTCCACAGCGAGGCCGTGCGCCGGGCGGCGCCGCACACATTCGTCATCGGCGACATGCCCTTTCTCTCCTACCAGGTGTCTTGCGAGGAAGCCGTGCGCAACGCCGGGCGCTTCCTCAAGGAAGCCGACTGCGACGCCATCAAGCTCGAGGGAGGCAAGCGGGTGGTGCCGCAGGTCCGCGCCATTCTCGATGCCGGCATCGTTGTCTGCGGGCACATCGGTCTCACCCCGCAGAGCTCGGGACAGCTCGGCGGCCACAAGGCCCAAGGCCGCACGGTCGAGTCGGCCAAGGTGTTGATCGAAGACGCGTTAGCCCTGCACGAGGCGGGTATCCAGTTACTGTTGCTCGAGGCGGTTCCGCCCGAGGTGGGCAAGTTCATCACCGATCTGTTACCCATCCCGGTCTATGGCATCGGGGCCGGCATGCACACCGACGGGCAACTGCTGATCATCAGCGACCTGATTGGACAGTTTCAGGCCTTTACGCCCAAGTTCGTCAAGAAATTCGCCAACGTGGCCGAGGTGGTGACCGGAGCGCTGCGCGACTATGGCGACGAGGTACGCGCCGGTACTTTTCCCAAGGACGAGCATTGCTATCATATGCTCGAAGGCGAGTTTCCCAAGTTCGAACAGATGGTCAAACAGTACAAGAAACCGGATTGAGAGGGAGATACAATGTCAGATCTGAGAGAGAGACTGCGTATTCCGGCCGCGCACGTCGAGGCCATCAATGACTTCATGCTGGATCCGAACAACGCAATCGTAAACGCGGTCATTGAACTGGTCGAGAAGTACGGCGGTCCCGGCGAGATAAACCGCAAGGCCGAAGAGGCCCGCCGGCTGGACAACCTGATGGGACGCCTGAAAGAGTCCGGATCGCCCTACATGGCCGACGTCGAGTGGCTCATCGAGCAACGCGACAAGGGCGCCTTCGTCAAGAAGGCCGACTACGTGAAACGAGTGCTGGGCGAAAAGGCCGCCGCGACTACTCTTGATGAGAAGAACGCTGTCACCCTCGAGATAAGCGCCTTGCAGTTTTTTCCTTTTCTGATCGCCGAAGCGAAAGAGGCGATCGAGAAGAAGAACCTCATGCCCGGGCGTTACATCCGGGTGCGCAACATGAAAGAACAGGTCGCGGACAAGGCGGACATCCTGGCGGTGGCCGCCTCCATGCAGGTGGTCGGGGCGAGCTATGTCGAGACCCTGGATACCAAGGGCACCGACGGTTCCAACATTCACCTGGGCGGGCCCGAGACCATAACCGGTTACTTCGGCGGGGTGGGCCAGCCCAACCGGCATGCCATGCAGTGGGCCGAGGAGTTCTTGCACTACTACACGGAATACGGCATTCGCCAGGTACTCAACGTCAACCCGGGCACGGTGCTGATCGGTTACCTGCTGCACAAGCTGGGCATCGACAACGAGTTCAAGATCTCGGTCTACCTGGGCAACGACAACCCCTACGCGGTGCTGTGGACGCTGATCGGCGCCAAGCTGTTCTCCCGCGAGGACAACACTACCTCGCTGATCGGCTTCAACCTGGCCAACTCGGTCGACAAAGACACCATCCGCGCGACCTCGAAGATCCGTGCGGCACTGGGATTCGAGAAGGTCGTGCGCATCGAACACCACATTGTCGAGACCTGGAAGTCAATCGTGGTTCAGCCCTACGATCGCCTGGAGGAACTGCTCGAGGTGGCCGCCGAGGTGCCCAATATCTCGGCCAAACACGAAGGCGGGGTGCCCGAAGTCGAAAAGACCCTCGACCATCCATCCGACATTCTCGAATACTTCCTGACAAAGGCAGAGATCGAGGAAAAGGGAATGATGCCGGCTCTCGAGCGCAACTACATGGAGAAGCACCGATCCGTCGATCGCACCGCAAAAGCCCTCATAAGCGCCGGAATCGACGTAATCTGCGCTGGCAATTTGCACGTGTGAACCGAAAACAACTCGCTGAACACAAGGGAAAGGAATGGTCATGATCGAGAAGAGTAAGGAAATATTATATCAGCCTCCCGAGAAGTTGTCTGAAAACGCATGGATTTCCTCCATGGAGCAGTATCGCGAGATGTACGAGCGCTCCATAAAGGATCCTGAAGGTTTCTGGGCCGAGCTAGCCGAGGAATTTCATTGGCACAAGAAATGGACCAAAGTACGCAGCTACGACTTCAAGAATGACATATTCATCAAGTTCTTCGAGGGCGCCGAGACGAATATCGTCTACAACGCGCTTGACCGGCATGTGGCCGGTGGCAAGAAAGACAAGATCGCAATCATTTGGGAAGGTAACGAGCCCGACGAGCAAAAAAAGTTTACCTATGCGGAACTGAAAGATGAAGTTTGCCGCTTCGCCAACGTGCTCAAGCAGAAGGGTGTTAAAAAAGGCGACCGGGTAAGTATCTACCTGCCAATGGTTCCCGAGTTGGCGATTGCCATGATGGCATGTGCCCGTATCGGCGCCATTCACTCAATAGTCTTCGGCGGGTTTTCGGCGGATGCGTTGGCCGATCGCATCACAGATTCGACCTGTTCTGTCTTGATAACGACCGATGGAACATTCAGGGGCAAGAAACCGGTGGACCTGAAGGCGAATGCCGATAATGCGATGAACATCTGTGAGAAACGCGGTAATACCGTCGAGCACTGTATCGTCTGCCAGCGCGTGGGGCCGGACAAGGGCCTCAATTATGAAATGAAAGCCGGGCGCGACGAGTGGTGGCACGAACTCGTGAAAGATGCCTCAACAGAGTGCCCGGTAGAGTGGATGAATGCTGAAGATCCGTTGTTCGTTCTCTACACCTCGGGTTCGACGGGCAAACCGAAAGGCGTCCTGCACACCATCGGTGGATATATGGTCTTCACGGCCACGAGTTTCAAGAACATCTTCGACTACCACGACGAGGATATCTTCTGGTGTACCGCTGATATCGGCTGGGTGACTGGTCACAGCTATATCGTCTACGGTCCCTTGTGTGCCGGGGCGACCTCCGTGATGTTCGAAGGCGTGCCCACCTATCCCGACCCGGGCCGCTTCTGGGACGTGGTCGACAAGCACAAGGTTACTATTTTTTACACCGCTCCGACTGCCATCAGGGCTATCGCCCGGCAGGGGGATGAGCACGTTAATAAACGCGATCTGAGCACGCTTAGACTGCTGGGGTCAGTCGGCGAGCCCATCAATCCCGAGGCATGGAACTGGTATTACCGGGTGGTGGGCAAAGAGAAGTGTCCCATTGTCGATACCTGGTGGCAGACCGAGACCGGCGGGATCCTGATTACACCGTTGCCCGGGGCAACCCCGTTGAAGCCCGGCTCTGCTACTTTCCCTTATTTCGGGGTGGTCCCGGCGATTCTGGACGAGAACGGCAAGGAGATCTCTGGCGCCGGGCAGGGCATGCTGTGCATCAAGGAACCCTGGCCCGGGATGATGCGCACGGTCTATGGCGATCACAAGCGCTTCAGGGAAACATACTTCAGCATGTTCGAGGGATACTATTTCACGGGAGACGGCTGCCGTCGCGACGAGGATGGTTATTATTGGATCACCGGACGGGTAGATGACGTGATCAACGTCTCGGGCCACCGCATGGGGACGGCCGAGGTGGAGAGCGCACTGGTCAGCCACCCCAATGTGGCCGAAGCCGCCGTGGTTGGGTTCCCCCACGACATCAAGGGACAGGGCATCTACGCCTACGTAACCCTGAACGCCAATGTCGAGAAGTCGGAGGAGTTGAAAAAAGAGATGGTCAAGCACGTGCGCGCCGAGATCGGACCGATTGCCTCGCCGGACGTGATCCACTGGGCCGATGCCCTGCCGAAGACACGCTCCGGCAAGATCATGCGGCGCATCCTGAGAAAGATCGCGGCCAAGGAGACAGACCAGATCGGTGACACCTCCACCCTGGCGGATCCGGGAGTGGTTCAGAATCTGCTGGACTCCTTCGGTAAGTAGAAAACACCCGGGGGACCGTTGGTATCTTCAAGAAACTGGCGCAGCCGTCTGCGGGACAAGCTGGTTACACCGCAAAAAGCGGTGGCGCACATAAAAAACGGGCAAACCATCTTTGTAGGGTCCGGGGCGGGTGAGCCTGAGCTTCTCACCAGGACGCTCGCGGAAATGGCAGACAATTTCTGGGATATCGAGGTAATCCACCTGACCGCGGCCCGTGATGAATTCATCCTGGCTCAACCGAACCTGGTCGAGCACTTTCGCTACAACACATTCTACATCGGTCGCGGCATTTCCGCGGCTCTGGCCGCAGGCAACGCCGACTATACGCCGATGAATATCAGCGAGTTGCCCGAAGCCATGGCGGACGGCACAGTGAATATCGACGTCTCGCTGATCCAGGTGTCTCCGCCAGATTCTTCCGGCCTGTGCAGCCTGGGAACATCTGTGGATGCGGCCAGGGCCGCGGTGGAATATGCCCATCTGGTTATCGCCCAGATCAACGAGAACGTTCCGCAAACCATGGGCGACTCGATGATCGCACTCGACAAGATCGACATCCTGGTCGCGGGCGACCTGCCGTTGATCGAAGTGGCGCCTCGCGAGATCGATGCGGTTTCTCTTACCATCGGCCGTCACGTTGCCAGTCTGGTTGGCGATGGAATGTGCCTGCATTTCGATCGCGGCTCGATTAGCGCCGCGACAATGCGCTACCTGGATACGAAGAAGGATCTGGGAGTTCACACCGAGATTCTGACGGACGATATTCTGCGCCTGATCAGGTCCGGGGCCGTGACAAACGCCAGAAAGAACGTCAACAAGGACAAGACCGTAGCGACCATGGTGCTGGGCTCGCAAGATCTTTATCGGACGGTCGATCGTAATCCGCTTTTCAGTATTCTGCCGATCGACCAGGTCAACGATCCGGCAACCATTTGCCAAAACGACAACATGGTCGCCGTCCAGGAGATCCGCGAGATTGAGTTGACCGGGTTGGCCAGGGCCGACACGCAGGATATCTGCGAGATGAGATCGCTGCCGTCGAGCATGGATTTCATCGACGGGGCGCGCCGTTCGCGAGACGGATTCAGCGTGGTTGCGTTGCCCTCGATCTCTCTTGACGGGCAAAAATCGCAGATCGTCGCCCTGAGTACGGGCGGCGGGGTGGCGATTTCACGCTCGAAGATAGACTACGTCGTGACCGAGTACGGAGTTGTCAACATTCACGGGCTCTCCGTCCGCGAGCGGGCGATCGCCTTGATTTCCATCGCCCATCCAAAGTTCAGAAGACAACTTCTCGAAGAGGCCAAGCGCCTGAACTACGTGGGGGCCGAGCAGGTCATCCCCCCCGAACACGGATGTGTCTACCCGGGCCAGTACGAGTTCAACCACAAGTTCAAAGACGGAACCGAGATTTTCTTCAGGCCGGTCAAGCCCTGCGATGCCCGCCGTCTGCAACAAATGTTCTATCGGCTCTCGCCTGCCTCGGTGCGCATGCGCTACCACGGGACGATCAAGAAGATGACCAACGAAATGGCCCAGAAACTGGCCGCCATCGACTACAGCCGCGACATGGCCATCGTCGGCCTTACAGGCCCGCGGCTCAATCCGCGTATCGTTGCAGAGGGCCGCTACATGTACAACCCGGCCAACAACATGGGCGAGTTCGACATCGTGGTCGACGAGGATTTCCGCAGCCATGGAATCGGCACTTTGCTGGCCAACCATCTCAACAAGATAGCCTATTCGCGCGGCCTGTCCGGGGTGTACGCTGAAGTCATTTCCCAAAATGCCGCCACCATTGCACTGCTCGGCCGCGCATGGCCGACCGCCAAGAAGATTTTCGGATCAGACATCTGTACTTTCACGCTGCAATACGATCCCGAAGACGTCAAACGCCCGAAGGACAGCATCATCGTCTATTCGGGACGTTACGGGGATTTCAGCTACGGGGAGGATCACCCCTTCAACCCGGCCCGGACCAGAGCGGCTATGCAGACGATCTCCCGCCAGGGACAACTCGATGAGCCCTGGATGCGGGTCGAGGAGCCGCGCATGATCAGCAAGGAGCGGCTGATCGAGTCGAACAGCCCGGCCTTCATCGACGCCCTGCAGAGGGCCAATTCGGGCGTCTGGCATGAGGACTTCTTGAAGTTCCACCTGGGCGGTGACGAGTGCCCGATCTTTCCCGGCTTGTTCGACTACGTCATGTTGTACACCTCGGCCACCTGCACCGGCGTCGGTCTGATCATTAACGAAAACGCCAACGTGGTGTTCAATCCGCTGGGAGGATTTCATCATGCCGGCCGCGCTCACGCGGAAGGTTTTTGCTACGTCAACGACGTCATCGTCGCCATAGATCGTTTTCTGGCGCGCGGCTTCAGGGTGGCCTATGTCGATATCGACGCTCATCACGGCAACGGCGTGCAGGACGCCTTTTACTCAGACGATCGCATGTTGTTCATCTCGCTGCACCAGAGCGGCAAAACATTGTATCCCTGGGGCGGGTTCGAGGACGAGATCGGCGAGAAGATCGGCCGGGGCTACACGCTGAACATTCCCCTGCCCGAGCGGACCGATGACGAGGCCTATGAAATGGTCTTCAAGCGGGTGGTTCCGCCGGCGATCGAGCGTTTCGCCCCGTCCGTGTTGATAGTGGTGGCCGGCACGGACACCCACAAGGCCGACCCGCTGGCCAACCTGAGTCTTACGAACAACGGAATGGTCGCAGCCATCAAGCTGCTGCGCGACCGCTGCCCGCAGATGTTGTTGCTGGGCGGGGGTGGCTACGAGCTGCAATCCGTCGTCAACGGCTGGAGCCGCATCTGGGCGGCCGCCAACCGGATCGACTCGCTGCCGGACCACCTGCTGGTAATGGGCGGCAGCTTCCTCGGTGCCCAGGATCTCGAAGGAGCCGAAATCGTAGACATGCAGTACCGCGTTTCGGGTGAGACGAAGAAAAAGATCCTCGATGAACTCGATCGCATAGCGTCGTATCACGAAAAGAACACGTTGCCCCTGATCGGCCGGCGCACAAAGGCCACATAGGGGGCATACGGGGACGGTTTCAACTTTGTAACTTTTTTCCGTTCAGTCGGCCTTCATCGAGTCGGGCGCCTGCACCGCGACTACGCGTCCCCGGGCGCATAGCTGGCCCTGGGCCGAGAGGGTCGATGCCACGATTACCTTGCGCCCCTTGATTTCCTCGATCGTGCCGCGGATCTCCAGCTCGGCGTCCAGCGGGGTGGGTCGCAGATAGTCGACATGCAGCGAGGCGGTCACGAAGCGCAGCTCGGGCCGGCTGCCCATCTCGCGTCCCGCTGCGCGGTAGGCCGACGCGGCCGCGCTGCCGGTCGAATGGCAGTCTATCAGCGAGGCTATCAGGCCGCCGTAAGCGAAGCCCGGGGCGGCCGTGTGTTCGGGACGCGGTCTGAAGCGGCAGATCGTGCCCTGCCCGCTTTCGTCCCAATAGCTCTTGATCTGCAGCCCGTGCTCGTTCAGTCGTCCGCATCCGTAACACTGACTGCCCCACTCGGAGTACGTGTCCTGGAATGCCGTTTGTGTCATACTCACGCCTCCTCAGCTTGGCCGGGTTTGCTTGTCGAATCCCATGGCTATGGAAACAGTGCCGCTGTCGAACTGTCGCTGAAAACTGTAGCCGCTCTTGTAGAGCAGGTTCAGCATCTTGGCGTTGGATGAGAGGACTTCGGCCGTGAAACCGCCGATGCCCTTGTCCCGGGCCGCATAGACCAGCATATCGAGCAGGAAAGCGCCGATACCGTATCTCCGCCAGCCGGGATGCACGGTCATCGCCGCCTCGGCCAGGTTCGTGGCCCTGTCAAGAAACCAGCGGCCCACGGCGACGATTTCTTCGTCCGCCTCTTCTCCCGTGCAGCCGACAACGGCGAATTTTTCTTCGTAGTCGAGCACGACCAGCGGCAGGGCCTTCTCGTGCGGCATCGTGCGCAGCGCCCCCATGAAGCGGAAGTATACGTCCTCTTTACTGAGATCGTAGAAGAAACGGCGAATGCCTTCTTCATCGACGGCGCGAATGGGACGGAAGTGAATCTCGCGCCCGTCGCGCAGCTTGTAATTCTTCCGGTAGTGCTCGGGAAAGTCGTCATCGCCCTTGGAAAGCTCCTGATCCTGGTATATGAAACGCAGTTTTTTCGCCTCGTGCAGCAGGGATTCGCGGAATTTCGGGTGGGCGATGTTGATCAGCGCCAAGGCCCGCTCGCGGATGCTCTTGCCGTGCAGATAGGCGATACCGTACTCGGTTACCACGTAGTGGACGTCGCCCCGGGTCGTTACCACGCCCGCTCCGGGAGAGAGCATGGGCACGATGCGCGATACGCTGCCCTTTTTGGCCGTTGAGGGCATGGCGATGATCGGCCGCCCGTTACGCGCCAGCGCCGCGCCGCGGATGAAATCGGCCTGACCGCCAATCCCCGAGTAGAACTGGTGGCCGAGCGAATCGGCGCAGACCTGCCCGGTCAGATCGATCTCTAGCGCGGAGTTGATCGCCACCATGTCGTCGTTGCGTGAAATGTTGCGCGGATCGGAGACGTAATCGGTGGTGTAGAACTCGAAGACCGGGTTGTTGTCGATCGTCTCATAGAGTCGCTTGCTGCCCATGCAGAAGGCGGCGATGATCTTGCCCGGATGAAACGTTTTCTTGCTGTTGTTAATCACCCCGGCCTCATACAGGTCTATCAGGCCGTCGGAGAACATCTCGGTGTGAATGCCGATGTCCTTCTTGTCAATCAGGCACTTGAGCACCGCGTCTGGGATGCTGCCGATGCCGGCCTGGATCGTCGAACCGTTGGGTACCAGCCTGGAGACATAGTAGCCGATGCGCAGCGCAACTTCATCCGGTTCGCGGGAAATGAACTCGACGATCGGCTCGTCGTACTCGACGATGGCGTCGAGAGCGTTGATGTCCACGAAGCTATTGCCCAGCGTACGCGGCATGCGCGGATTGACCTGGGCGATGACGTAGTCGGCATGCTCGATAGCCGCCTTGACCGTCTCGACCGACACACCCAGCGAGCAGTTACCAAAGGCGTCCGGCGGGGTAACCTGCACCAGCGCGACATTTATATGCAGGCGTCCCGACTTGATGATCTTGGGGATCTCAGACAAGAAGATGGGAGTGTAGTCGGCTTCACCGCGCCCGACCGCGTCACGGGCCGCGCGCCCGATGAAAAACGTATTCAAGCGGAACATGTTTTGAAACTTGGCGTCGGTGACCGGTGAGACGTTGAGGGAGACCAGGTGCAGTATCTCGGTATCGGCGATGTTCTTGGGGAACCTTTCGAGGTTGCGAACCAGGTACTGCGGCTCGGCGCAGCCGGTGCTGATGAAGATGCGGCTGCCCGGCTCGATTTTCAAAAGCGAGTCATCGACGCCGCACAGCCGCTTGTAGTAGCGCTCTTTCATTTTGGAAAGTTTCCAGTCCATTGTACTTGGTCCTTTCGTCCGGCTCAGGATAGCACGAACGAATCGAAAGATTAGGTATTTCTCAAGGCCCGGATCTTGACCATTGTCTGGGGATCGTGTTGGAGTGAAGCCATGTTGCGGACCGCAATAATGATGTTCGGCTGCCTGGTCGTCTGGTGGCCGTTGTTCTTCACGGGCTGCGGCGGCGGCCAGGGTAAGGTTGACGTCTATCCGCCCCAGAACTTCGGGCCGTACTCCGTCGGTTTCAGGCGGATCGAGTTTTTCGACGCCGGGCGCGAGCGGGATCTTTCCACCGCCGTCTGGTACCCGGCCCGCCGCCCTCCGCATGAGGCCGAGCTTGTTTATTACCTCTCACTACTCACCAACCGAGCCTATGAGGACATCGAGCTGGACGCAGCGGGGGCACCCTACCCGCTTGTCATGTTTTCTCACGGCAACCAGGGCATCGGGGTGCAGTCGTTCACCCTCTGCGAGCACCTGGCCAGCCAGGGGTTCGTGGTGGCGGCTCCCAACCACGAAGGCAATACCTTGCTCGACAGCCCCTCGGACGAGGAGATCGCTCAAGTCGCCCTCGATCGCCCGGTCGATATAGTCTTCACTCTCGAGAGGCTGCTCGAGCTGAACCAGGATCCCCAGGATGCACTCTTCGGTGCGATCGACACGGGGGTGCTGGGGGTGAGTGGCCACTCCTTCGGCGGTTATACGACGATGGTGTTGGCAGGCAGCGTGGCGGACGGGGACGCGGCGGCCGTGCGCTGCGCCGAGGGAGTGGCCGGCGACACCATGTGTCCCTACCTGGAGTGGTGGCCGCCCGGCGCCATCCAGAGCCGGCCCGCGGGGGCGTCTGTTTTCAAGGCCGCGTTGGCACTGGCGCCTGCGGGTTACGCGGCCTTCGGCGACGAGGGGCTGGCGTCGGTGGATATGCCGGTCATGCTGATGGGGGGAAATCTCGACGAGTTCACCGCAGATGAGCTACGTCCGATCTACGTGGCCCTGCCCGCGCCGAAATACAAGATCGAAATAACCGGGGCCGGGCACATGAGTTTCACCGACATCTGTCGGGCCGAACTGCCGGTACCCGAGTTGCAGGACATGTGCGATCCCGAACGCTACATCGACAGCGACCGGGCCTTCGAGATCATCGACGTCTTCGCCACGGCCTTCATGCGCCTCGCCTTGAAGGGCGATGTCGCCATGCGGGACTACCTGGATGTCTCCTACGCCGCCGCCTATCCCGAGGTAGGCCTGGAGCGCGAGACTCACTGAGGAAGGCCGCCGTGCTCGTCGCCGGAGACATCGGGGGAACCAAGACGCGCCTGGCGATCATCTCTGCCAAGGGCGGAGCGCGAGCGCCGCTTGCCGAGATGGTCTTTGAAAGCGCTGCATACGGGAGCCTTGAAGATATTCTGTCAGAATTCTTCGAAAAGAGCGGGCGCCGCGCCGAGCGGGCCTGTCTAGGGGTGGCCGGTCCGGTGCTCAATGGGAAGGCGCACGTTACCAACCTGCCCTGGGCGATAGGTGCGAATGATTTACAAGACAGGCTTAGGCTGGAGAGGGTCGAGCTGATAAACGATCTGCTGGCCACTGCTTATGCCGTGCCGCGCTTGCAAGACGCCGATCTAGAAATGCTCAACCCGGGCAGGGCGGAAGCCACTGGCGCCATTGCGGTGCTGGCCCCGGGAACCGGGCTGGGGGAGGCATACATCACTCGGGACGGAAAGCGCTACATTGCCCATGCATCCGAGGGCGGACA
Organism: uncultured Myxococcales bacterium; assembly: GCA_964640665.1. Lineage (GTDB taxonomy): Bacteria > Myxococcota > B64-G9 > B64-G9 > B64-G9 > DATKYQ01. The sequence goes on from CAZXHT010000092.1 coordinate 16,782, forward strand.
CGCCGATTTTGCCCCTTGCGATGAGCTTCAGATGGATCTGTTGCGCTATTTGCAAAAGCGCATCGAGCACGTCAGCTACGAATGGATCTGCTCTGGTATGGGTTTGCCGAACATATACGCCTTTCTGAAAGACAGCGGTCGGAACATTGAGCCCGAATGGCTTGCGGAAAAGTTGGCCGCGGCCGAGGACCCAACCCAGATCGTGATCGCCGCCGCCCTCGACGACGAACGTCCCTGCGATCTGTGCTCGACTGCTCTGGACTTGTTCTGTGCCATCCTGGGTGCCGAGGCGGGCAACCTGGCGCTCAAGGTGCTTGCCACGGGAGGAGTCTACCTGGGCGGCGGAATTCCGCCGCGCATTCTCTCTCCACTCAAAAGAGGCGGTTTCATGGAAGCCTTTTTACGCAAGGGGCGCTTCAGGGAACTACTGGCCGGGATACCGGTGCAAGTGATCTTGAATCCAAAAGCGGCTTTGATGGGTGCGGCCTGGTACGGCCTCGATAGATAATCGTCGGGCCTAGAGCAGCGAGCGGCACAGGCCGCCGTCGATTGCCATGGACGTGCCGGTGATGTAGGACGCCCGCTCGGAGCACAGGAAGGCCACCAGCGGGCCGAACTCGGACGGGTCGCCCACTCGGCCCAGCACTCCGGAGGCGGCCCAGTTTTCTATCATCTCGGCCGGACTGGCTGCATTGTTGGCCGCCAGCTTTTCTGCCAGCGAACGCACCCGCTCGGTCAGGAAGTAGCCGGGACAGACCGAGTTGACCAGCACGCCGTGGGAGCCGAACTCGGCCGCCAGGGTTTTACCCAGGCCCACCACGGCAGCCCTGACGCTGTTTGAGAGGATCAACCCGTCGATCGGCTGCTTGACCGATATCGAGGTCATCAGCACAATTCTTCCCCAGCCCCGTTCGATCATCAGGGGGGCCGCGGCACGGCACAGGTAGACTGCGCTCATCAGGTTGAGATCGACGGCTTCCCGCCAGTGCTCGATGTCGTGATCCAGAAATTTACCAGGCGGCGGACCACCGCAGTTTGTGACCAGGATGTCCAGTTGGCCGAAATGGGCCAGCGTTTTTTCAACCAGCCCCTGCGCCTGCTCGCTGTCGGTCAAGTCGCAGGCTTCGTCCAGCACCTCGGCCCCCAGGCCGCGCAACATCTCGGCCGTCTCGCCCAGGGCCTCTCCACCCCGGGCGCAGATTGCCAGGCGCGCGCCTTCCGCTGCCAGGCTGCGCGCCGCCTCGCGGCCCAGCCCCTTGCTGGACGCGCTCACCAGGGCGACTCTTCCCTCGATTCCAAGATCCATGTTCTTCTCCCTCCATTTTTTTACGAACAGTTATGGAAACGATTATCACATGATAGTCATTTTTCACAGGCACTTTCCGAGGCCACGCGGTTGACGCAGGTGTTTTGGCGCTGGTACTGTCTTGTTGCCCAAACCCAGTGATTCTTTCGCGGGGAATCCGGAAATGTTCTTCCACACCGCTGGCATAGAAGTCGCGCCCTGGATTCCCCCGCTCATTGCTCTGGTGGTTTCTTTTTTTACATCCATGGGCGGCGTATCGGGCGCCTTCTTGTTGCTGCCGTTTCAGATGAGCGTGCTGGGATACACCAGCCCTTCGGTCAGCGCGACCAATCAGTTCTACAACGTGGTGGCCATTCCCGGTGGGGTCTATCGATACCTGCGCGAGGGGCGCATGGTATGGCCGCTTTGCTGGGCCGTTATCATCGGCACGCTGCCGGGCGTTTTCCTGGGCGCCGTCATTCGCGTAACCTGCCTGCCCGATCCTATAAACTTCAAGCTCTTCGCCGCATTGGTCCTGCTTTACATCGGTTGGCGCCTGGTGCGGGATCTTTTTGGCGGGGCTAAGCGAGCGCCTGCCGGTGTGATAGACGCGGCCGAGGGTAAAAGATCGCCATCCCGGACACGGGTAGTACATTTCTCCGCTAAGAGAATCGAGTACGAATTCAACGGCAAGAACTTCTCGGCCTCGACCCCGGGCGTGATCGGCCTGAGCCTGATCGTCGGGATTGCGGGTGGGGTGTACGGAATCGGCGGCGGATCGATCATGGCGCCCGTTTTCGTAACCATCTTCGGGCTCCAGGTGCACACAATTGCCGGCGCCGTTTTAATGGGAACCTGCGTCACTTCGGTGGCGGCTGTGATCTTCTTCAGTTGCCTGGCTCCATTCTTTCCCGGCTTGCCCGTGAGCCCGGATTTCGCGCTTGGCGCGCTGTTTGGCCTGGGGGGCCTTATGGGCATGTATCTCGGTGCTCGTTGCCAGAAATTCGTGCCCGCTCGGTACATCAAGTGGATGCTGGTGATCGTGATCCTCCTCGTGGCCGGAAAATATTTTTGGGTTTTCATCGAGGTCTGACGGCGAAGTCTGACGGCGTTGACAGAGCGCCGTACGGGCGATAGCGTCCGGGGCAGGGAGGAAAGACGGAGGCGCCCATGGCATACAAGCCGTCCAGAACAGAAAAGAGGCTCAGGGTTCCGTACGCGCGCCTGCGCTTACGGGTCAACCCGCGAAGCTTGCCGTCCAGCAAGAGCTATGCCCGGCACCGCACCCATATAATAGGGCAAGACCGGGCCATCGAGGCGCTCGAGATCGGCCTGCGCCTCAATAGCCCGGGTTACAACGTCTTCGTCTCTGGACCTTCGGGTTCGGGCAAGATGACCACCACGAGACATATCCTGGCCGAATTCAAGCAACCGCGGCAGCCACTGAAAGACTACGCCTACGTGCACAACTTCATCGAGCCCGACCGACCGCGCCTGCTGGTGCTCGACCCGGGCGGGGGTCCGCGTCTGAAGAAGGCCATGGCCAAGCTGATCGAATCGATCATGCGCGAATTGCCCAAGTGCATGGCCGCTGAAAGCTACCAGAAAGAGAAAGATCGTATCCTCAACGAGTACCAGGGCAAGGAGCACGGGCTGATCTCCGCTTTCCAGGAGAAGGTTCGCAAGCACAAGTTCGCCGTGGTCGAAATGCAAAACGGCCCGTCCGTCGAGCACGACGTGCTGCCGATTATCGATGACGAACCGCAGCCCCTGTCCGTTCTGGAAGAGCTGGTCGGCAAGGGCAAGCTGACCCGGACCAAGTTTCGCACGCTGGCCCGCCTGCACCAGCAACTGAGGAACGAGATGGAGCAGATCGGCCGCCGTACCCGGCACCTCACCCGCGAGATGAGCGCCGAACTCGAGGAGATCGACCGCCGCGCCGGCGGCGCCGTCATAGACACACTGATCGAGGACCTGCGCGAGCAGTTCGGAAGCGAGTCGGTGCGGGACTATCTCGACGAGGCCCGCGAGGCGTTGCTGGAGCGCATTCCCGCCCTGGTTCGCCGCCAGGAGGAGGGCGAGGACGAATCCGGCGCCGCTCAGGCTTTTGGAGAGGTCGTGCCGGATCCGCTGGCCCTGTTTCAGATAAACGTCATCCTGCAAAACGCCGGGCGCAAGAGTTGCCCAGTGGTGTTCGAGCCGTCCCCGACCGTGGTTCGTCTGCTGGGGACCGTCGAACGCTCCATGGATGAAGGCGGGCGCATGGACGCGGGCTTCATGAACATCCGCGCCGGCGCCCTCTTGAGGGCCAACGGCGGTTTCCTGATGATCAAGGGCGAAGACCTGTTGATCGAACCGGGATCCTGGAAGATCCTGAAGCAGACGCTCTCGACGGGCCAACTAGAGATCCGCCTTCCCGAAGGCCCGATGGCCATGATGTCCTCCGCCCTGAAACCCGATCCCATTCCCCTCGACGTCAAGATCATCATGCACGGGGACGAAAACCTTTACCGCGCGCTCTACTTGGCCGAGGACGATTTCAAGAAGACCTTCAAGGTCAAGGCGGAGTTCGACGTCGAGATGGACTACTCCTCCGCCAATATCGAAAAGTTCATGGCATTCGTCCAGCGCGTGGTCAGCGAGGAAGATCTGCTTCCCCCCAATCGCCCGGCAATCGCCGTTCTGCTGGAAGAGGCTGTCCGGCTGGTCGAAGACCAGAGCAAGCTGACCACCCGCTTCAGAGTGGTGGCCGATCTACTGCGCGAGGCGTCATACTGGGCCCGCCAGGCCGGAAAGCGGACGGTCTCGCCGCAGGACGTCGTGCGCACGATCGAGCAGCGGCGGCGGCGGGTGAACCTGGCCGAGGAGAAATACCGCGAGAACATCGAGCGGGACGTGGTCATGGTTTCCACCAGCGGCCGCCGGGTGGGACAGGTCAACGGCCTGGCCGTCTTCGATCTCGGCGATTACTCGTTCGGCAAGCCTTGCCGCATCACCGCCGCGGTGGGAGTGGGTCGCAGCGGAATCGTGAACGTGGAGCGCGAGTCGGGCCTCTCGGGGGCGATACATGACAAGGGTGTCTACATCCTGTCGGGTTTCCTGAAAGAGCGTTTCGGGCGGCATGCACCGCTGGCTCTAGACGCCAGCGTTTGCTTCGAGCAGAGCTACACCGAGATCGACGGAGACAGCGCCTCGTCAACCGAGATCTATGCCTTGCTGAGTTGCCTGGCCGATTTGCCCCTCAGGCAGGGCATAGCGGTAACCGGCTCGGTAAACCAGCGCGGCGACATCCAACCCATCGGCGGCGCGAACCACAAGATCGAAGGCTTCTTCGATATCTGCCGCATGCGCGGCCTGGACGGCCGTCAGGGAGTGATCATCCCGCGCGGTAACCTGCCGCACCTGATGCTGGGAGAAGATGTCGTTGCCGCGGTCCGCAAGGGCCGCTTCGCAATCTTCGCCGCCTCCACGGTGGACGAGGGTCTCGAGATCTTGACCGGTATGCAGGCAGGAAAGCCGGACCGCAAGGGTAACTACCCTCCCGGCACCATCAACCGCCTGGTCATGGACAGGCTGTCCGAGATGGCCGGCTCCCTGCGGGACTTCAAATAGAACCAGCGCCGGGATCAGGGCGTTGCTATCCAGGACGGGCTTCCTTCCCAGCCGTCGCCGGTCGTCAGGCGGTAGGACGCCCCGCTCTGGAGCGACATGACGAATACGTCGAACGAACCGTGCAGATCGCTCTGGTAAGCAAGGAGACCTCCTCCCCCGTCCGGCATGGTCGAGGGAAGAAAAACCGGGCCGATGTTGCGGGCTCCGTTGACGACGAGTTCGACTTCCGGTTCCTGCGGGGAAATAAAAAAATGTAGATCGATTCTTTGACCCACCTGGCGGTCGAAGAACCAGCCGGACATGCCCGGTATGGGACGACGCTCATGCACCCCGCTGTCCAATCCGATGGATGCCGCGGCTCGTCCCGCAGTAAGGGTATCGGCATCGAACGTGGTGCTGAACGAATTCCAGTCGAATGCTTCGCCTTGATCGAACGAGAAATCCTGGCTGTAGGCCAAAGTCGGGGAAGCGCCGGCCGCCCCGGGACTGCAGCTGGGATAGCGAAAACTGTATGGCCGTTTCTGTGGAACGACATAACCCGTCCACAGATCGACGACCGTGCCGGCATCCTGGTCTGAAGGGGGCACGCGGGTAGCGTAGATGTTGAAATGGCTGTGGATGTCGTCGAATTGCTCGTACAGCAGCACGGGCGGCGTGCTTGCGCAGACGAAGGGATTCGTGGCGTCCGCGCTGCCGAGCAAGAAGCACGTGGGATCCGTAACGGGAATTTCCATCGCCGTTTGCAGATCGATCCGGCAGATACGAAAGAGTTCGCTGTCATCGCGGCGATGGTGAAAATATACCCAGTTCCGCGTACCGTCGTTGTAGACATTTGCGCCCCATGACTGTTCGTGACCCGTGGTGAGCTTCCGCGAATTTCCTCCGCCGGAATCCATCTGGAAATAGACCAGGTGAATATCTCCCGCCTGATCTTGGCCCGAGTAAACCATGCTCCAATCGCACAGTTCTTTGCTGTTGCCGGGATCGGGAATGAAAGGACAGAAGTCCGGCAGGTCGTCGGGCAGGCCGTCGTTGTCGTCGTCGTCGTCGCAAAGATCGCCCAGCGGATCGTCGTCGTGGTTGGCCTGATCGGGATTATAGGCATCCGGGCAGTTGTCGCGGCTGTTGGGAACACCGTCGGTGTCGCGGTCGATTGTCGGAGACACCTGGTCGCAGACATCCCCCACGCCGTCCCCGTCGATATCGCTTTGATCGGGGTTGGGAATTACCGGGCAGTTGTCGCCGGTGTCCGGCACGCCGTCGCCGTCGTCGTCGATGTTGCCGTTGGGATCTCCGTCGGCGGGTCCCTGCGGGGTGCCTCCCGCATCGGGGGGCAGCACCAGGGTGTTGAGCACCAGTTCGTCGCCTGCCCGGATCTCGATGTTGGGCAGGCCGACCGGACGGTATCCGTCATGGGAGGCCCTGAGTTCGTAGAAGCCTGTCGGGATGCCTGTAAGATTCCACTGGCCCTGGTCACCGGTGCGGGTCGCGTAGCTCAGCGAACTGAAGCGTTCGGTGAGCACCACCGAGACACCAGGTTCGGGGCCGGGGTTGCCGAGAAACACTTTGCCCGAGACTGAGCCCTTGTCCCCGGCCTTGATTGAAGCAAGCTCGAGAACCACCCCGGGAGTTTCGGCTCCCGCCCCTACCTCGACTTGGCGGGCCTGTGTAAGCATGTATCCCGGCCGCGCGGCTCCTATGCTGCGCGTTCCCGGGGGCAGACCGTCGAGGCTGAAGCCGCCGTTGTCCCCTGTGTGAGTCAGCTCGTCGCCCCCGACGACGTAAACGACTGTGTTCAAGGCGCTATCGCCGCCGGGCAGCTTGACCTCTCCCGAAACGCTGCCCGCCCGTGCCAGCGTCACGGTTCCCAGATCGCTGATGCCCGGGCCGCGAACCAGCACCGAGTCGTTCAACTCGGCCGAGTAGACGATCTCCTGGCCGTCTTGAGACAAGCTGACATCGAGACGCGCGGTGAAGTCGCCGTCGGGCACGTCGAGAATACGAAAATCGCCGTCGGCAGCCGAGAGCACCGACATGCCGCATTCAACCAGCCTGACCCGGGCGCCCACGATCGGCCCCGAATCGGGCTGGGCGGCCTCGATACCGCCCTGCACAACGCCAGGTTGCGGCGGGCGCCCGAAGTCGCGCCCGCAGGCGGAGAAACCCGATGCCACCAGGAATACGGCCATGCCGCGCAGTACCCAAGTGACAGAACGGTGACGGCGATGGATATGTCGGATAGGCATGCCCTGTATCTCCTTTTCCGATTTCTCTCTGGAGTCTACCCGCCGCATCTCAGAAACGTCAACTCCGCGGCCAGTTAGATATTTTAATTGACGTTCCGTGTTGCCCGCCAGCCTTGCTCGACCAGAATATTCGGCTCGGGATAGTGCTTCAGGTTGAGCGTGAATATCTTACCTCCCTTGAGCATCGCAGTGGCGGCCAGGATGGCGTCGTTTACGTCGATGCCGTGGCTGGGGTTGTATCGTCTATAGAGCTTTCCGGCGGCGTCGACTATGGACTGATCGATCGATGCGGTCTTGAACCGGGAGAGGAATAAACCGGTTTCCTCTTCTTCCCCGGGGTTCATGAAAAAAACCACTTCGGCCCTTTGCAATGCGCCGGTCCAGAGTTCGTAGTCGCTTGCCGCCAGGCGCCGGAAAAACTTGAGCGCCGCGGGCGCGCCGCGCAGGTGCCAGATCAGAATGTCGGAGTCGACCAGTGCCCTCATTTGTTATGTCTCTTGATCGAGTCGTTGAATGCCTTGCGGCCCGCGGCAATCGTCTCTCCGGCCGACTCGTCTCTTTGCCAAATTCCGTGGGTATGGGAAAAGAAGTCGAAGGACTGTTCTTTTTCGATCTGCCTGGACAGTTCGTTGATGGCCCGTTCGATGATGGCTTTCTTGGATTTCCCCAGGAGCCGCGCCAACTCACCGATGCGCCGGGCGACTTCCTCGCTGATTCGTGCCGAGAAAACCTGATCCATTTGTCCAACTCCTTACGTATACATAATAACGTTTACATTGTTATCTGTCAAACCCCAGTCTAATGCCCGTCCCAAAACCCGGTCTGGGTCTGGACCTTTCGGCCTGAGCAATCCGCGCTGTAGGGGTTTTCAGTGATCACCGGAGAGATCGCAGAAACACCTCCCCTCGGCCGGTAGGCCGTGGGGGAGGTCGGCCCGCCGTAGGCGGGACGGGTGGGGGGCGAATG
>CAZXHT010000093.1:0-24766 GCA_964640665.1 uncultured Myxococcales bacterium
ACCGTTTCGATAAGGAGTTCAAGCCATGAAGAGTTTCAGGTCTATTTTGGTCTTGCTGTCCGCGTTGCCGCTCGTTTTCGTGGTCGGCTGCCAGGGCGCCGCCCGCCCGGTGGAAAGCTGCGACGAATGCAACGACAATGCCAAGTGGGGCTCCAAGGAATACTGCGTGTATGGCGAGCCGGATCAGCTCTACTGCGCCAATCCCTGCCTGAGCAACGACTCTTGCGATCCCGGCTACTGGTGCGTGCCCCTCTGGGACGAGGGAACTCCCTGGACAACCGACAACGAGGATATACGCTGGGTGTGCATGCACGAATAATACTACACCAGTCAAAGACGCGTCTTGTACTGGGGCGATACTCCCTGTGACAACGCCTGCCCGGGCGAAATGGAGTGCTTGACGGACGACAGCGGGATGACGGACATGTATTTCTGCTCTGATTCCTGCACGAACGACACGAATTGCATAGGAGGCTGCTGCTACGACACGGGTAACGGTTCATACTGCGCCCCGCGCGATCCTTACTGCCTGGGTCTCAAACGCGTCTGGTACTGGGGCGAGACATCCTGCGTAACCGGCGGCGGAAACGAGTGCCCGGGCGGCATGGAGTGCCTGGTGGACGACAGCGGCCAACCCAACATGTATTTCTGCTCTGATCCGTGTACGACCGACGCAAGTTGCGTAAACGGCTGCTGCTACGACACGGGTGTCGAGTCATTCTGCGCCCCGCGCGACCCCTATTGCCTGTAGGTCCCGGCCATGGGGTTGTCAGCGGGTTACCAGCAGGCCTAGAAACCTCTCCAGCGATCCCTCCAGCGCGAGCCCGGCCACCGCCAGGCCGACCAGCGCCCTGAGCGGCATTCCCAGGAAAAAGACTTGTATCTGCGGGGCGCTGCGGTTGATGAATCCCAGGCAAGAATCGGCCACCAGCAGCGCGGCCGCGGCCGGGGCGGCTATCGACACGCCCACCCGGATCGCCTGCGCGGTCAGCGCAAGCGCCAGTCCGCCGATTTGCCCCAGGCTTTCTGCGGCCGGAAAGACATCCAACGGAATTTGCGCGAGACTTGCCAGCAGGGCCTTCAGAAAAAGGCCCGGGCCGCCTGCGGCAAAGAAGACCAGTACTGCCAGCAAGAGGTAGATATCGCCCAGGGGAGAGGTGCGCTTGCCCGTCTGGGGCACCAGCGCACTGGCCTGTGAGGCTCCCCTGAGATCGTCCATCAGCCGCCCGCCCATGCGCAGGCCCTCGAACATGCAGTCCGCGGACAACGCCAGCACCGTGCCCACGGCAATTTCCTTGAGCAGCAATCCAAAAAAACGCAAGCCGCCCGGCGCGACCCCGGCCGCCTGTGTAAGCGGGTATACGACCATCGCCACGACAGCGGTCAGAGCCAGGCTCGCGGGAACCGGCAGGCGCCGCCCGCCGAAGGCCGGCACCATGATAACAACCGGCAGGATCCTGCCGGCCAGCAGGATGCCCCACCACAGCGCTTCCATGTCAGTAGGCTCCCGAGAGCGCGGCGCGCGCGAAATTGACCAGTTGCTCGCCCATCCAGGGCGCCGTCAAGGCGAGTACAAGCAGCACGGCCATGATCTTCGGTACGAACGAAAGCGTGAACTCCTGCACCTGGCTGGCGGCCTGCAGGATGCTGACTACCAGGCCCACTCCCAGCGCCGTCAACACCACCGGCGCCGAGACCACCAGCACCAGCCACAACGCCTGTCTGCCCAATTCGACCATGCTCGAGGCTTCCACCCTGTCCTCCCTCAGACGTACGATCCGAGCAGGCTGGTGCCGATCAGTGTCCAGCCGTCGGCGAAGACGAATAGCAGTAACTTGAACGGCAACGATATGGTCGTCGGCGAGAGCATGTGCATCCCCAGTGACAGAAGGACGCTGGCAACCAGCATGTCGAGCACCAGGAAAGGCAGGAAGATGACGAAGCCGATCCTGAACGCCTCGTGCAACTGGCTGATGACGAAGGCCGGCACGAGCGCCTTCCAGCTTGGCCCTTCCTCCGGCTGCTCGTCGCCGAGTAGATCGGCGAAGGCCTCGACTTGATCGGGCAGGGCATGGCGCGCCAGAAACTCGTGCAGCGGCTGCGCGGCATTGGAGATCGCTTGACCCATGCGCGTAAGCGACCCGCTCTCTAGATCCGCACTCGAGGCCTGCAGCCTCTCTCCCGCTTCGTAGGCCACCGGGGCCATGACAACGAAGCTCAGCACCAAGGCCAGGCCGGTGACCACGCTGTTGGGCGGGATCTGCGGGGTGCCGATGGCGCTGCGGACTATCGAGAGCACCACGGCCATCTTGACGAAAGAGGTCAACATCACCAGGGCAAACGGCAAGAGTCCCGCGGCGATCATGGTGGCCGCCAGCGCCCCGGTCGAGGAGATCATGACGCAGCCTCGCAGTCTGTGGCCGGCCGGGCGTCCTTGGCCGGGTCGATCCTGTAGACCAGGCGGATCCCGTTCTCCGAGGACGACACCAGCAGTCGCTGGCCTTCAAGGTCGATCAAGTGCAGCGTCCTGCCCGGCTGCAGCTTGAGGCTATCCAGGTTTGTAAGGCTGCCCGCCGACCGGCGCTCGTCGCGGGCATTGCGCCTGCGCAACCACCAGGCGATCGCCGCCGGCACGCCCACGACGAGCACGGCGGCGGTCGGAAAAGCCGCTTGTTGTCCGGCGCCGCCTTGTGCGCGCAACAGGAAAAATCCCAGCAATAGGACGGCGCCGAAAGCGGCGGCTAAAATCTTCAGGCGATCAGAGAGAGCCTTCATCATCCACCCCGCGAACGAGCGCAAGCTCGCACAGGCGCACACCGCGCTTGCCCTCGACGTCGACCAGTTCGCCCCGGGCCACCAGGCGTCCGCCGGCACGCAGGTCGACAGGCCCCAGCACCGCCGCGGGCATGGTCAGAACGTCCCCGGCCCGGAGCCCGGCCAGTTGGGAGACGCTCAGTTCCACTCTCCCGGCCTCGACGCTGAGTTCGATCGGCAGCCCGCCGAGTTTGGACGCGTCAAATCCACCCGCGCCGGGGTTGGTGACGATATCCACAGTCTCCATGACTTCACCTCCCGTGTTGTATTCGAACCCGACTATTTCGAATCGATCCCGCTCGACCCGACCGCGTATGCAACAGCCACTAGACACGAGACTCATATCTCCCAATGGATCGATCTCGTCGAAAAGAACCACGTCCCCCGCCCTGATCTGGCCGATCTCTTCGGCGGACAACTCGGCCCTGCCCAGCCGCAGGCCGAATGACACCCTAAGATCCGTCAGGGCCTTCCATTCTTCCAGGTCGTCAGGCGACACATTGTTAGGCGGCCTTCTTTGAATCGAGGAATCCGGCTCGAGCCAGACCGCGAAACCCTCATCCCAACCGGCCCGCACCTTCAGCCAGGTGCCTACGAGTCTCTCCTGTTGAAAACAGATCCTGCCGACCGAGCCCGCCGACTCACACAGGCCGCAGTACCTGTAACCGTTCCAGCCCTGGCCGCCCTCCTGTTGGCAAAGCACTTCCAGTGCGCTGGCCAGCAGCCAACCTACGGCGCCGTTCTCCCCCGTCCCGGCCGCGAACCAACCTCGCCCGGCCTCCCCTTTTCCGGAAAGCAGCGCCTGCAGACGCCCGCAAAGGACGGGATCCAGCGCCAAAAAACCCAGCCTCTCGGCCGCCGAATCGGCAAGGATCGCGAAACGCCAGCGCCCGGGAAATTCACGGCGCAGGTCTTCCAGGCTGACGGCCGCAACCCGCGCCAAATCGAGTTTCGCACCACCCAAACCCAGGCCGCGGGCCAGTTCATGAGCCGCCCGGCGCACGCCAGCGAGCCAACCGCTATGTCCACTTTTCGAAAGCAGTTCGATCTCGGCCCGGCTGACGCGCCTGAGTCTGGCGCCCGGAAATGGCCTGATTGCCGGACTCATCTGCTCACCTCGAACGAATCGAGCGAGAGTCCGCGGGCCGCAAGCGCACCGCCCACCCTGGCCCGGCCCCCGGCGATCTCCCTCCTGGCAACCGCCCCGCGCGCCTTGAGCCGGCAGCGCACCTTGCCGGAAGCCACGCTCACCCGGCAAGTCGCGCCCTCGAGCATGCCGCCGTGGAAAGTCACCAACATCACCCGGGTACCCTGCGCCAGAGACGGCGCGGCGGCCGCCTGGACAATTCGCTGAGCGAGTTGCGCGCGAAGATCCAGCCCATCGGCCGCCTCGGCTGCGGCGCAGCCGGCAGCCAGCGGCTTCTCGATGCCCGAGGCCGGGTCCGAGTCGTGGGACGCCACAGCAAGGTATCTATTTTGTATAACGGGGGCTGCGACCATCACGCCGCGTTTATCCTTCTCGTCCGGTTTTTTTAGTTGCAGCAAGCTCATGAACTTTCTGCTTTTCTTGCCGACCGATGATGAACCGGAATTTTGTACCGGAATTGTATGGCTCGTCTTGTTTGCCTTGACTCTCATATCTTTCCGCACCCTCCGTTCACTTGGCGCAAACAAAAGCAAACGTCGTGCCAACAAGATGAATTGGGACAACTTGCTGTTATTGAAGCCTCTTTTTTATAGACATGCCGCGGCCGGGAAGGCCGTGTACAAGATTTCAAGTCACCTTGTCCAGATTCCGGACACGCTACGAAGAATTGTGGCATCTTTGGGTTTGAACCCAGTTTTCAATTGCGCCGTCTTCCACGTTTGCCTCGGCCAGCGCGCGCCTCGCATGCTGTGCCCGCCGGCACAGATTCTCCGCTAAGCGTAACCTGGCCGCAGCCTGGGCTAGACTGGCCCGCTCTTCATCCAAATCCCCGCGCAGCTTGGCGGCCACTTCTTTCGCACTCGCCGCATTTACGTCCGCGGCTGCAAGCTCGACTTTCAAAAACTCAGTGTAGCGCAGACAAGCGACCAGCTTCATGGCCGGCCCGCCCCGTAAGACCTTCTCGACTACCCCGCTGCGCCGGCTATCGAGCATTTGCCTTTTCAGTTGCCTGCTTTCGAGCTCATGCCGTGCTTGGGCATGAGCCACCGAGGCCCTTTTCACGCCGGCCGCGGTCTTGATGAACAACAGCCGCCTTATGGCCGCAAGTCCTGCTAGCGAATTTTTATCAGACATGTGCCTAGACCTCGCAGACGTCCCCGATGATGCTCTTCAGGCTCAGCAATGAATCCTGAAGCGTGCAGCGTTCGCCCGGAGCTTGTCTTAGCCACTCGATAATCAGCGGCCGCTTTTCTATGGACTTGTCGGTGAGCGGCTCGGATCCCGGCTCGTAGACGCCCGCGGCGATCAGGTCGCGTCTTTGCTCATAGCTGCTCCATAAGAGGCGCAGACGCCTTGCCAACTCGAGGTGTTCCGGTGCTACGACCTTGTCCATCAGGCGGCTCAGCGAGGCAACCGGGTCGACGGCCGGAAAACAACCCTGGCCTGCTAGATCACGGTCCAGCATGATGTGCCCGTCGAGCAGTCCCTTAACCTCGATTGCCAGCGGATCGTCGTCGGCATCGGCATCCATTAGCACGGTGTATATGGCGGTCATCGATCCGCGGCTATCGTTGCCGCTGCGTTCTATCAGCCTGGCCAAGCCGTCGAAGACCGAAGGCGGATAGCCGCGCCGGCCGGGAGGCTCGCCGGCCGCCAAGGCGATCTCGCGCAGGGCCCTGGCATGACGTGTCAGCGAATCGGCCAGTAGCAAAACCGATCGCCCGCGGCTGCGGAAGCCGTGAGCGATCGCCGTGGCGACCGGCAAGGCCAGCGCCCTTTCCGCGGCCGTGCGGTCCGAGGTGGCGCAGACGATCACCGAGCGGCGCAGGCCTTCCTCACCCAGGTCGTTGGCGATGAACTCAGGCAGTTCACGCCCCCGCTCGCCGACCAGGGCCAGCACGATGCAGTCAGCCCGTGCGCCCCGGGCCACCTGGCCCAAAAGCGTGCTCTTGCCCAGGCCGGGCCGCGCGAACAGCCCCAGACGTTGACCTTCAGCTAAAGTGTTGATCCCGTCGATGGCCCGGATACCGCATTCAAGCGCCGCGCCGATCGGCTTGCGATCTAGCGGCGCGGGCGCCGGAAAATCCGGCGCTATGTAGCACTCGGCTTCCGGCGGCGGCCTGCCGTCGAGCGGCCGGCCACGGGCGTCGAGTACCCGGCCAAGCAACTTTTCAGACCAGGCCAGGCGGAATTCGGATCCCGTGGCTCGCACCACCGAACCCTCTGACAATTTCCCGCACTCGCCCGCCGGCAGCAGCATGGCCAGCTTGCCCCTGAAGCCGCAGACGTCGGCCGCCGCTTGGCGCGAACCGATCAGCACTCTCTCCCCTACCCGCGCCCCGGGCAGGCTGGCGGTCAAGATCGATCCTACCAGCCCCTCGAGCCGTCCGGAGCGTAAACAGGGATTCGCCCCACGGACCTTGGCGCGCAAGACTGAAAGGCGGGCGGAAAGATCGGGCTCTTCCAGAATTTCAGGCATCTTGCAATCCTTCCCGCATCACTTTGGCCAGTTCATCGATCTGCACCGACAGGCGTCCATCCACCTCGCCCAGTTCGCCGCGCACGATGCATCCCCCGCGCTCGATGCGCCCCGAAGACTCGATCTTTACTTCGACTGCGGGATCTCCCGACAGCGACGTCTTCAGGCCGCGCACGATTTCGGCATCCTCGGGATGCACAAAGATGGTAATCATCCGGCCGGGTCGGTTCTCGGAAATCACGCCCGAGCAGATCCGCCCGACGCTCTCCGGGCGCAGGGCAATCTCCCGCCTGAGTATGCGCCGGCACATCTCTTTCGCCAAATCTATAGCGCCCCTGGTGAGCTTGAGATCGAGAGCCTTGCCCATTCGAACCAGTTCGGCCGCCTGGCGGGAGATTTCCCGGTAGCCCTGGCTGCGTCCCTCATGGCGAGCCGCCTCAAGAGCCGTCTCCAACTCGTCTCGTTTCCGGTCCTCGATCGCCTGAGCCGAGCGTTTGGCCGCCTCTATGATTTCCGCAGCCTCTTGTTGCGCTCGCAGTCGCTCGGCGAACAACAAGTTGTTCCTGGCGGGCCTGATATTCATCGTGGCCACAGCATAGGCCGGTATCATCCGGGCTGGCATTTTTCAGTTCTCCTCGATCCATTGGTCTCTGATGCCGCCGGCTTGCTTGCCGGCCGACTCGATCTTCGCAAGCCGCATCCAGGCCGCCTTGAAGCAGTCGCGGCACTCTTCGGGCAGTCGGGCCGTAAGCATGTCCGCTTCTGATGCATCCAGGTCGGCGGCCGCCCTGGCCAGGCGGTGTGCGCCCGCGCGCAGCAGCCACTCGCCCTCGCGCGCCCCGGCCGGCCAGAGTGCCATCTGCAGCGAGGTCAATACTCTCCCGGCGGCCCGCCCGGCACGCCTTGGCGGACGGTAAGATCCGGCACGTGGAAGCTCGGCGGCCAGAAGCCTCCTCGAACGCGACGGCAGGCTGGCAAGCAACTCCGAAAGCTCCAATCCACCTGCCCGCAAGAGCCGCTGCCTGGACGTCGACGAACACAGGCACTCTGCCAGACGGCGCCGCCAGGGCTCGCTCGAGCACCACAGGTCGTCGGTCAGGCGTTCCCGCAGGCGCTCGATCGTCAACCCGCCCTGCATTTGGGCCGCCTTTTCGAACAACTCCCTGTCGACCGCCGAGAAGGCAATGCCTTTCATGACCTGTCCCCTCCGGTTGTCCGTGAGCTTCGCCGCCTGTAGCTTCGCAGAAAAAACAACCCCAGTGCGGTTATAAAAAGCAGTCCGGCCGCACCCGTCGCCGCCTGTTTGACTATCGTCCCGCCCGCTGCGCCGGCATTGGAAGCACTGGAATCCTCTCGTGGAAGCGCCACCCTGCGCCTGGGAGTAAAGACCACCGCCACCCGCTCTGCCTGCAACCCGTCGATCGAGTTGGCCACGATCTTCTTGACCTCCTCGGCCGAGACGGGTACCTCGCCCGCCGGGCCGGGATGGTAGCAGACGAGCACCGAGGCCGTCGGATTCGAGACCGCCGGGCGGCCGAAACGACCTTCCAGCTTGCGGGTAACGTGCACCCGGGCGGTGACCACTCCCTCGATAGATTCGAGTGTCTTGGCGATCTCCTCCTGCAAGGCACTCTGATACAATGCCGCCTCCTCGGTCTTGCCGGGCACCAGTCCGCGCTCCTTGTAGACCGCACGGAAACCCGCATGCCTGGGCCGCGGCAGTCCTGCCGCCCGCAACACCTTGAATGCATGTGAGAGATCGCTTGCGGCCACGCGTACAGCGAAACCGTCGGCCGTTTTTTCGGCGGCCTTGTCAGAATCGATGCCCGACTCCGCCAGGGCAAGCACGATCTCATTGGCCTCGCCCTCCATCAAACCGCCTTGCAAGTTGCTCCTGCATCCGGCAAGTCCGATAAGCACTATCAATGGAATGCAGCTAGTGGCCTTCATCTCGGATCTTCTCCTTTTCCGGTACGCTACACCTGCAGGCTCCATACCCGGCGCACGCTCGACACGCCCTCTTCGACAACCTTGTTTATCAGGCTAATCTCCTCGCTGAGCCGATATACCTCCGCCTGCATGGCCAGAAGCTCACGCGGCCGAAAGGTAGCGCCCTTGCGGGCCTCGGCAATGATCCGATCAAGTCTGCGGCCCCCGTCCTGGAGGCGGGTCAACAATTCGCCTGCCGGGTTCGCATTCAGTGGCGACGGCGCGGGCCCGTGCCCGATTGTAGGTTTCGAGAGCACCTCGCTGAAGCGCTCTCCGCGCGGGCGCGGCTGTCCCGCTTTGCCCACCGGGCTTGCAGCGCTGGTTGCGGCCAACGAGGCTGGATTTATCGCTGCCACCTTGCGCTCCTAGCGGATGTTACCGATAGCCGTCTTGGCCATCTCGTGGCGTACCTTCATTACATTTGAAGCGGCTGAAAAGGTCTGGCTCTCCTCGTTCATCTTTCGCTGCAGTGCCAGCAGCCTGAGCGAGTTGTTGAGCCCTTCCTGTTGCATTTGCTCCTGCGCCCGCAACAGGGCCCACTTGTCGCCGCTCGATCCGCCGACGGCCTGACCAACGCCGGCGCTGACGACGTCGGCCACCGCCGAGATGAACGACCCGCCGGGCAGGACGTTGGCCGCTAAGCGCGCGCCGTCGGCCACGACCCCAACCGCCTTCTGCGCGCCGCGCTTGAGCATCGAACCGAAGTCGTTCTGCGGCGTCTGTCGTCCACGGGCCGGTTCGACCGAGAGGTTTACGGAAACATTCTTGATAGGCATTACCATCTGACACCTCCTTGTTGAACCTGTTGACCCCTGCACCTCAGCAAGACTCGTGCCAGGCACACGTGCCCGTTTGCTTTCCCAAGGAAAACAAGTTGTTTCGCTCGTGGCATCTTTGGCCAGGCCCGCGCGGCGTGACCGGATTCCGGACAGCGTGACCGGATACCGGACACTTGAATCCATTTCCGAGCCGTGCTATGTATCTTTGCTGAATTCACTCAAAGACGAGAGGCTATAATGCTAGACCAGATCAAGAAAGCGGCCATCAACCAGGCCATGAAGCTGATGACCAATCCCAAGGTCGGAAAAATTCTCTCAGATCCGCGCTTCATGAACGCGATCGGCAAGGGTTTCGAGATGCACGGCCAGATCCGCGATCACGTCGAGGGCAAGCTGCGTCACCTGGCCGATTCGCTCAACCTGGTATCCAAGGAAGAGTTTTCCAACCTGGATCGCAAGATCAACCAGGTCAAGACGGGTCTCGAAAACCTGACATCCAAACTCGACAGCGTCGCTAAAAAGAGCGCCGCCCGCAAGAAGAAGGCCAGCACCAAGAAGCCCGCCGACGCCGTCTGATATCTAACTCATGCATCGCCTTTCCGCCTCCATCTGCCTGCTGCTATCGGTCACGGCCGCGGCCCAGGACCGGCAGCCCGTCAAGTTGAGCGGCTGGGTGACCGGGATGAAGGCGACCGACACGGCCTTCGTGAAGATCGAGGGCCCCGTCGTCTCCCGGACCACCACCAAGCCCTCCGGAAAATGGAGCATCGAGGTTACGCAGCCCGGGAAGTACCGGGTGACGCTCAGCGCGGATAACTACACTTTCCGGCCGGCCGAGCGCTGGGTGACGCTGGCTGCGGGCAACCGCGGGGCGATAAATTTTCGGGCGCTTGAAAATGTGCCCGCCACGGATGCGGCGGAAATAGACGGGCGGGTCGTCGGACTGGCTGGAGGAAAAAAGGCCGAGATCCAGGCCGTCGGCCCCAACGAGTTGCGAGCCGTCACCAAAGCCGGAGGCGGCTTCAAGCTGCAAGGCGCCCTACCGGGAAAATATACGGTCATGCCGCGCCTGCCGGGCTTCAGGTTCAAACCCGCCAGCAGGAAGATCACCGTCAAGAAAGGCAAGCGCAACAAGGTCAGTTTCAAGGCGATCAAGATCGTCAAAAGAACGGAGCACAAACCATGGATGAGCGGTACAGTATCCGGGCTCGAGCCCGGTGAGATTGCCATCATCCGCGGTTTCGGCCGCCGGCGTTTCACGCACAAGGTGACCCGCAACGGCCACTACGAAATCAACGAAATGAAGAAAGGACGCTACCGCGTCTGGATAAGCGTGCCGCACTGCGATGCTTGCGGCTATATTCCCGGACCATTGAAAGCCGACATCATCCAGCGCGGCAAGACCAGGATCGATTTCGAAATCATCCACCGTTAGAAGTGCAAACCAAGCAGACTACTTTGTACCGAACAGGCGGTCGCCTGCGTCGCCTAAGCCCGGCAGGATATAGCCGTTCTGGTTGAGCTTCTCGTCGAGGCCGGCGGCATAAATGTCAACTTTGGGATAGCGGGCTTCGACGTTCTCGACCCCTTCCGGGGCGGCAACCATGCAGATCACCCTGATATCCTCGCAGGCCGCCCCGGCCAGCAAATCGATGGTGGCCAGCAGTGAATTCCCGGTGGCCAGCATGGGGTCGATGATCACGGCCGTGCGCCGCGAGATGTCGGTCGACAGCTTCCGGTAGTAGCTTACCGGCTCGAGGGTTTCTTCGTTGCGATACAACCCGACCACGTTGACCCGGGCTGAAGGGATCAGATCGAGCACTCCTTGCAACATGCCGATGCCCGCCCTGAGGATCGGCACCACGGCCACCTTCTTGCCCGAGATCTTCTCGACCTCCACCCGGCCCATCCAGCCATCGATCTCCACCTTCTCCAACTCGAGCACCCGGAAGGCCTCGTAGGCCAGCAGGTTGGTGATCTCCCGGGTCAGGTCACGAAACAACGATGTGGGCGTGTCGGCCCGGCGCAACAAGCCAAGCTTGTGACGAACCAGCGGGTGGGAAACGATATGCAAGGGCACGGGGCACCTCCTGGTGACATGAAAGTTTCTACCGCCGAAGAATCTACCACAACCGATTGACCATGAGAAGCCCGCGTGTTTTGATGTCGCCGGTTGTGAAAGGAGGATGTCTGCGATGCAAACATGTTCGAAACGGCTTCTATTCTTGCTTGCCTCTCTGACCTGCCTGGCCGCGGGCGGCGCCCGGGCGTCGGAAGGACGCCTGCTGCGCTTTCCCGATATCTCGGCCGACCAAGTGGCTTTCGTCTACGCCAACGATATCTGGGTGGCCCCGCGCACAGGCGGCATGGCCGGCAAGCTGACCTCCCATCCGGGCCAGGAGTGGTTTCCGCGCTTCTCGCCGGACGGCAAGCAAATCGCCTTCACCGGCGACTACGACGGCAACCGCGAGGTTTACGTCATGCCGGCCGGCGGAGGGGAACCTGTGCGGCTGACCTTCCACCCCGACATCATGGCCGGCGTTCCGGATCGCTTCGGACCCGACAACATCGTCATCGGCTGGACCCGCGACGGTCGCATCATCTTCCGTTCTCGGCGCGACCAGTGGAACATCTTCATGGGCCGCCCCTGGACGGTTTCGCCCAAGGGCGGACTGCCCGAGCCGATGCCGCTGCCCTGGTCGGGCTTTCTGTCGTTTTCGCCGGACGGCAAGCGCCTGGCCTACAACCCGACCTTCCGCGAGTTCCGTACCTGGAAGCACTACCGCGGCGGCATGGCCCAGGACATCTACATCCACGACCTGGCCAACGGGCGCGAGCAGCGCATCACCGATTACGAGGGCGTCGACGACTATCCCATGTGGAACGGCGAAAAGATATATTTCGTCTCCGAGCGCGACGGCCGGGCCAACCTGTTCGTTTTCGATCTCAAGAGCAAAAAGACCCGCCAACTGACTCACTTCAAAGAATACGACATAAAGTTCCCCTCGCTAGGGCCCGGAGCCATTGTCTTCGAGTTGGGCGGCTTCCTGCACACTTTCGATCTTGCCTCGGGTAAAACCGCCAAGATAACCATCCAGGTTCCTTCGGACAGGTCCTATACCCGCCCGCACCTGGTTCAGGCGGACAAGTTCATTACCGAGTTCTCGCTGGCTCCCGACGCCAAGAGGGCACTTTTCGTGGCGCGCGGAGAACTTTTCGCCGTGCCGGCCGAGAAGGGCGTGGCGCGCAACTTGACCCGCACTTCCGGCGCTCGTGAGCGTTACGCCCAGTGGTCTCCCGACGGAAAACACATCGCCTACCTATCGGACGAAAACGGTGAATACGACGTCTACATCCGCCAGAGCGACGGCAAGGGCACACAGCTGCGAATCACCAAAAACGCCGATTGCTTTCGTTTCCAACTGGTCTGGTCGCCCGACTCGAAGAAACTCTTGTTCGCGGACAAGAACCTGCGCCTGTTTATGGTCGATATCGACAAGAAGAAAACCGTCCCGATAGACAAGGGCGAGTACTGGGAGATTCGCAACTATTCATGGTCGCCCGACAGCCGCTGGGTGGCCTATGACAAATTCGGTGAAAACTATTTTGGATCCATTTTCTTGTATGACACCAGGACGAAGAAGACATCAATGGTGACCGATTGGCTGACCGATGACGGCAATCCCGTTTTCGATCCCGACGGACAATACCTGTACTTTTTCTCCGATCGCGACCTGAACGCCACCATGCCCGGTTACGAGACGAACTTCATCTACCTGCGCTCCGGCCGCCCGTATGCCGTAACGCTTTCGGCCGACCTGCCCTCGCCTTTCGCCCCCGAGAGCGACGAGACAGCCTTGGGCGAGGAGAAAAAGAAAGAAGATGACTCCAAGGAAAAGAAAAAAGAAAAGAAGAAGGTCATCGTCAAGGTCGATCTCGAGGGCATCGGCTCTCGGGCCGTGGCCTTCCCGGTGGAACCGGGCAACTACTCTTCGCTTGGTGCCGTGAGCGGCAAAGTGTTGTGGATGTCGAATCCGGCCGGACAGCTTTCCGGCAAGCCGCCGTACAAAAGCTCGTTGCACGTCTTCGACATGAAAAAGCGCAAGGACAAGCAGGTGTATATGCCGGTCTCAAACTACGACCTTGCAGCCAACGGCGAGAAGTTGATCTACATTAGTGAAAAAAAATACTACATCGTCGAGGTCAAGGCCGACCAGAAACCCGGCAAGGAAATCAAGCCGCTCAAGCTTTCCGGCATGCAGATCATGCTCGATCCTCGCGCAGAGTGGCGCCAGATCTTCTTCGAGTGCTGGCGCCTCGATCGCGACTACTACTTCGCCAAGAACATGGGCGGCCGCGACTGGAAGGCCATCCGCGACCGGTTCGAAGTCTTGCTGCCGTATGTAGCCCACCGCTCGGACCTGGTCTACATGATCGGCGAGATGATCGGCGAGTTGGGCACCGGCCACTCTTACATCGGCGGCGGCGACCTCCCGCGCGCCGAGCCGGTCAGCGTCGGACTGCTCGGAGCCGATTTGCAGGCCGATACCGCCAGCGGGCGATACCGCATCGCGCGCATCTTCAAGGGTCAGAACTGGAACGAGGAGCGCCGTTCGCCCCTGACCGAGCCGGGGCTGGGAGTCAAGCCGGGCGATTACATCCTGGAGATTAACGGTGTCGATCTCAAGGTTCCAACCCACCCCGGAAGCCTGCTTCTCAACCGGGCCGGAAAGCAAACGCCGCTATTGGTTAACCATATCCCGAGCGGGTCGGGCGCGCGCGAGATTATCGTAGTACCGATCGCCTATGACAGCGGCCTGCGCTACTACAATTGGATTGAGGCCAACCGCCTCTATGTCGAGCGCAAGACCGGCGGCCGGGTGGGATACATCCACCTGCCCGACATGGGATCCCACGGGTTGAACGAGTTCGTGCGCTCCTTTTACCCGCAAGTGCGCAAGCAGGGCCTGGTAATAGACGTGCGCTGGAACGGCGGCGGTTTCGTAAGCCAGATGATCCTCGAGCGTCTCAGGCGCGTGCTGGCCGGCATGGACGCCCCGCGAAACGCCAAGCCCGGCACCTACCCGAACGCCGTGCACCACGGTCCCAAGGTTTGCCTGCTGAACCAGTGGTCGGCCTCGGACGGCGATCTGTTTCCGCACTTCTTCAGGCGCTTCGGCCTGGGCAAGCTCATCGGCAAACGCTCATGGGGCGGCGTGGTCGGCATCCGCGGCTCGCCCAACCTGGTGGACGGCGGTTACGTCTTCACCCCCGAGTTCGCTTTCTACGACATCAACAGCAAGTGGATGATAGAAAACCACGGGGTTGACCCCGACATAGAGGTGGAAAACACCCCCGCGCAAGTCCTGGCCGGAAAGGATGTCCAACTCGATAAGGCTATCGAACTAATCATGCAGGAGCTGGCCAAGAAGTCCTACAAGCTCCCCCCTCGACCGGCTGATCCGATCAAGCACTAATCTTCGACTTTGATGATCTCTATTCTACGATCCGCGCAAGGATTACCTTGAGATAATCTCCTTCATCGAAGGCCAGCAGGCGGGGATGGTCGGCCGGGGCCCCCCAGCGATCGAGTACCTGGATGACTGTACCGGTCTGGCGAGCGGCCTGGAGAATCGTGTTTTCGAAGGCCTGGCGATCTACGTGGCTCGAGCACGAGGCGGCCAGGTAATATCCGCCCTGGGGAATGAGCTCTAAAGCGCCGCGGTGCAGTGCCCGATAGCCCCTGAGCGAAGCGGGAACTTTTGATTCCCTCGGGGCAAAACTGGGCGGATCGGCAATAATCAGATCGTAGACAGCCCGTCGCGCGGCGGCCTTGGCAAGAAACCCGGCCACGTCACAGGCGTGACCCCTGTGTCCGGCCGGATCGAGACCGTTGTCTCGCCAGTTTTGATTGGCTTGCTCGATAGCGGCCGGGGCAATGTCCACGGTTTCAACCGCCTCTGCGCCGGCCAAACCCGCCGCCACGGAAAAGCCGCCTGTGTAACCATACAAGTTGAGAACGGTCAATCCGGTGGCCAACTCGCGGACCCGCCGGCGCGACTCGCGGTGATCGAGAAACAAGCCGGTCTTCTGGCCGTGTATCAAGTCGGCTTGCATGTGCATGCCGTGCTCTAAAACTGCGACCGGCTTCTCCGGCAGCCGGCCGAGTTCGGCTGACAGACTGCGTTCAGTGCGCCGGCCGGTCTGGAGCAGCAGATTGTGAACCTGACGTTGTTCTAAGACTTTTTTCAGGGTATTTACGATGTTTGTCTTGAAGTTGATCATCCCCTGTCCATCGAACTGCAAGACGGCATATTCCGCATAGACATCGCAGACCACACCCGGCAAGCGATCACCTTCGCCATGCAGCAGGCGATAGGTGTTGGTTTCGGGAGGCACGACTCTGTCTCGCAGAACTGCTGCCGCCTCGATGCGTCTGGCAAAAAGAGCATCATCTATCGCTTCGTCCCGAGTAGTCATGACTCGCAACCCGATCGGTCCGGAATCGGTGATTCCGCGGGCCACGAAATTACCCAGTTTGTCAAAAACCGCGGCGATCCGGCCGGGGCCGAAACCGGGTCCCTCGATCGCATCTTTGAATATCCAGGGGTGTCCCTCGGCAATTACCCGGCCGAGCGCTTTTCTGAGTTTCAGCTTGAGTTCCTGTGATCCAGTCATGTATCAGATGAATTTCAATCCGCCGGGATCGGGGAACATCTGCTGGACATTGGCTGGCTGGGCTGTCACGGGCGGTCCGTCCGAGCCCGGGCGTCCGCCGTGGCCCGAGTTGCCCATTCTTCCGCTGCGTCCCTGTCGGCCGCCGCTGTAGCTGTTTCCGCCGCTGCCGGAAGCGCCGGCCGAGCCGGCGGAACCCGCCGGCCCGGCCCCGTTGCTGACCTTTATCAGGTTGGCCAGTTCCGGGTGATTGGCGGCGAAATGCACGACCACTCTTCCGCCGTTGCCTCCGTCACCCCCGTCGGCGCCGTCGCCTCCATCGGCGCCGTCTCCCGCTGATCCGGCCGGCGCGCCGGTTCCACCGTGGCCGCCCCGGCCGCCGAAGCCGCCGCTGCCTCCCGAGCCTCCCGGCCCGCCGGAGGCCTTGATGGTCAGCTCTCCACCACCCGCGGGATCGAGCAACACAGTCCGCGTCAGATTGCCTGCCGAGTGATCCGTCACCCGCGCCAGAACCAGCTCCTCTCCGGCCGGCCCGCTAATCTTGGCAACGTCGACCGTCAGATCATGTCCGTTGCCTCCCGGCCCTCCGCGACCGCCGTCGCCGCCCCTGAGCCCGTTCTCGCCGTTTCCGCCCGGACGAGCGTATGAGCCCGAACTCGATTCGCTGTTCCCGTCACGACCGGCCTGCCCCGACACTCCCACCTGGCCCGGCTGGCCCGGCGCTCCGCCGTAGTCGGCGATCACTCCACACTTGAAATTGAGGCCCAGCTCGAACTTGCTCTCCAGGCCGGCGACATGTTTCGAGGTTACCGTGACCTCCACTTTGCGGCCGAGCAACTCGAGACCGGTGTTGGGAACAACCAGGATACCGTCCTGGAGTCCGATCTTGCCGAAGTTCGAGCTGAAGTCGAAGTCCTCGAACGTCAAGTGACCCTTCTTTTTCGTCTTTCCGGCAGCGTCTAAGATCCAGGTCGTCATCGGCTGCCGGCCCTCGATGTCGGCCGTGACCAGCAGTTGAACCGGCGCTCCGGCACAGACCTCACTCGAGCCGTCCGCGGCCGCAAGATGCAAGGCTGTTACCTTCTTGTCCTCCAGCGTCTCGGTTCCCTCGATGGCCCGTTTGAGCCAGGCGCAACCAGAGATGGCCTGCGCAAAAAACAAAGCGCTCAACAATACACAGAATTTCTTCATGACAACCTCCATGTTTTCCGAACGAATCTCATTTAATACCGGAAGCTTTTCTAATCTTCTCAATATCAGACTTACGGATGAATTTGACCAGATTCCGCCAAATCGAGTGAAAACCATAGCCGCCCGCGGTCATCTCCCGGATGGCTTCTTCCTTGGTCCAACCCTGGAAAACTATACGGTAGTAAGCCGTCATCGTGCCCGTGCGGTCGGAGCCGTGCTTGCAGTGGACGAACACCGGTCGCCCGGCGGGATCGGCGAGAATCTTCAGAAAGGCGATCACGTCCTCTTCCTCGGGATGAAACGGCGAGAACTTGATGTGACGGTAGTTCATGGAGGTTTTATCCAGTTCCTCCCGGTCGGAGTGCGTGGTGCGCAGGCTGACAACCGTCTTGACGCCCAGCTTGACAAGCTCCGCGAATCCCCGATCCTCCGGCTGCGCGCCGCGATACAGATCGTCGCTCACTTTGAACAGGTTCGAAAGGCCGGGCTTCTCGAGAGGAGTCGCCCATTTAGCCGGACGCTTTTCGGTAACCTTGGCGGCCTGGCCGGCGATAACAGTCCCGCCAGACGCGAAAGACAGACAGGCTAAGCACATTCCTGCAAAAAACTTCTTGCTAACGGCGTACATGGTTTACCTCTCGCCCCCGGCGCCAGTAATGGTATGGCGAAGCATAGCATCTCAACAATTGGACGTACAAGTGCCATGGCTGCCAGGACTTGTACGATTTGGGTTGACCATGGCACTAGAGTCGCCTTAGTATTCGCGCGTGATGAAGAAGGGCAATCGCCAGAACGTCTCGAGCGAGACTCTCAACCAGCGCGGTGTCGATCTTGCCGATCGCGGCTGGCTGGATGAGGCCCTGCGCGAGTTCGGCATGGCCATCGAGGCCGACGCCAACTCGCCTTTCCCCAGGCTCAACCGCGCAAGCGTCCTTTTAGAACAGGAGCGCAAGGTCGAAGCCCTGGAGGATCTGCTGGCCGCCGCTCGCCTGGCACCCGATGAGCCGGCGACCCGTTACCACCTGGGCGTGTTTCTCACCCGCGTCGGTCCCGAACTCGCCATCGAGCAGTTTTCCAAGGCACTCGATCAGGATCCCGAACACATCGATGTCCTTATCCAGATGGGAGTTGCCCGGGCCGATCGCGGCGAGTTGAGCGAGGCGGAGAAATACTTGCGCAAGGCTTTCGAGATAGACGACAGCGACCCGCTGGTGAATCGTGAACTGGGCATGTTGCTTATGGAACGCGGCTCGGTTCACGAGGCCATAGGTCATCTGAAAATCGCCCAGTCCTGCTTTCCCGACGATCCGGAGTACACGATCGACCTGGGAATGGCCTACATCCAGGCCGGCTTCTACGACCAGGCCGAGCGAGTCATGATCAACGTACTGCAGAAAGATAGCAGTAACTTCCATGCCCATTACAACCTGGCGGCCATTTACGCAGACTGGGGTAAAACCGACGCCTCCTATGACCACCTGTCTAAAGCGGCAGAGCGGGAACCTCTGCGTGTGGGCGAATGGGCCGGAGACGATCGCATGTTCGACAAGATCAGGGCTGACCACAGGTTCAGAAAACTGATCGAAAAGACCATACTACCAGATGTTGGGTAGGCAAATATCTCACCCACATGCCCTTGTTTTTTGCTTTACAGCCAGATCCCCGTGTGATAGGAATGTTTTTTGCTGATTTCCTTGTTGATCAATGAGGTACGAGAATTGACATTGAAGTACATTATGGTACGTTGCATTATATCTACCCGGTGACAGTATGAAGATACGCCGGCTCGACATCGTAGGTTTCAAATCTTTCGCCGACGCATCCTGCCTGCGCTTCGACGACGGTACTTCCGGCATCGTCGGCCCCAACGGCTGCGGCAAGAGCAATGTTGTGGACGCCATTCGATGGGTCATGGGCGAGCAGAGCGCCCGTCGCCTGCGCGGCAAGAATATGGAAGACGTCGTCTTCGCAGGCTCCGAGACCAAACCGCCCATGGGTATGGCCGAGGTTCGTCTGACATTCGAAAACGACGGCCGCAACATCCCCCCGGAATATGCAGCCTACTCCGAGATAACCGTGGGCCGGCGCCTGTTCAGATCCGGCGAGAGCGAATACTCCATCAATCGTACTCCCTGCCGCCTGCTCGACATCCAGGAGCTTTTCATGGGCACCGGCGTTGGTACCAGGGCCTACTCGATTATCGGCCAGGGTACCATCGGCCTGCTGATCAGCCAGAAACCGATCGAGCGCCGGGCGTTGATCGAGGAGGCCGCCGGCGTCAGCAAGTACAACTCGCGCAAGCGCGTCGCCGAGAGAAAGATGGAGCAGACCCGCCAGAACCTGCTGCGGGTCAACGATGTCATCGCCGAGATCAAGCGCAACATCAACTCGCTGAAGCGTCAGGCTGGCAAGGCAGCTCGTTACAACAAGATCCGCAGCCAGCTCAGAGAAATCGATCTGCACCAAGCAGCCTATACCTGCCTCGAGTTGACCGCCAACCGGAGCCACCTCGAAGCAAAGCAGGTCAGGCTGACTGACAACTCATCACAGGCGGGAGCCGAGTTGTCCCGGCTCGAGGCATCTGTTGAGCAAAAGCGTACCCGCCTTCTCGACGATGAGCGGCGCATCTCGCAAAAAAGCGAGGAACTGCTCTCTATCGACAACCAGATCAAGCTCAACGAGAAGAACATCGAATTCCTCACCCGCGAGGTCGAATCACTGAACGAGCGCGGCCGGCGTTCGGCTCGCGAAATAGAAGATCTGCGATCTGAAGCCGCTAAATTGGCCGGGGTGATGGAGAAGGCCAGGCGTGAGCTTGCCGATCTACGCGACACATCCCAGGCGGCCCAAGCAAGGCTGAGAGAAAAGGAGTACGCCCACCATGCCCAGCAGACCAAGGTGGACGAGCTTCTTTCGCTGATCGACTCCGACCTGCGCGTACAGCGCGACCTCTCGGAACAAGCCGGAGAACTACGCAGCCGCGTCTCCGGCCTCGATCAGCGCCTGGTAGATCTCGAAGGACGGCTGGGCCAGGTGCAGGCCGAACATGCTGTCCTGAGCAAGAACTACTCGGAGCTTTCTGAAAATAGCCATACTCAAACCGAGAAGCTGAACCACTCGCGCCAACTGCAACTCGATCTTGCCCAGCGGCGCGAATCGTCTGAGAACTCGCTGGCCGAGTTGCAAGCTCAGGCCAAGGAAAACGAAGCCAAGCTGATGGCCCTACGCGACGAGATCAACACCCGCCGCTCCCGCCTGGAGTCTTTGTCAGAAATCGAGCGCAACTACGAAGGCTGCCTGAGCGGCGTTCAGTGGGTCATGAAGAACGCCCAGGCCAAGCGGGACGAATCCCAGGTTCTGGGACTGGTTGCCGACATCCTCCAGGCTCCCCCTCGTTACGAGACGGCCGTGCAGGCGGTTCTGGGTGACCGATTGCAGAGCGTGGTGGTCAAGTCCCAGGGTGCCGGTCTCCAGGCCGTTGACTACCTGAAAAGTGAATCCGAGGGACGCTCATCGTTCATTCCCCTCTCGCTGCGGGACTCCGCTCACGCGGACCTGTCCGCCGTCAAGGGCCCCGGTGTCATAGGCCCCATGCGCGAACTGGTCAACTACCAGGAACAATACGATCCCGTTGTTCGCTACCTGCTCGGTGACGTCATGATCATCGAGGATTTACCGCGGGCTATGGAAATCTGGACGGCCAACGGCCACAAGGCAACCCTTGTAACCCTGGACGGCGACGTACTCGAGCCCCAGGGCGTCCTGACGGGCGGATCACTCGAGGGCTCGGGTACTCATCTGCTGCATAACAAGCGAGAGATACGCGAACTCGCAAACAAGCTTAAAGATCTCGAGGCCGAGTACCGAATGGTACAAGATCGACACGGCAAGCTGAAGGCCCAGCTGGCCGTGATGGACACAATGCTCGAAAGCCTGCGGCAAAACTCGCACGAGGAAGAAATCCAGATAGTCGATCAGCAGAAAGATCTGAGCCATATGCGCCAGCAGGTTGAGAGCATCGCCGCAAGGTTATCAAAACTCGACGGCGACCGGCAGGATCTTCAAGAACGTATAGATGTCAACGAGCGCGAGCGCGGGCGCTGCCGCCTGGAGATCGAGGAAAACTCGGCCGGTCTTGCGGCTCGCGAGGATGCGATTCGCGCAAGCCGCGAAAAGGCCGGCGCCCAGAAACACAGCCTGACGGTCCTGGGCCAGGAGGTCATAGATCTCAAGGTACAGGCAGCCGCTACCGTCGAGCGCAGCGAGGCGGCCCAGCGCAATCTGGATCATGTCGCCCATTCGCTGACCGAGATCGAACAGCGTATCGAACGCCGTAAAAACGACATAACCAGCGGCAACCTTCAATCGACGCAGGGCCAACAACAGATACGCACAAATCGCGAAGATATCTCGGATTCGCTAACGCGTCATGAAGCCCTCAATAGTGAAATCGGCGCGAGTCGCGACGCTTACGAGGTACTGCTGGCCGAAGTTCGAGGGGAAGAGACCCGCTTCAAGGAACAACGCCGGGATCACGAGCGCCTCACACAGGAACTGACTGAAGCCGTAACGCGGCTACGCGAGATCGATATCGAACTTTCGCACCTGTCGTCCGACGTGCAGCGCGCTCATAAAACCGATCTGGCCGCCTGCCTATCCGTCTACCACCTGCTGCCTCCGCCTTCGGCAGAACAGCTCGGACGGGCCGAGAAACTGAGAAATGCACTTGAACGCATGGGTGACGTCAACCCGCACGCCGTCGAGTACTACGAGGAAAACGTGCAGCGTTTCGAGTTCCTCAGCACACAGAGCCAGGATCTAGATGACTCGTTACAGAAACTGCACCGGGTGATCGTCAAGATCAACCGCACCAGCCGCAAGCGTTTCCGCGAGGCCTTCGAGGCCATCAATTCCAAGTTCACAGAAATCTATCCGCAGCTCTTCAACGGCGGCAAGGGCCAACTCAAGCTCGAGGAGACACAGGACATTCTCGAGGCCGGCGTTGATATCATCGTACAGCCTCCCGGAAAAAAGCTGCAGAACATGGAGTTACTCTCGGGCGGCGAAAAAGCCCTAACCTCGGTTGCCCTGCTGTTTTCAATCTTTTTAGTCAAGCCGACCCCCTTCTGCCTGCTCGACGAGGTCGACGCCCCTCTCGATGACGCCAATCTCGACCGGGTCAACATCATGGTGCGCGAGATGGCCAAGAGCAGCCAGTTCATCCTGATCACCCATAGCAAGCGCACCATGGAGATTGTCGACAGGCTCTACGGCATCACCATGGAGGAGCCGGGTATCTCCAAGGTAGTCTCCGTACAGCTCCGGGAAGACAACGAACTCTTGAAGCGGGTGGGCTGAGGCACCGCTCTCATGAATCCGATCCCTGCTTTCTCGCCTTGTTTATTAATCGACAGGTTGGCTGCGGCAAGCGAATCGACAAGCGGCCAGTCCGAGGGCGATACCTTCGTCACCATACTGCTCGGCCTGGTGTTGCTTTTTATTATCTGGCTGGTCGTGGCGGCCGTACGCAAGAAGCTTTCCTCCGCTCGTCGCAGGATGGGCGAGTACACCGAGGACGAGCAGGAAGCGGCCCGCACTGCCAGGCTGTGGGAAGAGGCCCGGCGAAAGTCTGAAGACGAGGAAGAAGACGAAGAAGAGGCGCCGGACGAAGCTGTAGACATCCAGACCGAACTGATGGATAAAGCGCGCGAGCGCCACGAGGAAAAAAGGGCGGTCGCCTCCGAAGTTCCAGCAACCGTCGAGAAGGCTGCCCCGGCAGAAAAAGCACAGCCCGCTCCGCGGACACTCGAAGAGGGCCTGGTAAAAACCCGCTCGGGATTCGTCTCCCGTCTCGGCAAGATGTTCGGCAGGTCTTCGATCGACGCAGACGATATCGAGGAAATCGAGGAGATTCTTTTTACCGCCGATATAGGTGTGCGCACCACCCAGAAACTGATCGACGTCCTTCAAGGCGAAGCCGGCCGGAAAGACCGCACCGACCCGGGCAAGCTGCAGCTAATCCTCAAGGAAAACATCGAAAAGATGCTGTCGGTTGTCGCACCGCCTCTTGACATCGAAAGTGCTCGGCCATTCGTCATCCTGGTAGTGGGCGTCAACGGGACCGGCAAGACCACCACTATCGGCAAGCTGGCCATGAAACTTGCGAAAGACGGCAAGAAGGTCATCCTGGCCGCGGCCGACACTTTCCGGGCGGCCGCCCGGGAGCAAATCGAGGTCTGGGGTAAGCGGGCCGGCGTTCAGGTCATCGGCGGCCAGGAGGGCGCAGATCCGGCATCGATAATCTTCGACGCCATCAGCGCCGCCAAGAGCCAGGGGGCGGACGTCGTCATCGCCGACACCGCCGGCCGGCTGCACACCAAGGTCAACCTGATAGAAGAGTTAAGCAAGGTGCGCCGGGTGTGCGGCAAGGCCATGCAAGGCGCGCCGCACGAAGTGCTCCTGGTGCTGGACGCCACAACAGGACAAAACGCCATCAACCAGGCCAAGCAGTTCAACAAGGCGCTGGACGTCACCGGGATAGCGCTTACAAAACTCGACGGCACGGCCAAGGGCGGCATCATCATCGGAGTCTGCGACACCTTCGGCATACCGGTGCGCTACATCGGCATAGGCGAACAGGTAGACGACCTGCGTCCCTTCGACCCCGCAGAGTTTGTCAAGGCTCTCTTCGACTGACAGCCAAAAAACATCGATTGAAAAATAAATCCCTTTCCGAACGGCTTTATGTTACATTCAGCATGTTTGAAAACTGGCGCTTGTCTCGCAACCTGGATGTGTCGAGGGAGCTGAAGTCCATCGAGCCCAGCTTCCTCGTATACCAACATTCGGAGGTAGTTTGCTTGAAAAATATGAATTGTAACATAATTTATTACAATAGCCTTATTAAGTTTTTATTCCTTCCACTTGTATTTATTATTGGTTGTTCCTCCTATGCAGTTAATGATAATAATTTTGTTGGACCGTGTTCATCCTTCGGTGACCTTGGTGCAGATGACAGTGTTGATTATTATACTATATACTCTTACGATTCAGATGGTAACTTGATTTCCGAAGAATGGGATATCGATGCCAATGACATCATTGATGATCTCTGGACATATACTTACGATGAATATTGCAAATTAACTTCCAAGGAACTAGACCTTGGAATTGACAATATAATTGATAAATTTTATCTTTTTAAGTACTATGATAACGGCAGTCTTTTCACTGAAGATTGGGATTTGAACGCTAATGGTATCTTTGATGAGCGCTGGACATATAGGTATTATGACAATGGAAAAATTAAGTCAAAGGAACGAGACGTTGGGATTAATGGTATATTGGATGGAATATCTTTGTTTTCTTATCCTACTGAGAACACCATGATAGAGGATTGGGATTATGGTGTTGATGGATTTATTGACGGAACAACTCACTTCAAGTACGATAATAATGGTAATTTATTGCTTGCTGAGATTGATTTTCACGCTGATGGGGAAATTGACAATATACAATCATTCAAGTACGACGAACACGGAAATTTATTAAATGTAACTACAGACGAAAATGCTGATAACATTATCGATATTATCGTTGTTTACAACTATGATTGTTGGAAATAACATAAATTGAATTGCAGATTCGTAGATTCAAACAAGTCACATTAGGCAAATACGTCCCCCATTACCG
>CAZXHT010000094.1:0-24349 GCA_964640665.1 uncultured Myxococcales bacterium
AAACGGCGTCCGCGTACGCATGAGCGGCGTCTCCAGCCGCCAGAAAGTTGCCTATTGAGATGATAGAGGTCAGCGGGATAACCAAGATGTACAAGATGGGAGCCACCGAGGTGCATGCTTTAAGGGGGGTCGACCTGCTCGTCGAGAGCGGTGAGTTCATCTCCCTCGTCGGGCCTTCCGGCTCGGGCAAGTCGACTCTGATGAACATCATCGGTTGCCTGGACACGCCCAGCACGGGCAGCTACCGGCTGGACGGCAAGTTGGTCTCCAACCTGCGCGACGATGCCCTGGCCTCCATTCGCAACCTCAAGATCGGCTTCGTCTTCCAGACATTCAACCTCTTGCCACGCCAGAGCGCCCATGAAAACGTCGCGCTGCCCCTGCTGTACGCCGGGGTCGGGCGGCGCGAGCGCAGGTTACGGGCCATCGCGGCGCTCGAAAAGGTCGAGTTGGGCGAGCGCAGCAATCACCGCCCCACCGAGATGAGCGGCGGTGAGCGCCAGCGCGTGGCGATCGCCCGCGCCTTGGTCAACAACCCGTCGATAATCTTGGCCGACGAACCGACCGGCAACCTCGACCAGAAAGTCGGACGGGAGATCACCAACGTTTTCCAAAGACTCAATCGCGAGGCGGGAGTCACCATAGTTCTGGTCACTCACGACAAGGAGATTGCCGCCCTCGCACCGCGGCAGGTAGAAATCCTCGACGGCAGTATCGTTGCGGATCGCAGCACGCGCAGTTGATCGAGTCTTGAGGGGTCCATGGATTGAACATCGGCGAGCAGATCCGAGTTTCGGCAGACTCCATCCGGGCGAACAAGATGCGTTCGTTCCTGACCACGCTGGGCGTCGTGATCGGGGTAACCTCGGTGATCCTGCTGGTGTCCATCGGCGAGGGCATGCGCGGTTACCTGGCCGACATCTTCGCCGGCATGGGCTCCAACCTGCTGTTTGTCTTTCCCGGCAAGTCGGACACGCATGGGCACGGACGCACCTTGACAACGGTCAGAAAGCTGACTCTGAGAGACAGCCGCGCTCTCGATCAACGCTCGCTCAACGTCGTGGGAGTGGCGCCGCTGGTTGTCGGCGGCGGCAGCGCCGAGCGAGGATCGGTCTCCCGTGATATCCTGGTGATGGGCACTAACGAGAATTTTCCCGCCGTTCACAAACAGAGTGCCGCCAGCGGACAATTCATCCGCAAGGAAGACGTCAGCAACAAGCATCGCGTGGCCGTGATCGGCAAGACGGTCGCTAAAGAGCTTTTCGGAGATCGCTCGCCCTTGGGACAAGCGATCAAAATCAGCGATTCGCGTTACCGGGTGGTCGGCGTGATGGAGCCCAAGGGCCAGTCGCTGGGGTTCGATTTCGACGACGTGGCCTACATTCCGGTCACCTGCGCGCTCGACATGTTCAACCAGGAGGGCCTGACGAGGATCTCGGTCAAGGCGGCCAACAAGTCGAACCTGCGGCCCGCCATCGACGATGTCGGCCGCATCTTGAAAAGCCGCCACAACCATAAGGAAGATTTCACCATTGTCAGCCAGGAAGACCTGCTGGACACATTCAACGACATCGCCAAGACGATGACCTACGTGCTGCTGGGCATCGCCAGTATATCCTTGCTGGTGGGCGGCATCGGGATCATGAACATCATGCTTGTCTCGGTACGCGAGCGCACCCGCGAGATTGGCATTCGCATGGCCGTCGGCGCCCGCCGGCGGGACATCCTGGTGCAGTTTCTGGTCGAGTCGGTCAGCGTCAGCATGCTGGGAGGCGGAATTGGACTTGCGCTCGGCGCCCTGATAGCCGCCATGGTGAGTTGGGCGGTGCCCGAGATTCCCACTCGGATAACGCTCTGGATTGTCCTGTTAGCCTTCGGTTTCTCGGTGGCCGTGGGAGTTTTCTTCGGCGTCGCCCCGGCCCGCAAGGCCGCCGCCCTCGATCCGATCGAGTCTTTACGCTACGAATAACTCGCCGATTGACCGTAGACAGCCAATAGAGTTAGCATGGTTCGGGTGGCACGCAAGGAGGTTCTCATGTCCACAGGAAATCTGTCCAAGATCCTTCTGTTTATCTTTATCGCCTGTTCGCTGCCGGCCCTGGCACTGGCCGCGCCCAAGTGGGTGCGAACGTCCTTCACCGGCGATACGGCCCATAGCCAAACTGTCTCCTGGAACGACGGGCCGGCCGATTCGACAGTCGAGTACGGCCCCGACACTAACTACGGCATGACAGCCAGCGGCACCTCTGCAGACGCCGGCGGCGCGATCGGCGTGGTGCACGAAGTGACGCTCACGGGCCTCACTCCCGACACTGCCTATCACTACCGCGCGGGCGGCACCGGCGACTGGAGCGCCGATCATCTCCTGCGCACCGCGCCGGCCGACGTCTGCACGCCCCTTACCTTCGGCGTGGCGGCCGACAACAGGCCCGATTTCTCCTGGCTGCCCTCGGGTTGCTGGAAGCAAGTCTACGAAAAGGTCGCCGACGAGGGCGTGGCCTTCGTGATCAACTCGGGCGACCTGGTGCTCGACGGCGCTGAGGACGGGCAGTGGTCGGATTTCCTGGACGACTCGGAGCCCTTCATGGGCGACGTCCCGCTGATTACCTGCCTGGGCAATCACGACGACGGTCCCGGCCAGGGAGACGGGGCCAACTATAACAAGATCTGGGCCCTGCCCCGCAACCAGATCACCAACACCGAGGACTACTACTCATTCGACTACGGCAACATTCACTTCGCGGCGTTGTCGACCGAGACATTCAAGGACGACGGGAGCTACAAGTACCAGAAACAGCACGACTGGCTGGTGGACGACCTGAGCAACACCGATCGCATGTGGAAGATAGTCTACTTTCACCGGCCGATATATTCCATCGGCGGACACGGCGGCAACGAGGACGGGCAAAACCCCGTTTTCATACCCGTATTCGATCAGTTCCACGTCGACTTGGTGTTAACCGGGCACGATCACCTCTACCAGCATGACGGCCCCCGCTTCAACGACCAGGACGTGGCCTCGACTGACGACGGCACCGTCTACATGGTGTCGGGCGGCGGCGGGGCGGCCGTCTATCCGCCTTTCAAGCATCATTACCTGGTAATTTCGGTGGCCAACAACGTCATGCACATCCGGGCCCAGATAGCCGGCACATCCTGCCTGACTCTCGGCAGCGGGGGCTCAGGAATCATGGAGGAATTCGATATCGTCAAGACACTTGCCGACGACCCCTGCCAGGGGGGCGCCGACGACGACAACGACGGCTTTTCGACGCCGACCGACTGCTGTGACAGCGGCAGCGAGCAGGCGCCCGGCTGCAGCGTCGCCACGGCGGCCGGTATACATCCCGGCGCCGCGGAGATCTGCGAGGATGGTATAGACCAGAACTGCGACGGCCACGACGAGGCCTGCGCCTGCGTCGACGCCGACGGCGACGGCTACCAGAGCGACGCCTGCGGCGGCGACGATTGCGATGACGCCGACCTGGCGGTTAACCCGGGCTCTTTGGAAACCTGCGGCGACTCGATAGACAATAACTGTGACGGCCAGACCGACGAGAACGGCTGCGAGAACTGCTTAGACGCCGACGGCGACGGCTACTACGCCGAGGGCGCAGACTGTCCCTCGGGCACCGATTGCGACGATGGCAACAAACTCGTCTATCCCGGCGCAGCAGAAATTTGCAACCAGATCGACGACGATTGTGACACGCAGACCGACGAGGACGATGTCTGTGCCAGCGACTGCACCGACGCCGACCATGACGGTCATAACGCCATCGACGCCGACTGTCCCGCCGGGGACGACTGTGACGACGCCGACGCCGACAGCTACCCGGGCGCTACGGAGATCTGCGGCGACGACATCGACCAGGACTGCAGCGGGCAGGACTTGCAGTGCGGCTGCCAGGATACGGACAGCGACGGGTTCTCGAGCGCGACCTGCGGCGGAGGCGACTGCGACGACACGGACGCGGCTGTCCATCCCGGGGCGGACGAGGCCTGTAACGCCATGGACGACGACTGCGACGGGCAAACCGACGAGGATCTCGGCAGGCTGAGCTGCGGTATCGGAGCCTGCGCGACCAGCGTCGAAGCCTGCCTCGGCGGACAGCCGCAAAGCTGTGAGCCGCTGTCGCGCCCCGAAAGCAGCGAGACGAGTTGCACGGATTCCATCGACAACGACTGCGACGGCTACGTCGACGCCGATGACAGCGACTGCGGCGCCGGGGACAGCGGTTGCGGCTGCGGTACGGACTCACCCGCAACACAAACTCCGGGCGGCCTGCTTCTCCTGCTGGCTCTTTTCCTGCTCAGGCGACGAAGCTGAAATCAGTTTTTCTGGTTTGTTTTCTTCTTGTTATCAGTCGGAGGCTTTTCGACCTGGGGAGTGGTCTTCTTTTTCTCTGTGAACTCGGTGGCCGAATTCGGATTGCCGATGAAACCTTCTCCGGGGAGACCGCTTGCCGTGTAGAGCCCGGCCTTTTCCTTGGCCGCGTAGTCGAGCTTGCGCGGCCGTTCCTTGTTGCATGCGGTTGCCGACAACAAGACCAGAAGACCAAACAATACGAGACACAGCCTTCTCATGCGTCCTCCGTGCGTGAGTGACGAGTTACCAGTTTTCGACGCAACTTGTCAAACAAAAACAAGGCCCCCTTGATCGTTTTGTTGCAAGCGTGCTAGGCTCGGGCAACCAAGTTCAAATGGAGGTGTCAAGATGGTCTCGCGCATGTGGTTCCTTTCATGCCTGGCCCTGGTCGTGTTCATTGCCGCCTGTTCCAGCGAGGGTCCTTCCTATGTCCCCTGCCCCAACGGTGACGTAGATTGCCCCGCTAACGCTACTTGCGTCGACGGCGAATGCAAGGCGGCGGACAGTTGCACCGGCGACGGCGATTGCCACGACGGGCGCGTCTGCGACGGAGGCTTCTGCCGCATGCCGCAGTGCACCCAGGACTCGGACTGCGCCGCCAAGCAGCACTGCGCCGATAACATCTGCGTCGACGGCGATTGCCGCGTCGATCAGGACTGCGAAGCGGATCACTTCTGTGACGAGAACTACAAATGCGTGGCCTACGAATGCGCCACCGACGGCGACTGCGCCCCGGCCGAGTACTGCGACCAGGGCCGCTGCAAACCGCGAGAGGTTGTCAACTGCACGGACGACGTTGAATGCCGGGCCGACGAGCTGTGCCTGGACGGCACTTGTCAGATTGCTCCGAACTGCAGCGAGGATGCTGATTGTCCCACGGGAACCGTCTGCACCGAAGGCAAGTGTGCCCGGCCCTGTTCCGTCGATGCGGACTGTCCCTCGGGCGGTATTCCCCAGGTCTGCCGGGATGGGCATTGTCTGCAGCAGTGCATCAACGACAACACCTGCCCGGGTGACGGGATCTGCGAAAACGGCGTGTGTGTCGATCCCTTCTGCAGTCAGGATGCCGACTGCAGCGGCGAGCACGTGCGTTGCCGCAACGGTCGCTGCGAGGAATACACACCCTGCGTCGACGACAGCGACTGCACCGATCCGAACTACACCTGCATAGCCAACATCTGTGAAGAACTGCCGCTTTGCAGCATCGACGCGGATTGCAACGGCGAGCAGATGTGCCAGACGCGGCCGTGCATCTGCACCGACGGCCACTGCCACCAGACTCCGCCTTGCACCAGCGACTCCGATTGCGATGCCGAACACGACTGTGTCGGGGGAATGTGCGTGCCGGCAGTCTGCCGAGGTCCGGGAGACTGCGAGGCCGGAAAAGTTTGCGTCGGCGGCGAGTGCATCGACCCTGGCGATCCCGACACGGTTTACCAGGTTGTGATCCTGACACCGGGCGGCCCGATCCAGTCGGGGCAACAGATCCAGCTTCGGGCGTTGGCGCTGACGCTCAACGGACAGGCCATTCCGGGCATCGGATTCGACTGGTCCTCGACAGTGCCTGCCAGGGCCGCCGTCGACGTGGACGGTTTATTGACCGGTGGAGCCGAGGCCGGCGACACCCTGCTCAGCGCTACTGCCCAGGACACCAGCCCGCCGGTTGTCAGCGACCCGGTAACCTTCACCAACGTGCTGGCGCCGGCAACCGACACCTTGCGTGTCACGGTAGTCGATCGCGCAAGCCGGGCGGCGATAACCGGCGCGCAGGTAATGTTGGTGGCGGGCGGCAACTCGGAGACACAGGCAACAGCGGCCGACGGCACGGCGACATTTACCGATCCCCAGGCATCCGCCGATATTCACGTTTTCGACGCCGCCCACGACTACGTATCGATCCTGGGAACCACCTCGGTCGACATCCTGGTGCCGCTGCCGCCGCGCAGCAACCCGGCCAAGGCGGGCGGCTTCACCGGACGGATGACGATCGTTGGTAGCGGAGAAGTTTCTTTGGGCCTCGCCGGTGCGAGTATCGGCGGCAATCTGGTCGATCTGAACTTCGGCCGCCTGCTGGGCGATATCTTCACGGTCACCGTCTCGATTCCCGGCGTGGGCAGCTTTCCCGTCAGCCTGCCGGCCCAGATGGTGCTGGGAGTTTCCTTCCAGGGGTTCCCGATCGATATCAAGACGAAATACTACGTCGAGGGTCAGCGCGGAATGCGTACCGCCTGGGGGATGGGCGGCACGCTGGGGATGAACACATTTCAGGACATCATCGGCTCGGGCACTTCGGTAAGCGAGATCCTGGTCGGGCTGCTGCCCTATTTCGCGGTCTTCGATCACGGCCTGAAGCCCAATGTCGATATCTTCCCCATTCCCAAGGTGGCCGACGGCGACGACATCGACGGGGACGGAGACAGCGCCGAGATGCGCCCCGACTGGACTCAACTCAACTCGGTTGACCTGTCCCCCACGCAGCCCCAGAGCATGTCGGTCTTCGTAACGCCCCCGACCTTGCCGATGCACGGCAACGCCAGGATCAGCACGGCGGTCTTTTTAGCGGGCGCCATGAACAGCTATGGACTGACGCCTCTCGGCCTCACTTCCGAGGCGGCCGACGCCGACGGAACCGCCGAGCCGCTGATGATGAAGATGGCGCCGGCCTACGGCGGCCTCCAGGCCGGCCGCTACATGATGCTGATCTTGGCGGTTCCGTCGGGAGACGTCAACAACATGCCGACCGACGTGGCATTGGTGCTTTACAACGAGGAGAGCCTGCCGGCGGATCTGACCTTCGAATCCGGGTTCCTCGGTTTCCCGATGGACGCCAGCTACACGCCGCTGAATCGGACCATGGTTGCCTCGGGCGTGACCGGAAGCACGCTTTTCCGCAGCACCATACGCGGAGCCTTGGGAAAGTGGGAAGTCTACATGGCCAACGGCCAGACCGTCGGATACACCCTGCCGGATCCGCCCAGCGGGATGGACGACCTGGCCACGGGCGACAGCGTGACGCTGGATCCGATCAGTTTGCGGGCGGACTTGAGCTTCGACGATCTGGTTACCTTCAACGGCACCGATCTCGACAAGGTTAATGTTCTGATGAACGCCTGTTCGCGGCACGAACTGTAAAGCGGCGCTCAGGCCGCGGCGGGGGTGCTCTGGGCGTGGACCAGGAGGTCGAGCCAGCGGGCCAGCATGCGCTCGGCCTCGAAGGTGATCTCCTCGAAGCGGGCGGCCACCTGTGTGAAATCGTTCATGTGGTAGACGCCGATCACGCGCCCTCGCGTCTGGAGCTC
The DNA here is from genome assembly GCA_964640665.1 of uncultured Myxococcales bacterium. Lineage (GTDB taxonomy): Bacteria > Myxococcota > B64-G9 > B64-G9 > B64-G9 > DATKYQ01. The sequence goes on from CAZXHT010000094.1 coordinate 7,669, forward strand.
GATTCCCAGGCCGTGAAGAATCAGCTTGACATCCAGCAGCTGCCCCACCCTGGGAGGGACGTCCGTCTCGAAATAGAAGCCGCCGATGCCGACTCTTCCGTAACGCTCCTGAAACTCTCCCGAAGTTTGTCTGACGAACAGGGGAGTTTCGAACCTTGGCGAATCCCGGCGATCGTTCAGTGACTTTTTGATTCTATTTTTCATGGCCGACCTCACCCGGATATTCATGAACATGACGCACCGTCCCTGGTTGCAACTCGTTCAGTTGTGTAGTTTGAAAAGCAAATCCCGTGCCAAGCCGCCGGAAAAAGACAGGATCATGTGCCGGGTGCGCTTTAGACTTTTCTTTTCGATGGCTTGTCGGGCAGCGCTACGCGCAGGCATGCCGGCCGACGCAAACAGACAATTAGAAACCGCGACAAAAGTGGCAGAATTCACACGTAGATCGTGAAAATCGGTTGTGATTGGGATCACGCAAACAGGCTCCAGAGGATGGCGGGCAGGCGCAATGCCAGGTTGGGATTGACCCCCGGGCGCCTTCCCGGACCACGTGCCGCCTTGAGGATCTTGTCCACCCTGTCCCCACCGATTCGACCGAGCAAGGACATGGCCAGGCGCAGTCTTTCGATCGTTTTCTGACCGGATACTTTCTTCCAGTTGTCTTGGTAGTCCGGCAGGGCGTAGTGGCTGCCGGCCAGGAAGCGGTTGGCCGAGCGGCCCGCCAACGTTCCCATGGCCAGCGCGCCGGTGATGGTCGCAAACCCATAGGCGGCCAGCGCATCTCCGGTAATGATGACGTTCGATCGAAAGGCCGTCGTCGCAGGCTGAAACAAGCGCACAACTGCGCCGCGCCCATCCAGCAGGCGTCCCGCCCCGAAGCGCTCTACTTTATCCTCCAGCCTCGACTCCAGATCGTCGGGAACGTCGTGTGGTCCGATCACCTGGATCACGCCGGCCCGGTAGCGGTCTCCGATTGCGTGCGCCGAGAAGAAGTTCCGGGCGTCGTCAAACTGTATGAGAAGCGTTTCGTCTGGAATGTCCAGCTTGCTCAACTCGACTTCGCGCTGGAAAAGAATCAAACGCTTTTCGCGGCGGATTCCCAGCGAACGGGACACCACACTGCCGACTCCGTCGGCTCCAATCAGCACTCTGGCAACGTGCTCCAGGTCGGTGCGCGCCCTGGCTTCCCTCCCGTCAGTATCGATGCTGCGCACGGTGGATCCGATCACTACTTCGCCGCCGAGTTCCTTGACCATGCGCAGCAGGGCTCCCTTGACGCGTCCCTCGTCCACGAGCACCAGCGACCTGCGCGGGTAGAAATCGAGATTTTCCGCAAGTCCCCGTAAGCGCAGGCGAACGAACTTCTGGCGAACGCCGTTCTCCACGAAGAGGTCCATCTCCTTCAGAAACAAGTCATTGCCCCTGACTTCGACGCTTTCCCCCACGGGAAGCAGAAGCCCCAGCGAGCCCCGCTGCCTGGCCACGACCGAGTCGTGGCGTTCCAGGACCAGCAACCTGCGCCCGGGCATCTGGGTGGCCGCGGCCAAGCCGGCGTAGCTGGCCCCCACGATGATGGCGTCGAAGCGTCCCACGCGTGAGTTCTCCTACCAGCCGAATCTTGTGCTCAGGTCGGATGTGATCAATCGGTGGACTTCCTGAACAGAGCCGGTCCCATCGATAATGACCATTTCTTCGGACAGGCTTGCGGCAAGTTCCCGGTAGGCCGTCGCGAGTTTCTTTTGTGTCTCGAGAACCTCGTACAATTCGCTGGAAGCTCGCCTGCGCGCCATTCGCATGCCTGCCTCCTCGGCCGTGCAATGCAGCAGGTAGGTTGTATCCGGCTGGCGCGCATGCCCGTTCAGAACCCGGATCCACTCGAGATCGCCTATCAGCGACTGGTAGGTAAAGCTCGAATGGTAGTAACGATCGGAAACCACGTTCACCCCGCCGGCCAGAAGCGGAAGGATCTCACTGTCCAGGTGATCCATTCGATCGGCCGCAAACAACAAGGCTATGGCGTCGTTGTGAATCGGGCGTACATTCCCGTCGGCATCCCGGGCAATCGCGCGGCCTTTGAGAACCTGTCGCAACAACGATCCGATCGGTCCGCCGCTGGGCTCACTGGTCAGGGCTCCGGCAAGCCCGCGGGAGGTCAGCCAATCGACGAGCATCCTGGACTGGGTTGTAGTTCCCGATCCGTCGATTCCCTCGATGACCACGAACTTGCCGGGTGTCTTTTCGTTGTTCTTCATGCCAGTCTGTCGGTTTACAAAGTTATTTTATTCTACCCAGAACCTTCTTCGCCCGGCTGCGATCTTTTCCCTTGGGACCGGTCTTTATGAAGAGTTCGAGGTACTTTTTCGCCAGATCGTCTTTTCCCTGGTCGTATTCCAGAAGACCAAGTCTGAAGAGGGTCCCGGGGTGGTCGGATTTCAGCTTCAGCACCTCGAGGTATGTTTTCCTGGCGGCGGCGATCTTGTCGTCCCGATCGTAGCTGGTCGCCAGGAAAAAAAGCGGTTCCGGATCGTCGGCAACCAGGCTGATCGCCTTGCGGTACAGGCGTCGCGCCCCGGCCAGGTGGTTTGTGACCTTGCGCTCCTTGACCCATGCATGTCCGCCCTGCATGTAAAGCCGGGCCACTTCCTTGGCAGACCACTTTTTTCTTCTGGCGTACCTGGCGGCTTTTTCGAAAGCCCCGGCGGCATCCTTGTAGCTATGGTGCTCGAGTTTGGCCCTGGCCAACCCTTCCATGGCCCGCGGCAGCCTGCCTCTCCGGAGACTCTCCTTGAAGCTTTTCTCGGCGCGGGTGATCGAACGCGTTCCGAGTTGCGCCAATCCCAGGTCCGCCAGGATCTCAGGGTTTTTCGGCTTCAGGCGATCGGCCTTGTTGAGAGCCCTGGCAGCCTTGAAAAAGAGGGCCAGAGCCAGGTATGTCTTTCCCTGTACGTGATAGGCGTGCTCGTCCCCGGCGCCGGCCTTGATGCCCTTGTTGATCGCCTTCAAGGCTTTCTCGGCCTCGTTCGACGCCAATAACGCCTCGGCCATGCCAACGAAGCCATCCGCCGAGGAATTATCCTGGGCCACCACGCGTGCAAAGGCGTCCAGAGCGCCGGATGCATTCCCAATATCGAGCAATATCTGTCCGGACAGCAGGCGCGCCTTGAGATCGAACGGGTTGGCCTTGAGCGCCTTACGGGCATATTTCAGGGCCGAATTCTTTTTTCCCCTGTCGTAGGCCAGGCCCGCCAAACTGTCGTATGCCAAAAATTCCCGGGGTTCGAGACTGACGGCCTTCTTGAAGGATGTCTCGGCGCTGCGGTTCTGTCTCTTGGCCTGGCGGTAAAGACCCATTACATAGTGCGCCAGGGCAAATCTGGGATACTCGCCGATCAGCAAGGTGACCCTGCGATAGGCTTTATCGACAGCGCCTTTTTTGATCTGTGCGATTGCCGCAAGCGCGTTGGCAAGGCGCTTCTCCCTGGCGCCGGCGGGGACCGATCTGAGATCCTGCAAGGCATCCCCGTAGCGACCGACACTCAGCAGGGCCTCTCCTCTCAAGGCCAGAAAACGCGCCGCGGGCACCTTCTTTCCGACCAGATCGTCTAAAGCGGCCAGTGCCCTTTTCGCCTTGCCCCTCCGCAGGTATGTTCCAGTCAACAACAGCAACGCATCGAGGTTTTCGGAATCTTTTTTCAAAACACCCCTGGCCCTGGAAGCGGCTTCATCTAGTTCGTAGAAATCGGCACACAAGCGAGCCAGCTTGAATTCGAAGGCAACGTCGTCCGGCATGAGCCCGCTGGCGGTTTTTACCTCGGCTACGGCCCGCGAGCGCTCGAAGTTGCCAAACGAAAGACGAGCCAGCAAAAAGTGTGCTTGTGCTCGATCGCGATCCGTTACCCGAGGCAACTCGACAATTTTCTCGAGATCACTCTTCACCTGGTCCAGCGAACTTCCAACGGCAATTCTTATTTTCGAGATCAACAAGAGAGACTTGACGTGAATGCCGTTGATCTCCAGTGCCCGTTCGAGGCGCTGGGTGGCCTTGCGTGTTTTGCCCGACCCGTATTCGATGACGGCCAGGCGATACAATGACCTGATCCTGGAAGGATCCACCGCGATGCTCGTACTCAGGCGTTCTTCGGCTTTTTTCCGGTCCCCACGGCGCGCCGCAAACTCACCCGCCAGGGCAAGCAGGCTCGCATCGTGGGCGGATTTCTCAAGACGCGCCGACAATTTGCCGGTCAGGCGCTTGTCCTGGTGGAGGTGAAATCTTGCCCACAGCAATACGTCTTTTGTCTCCGGAGCCAGGGCAGTCTTGTCGATTCGATCGAGCAGCTCGGTGCCCTTTTCCTTGAGGGTCATGTTCGGCCCGAACTCGTCGTTAAGCCTTGCGCAGGTAAGGGCCATCAATGCAATGCCCCGCGTGTTGTGTTCATCCAGATCGAGCAACTTGGCAAGTGTCGTGCGCGCATCGCTGTAGCCGAGAAAAGAGTCCAAAGCCAGTGATGCCGTCGCCTGGTCAAGCAATCCGGAAATCTTATCCGCCTTGATGTGACGGTAGGCAACGTACCCGCCGAGAGCCAGGCCGACTACCAGAAAAGGTATCAGCACCAGGAAAACCTTCAGGTAGCTGAATGTCTCCGCCTTGGCCAGAACGTCGTGAAACGGGGCCGCGGTGGCGGGAGTCGGACTGAATCGTGTCGGGGGTGGTTGCTTTTCGCCACTTCCGGCGAACATCGTCGGGGGCTCTCCGCCCTGCCGTCCGTCCGACATGGGTTGCGGTTGTAGCTGCGCCTGGCCGGGGTCGAACATGGTGGGAGGCTCGGCCTTCTGTTGACCGACAGCCATCCCAACGGCGTTGTCTATCTCGGCCCTGAGCCCTGGCGACGGATCCATGATCGTTTCCTGATCCGGTCTTGAGTTGTCTACTGATTCAGAATTCGCTCCGGACTTGCCGTCGAGTGGATTGGGCGAGTAGACGGTCGGGGGTTCGTCGTCTTCTTCGCCCAACTCCTGCATGCCTTCATCCTGTGCCGCGAAGGCGTCGTTCGCAGGAGGTGGCCTGCTCTCCCAATCCGGCCACTTGATTTCCTCGGTCGGCACCCGCATGTCGTCATCGTCATCCGCCGCTTCAACGGAAACATCGGGAACATCCAGGCTGTCGCCGGCTTCCTCGGGTGCGGCGGTCATCCCGCCATCATCGTTTTCGAGCATCTGGCGATCGATCGTAATGCGCTCCGTCTCGACCCTGAGGTCTTCTGGGTTTTCCACAGCCAGCACGTCTCGCAATCTGACGATACGTTCGTCAGTGTCGTCGATGTCGAGAGCTTTTTGCAGGTACGGGAAAGCGGTCTCCGCTTGCCCCGCGGCCACGAGGAACTCGGCGATCTGCGCCAGAACGTCGATATCGTTACGCTTCAGTGTGCAGGCTCGTTCGAAGGCTTGCATGCCCTCTTCGTTTTTTCCAAGCCCTACCAAAGCCTTGCCGTAGGCAAGATGCCCGCCGGGCAGTACAGGATTGTAGCCCAGGCCCCGCTCGCAGGCCTTGACTGCCTCGCCGTTGCGGCCGGCCTCCGCCAGCGCCTCGGCCAGTTCACAGAACAGTGTCGAACCGGGATCCTCGGCCAGTTGCTCCTCGAGCGCAGTAATTTTTTCAGCGAGTTCGGCGTCGTTGGGCATAATCGTCTCCCCGAGGATCGGGAGACAGTCAAACAAATTAGATGCGCTTTGTCAATTCGATGAAGACTAAACCGAGTTCCATTTGTGAGTGTGCGGGAAAGAAAAAATACTTACCAGCTAGCGGCGAAGACGCAGGTGCGTCCCGGGTACTCGCCGCATGATTTCTCCTTTACATTCACGCTCTCGGGTTTTCCGGCGGCCACAAGCGCGCCTGCGATGAATCCGGCTACGAATGAACAATCGTCATAGCGACTGTCGCCCTGGCAAGAGGCGCAGTCATAGACCTTCACGACCAGGTGCGTGTTTGACTCCTGGATGATGCTCATCCGACCCAGGCCTTTCTCCTGGCAACTGAAAAGCACGTCGGTCAGATCCTGCAATTCTTCGCGCCGTCCCTCTTCCCAGCCTGCCGCGTATATGTCACGGCTCGAAGACCCTTCGCGCCTCATTGTCTCGAGGCGTTGCTTCATCGAGCTGCCACCGGGGTTTCTGAACTTTCTGCGAATTGTGGTTGCGATATCGAGGGCCTTGCTCGTAAGCGACAGCAGGCTGCCTGCTTTTTTACTGTCTGTATCAGGAGAGAAAGCAACATCCTTCACATTCATGGGGCCCTCCGTGACCAAAGATCACCACACTATGGAGCAAGATCCATACCAATCTCACGACATTCGGATGACAGCTACACTAGCCTGTATTAACATCTTAAATACACTTTCCAGCCAGATTGTAACCTCACCGAAAGGGGCTTATTTACCGCACTTGAATTGATTTTTGAATCAACTATTTTACTCATATTGTACTCCCGAAGTGGCTGGCACCAATCATGGCTTGATATTCTTGGACTATCCATGAGGAACATATCAAACCAACAACTATGGCACAAATGCCACGGAAGGATGAAAAACGAGACAAAAGCCGCCTGGTGCGGGTCAGGCTAAAGGGAGGTGGCTATGATAATGAAAAGCTGGTGTGGTTTAGTGGTTTTCGTTGCCGGTTTGACCATCCTGGGTTGCCAGAACTACTCATTTGAAGAACTGCCCAGCTCGGTGATCAAGGAAAAGATATGGTCTCAGACAATCACAATAGCATCTGAAATCGATATTCTATTCGTGATTGACAACTCGGGATCAATGGCCGGAGAACAACTTCAGCTAGGACGATCCTTCGGAGTATTCACATCCGAACTTGAGAAGTATTTCGGTGATAAATACCGATTGGCTGTAATAACCACTGGCATAGAGTGCCCAAGTTGTCGGCCTTGTGGCGGCAATATTATCTCGGGCTGCATTAATGAAACCGGAGAAGCCGGGCGGTTCCAGGATCGTATCTGTCACAACGATGGCAGCATCGAAATTCCTGACTATACCTGCACGACGGATCCGGCCTGTGGGAAAGTGTTGTTACAATCGACTAAAGATTGCTTCTTCGATTTAGATACGCAAAGCGGTTTCGCCCTGACTGGCGTCATTGGGTGCGGATACGAACGCGGGCTTTCTGCTATCATCAACGCTCTCAAAGAACTGTCCGGAAGCTGGAACTCGGGATTCTTACGTCCCAACGCTACACTTGCTGTAGTGGTAATTTCTGACGAGGATGACTGTGGTGAGGTGGGTGATATTACCGAAGGCAGAGACTACGGGGCTGGATATGCTTGTTATTATGCATCAAAGGGTGTTGGAGGAGACGGCAGTAGCACTGATCTTGACGGTAAACCATACAAACTGAAGCCTGTTGAGGATTACAAAAACGAACTGCTGGCGATTAAGAACAACCGGGATGGAATGGTTAAGTTCGCCGCTATCGTGGGTGTGAAGGACATCAATGATTTGTCAACAACTACAATCGAATATTATAAAGAAGATTCCCTCTGGAAGGTCGAACATGCTTGCACAACACCGGACTGCACCGGTAAATTCTGCTTTGCAGAGCCCGGAATTCGTTACATCGAGATGGCTCAGGCGTTCGGCCTCGAAAAGGACGAAGACGGATTCGTTGACACTATCTGTCAATCCGATTTTTCCGATACCCTGAGAAAGGTGGCCACCTTCGTTGCGTGTCCAAGGATCTTTTTACTTTCTGAGAAAATTCTTGACCCTGACCTTGCAAATATCCTGATAAACGGCGAGCCGGTACCCAGATATTCTTGCGAATTTACTGACGAGGTTCGTCTTGTAGAGTGTACGGGGCCCTCGGACTCACCCTGCCCAGGGGGCGTGCCTTGTGTTCTGACCTGGGAATACCATGACCCCATCGAGACTCCCGACCTGGATGCCCCAGGAGGAACCATCACATTTGCAACGCACTACGATCCGTGCCAGTTTTTCGAGGATGGCGACGTTGTCCACATAGAATTGATATACGTCACTCCCTGATGCTCATATTCCCATGGGTCTTCTTCAAGGTTGACGTGACGGGCATATTGGTACGATAATGGTCCAAGCTCACAGGAGGTCGTGATGATCGTGAAAAGCTGGTATGGCGTCTTGGCCCTCTTTACAGGTCTAACCATTCTGGGTTGCCAGAACTACGGCTTCGAGGAATTGCCCAGTTCGGTGATCAAGGAGAAGCGCTGGACGCAGACGATAAGAATCGCCTCCCAGGCCGACATCCTGTTCGTGATCGACAACTCCGGTTCGATGGTCGGCGAGCAGAGCCAACTCGGCCAGTCGTTCGGCGCTTTCACCTCTAAACTCGAAGATTACTTCGGCAGCAACTACCGAATCGCCGTCATCACCACCGGGGTGGAATCTTACAATTGTCCGCGGTGTGACACGTTGCCGTTCCCTGGTTCCTGCATGAATGACACTGGTGAAAGCGGCAGGTTCCAGAACAACATCTGTCATAACGATGGTACAATCGATTTTCCGGATTACGTTTGCAGAACCGATCCCGACTGTCCGAAGGTTGTCTTACCAGCAAAGAAGAACTGTTTTTACGACGACAGCGGCGCCTTTGCCGAAGGAATGGTGTTTACCGGCATCAACGGTTGCGGCTACGAGCGCGGCTTGTCGCCAGTGATAACGGCCCTTAGCGGCAACTTGATAAATTCCTGGAATAGTAATTTTCTTCGCAAAGATGCAACTCTCGTGGTGGTGGTCATCTCGGATGAGAACGACTGTGGAGAGGTGGGAGACGTCACCGAAGGAATCCCGGGAATCAGTGGAGACGCTTGCTACTACGCGGCGAAGGGTGTCGATCCGGACGGCAATTTCAACGACCCCGAGGGCAAGGTCTACCGCCTGACTCCGGTCGAGGATTACTATCAAGATCTGATGGACGTCAAGGGCAATCGCGAAGGCATGGTCAAGTTCGCCGCTATCGTGGGAATGAAGGACGTAAATGATTTGTCTACAACCACCATTGAATATGAAAACACCGGTTCGAGGTGGGAGATTGTCGACGCCTGTACTACTCTTGGATGTACGGGAGGGAACTGTACTGCCGAACCCGGAACCCGCTACATCAAGCTGGCTGAGTTGTTTGGCATAGGCAAGAACGGCTTCGTGGACACTATTTGCCAGAGCGATTTTTCCGAAACCATGGCCAAGCTTGGCACTTTCGTGGCCTGTCCCAAGATCTTCCTGCTGTCCGAGGAAATCCTCGATCCCGACCTGGCTAACATCCTGATCAACGGCACGCCGGTGCCGCGCTACTCCTGCGGTTACACGGACGAGGTCAAGCTCACCGACTGCAGCGGCCCCGACGACGACTCGTGCCCCGGCGGCCTGGCCTGCGTTCCTACCTGGAACTACTCCCCGCCCACGAACCCTCCTGATCCCCAGGCGCCCGGCGGCACGATCTCCTTCGCGACGCACTACGATCCGTGCGAGTTTTTCGGCGAGGGCGAAAGCGTTCACATCGAGTTGATCTACGTCACGCCCTGATGGCCGTGATTCTTGGTATTTTTCTTGAAGTGTTACAGGTAGAGTAGTATAGCTTACCTGGGGCTGGCGGGAGTGAATTGGGCGGCCGCCCCGGCCGACAATATGAAACAAAAACGCGTACTGATCATAGAAAACGATCCCGTCTTCGAGGCGGAGATTAGCCAATTGCTGCAGCAGCGCAGCTTGGCTGTCACCTCGGTGGCCGAGGGGCACGCGGGGATAGACACGGCCAAGAACAACCCGCCCGACGGCATTCTCCTGGCTGCGGAGCTTCCCGGCATGAGCGGTTACTCCGTTTGCAATCGGATCAAGAAAAACAAGAATCTCAAGGAAGTGCCCTTAATAATCATCTCCTCGGGCGAGACCCCCGACACCTTCGAACAGCACCAGGGCCACAAGACCCCGGCCGACGCCTATATGCTCAAAGACCAGTCCGCCGGTGCCGTGGCAGACAGGCTGGCCCAGCTTCTGGGGGTTGCCGAGGAGGCGCCGCCGCCGGCCTCGGATCATGAAGAAGACGAAGAAAACGAGCTCGATTCGGCCTTCTCTAACCTGACTGTGCAGACGCCCGAGACGGACGCAAGCGATCAAGAGGCCATTGCCGAGCCGGATCTCGTCGAGTCGATCGAAGAACTCGAGCCGATCGAGGAACTCGAGCCGATCGAAGAACCTCATGAGGTTGTCCCGGTCAAAACATCCACCGGCAGCGCCGACGAGCCGGATCTCGACGCCGCTTTCAGCCACCTCACCGAAGATAAGGCGCCCGCCGGAAAATCCTCGGCTCCTCCTCCTCCTCCCAAACGCAAGCGCAAATCTATCGTCGAGGATGAGATCGAGGGAGAATACGGTTTCGACAACAAGCTCAACTTCCTGCGCAAGAACCTCAAGAAGAGAGAGCGCGAGTTGAGCCAGGCCCAAAAAGAGGGTTCCAAGGCCAAGGCCCGCTACGACGAGATCAACCTGAACCTGAAAACCTTGAACGAGAAGTACAGGGCCCAGGAAGAAAAGCTGGAGAACACCGAGCAGGAGCGCGCGGGTCTGTCGCAGCAGTTCGATCAGACCCGTGGGGAGCTCGACGATGTCACCCGCCAGCTGGAAGAAAACGTCCGTCGCTTCGAGCAAGAGCGTTCAGAGCTTCAGGCCGCCCTCGATGAGCAGATCGACAAGGTCAAGGTGCTCCAGGAGACTCTCCAACTTCTCAGCCAGAAGAAGGAGGAAGAGTCTCAGGATTCTCATGAGCAGATTGAAGATGCGCACAAAAGGGTCGATCTGCTTCAGGAATCTCTCGACGAGGTTACCCAGGAGAAGGAAACCCGCGAAGAAGAGCTGACCCAGGAAGTCGATGTCGAGCGTGGCCGGGCGGACCTTTTGCAGGATTCGCTTGATGCCATGACGGAAGAGAAAGAGGCGCTCGAAAAGAGAACACTAGAGCTGGAGTCCGCCTTGCGCGAAGCGGCCGAGCTGCATGCCGGCCTCGAACACAGCAGCGCCCAGGCGCTTTCCGACGCCGAAGAGCAGAAACAAGCCGTACAGGCTGCCTTCGAGGAGCAAAAATCCAGCCTGCAGGCAGAGTGGGACTCTGAACGCACCAAGCTCGAGACGCAAATCGGCGAGCTGGCCCAGGCAGTGCAGGTGCGCGAGCAGGAGCTGAACGCCCGCATTCAAGACCGCGAGCGAAACATCAGCCTGCTTGAAGAAACTCTGCAAAAGGAGAGAAGTGAGTCATCGTCCACCATCGAGAAGCTCCAATCCGAAAACGAGTCTCTCGATACACGCCTGACCGAGACGGAAGAGAAACTATCGCAGGCGCAGTCAGGGGCCGAAGCCGAGCGCAGATCTCTCGAAGAGCAACTTGGCGAGCTATCGAGGAAGAGAGAGAGCATCGAGACAAAGCTCGAGCAGACCTCCGCGAACGCCCAGGAAGAGGTCAACCGTCTACAAGCCGAGTTGGAAGAAGAACGCCAAAGGTTCCAGGCGCTGAAGAACTCTGCCGAGTCTGCCTCTGAAGATAACGCCAAGATCGAGCAGGAGGCCATGGCCAAGCTGGAGAACAAGGACTCCGAGTTGGCCCGGCTCGCGGAGCAGGTTGCCCAGCTGAACGAAGAAAAACAGAACGTCGAATCCGATCTGCAGGAGCGTTACGGCAAGGCTAAGAAAAAGATCGCAGTCATGGAAGAGCGCGTCGAGTCCGCCTTGCTCAAGGCCTCGAAAATGGAGCGCGAGTCGTCCGAGAAGATCAAGCAGCTCAACCGGGAGAAAGACGATCTGTCTTCCAGGATCTCGGAATTCGAACAGCAAAACAGTCAGCTTTCCGAAGAGTTGGGCGTCTCCCGGCAACAGCAGGAGTTGCTTACTGCCCGTGAACATGAGTTGACACAGTCGCTTCAAGGAGCCAGCCAGAACAACCGGCAGGCGATGGATCAGCTGACACAAGAGAAACAACAGCTCGAGGCAAAGCTGGCAGCCAAAAGCGAGTCGCTCGAAGACGTCGAGGAAGACCTGGCCATGTTGCGAGGACAGATCGACGAGGCCGGGGATAGCGCCACACAGTCGCAGGCGACTCTGCGTGAAAAAGACGAGCAGCTTGAGGAATTGCGTTCGCGGGTGAAAAAACTGGCCAGGCAAGGCGAACAACAGGCTGGTGCCGTGGAAGAGTTGAAACAGTCGCACGAAAAGCATTTCACGGATCTTGTAAGTCAGCACGAACGGCGACTGGTAGAGTTCGAGGCAGGGAAAAACGACGAGATCGCCGCCTTGCAGGTGGGCACCCAAGAGGTACTGGAAAAGGCCGAACAGGACAAGGTCATGGCCCTTGAGAAACTCAAGGAGATCAAGGATAAGAAAATTTCGCGCTACCAGGAAGCCATGCAGCAAGCCAAGGAGAAGTTCGAACTACTGAAGAATAAGCTCGAAACGTCCAAAGAGCAGGAGAAGCGCATGAGGCTTCGCGAAAAGAAGGTTGTGCTGGCCTTACAGAAGGCTCGCGAGGTAATCAGTTCGTTGAAGAAGAGATAGAACCCCACACTATTACCACAGAAACAACCCAGTTGCCTCGTCAGGAAGCCGTAACGGGGGTTCTCCCGTGAGCGCCTGAATGCTGAACTCGCAGGCAAAGGCGATGTTGCCCTCGAGCAGGTGTCCGCCGAAGCAGCGGCCCTGTTGGTCGGCCAGGACCACGTGACAGTGCAAGAAAAGCTTGCTGTCCTTGAGTGAGATATTGCCCGTCAAGGAGGCAATCTCCATACCCTGGTCGAAGCGCACCTGGCGGTACTCAGAGGCAACCTGGTCGAAATAGCCTACGCCGCCGCTTTCTACGGCCCCAATGGCGCTGATGTTTCCCGCTTCGATATCTTCCTGGTTGCAGAAATCGATCAAGCCCGCAAGGATATCGTCACCGCGCTCCAGTCGCCCGAGGAAATACCTGCATTTCTTGAATGCGAAAGATTTCACGTCGTCCCTCCTGTGTCGTCATGTTGGTTTTCTAACGTACTGATATCGGTAAGGCAAGTCACATATTTGACCATTTGCCCATGTCCATGCGATTTTGAGCCGAGCCGTATACGCAGGAGGCAGTGTGTCACAAAAAGCGGTAAAAACTTCGTGGTTCAGCCGCAACGTGGAAAACCTGGCGGCCGCTGCAGCCTACATCGTCATGAGTTGCCTGTATGCTTACCGGGTGCTGGCACATTTTGCGACGGATATAGCCGGGCACGGCGGCGATGGTTTTCAGAACCTGTGGAACATGTGGTGGTTCAAGCATGCACTGCTTGCAGGGCACAATCCCTACTTCACCGACATGCTCCACTATCCGCACGGTCATACACTCCTGTTCCACACGTTGAACCCCTTCAACTGCTTGTTGGCCCTGCCTTTCGATCTCGTCTGCGGGCAACCCGCCGCCTACAACCTGGTTTTCCTGTTTTCCTTCGCGGCATCGGGATTCACGATGTATCTCCTGGCACACGAACTTTTCAAAAATCGCCTGGCCGCCTTCCTGGCAGGCTGCGTTTTTACCTTCTCGCCCTTTCATTTTGCGCATGCGCAAGGTCACCTGCAACTGGTCGCCATGGAGTGGCTACCGCTTTTCTTGTTTTTTTTAGTCAAAAGCTTCCGTAATCGCAAGATCACAGACGGGATCTGGATGGGTGTGTCTCTTGCGTTGACGACCTTCTGCTCGTTCTACTACCTGCTGGCCGGCCTGGTCATGACCGGGCTGATGGCGTGTGCAAAACTCGTCACGGAGCACCGCCGCGTTCTTGATCGAAAATTCCTGTTTGCGATTGGGGCCGGGGTCTTCCTTGCAACCGCCGGCGTGCTTCTTACGGCCATGTTGGTCAGTTACCTGCGGCTCGATCTCGTTCCGGCCCACGACGCGCGTTATTGGTCTGCTGACTTTCAGTCTTTTTTCATCCCGCCATGGGTGTCGGCCTACGGTCCGCTATTCATTGATATCTGGAGAAAATGGAGCGGCAACTCGGCCGAGTGCAATCAGTACATCGGCTACTCGGTCATCGCCCTGGCCGTCATGGCGTTCATTCTGCGGAGACGCGGCGACCGCCCATGGGGCTGGGCCGGGATCGCTCTTTGCGGCATGTTGCTCTCGCTGGGGCCGGTGTTACACTGGGGCGGACGCATCCACGACGGCATTCCCATGCCTTACAAGCTTCTTGAAAAGATCTTTCCCATCCTTGGCATGAGTGGAGCCCCAGTGCGCTGGCATGTGATCACAATTGTGGCTTGCGCTTTACTGGCTGCTTGCGGCCTGGATGCCTTGCTGGCTCGTCTGGGTGATGGGAAAATCTGGATCCTGCACCGGCGCCATATCGGAGCGGCGGCGGTTATCTTGCTTGTGCTCGCTGAATTGCTCCCCCACCCGATCGAGTCGTGTACCGTGGCTCTTCCCGATTTCACACAAGAGATCGAAAAATCGCCGGTAGACACGGTAGTATATGACATCGGCGATCCCAACCAGGCACTCTTGCGCCAGACCGGCCACCAGCACCGGATGATCGGCGGCTACGCATCGCGAACAACACGCAAGGCGCTCGACTTCGTTCGCCATACACAGCTACTGCGGGCATTGCGCGGCGAGATGCGTCTTGCACCGGAGCGCGTCAGGCGGGATGCCGCGGATCTGCATCTGCGTTACCTTATTGTCCCCTCCGGTCACCGGGCGGTCAGGCAGTTGCCGGCGCTCGGTCTGGTGAAGCGCGCCGACCAGTGGGGCACGCAGCTATGGGAGATCCCGTGAGCAAGGCCATGCGATCACCGCTGCTACCACTGATCCTTCTGGCCACGGCTCTGATCGTTTTTCTGGCGCGTTCCCAGGGCGACGCCGGCCACGGTCTGCGTGCGAGTTTTTTCGCCAAGGCACGCTTTCAGGGAGCGCCTGTCCTGGTCAGAGACGTCAGGAGTTGGGAACTATCACTGGACGGCAACCTGGCGTCTTCGAACCAGTCAAACTACTCCGTTAGCTTTGAAGGTTTCATACAGATTGTGACCCAGGGCAGTTACGGATTCTTGCTCGACTCCGACGACGGCTCGAGCCTGTGGATCGACGATCGGCCGGTGGTCGCCAACGGCGGCATACATGTCCGCAGACGTAAAGAAGGCTCACTGCAGCTTTCGCCTGGGGAACACTCTATCAGGTTGCAGTACTCCCAGGGTGTCGGAGATAGTTTCTTGCGGTTCAGATGGAAGCCGCCGGAACAGTCGTCCTTTGAACCGATTCCCCTCGACCGCTTGACGCCGGTACCCTGGACGAACTTCGACCAGACTGCCTCAAGCCATTCCAACCTGGTTCGAACCCTGGTGAGTCTGCTCAGCCTGCTTATGTTGCTGGCCGCCGCGATCCTGCGGCTATGGGCGAGATGGGCGAGTATTCGCGATCTTGTGCGCGACAGGAAAATACGACGCGCGCTTTTTTTAAAAATCGTTCGATCACCCATTACTCTCGACCTCGTCTGCGTATTGCTGTGTCTCGGGTTCTATGTACAGACAATTGCAGTCCGCCTGCCGCACGAGCCGTACATGAAGGGCGACTCGTCCTACTATGCCAACATTGTGATCTCGATTCTTTATGATTTCGACCTCGACCAGCGCAACCAGTCCGATCCGTCAATTTTTGAAAATCCAAAGCCTTGGACGAACATCGGCATGTACGACAGCAACATCGCTCGGGGATCACGGGGCGAATGGTATCCCAAGCACACCCTGGTGTTGCCTTTCCTGTCGCTTCCCTTCTACGCCGCCTGGGGAGGGTTCGGCCTGCTGATTTTTAATTTGCTTACGCTACTGGCTCTGATTGTGGCAATGCGCCGGGTAGCAGCCATGTATGCGAGCGCCGGAGCCTCCGGCATCGCAGCGGTTCTTATCGGAATCACTCCCCTGTTTCACCATTTCGCCTACTCCTATTCGGCCGACATCCTAGCAGCCTTGTTGCTAGTCTGTGCCGTAGGCGCGATTCTTACAAAAAGAGGCCTTTGGTCCGGAATACTCTTCGGCTTGGCGGTCTGGACCAAACTGCCTAACGCCATAGGCCTGCTGGCGGCCGGAGTTATGCTAATTGTAATACGCGACTGGAAGACCTGCCTGCATTATTGCATCGGCTGTGCCATTTCGCTGGGAGCTTTCGCCGCCGTCAACTGGTATCAATTCGGTGGTCCATGGGTCACGTCCTATTCGCGAGTATGGGTGATTGAACACGGTCACTCGGTGATCGGCGACCATCTGGCCAGCTTCGCCTACCCATTCTTCGATGGTCTGCGCCTGCAGCTTATCGACCAGGTCCACGGCCTGGTTCCGACCGCGGGCGCGGCCGTGCTAGCCGTGTTCGGCTACGGGCGACTCTACAAGAAGAGTCGCCCCGCCTTCGCCTTAATCCTGCTTTTTTCGCTGCTGACCTTTCTGTTCTATTGCAAGTACGACTTCATCACCGGTTCCGACTACTCCAATCGTTTCCTGATGCCGCTGGTCGCCATCTCGGCCGTGCCCCTGTCCTGCCTACTGGACGCTGTTGTCCGCGGTCATCAGTAGAGGGGAGTAGAGGGGGAGTAGAGGGGAGTAGAGGGGGACGTTGGTACATTAAGAACATTAATACTACTAGTTGCTGAAAATTT